>NZ_MKKC01000110.1 GCF_001942255.1 Nocardiopsis sp. CNR-923
CCCCGCACGCCCCCACCCGACCTCGACCCGCCTGTCCCACCTGGCCACCGCCACCCGCCACACCGGCACCGACCTGACCTGCACCCTCACCGGCGACCCCGCCCACGTCCCCGCCCTACTCTCCCGCGAGACCTACCGCATCACCCAAGAAGCCCTCACCACGCCCTGCGCCACGCCCCCCACCAACCCATCACCCTCACCCTCCGCATCACCCCCACCACACTCGCCCTCACCGTCACCAACCCCCTGCCCCCAGGCCGCCACCGCCGCCGCACCGGCCGCCGCGGAATCACCGGCATGCGCGAACGCGCCCACCTGCTCGGCGGAACCCTCACCGCCCGACCCACCACCACCCACTGGCACCTGGACCTCCACCTGACCTGGAAAGCACACCCGTGATCCGCATCGCCCTCGTCGACGACGAAACCCTCATCCGCGCCGGACTGGCCGCCCTCATCACGCCGAGGACGACATGGAGGTCGTCGGCCAGGCCGAGGACGCGCCCACGTCCCCGACCTGACCCGCCGCACCCGCCCCGACGTCATCCTCATGGACGTGCGCATGCCCGGCCTCGACGGCATCCAGGCCACCCACACCCTCACCCAGACCCTCCAGGACCCACCCCGCGTCATCGTCGTCACCACCTTCGACAACGACGACCACGTCTGGGACGCCCTGCGCGCCGGCGCCACCGGCTTCCTCCTCAAACGCACCCCGCCCGAAGACATCCTCGCCGCCATCCGCATCGCCCACCGCGGCCAGACCCTGCTGTTCCCCACCGCCCTACGCGCCCTGGCCGCACCCAGCCCGCCGACCCCATCCCCGCCGCCCGCGCCGTGGCCACCCTCACCGAACGCGAAGCCCAAACCCTCACCCTCATCGCCCAGGGCCTCACCAACGCCGAGATCGCCGGCCACCTGCACCTGGGCCTGCAGACCGTCAAGACCCACGTGTCCAACACCCTGGCCAAACTCGCGTCCGCGACCGCACCCAGGCCGTCATCGCCGCCTACGACTCCGGCCTCATCCACCCCGGAACCCACCGCTAACCACCACGACACACCCACACCACCACAAACCCCCAATCATCACCACGCCAAGCAACACCACTGCTACGTTCGGCAGCCACCGACGACCGCCGACCACAGGACCCACCATGCCGACCGCGCCAGCCATCGACCTCGACCACATCAGCCACCTCTACCGCACCCACCGCGACGACCTGGCGCGCGTCCGCGACCAACAACGCGACCACCACACCCACGCCGACCCCACCATGACCGCCCAACTCGACGACATCGAAGCCGAGATCACCTACCTCCTCCTCCGCGACACCACCCCCGCCCACGTCGTCGAGATCGCGCCTACTACGGCTGGTCCACCACCTGGATCCTGTCCGCCCTACGCGACAACGGCACCGGCCACCTCCACTCCTTCGACATCGTCGACCACGCCCCCCAACACGTCCCCGACCACCTGTCCACCGACCGCTGGACCTTCACCCGAGGCGACGTGCGCACCCGCACCGGCCACCTGCCCCCGCACATCGACTACCTGTTCATCGACGCCGCCCACAACGGCCGCTTCGCCCGCTGGTACACCCACCACCTCCTGCCCTCCCTCGCCCCCCACACCCCCGTCAGCGTCCACGACGTCTTCCACCAACGCCGCGCCCTGCCCTTCACCGAGCGCCGTCATCCTCAAATGGCTCGCCAACAACACCACCCCCTACTTCACCGCCTCCGCCGCCCGCGCACCCCACACCCACCGCGCCATCCAGGACCTGAAGAAGGAACTCGACCTGCACACCCCCGTCCGCACCGGTCACCGCAACCCGATGATCTACTTCCGCCAGCCCGCACCACCCCGCCCCACCAGACCCCAGCACAGCCGGCAAAACAGCCACACCCCCTGACACGACACGGCCGAGGCGGTGGAACAACCACCGCCCCGGCGTGCTCGCCTTGGGCCTCCGCCTCGCTCCGGCCCGTGGTCGGACCCTGCTGGGCCCGCGCCCGCTAGGAACCCCCAGCGCCCACCTGACCGGGCGCACCGCCCTCCGACAGACCCCGTCCACGCAACCACACCACGTCAGCGGCATCCGCCACGATCCGCGAGAAGTTCTCCGGCTGGTCCAGACTCACCATGTGCCCCGCCCGCGGCACATTCACCAACCGGCCCTCCACACACGCGTCGAAGAACTTCTTCTCATGGATCCGGAAATGATCACGCGACCCGTTGATCAACCACACCGGCCCCGGATACGCACCCAACGCCGCCAACGCGTCCATCTCCGAGATCTCGTCGATCACCGCCATGGCCGCCTCCACCGCCAACCCCCCCGTCCAGCAACGCGTCCGCCGCACCATCACGCAACGTCAACCGATGGAACCGCTCATTGACCGCCGCGCCCCGATCCGGCAACCGATCCATCAACACCGCCGGAATCCGGTACACCTGCGCCAACGCCTGCGCCGGCTTGGCCGTACAGCTGGCCGCCACCAGACCCGCCACCCGACCCGCGCCGCACCCGCCGCCGCGATCGACACGAACCCGCCCAGACTCAACCCCGCCAACAGGGCACGACCACCCACACCCTCGATCGCCCCCAACACCGTGTCCACCGCCGCACCCAACGAGAACACCTCACCCCGCCGCGACCCGTGCCCCGGCAGATCCGGCGCCACCACCGTGCGACCACGCTCACGCAACCACTCCACCTGCGGACGCCACATACTCCCCGACACCCGCATCCCGTGCACCAGCACGATCGGCACACCCATGGCCACTCCTCCTAGCCCGCCCGGAACCGCACCGTCACCGCGCGTGGTCCGACCACCGCGCCGCGTGCTCCTCAGCCCGCTCCACACGCGCCCACTCCGCACGCGCCGCCAACCCAGGCGTCGCCACCTGGTAGTCGATCCGCCACCCCGCGTCGTTGTCGAACGCCCGCCCCCGATACGTCCACCACGAGTACGGGCCCTCCCGATCCGGCATCAACGACCGCACCACGTCCACGTACCCCACCTCATCGAGACCCGCGACATCCACTCCCGCTCATGCGGCAGAAAACCCGAACTCCTCCGGTTCGAACGCCAGTTCCTCAGATCCGCCTCCCGGTGCGCGATGTTCCAGTCACCGCACACCACCAACTCACGGCCCCCCGCCTCCACCTCCTCACGCCGCTTGGCCAGGTACGGAAGGAACGCCTCCATGAAACGCTCCTTCTCCTCCTGCCTCGCGTGCCCACATCCCCCGACGGCAGGTACAGACTCGCCACCGTCACCGGCCCCAGGTCCACCTCCGCGTACCGACCCGAATCCTCGAACTCCGCCGCCCCGAACCCCACCCGCACCGCGTCCGGCTCCACCCGCGAGAACACCGCCACCCCGGCACGACCCCTGGCCGCGGCCGGAGCCAACACCACGTGCCACCCCCGCGGAGCGATCACCTCGGCCGCCAACTGGTCCCGCTCCGCCCGCGTCTCCTGAAGACACACCACATCCGCGCTCGTGGCCGCCAACCACCCCACGAACCCCGGATCCTTCCTCGCCGCCGCACGCAGACCATTGACGTTGACCGTGGAAACCTCGAAACCGTTCATCACAGGCCACAGAGTAGCCACCCCCCGACCTCACCCGTCCCCGCGCTCACCCACCAACCGGCGCACCACCCCATAGGTCCGGTTCGACCCCGCCGCCTCCCTCTCGCCCGCGCCGTCACCTCGATATAGGCCTGCGACGACGCCACCGACGCATGCCCCAACAGGTGCATGATCTCACTCACCGACGCACCGTCCTCCGCCAACCGCGTCGCAACGTGTGCCGCAACGCGTGCACCAACGTCCCCCGCGCCACCCGGTCGTGCACCCCCGCGTGCCGATAGCACTGCCGCACCAGATACTGCAGACCACCCCGCCGCAACCCCTGCCCGCGGTTGTCCACCAACAAAGGATCCGCGCCCCGAACCCGCACCCCGAACCGCTCACGCCGCGACACCAGGTACGCCTCCAACAACGCCTCCAACGGAGCCTCGATCGGCAACACCCGCTCACCACCGCCCTTGCCCACCACCCGGATCCGCCGCTCGCCCGGCCGGCCCCCCACCGACTCCACCCGCAACGCCAACATCTCCGCCGACCGCATCCCCGTCAGCAACGCCAACGCCAACACCGCCAGATCCCGCTCCGGCCACGATCCCGCGCCCGACGCGCACCCCGCGCCAACGCCTCCAACAACCGCTCCGGAGTGTCCTCACCCATCAACGGCTTGGGCCCCGACGGCCGCACACGCGGCCGCGGCACCGCCGGCATCGGATTGCCCGCCACCACCCGCTCCGAGACCCAGAACCCGAAGAACCCGTTCCACGTCGACCACGCCCGCACCACACTGGAAGCCGCACGCTCGGCGGCGAACTCAGCGAACGCCCCCCGCAACACCCCCGCGTCCAACTCGGCCAACCCCACCTCGTCCAACGCACACCCACGCGCCCGCGCCACACACCCCAGCACCCCGCGCAGGTCACGCCGGTAGGCCGCCACCGTGTGCGCGGACGGCTTGGCCGCCCGCCGCGCCACCAGATACCGCTCCACCGCCTCCAGGGCCCCCAGCCCCGCCATGTCACCGCTCATGCACACAGCATCCCCGACCGCGCACCGCACCCACACCCCGAACCCACCCGGAGTCGAACACGGCCGAACGACACAGCGCCCCGGACACGGGCAGTGGGGGAGAGGGAGCGGGGGCGCCGCGCCGCCCAGGTCACCGGAGCCGGGGCGTGGTGCGGCTCCAGGCGACGTGCCGGGAGAGGAGCCCGATTCATCACGAAAGGTGAAAGGAGAACGACTCACGGCGACCGTTCTCACGGCGCGCCGGGCACGGACCGGGGGAGGGGGCGCCGCGTGAGCGGGGGAGGAGCGGACCACCCGAACGCCGACGACCGGGACGGGCACGCCCCAAGGAGCCGCGGAAGACCGACCACCGAGGCCGGACCCCGGCTGGCACAGAACGACAAATCACGCATGAAAGAGCAAAAGATGACAAAAACATGCATAACATCATTTATGCATCAAACATGAATGCAAGGGGAGGAACCGCAGACACCAGGGGACACCTCGGGCTCCAGCACCGGACACCGCGCCACACACGCCCCGACGTGCACGCCAACCTCCACCCCTGACCGCGAACACCAGGACCGAGCCCACACACCACCGACCGCACACCGGCGGACCCGAACCCGCCCGAGCCCGCGAAGAACATCCGACGCGCACCGCACCGCCGGCCAGGTTCAGCGGACACCGCACCGAGCAAACCAGCGCCGTCGACCCCGGTCCACACGCGGCGGCACACACGGGCACACCCGGCTCACCCGAGGACGCCCCGGGCGCCATCCTCGGAACCCTCGGACCCACGCGCGGATCCGCAGCCTCCGGCACCGCGACTCCGCACCAGCGAACCCAACCCACCCGCAACACCCAAAACCCCTACCCCACAAGATCCCACATCGCCGATAATGCACATTATGTCAAGTTAAAGATCCTCGGCCCCACCCGCACACCCCGCGCGACGACACCGGCCTCACCCCAACCGCACCCACCCCGTACGCACCCACAACACCCCACCCGACTCCAACCGCTCCACCACCGCACGCTCCAACCGCGTCCCCCGCGGCACCGCAGCCACATCCACCTCAGGCATCCCGAACACGAACCGGAACACGTCCCCCTCCCCCGGAACCCCCCGACCCACCAACGAGAACCGCCGCTGGAACCGCACGATGTTGGACCCCTCCCCCAACACCTCACCCCACCACGGATCCAACAACCACGACGTACACGTGGCCACCACCGGATCCATCCCCAGATGCGCCCGCGCGACGCCCGCGCCCCCGCCAACGCCCCGTCCACCGCGACCGGATCCAACCCGCCCGTGGGAACGTGCAACCGCACCACCGGATCCCCCGGAGCCATCCCCGGACCCACCGCGGCCGCCTCCCCCGCCGCGAACCACTCCACCGCGCCCTGATCCCCCAACGACGCCGGCTCCAACTGCAACCCGCCCACCCAGAACAGCCGCCCCCGGAACTGCGCCGCCACCCACGCCGACGTCTCCAGGCTCAACCGGCCGAACATCCGCCGCGACCGCGCCACCTGCACACCCACGTCCCCCAGCGTCCGCGCCGTCACCGCACGGTCGATCCCCCGCGCCCCATGCCGCTCGAACTGCTCCTCCACCATCGCCGCGAACGCCCACAGCGCCGCGACCCGCACCCGGCGTCCCGCGCCCCGACCAGCGTCGGCCACGCACGCCACCCACCCAGCGGCAGGTCCACGTCCGCGCACAACCGCCGGTACATGCACTCCACCAGGTGCCACAGCTCCGCCGGCCACCCCCGGCCCGGCCACACCGCCGCCACCTCCGCCCGGTCCACCGGATCCAACCCGAACAGATCCAACACCCGTGCGGCCCGCTCCCCCACCGGCACGTCCAGCGCCCGCGCCGGTTCGGGGAGCCGCTCGGCCTCGGCCAGCCACACCCGCACGTTCGCACCCAACCCGAACCGCTCCACCACGGCACCGCTCTCCATGCGCACATCATGCCGCAGCGCCCCCGCCCCAAGCCGTCCCACACCCGACACCAATGAGGCCGGGCTCACAGTGGGGCATAGTGTTGACGTACGAGCACGAACTCAGCGAAACCACCGAAATCGAGGACGACCACCGATGTCCGACCCGGCGCACCGCATACAGGACTGGATCGCCACCCACGACACACCCACCACCTCCGTGGCCCACCTGCTCTGCGACCGCCACCGCCCCGACACCGTGGCCACCACCGAGATCGGGCCCACCCTCGAAGCCACCACCCTCACCTTCGGTCAACTCGCCGACCGCTCCCGCGCCCTCGCCGCCGGCCTCGCCCACCTCGGCGTCAGCCGCGGCGACCGCGTCGCCACCCTCATCCCCAAGGGCATCAACCTCACCGTCACCGCACTGGCCGTCTGGCGTCTGGGCGCCGTCCTGGTCCCCCTCCTGCCCTCCTTCGCCCCCTCCGCCATCGCCGAACGCCTCACCCACTCCCAGGCCCGCCTGGTCCTGTCCGACGACGAGTACCGCGCCAAGCTCGACCCCCTCCCCGGCTCCACCGCCCCCCGCTGGGGTGTCGCCACCACCGGCGCCCACCCCCTCCGCGAGGGCGACCACACCCTGGACTCCCTCGCCGAGCGCGCCCGCACCCCCGTGGAAGACGTCGCCGTGGGAGGCGACGGCGCGCTCGCACTGCTGTTCGTCTCCGGCCCGGTGGGGCCGCCGCGGGGAGTGCGGGTGCCCGTGCGAGCGCTGTCGGCCATGCACGCCCACCACCACTTCGGCCTCGGGGTGGACGACGAGGACGTGTACTGGAACACCGCCGCCCCGGGAACGGCCTACGGCCTCTACCACGGGGTGATCTCGCCGCTGCTGGCCGGGCACAACTCGCTCGCCCTGCGCGCGGGGTTCTTCGACCCCGAGCTCACTCTCGACGTGCTGGGGGTCTTCGGTGTGACCAACCTGGCCGCCGACCCCACCACGTACCGCACACTGCGCGCGGCGACCAAGACGCTGCCGCCGGAGGTCGTGGTCCAGCGGCTGTCGAGCGCCGGTGAGCCGCTGGCGCCCGACGTGGTCGAGTGGGTGACCGACGCGTTCGGGGTGCCGGTGCGCGACCACTACGGGCAGACCGAACTCGGCTGGTGCGTGGGCGTTCCCAACGGGGACACGGGCGCGCCGGTGGAGGAGATCGTCCCGGGGGCGATCGGCCCGGCGCTGCCCGGGTGGGACGTGTGCGTCCTGGAGGCGATCTCCGACGAGCCGGCGCCGGCGGGCGCCTACGGTCGGGTGGCGGTCGACCTGGCCAACAGCCCGCTGGCGTGGTTCGAGGGCTACCTGGAGAACGAGGGCGCCTCGCAGGTGCGGTTCACGCCGGACCGTTCGTACTACCTGACGGGCGACACGGGGATCGTGGACCGCCGGGGCCTGCTGTTCTTCTCCACGCGCGACGACGGCGCGATCCAGTCGCACGGGTACCGGATCGGCCCCACCGAGGTGGAGGCGGTGCTGAACGAGCACGCGGCGGTGGAGGAGTGCGGGGTGTACTCGATCCCCGACGAGCTGGCGGGCCAGGTGATCGGAGCGCGGGTGGTCCTGTCGTCCGGTTTCGAGGCCGGTGAGGAGCTCGCCGAGGAGCTCAAGGAGTGGGTACGGGGGCGGTACGCCACGCACGCCGCGCCGAGGACGGTGGACTTCGTGGCGGAGCTGCCGCGCACGGCCTCGGGCAAGATGCGGCGGGCGCGGCTGCGCTGAGCCTCGCGGGGGCGGCGACGTGGATGGTCCCGGCCGCCCCCGGGGTCGCCGGGAGCGGCGGGCGGTGCCCGCCACGCGGTGCTCCCGCCGGACGGGGGTCCGGGTCCGCGGGCCGGTCGGGCGCGGGGGCGGGGCCTACGGGACGAGCTCGTCGATGCGGGCGGCCAGTGCCATGTCGTTCTCGGTGAGGGCTCCGACGGCGTGGGTGCACAGGGACAGGCGCACCCGGTTGTAGCGGATGTCGATGTCGGGGTGGTGTCCGGCTTGTTCGGCTGCCTGGGCGATCTGGTTGACCAGGGCCACGGCGGTGAGGAAGTCGGGGAGGCGGACGGTGCGGTGGATGTCCGGGGCCCGGGGGTCCCACTCCCAGTCGGTGAGTCGTTCCAGGCCCTCCCTGATCTGGTCGTCGGTGAGCCTCATGGCGTCCTCTCCCCCGTTGCGTGGTGGTGTCGGCGACCGTACGGTCGCCCGGTCGTGGCGGCGTGGGTCGGCGCAGGGGCACCGTACCGCGGTGTGCGGTCGGTTTCACGTACCGTGCGCGGAGTCGGGCGGGCTTTGGGGTGTTCGGTGCGGCGGAGCCGCGCGATTGTGTGTGCTGGTGAGTGTGCGTGGAGTAACCATAACCGCCACCTTTACGTCGTAGATTTTGATCCTGGCCGGATTCGGCAACACCGGTCCTGACCAGCGCACACCGGGGTGCACCGGGCTCGTGGGCGGATGTCGGACCTTGCGCGATCCCCCGCGAACCGATTCACTCTGAGTCCGGCCGCTCCCCCAGCCCACGGGCCTCGACGTCCACGCTCCCCTCCCCCTGGAAGCGAACCCATGCCCCTTGAGAAGCGCCGCTCGCTTCGCGCACGCATGATCACATTGGTCCTGGTGCCCAGCACCGCCCTGCTCGCGCTGTGGGCGGCGATGACCACCGTCATGCTCGTGGACATCCGTGACCTGCACACGACCGCCGCCCTGACCGAGGAGCTCGGCGGACCCGTCGTCAGCGTCGTGGGGCAGCTCCAACGCGAACGCCGCGCCACCATGGACACGGCCAGTCCCTCCCAGGCGAGCCTGCTGCGCCTGGAGAGGGTCCGCGAGGAGACCGACGAGGCCCTGTCCCTCTACCGCCGCCGGATGGACGGCTTCGACGCCGCGGACCTCTCCCGCCAGGCGCAGGGCCTGGACGACCTCCTCGACGAGCTCGACGGCCACCGTGAACTGGTCGACGGGCTCCCCCGCTCCGGGCGCACCCCCCTTGCTGCGGGGACCTTCTACGACCAGGCGATCGAGACGGGCCTGCGTTTCTGGGACGGCCAGGTGACCCGGGCCGACCCCGAACAGGTCCCCCACCTGCGGTCGCTGACCTCGCTCATGCTGACCCGGGAACTGCTCAACCAGCAGGACTCGGTGGTGGCCCACGCCGTGGCCAGCGACTCCTTCACCACGGGCGACCACGCCCGCTTCGCCGCGGCGGCGGGGGCCCAGCAGTTCACCTGGAACCGGGCCGGCACCGAGCTCAGCGACGCCGACCTGCGGGAGTACGCCCGGGTCAGCTCCTTCACGGGGTTGGCCACGGTGCACCTGCTCCAGGACAACATCGTCGGCAGTCCGCCGGTCGACGACGACACCGTCCCCGTCAACGCCTCCGCGTGGCACGGCGCGGCCGAGGCCGTCGACCTGCGGATGCGTGAGGCCGAACAGGCACAGATGGAGCGCGTCGTGGCCCTCAGCAACGAGCAGGCCGCCGAGTTGACCCGGGTCGTGGCGGTGAGCAGCGTGCTCGTCCTCATCGCGGCCCTGGCGTCGACCGCGGTTGCGGTGAGCGGGACCCAGCGTCTTGGGCTGCGGCTGCAGGAGTTGCGCACGCTCACCCTGGAACACGCCCGGGTTCGTCTGCCGGAGGTGACGGCGCGGCTGCGCGCGGGCGAGATCGTGGACGTGGACGCCGAGGCGCCGCGGCTGCGGGTGGAGCGGCGGGACGAGATCGGTGAGGTGGCCGAGGCCTTCAACGACGCCCAGCGCGCGGCGGTGACCGCGGCCGTGGAGGAGGCGAAGGTTCGCGCGGGCGTGCGGGCGATGTTCCGCACCTGGCGCGGCGCACGCAGTCGCTGGTGCACCGCCAGCTGCGGTTGCTGGACTCGTTGGAGCGCGGCGAGACCGACCCCGAGACGCTGGCGTCGCTGTTTCGGATCGACCACTTCAGCACCCAGATGCGCCGCAACGCGGAGAACCTCGTGCTGCTCAGCGGTGACGCGCCGGTGCGTGCGGGGCTGGGCCCGGTGGGGCTGCACGAGGCGGTGCGGGCGGCGGCCAGCGAGATCGAGGACTACACGCGGGTGCGGGTGCTGGAGGTTCCCCGGGTGTGGTTGCGCGGTGACGTGGGCGCGGACACGGTCCGGCTGTTGGCCGAGTTGCTGGAGAACGCCGCGGGGTTCTCGCCGCCGGGGACGCCGGTGACGGTGCGCGGCCGGGACCGCGGCGACGGCGGGTGCGTGGTGGAGGTGGAGGACCGCGGGCTCGGGATGACGCGGGTCCAGCGGGTGGCGGCCAACGCCCTGCTGGCCGATCCGCCCCGGTTCGATCTGGCGCGGATGCGGGAGGACTCGCACCTGGGTCTGTTCGTGGCGGCGACGATCGCGGCCCGGCACGGGTTCGGTGTGACGTTGCGGACCGGTGCGTACGCGGGGACGCGGGCGGTGGTGGAGATCCCCGTCGCCGTGCTGGCCGAGCCGCGGGACGGGGGGCGCGTGGTCGGGGGCGCGGGCCTCGCACGGGCCCGGTGGCGCGCAGGGCGCCGTCTGGGCCCGTGCGAGGCCCGGCGGGGGGTCGGCGGACGCGCCCCCGGCCGGGCGGGAGGTCGTCGCGGAGGAGGACACCTACATGGGGTTGCCGAGGCGGCGGCGGTCGCGGGCGGCGGGCCCCGGTGGTGTGGCCGTGGGCGGGGCGGCGCCGGAGGGCGTCGGGACCCACGGGGGCGAGGGGGTCGACGGGGGCGGTGATCAGCGGCCGTTGTCCGAGATTCGGTCGATGATGAGCGCGCTTCAGTCGGGGACGACGCGCGGGCGCGCGGAGTCGGGCGGCGGGGGCGTGCGCGGTGTGCGTCCCGGTGAGAAGACGGAAGGGTGATGGGGATGTCGGCGGACGTGGCGGGCGGTGGCCGGACGGTGGGTCGTGGGCTCAACGGCGGGTCGGCGGCCAGGTCGTTGGACTGGCTGCTCGGTGAGCTGGTGGAGCGGGTGGCGGGGGCGCGGCACGCGCTCTTGCTGTCGGCGGACGGGCTGCTGCTGTCGGCGTCGCCGGAAGTGGTGCGGGAGGAGGGTGAGCGGCTGGCGGCGATCGCTTCGGGGTTCGCGAGTCTGGCCCGCGGGGCCAGGAGGGAACTGGGGGCCAGTGAGGTGCGCCAGACGGTCGTGGAGATGGACAACGTGTTCCTCTTCGTGCTGGCGGCCGGTCGGGGGGCGTCGTTGGCGTTGGTCGCGGAGGCCTCGTGCGACATGGGGCAGGCGGCGTTCGAGCTGAACCGGTTGGTCCGGCAGGTGGGGCCGCATCTGTCGGCGTTGCCGCGCGGTCGCGGGGGCGGGGGCGGGACGTGAGTGCGGGGCCGTCTGGGGAGGGCGGCGAGGAGTCGAATCTGATCCGGCCCTACGCGTTGACGGGAGGACGCACCCGTCCGTCGCGGGCGGATCTGACGGTGACGACGCAGGTGGTGGCGGTTCCGGTCGTGGGCGGTGCGGATGTCGACCCGGAGGTGGAGTTGATCCTGGCGCTGTGCGCGCGGCCGCTGTCCGTGGCGGAGGTGGCGTCGCGGTCGGGTTTCGCGCTGGGTGTGGTGCGGATCCTGGTCGCCGATCTGGCGGATCAGGGGCGGGTGGTGGTGCGCAGCTCGGACTGGGAGCGTGCGCGCCCGACGCGGCCACGTTGCGTTCGGTTCTGGAGCGGATCCGGGAGTTGTAGAGGTGGAGTGGATGACCGCTGAGGTGGCGGGGCCGGTGCCGGACACGTTGAAGATCGTGGTGGCCGGTGGTTTCGGGGCGGGCAAGACGACGTTGGTTTCGGCTCTGAGCGAGGTGGAGTCGCTGCACACCGAGGAGGTGATGACGGCCGAGAGCGTGGGGACGGACGACCTCGTGGGCGTGGAGGACAAGAGCACGACCACGGTGGCGTTGGACTTCGGCAGGATCACGCTGGACGAGTCGACGGTGGTGTACCTGTTCGGGACGCCGGGTCAGCGCCGGTTCTCGTACATGTGGGAGGAGTTGGCGCGGGGCGCTCTGGGGGCGGTGGTGTTGGCGGACACGCGACGTCTGACGGACTCCTTCGACGTGATCGACTTCTTCGAGGAGCGGCGGGTGCCGTTCGTGGTCGCGGTCAACTGTTTCGACGGGCAGCGTACGCACCGGGCGGAGGACGTGCGGGTGGCGTTGGATCTGGAGGATCCGGTGCCGTTGCTGCTGTGCGACGCGCGGAGTCGGCAGTCGGCCAAGGAGGTGGTGGTGGAGTTGGTCGAGTTGGTGCTGCGGTGGGAGTTGTCCGGCGCTGAGGGCGCCGTGGTGTGGGGTGGTGGCGTCGTCGGTTCCGCGGGGTCGGCGGCGCTGTCGTGTGCGGGGGCGTGGGCCGGTGGGGTGCGGTCGGGACAGGTCGCACGTCCACGGATTTCATTGTCTGAAGGCATTCGGTGTCATAAATCAGTTGTCCCGGTCAGTTTCTACGATGGATTCACTTGCGTGGACCAACCTCAGCGGCCTGGCGTACGTCATCGGGGGCTGTGGGCCGCCGCCGGCGTCGGCCAGCTGGCCCACGTCACCCGCGGGTTCCGCCAAGCGCCCCCGCGGATGGCCTTCGACGACGGGCCCGTGCGGGAGCGCCCTCCAACGCGGTCTGACCGCTCCCCGGTCGGCGGGTCACCGCCACGACGGGCGCCGGCCGGTCAACGCGACCAGCCGGTCGGTGTCGTCGGCGTCGGGGCCGACCGGGACGGGGGCGTCGAACATGGCTCCGGGGCCCAGCGGCCGGTCGTCGACCCAGGCCCGCAACGCGGCCGCCAGGACGGGGTCCAGGCCGGTGTCGCCGCCCAGTGCGGCGGCCAGGTCCCAGGCGTGCACGGCCAGGTCGAAGGTCATCTCCCACAGGTAGGACTCTCCGGGCACGTCGCCGTAGGACAGGTGCACGGTGCGGGCCAGGGCGGCCGGGGCCAGCCACGCCTGCCGGGCCGCGTGCGCCGCGGCGGACCACGCCGCCACGGGGTCGCCGCCGAGCTGGTCGCCGTCGAAGCGGTCCCCCACGTCCTTGACGCGGGCGCCGCCGAGCAGGTGCGGGACCCACAGTTGTTCGGTGACCAGGTGGTCGACCAGGTCGCGAACGGTCCACCCGGCGCACGGCGTCGGCCGCGTCCAGTCGTCGGGGCCCGCACCGCGCACCCGGCGGTCGAACTCCCCCAGCGCCGTGGCGTGCAGTTCGGTCAGTGTGGACATGTGCGCCCCCTCGGTGTCGGTCCGCCGGGTCCCTACCCGGGGACGCCGCCGCGCCAAACGCCGCCGCGTGCGCCCGTGCCGCGGTTCAGGGTGCGAGGATGTCCCATCCCATGCGCACCAGGAGCGCCAGGACGACCACGAGCAGGACCGTGCGGACGAACCCCGCGCCGCGGTTCAGCGCCATGCGCGAGCCGATCTGCGCGCCGACGATCGTGCACGCGCCCAGGGCCAGGCCGAGCCCCCACAGGACGTGGCCGCCCGCGGCGAAGACGACCAGGGCGCCCACGTTGGTGGCGGTGTTGACGATCTTGGCCGAGGCGGAGGCCGCGACGAAGTCCATCCCCAGCACGGCGGTGAAGGCGATGATGAGGAAGACGCCGGTGCCGGGGCCGACGAGGCCGTCGTAGAAGCTGACGCCAAGACCGGCCAGGGCGACGGCGGCCAGGGCCCGGTCGCGGGTGCGCAGCCGCGGGTCGGGGGCCGTGCCCATGGCGGGCCGGACGTAGACCATGAGCGCCACGCCCGCCAGGACGAGCATGATGACGGGCTTGAGGACGTTGGCCGTGAGCGCGGTGGCCAGGAGCGCGCCCAGCCCGGAGCCGGCCAGGGCCAGGCCCGCCGTGGGCCACACGATCGGGGGTTCGAGCTTGATGCGGCGGGCGTAGGCCACGGCGGCGGAGGCGGTGCCGAAGACCGCGCCGAGCTTGTTGGTGCCCAGCAGGGTGGCCAGGGGCGAGGTGGGCGAGGCGACCAGCAGGGCGGGCAGCAGGACCAGTCCTCCCCCGCCGACGACGGCGTCGACCCAGCCGGCGCCGAGGGCCACCAGTAGCAGGAGGCCGAGGATCTCGGGGTCCACGGTTACCCCGTGCCGTGGGCGGGAGAGGGGGTGATGGGGCCTTCGGGGTTCATGTTCGCCGAGTCTAGACGAGTGGGAGTTTGTTCCTTACGTGCGGTTTGCACTCTGGCCCGCACCGCCCAGGCCCACGATCCCCTCGTCCACCTGTCCGTCAGGACAAGGAAATGTCACCATCGCGGTGATTCTCCGCCCGAACACTGATCCGCGCATGTCAGGAGCCGCTCGCCCGGCATGCACCCTCCGATGCACGTGCCCGCCGATCCCGGCCGGAGCGCCCCCGATAGCGCGCGCCCCGGAGCGGGAATGATCGCGGTCCCGGGGGCAGCGGGAGTGGACTGGTGGAGCTGGACGTACTGGGGCCCGTCGAACTGCGCGTCGGCGGCCGTCCCCTGGAACTCGCCGGGCGTGCACTGGCCCTGGCGGTGGCACTCGGAGTCGATCCCGGCCGTCCGGTCGACCGGGACACGCTCATCGAACGCGTCTGGGACGGCGATTTCGTCGAACGTTCCACGCTCGACGCGACACTGACACGCCTGCGCAACCGGCTGCGCAAGGTCGGCGCCGCACCGGCGGCGCTGCGCTCCAAGGCCGGAGTCTACTGCTTCCAGCTCCTGCCCGAGGCGGTCGACTGGCAGCGGTTCCTGCGTCTGCGCGACCAGGCCGACCGGGCCCGGCGCGAGGGCGACGGTCCCGAGGCGCACGCCCGCGCCCGCGCCGCCCTCGACCTGTGGCGGGGCCCTCCCCTGCCCGGCCTGACGAGCCGTTGGGCGTCGGGGCTCCGGCACACGATGCAGACGCGGCACCAGAGTGCCGTGGAGCTGTGGGCGCGGACCGGTCTGGACACCGGGGCCCACGGAGTCGTGGACGCCCTCGCCGACTACGTCCACACCTATCCGGCCAACGAACGGCTGGCCGAGCTGCTCATGCTCTGTCTGCACGCCCGTGGACGTCCCGCGGACGCCGTGCAGGCCTACGAACGGCTCCGCGGCCACCTGGAGGAACACGAGGCCGTGCCCGGCTCCTCCACCGAACGGACGCTGCGCCGGGTCCTGGGCGCCGAACCCGCGGGCCCCTCCCAACCCGACCTCGCGCACGCGGCTCCCCTTCCCCGCCGCCAGTACAACACTCTGCCCCGTGACCTGCCCGACTTCACCGGGCGCACCCGGGAGATCGAGGGACTGGTCGCCTCCGTGACCACACACCCGCCGGAGGCGACGGGGGTCCACGTCATCCACGGCCTGACCGGCATCGGCAAGTCGGCGCTGGCCGTGCGCGTGGCCGGCCTCCTGAGCGAGCACTTCCCCGAGGGCCGCTTCCACGTCGAGCTGCACGGCCGGGGCGAGCCGCACCCGCGCAAGGCGCCCATGGAGGCACTGCGCGAACTGCTCTCGATGCTCGGCGTGCACGAGGCGCGACAGCCCTCCTCCGAAGCCGAACTCGTGGCCCTGTGGCGGGACCACACCGCGCGGGCCCGCGTCCTGATCGTCCTCGACGACGCGGCGGACATCGCGCAGGTGCGCCCGCTCATCCCCGGCGGTCCCCACTGCGCGGTGCTGATCACCAGCCGATGGAGCCTGCCGGAGCTGGACGGCGCGCGCCGACTGCGGCTGTCGTGGCTCAGCGACCAGGAGAGCACCGCCCTGCTGCTGAGCATCCTGGAACGGCGCGAGCCCGAGGAGGCGATCGAGCGGATCGCCCGGTTCTGCGGTGGCCACCCGTTGGGTATCCGGCTGGCGGGGGGAAGGCTCCGGTCGCGTTCGGCCTGGAGCCCGCAGGACCTGCTCGCCCGGCTCGGGGACGTGTGCGAGGGACTCGACCACATCCGGTCGGGCGACCGTTCGCTGGAATCGGTGTTCGAGGTCAGCACCCGCGAACTGGACCCGCCCCTGCGGCAGGCCCTCCTGCGCCTGGCCCTGCATCCGGGCGACCGGTTCGACCTTCACGCCGCGGCCGCGCTCGTGGGGGTGTCGGCCCCCGCGGCGGAGGCCGTCCTGGAGCGCCTCCTGGAGGCGTCCCTCATCGAGGAACCCAGAGTCGGCCAGTTCGCGATGCACCGGCTGCTGTCCGCGTTCGCCCGACGCTCCCCGGACCTGTCTGCGGGCCAACGGACCAGTGCGCTCCAACGCCTGTTCACCTACTACCTCCACGCCTGCGACCTGGCGGACCGGCGCTATGCCCCCGACCGGTACCGCAGACCCCTGGCCGGCGCGCCCTGCGACCTCCCGCCGATGCGGTCCCTGTGGGAGGCCTACCAGTGGTGGGACGGCGCACAGCAGTGCGTGCTCGACGCACTGGCCTGGGCGCGGTCGCGGGGCGGCCACGAGGCGGCCGAAGCCGACATCGCCCACGCCTGCGCCGCGCTGTTGGACGCGTCGGTCGGCTGGGAGGACGCCGCGGCCGTGCACGCGCGCGCCGCACGTGTGCGGGGGCGCCGCGATCCGCACGGCGCGGCCCACGCGTTGTACGACCTGGGCCAGGCGCAGTGGCGTCTGGGCCTGCTGCCGGAGGCCTTCGCGTCTGTCACCGAGGCCCATCGGCTCTGGTCGCTGATCGGCGACGCGAAGGGCAGTGCCATCACCCTCAACGAACTGGGAACGATCCGGTACGTGCAAGGGCGTTTCACCGAGTCGGAGCGACTGCACCGCGAGGCCTTCGGCATGGCCGAGGGCGAGGGCAACCGGGCGGGCATGGCCGACGCGCTGAACGGGATCGGCAACTGCGCCCGTGAGACGGGGCGCATGCGTGAGTCCGTGCCGCCGTTCCTGGAGGCGCTGGAGTACTACGGCCAGATCGACAACTGGCGGGGCATCGCCCGCACGATGGGCGACCTGGCGGGGTCCTACTGCTACCTCGGCCACTTCCAGGAGGCGATCCGGCTCGAAGAGAGGACTCGCGAGGTGTTCCGGTCGGCCGGGGACCGGCGCCAGGTGGCGGGGTCCACGCTCAACCTCGGGGAGATAGCGCAGGCCCGCGGCGACCACGCGGGCGCGCTGGGGCACGCGCGATCGGCGCTGGCGGCCTTCCGCTCGATCGGAGATCCCGAGGGGATCGTCGTGGCCCTGGGCAACATCGGCGCCGCGCTGGTGCGCCTGGGGCGCGCCGGGGAGGCGACGGAACCGTTGGAGGAGGCTCTGGCGAGGTCGCGGCGGCGGCTGTCCGCTCGCCGGTACGAACTGCTCCTGACGCTCGGGCACGCGCACACGGTGGCGGGCGAGGACGCTCGGGCCACGGCGTGCTATCAGGGGGCGGAGTCCGAGGCCGCGCGCGTGGGCGCGCTGCGCGGGCGCGCCCTGGCGCTCCTGGCGTGGGAGCGGCTGGCGCGGGCTCGGGGAGACGACGCGGGGGTGGAGGAGCTGCGGCGCCGCTACCGGCCGCTGACGCACCTTCTCGACCGTGAGGAGTTCACCGCGTACGCGGGCGAGTTGGACTTCCTCCAACAATCTTCGCACTAGCCCCACTCGGAGCACCCGGCACATCTAGGATTCACGTTGACCAGAGCGGCCTCGGACGTCGGCGTCCGGGCCGCTCGACGTCGTGCCCCCCATCGACGTGCCCAGCCACCAGAGAGCCCTCCATGCCCGACATCTGCACGCTGATCGCCTGCTGGTTCCTGATTCACGGGTGGTACCGCCACATGGCGTCGCAAGGACCGGACCTCGACGGGACGGTGGCGGCGCTCATCGGCGTCCTGTGCTGAACCGGCTCCGCGGGCGGCGCCCGCGAGGAGCGCCGCCCGCGGAGCAGGGGTCGGCCCGCGACCGGTCAGGGGGCGGGGCACACCGCCCCTGGAGGTGGCGGCCCGAGTTCGGCGCGTCAGCGGACGGTGTCGAGGTAGGTACGGACGAGCGCGGCCAGGTCGCCCAGGTCGTCGGCGGTCTTGCCCGCCTGTGGCGCCGGGCCTCCCCCGGCGGGCCGGGAGCGCGCCGGCGGCCCCGTCAGGTAGGGCCGCACCAGCGCGCCGCCGACCTCGTCGGGGTCGCCCGCGTCGTCCACGTCCACGGGTCGGATCGTGGCCGCGGACGGTGCCGGGGGCCGGGGAGCGGCGGACGGCGGATCGGTCGCGGCCCGTGCGCCTCTGGGCGGCTCCGGGACGAGCACGAACGCCAGCGCCGTGGCCAGGATCGCGGCCAGGCGGGCCCGGAGCCGCCCGGCGAGGGTCCGGTGCGGCCTGCGGTGGCGGCCGATGGCGTGTTCCACGGTCGTCCTCCTGCTCGTTCGGGTGGTGTTGCCAGCCCCGACCCGGCGGGGCCGCGCACCGGTCGGGTCGTCGCCCGTGCCGCCCTCAGGCGTCCGGGCCGCGGTGGGGGTCGACCAGCGCCCACACGGTCAGCGGACCGCCGGGGGCTCCGGTCCACCACCACTTCTCCGCCAGCGCGGCCACCAGCCGCAGGCCGCGCACGGGGTCCGCGTCGCGGGCGCGTCGGCGAGGGCCGGGACCGTGACCGGGCACAAGGCCCGAGGGCCGTCGTCGGTCACGCTGACCAGGAGGACCTGGCCCGGCAACGACTCCATGGAGACCCTGACCCGCCCGTACCGACCGCCCGATGCGCTGTGCACGACCGCGTTGGTGACCAGTTCGCTGAGCACCACCAGGACGGGGAACGCCCGGTGCGCGGGCATGCGCAGCCCGTGCAGACACCACCCGCGCACCCGGGCCACCTGGTCCCGCGTCCCGCCGAAGTAGGCGGTACGCACGCCCCGGGGCTGGGGGACCCGGCGGGGCAGGTCCACGGGGGCGGTCGGCAGCACGTCTGGCGACCGCCTCGGTGGCGGGACGTCGAAGTCGCGCATCAGGTGCCTCCAGGAAGCCGAAACGAACCAGTTCTCGCGAAGGTGCGTCCCGCACGGTCACGGAAGCAGCGGAGCGACCTTCTGCCCACACCAGACGACACCCTCGAGTGTCACCCTTGGTGACATCACGAGTACGCGAACAGTTTCATGATGCATTCTCGGAACATTCCTGGCAAGTGCTTGGAAGAATTCTGAGTTAGCTTGGGAGCCCGAAGCCCTAAGGTGGCGGGTCATGTCACGATGGGCATGCCCGTCCTTGCACCTGATCGAGAGGAACGACGTGGAAGCTCAGCGCAGCCCGGCCACCGCTCGCCGGAAGCTCGGTGCCCGTCTGCGGAGGTTGCGCTCCGAAACCAAGCTCACGGGCGCGCGTGTCGCCGCCGGGATCGGGTGTGCACCTTCCACGATCAGCAAGTTCGAGGGCGGCACCCTCATCCCCGACGCGGAACAGCTCGACAGACTCCTGACGCTCCTGCACGTCGAGGATGTCGATGAGCGGCAGTCGCTCCACCAACTCCTTGAAGCGGCATCCGAGACTGGCTGGTGGGAGGCCTACGACGATGTCCTGCCTCCCCGGTTCGACACCTACATCGGGCTCGAACTCGACGCCACGTCGGTTGAGGCATACGAGACCACGCTGGTTCATGGCCTCCTTGAGACACGGGACTACGCCAGCGCCGTCCTGCACGGTGCTTCCTTCGGAACACCGCCCGAGGACATCGACCTCCTGGTGGACGTGCGGATGCGCCGCAAGGAACTCTTCGACCGCGATCCCGCACTGCGACTGTCGGTGGTGATGGAGGAGGCAGCACTCCTACGGCCGATCGGCGCAAGCGCGGTCATGCGCGAACAGCTCCAGTACCTCATCGATCAGCAGGAGCAGCCGCACATCAACATCCAGGTGCTCCCCTTCGCCCTGGGCGCCCATGTCGGACTGAACGGCAACGTCGCCCTCCTGGAGTTCGACGACCAGCCGCCGGTGGTCCACGCCGAAGGCAGCACCGGTAACAACTTCCTCCTCAAACCCCGCGAAATACGCCGCTGTAAGCTCCTGCTGAAGCGACTGCACGAGATCGCGTTGAGTCCGGACGACACCACGCGATACCTGACGAAGACCCTCAAGGAGCTGACGTGAGCCACGCCGTGTGGGAAGAGCACGACCCGTCCACCTCGTGGATGAAGTCGAGCTTCAGCACGAACCCGCAGGGCTGTGTCCAGGTGCGGGTTCCGCGCGCGGGCACGATCGAGGTCGGTGACACCAAGAACCCACAGGGCCCCACCCTCACCGTCCCCGACTCCGACTGGGACCACTTCCTCACCCAGGTCACCACCGGCGGAACCGACTACGGACGCCTGCGCCCCACCTTCCTCCCCCACGGCGGCTTCACCCTCGCCGACGCCACCACCCCCCGCTCCCCCGCACTCGTGTTCACCGAAGCCGAATGGGACGCCTTCAAACGCGGCGTCGAGGCCGGAGAGCTCCGCGGCGGCCAGCCACGCGGCGTCCCCGCGGGCTGACCCGACCTGGGCGTTCTCGGGTGCAGGCGATGCGTCATACGGATCGCAGGCCGATGCCAGGTCCCGTGCAGGCGGTTCGTCACATCCCGCGCGCGACGCTCGTGCTCCGATCTCTGGAGAGGAGCACGGATGAACGACATCCGTCAGCGCGGCGGCCCGGGACCCGACTTCCAGGCCACCTGGCGCACCGACCGCACCGTCCTGGCCGTCGTCCACCACCTGACCGCGGCGACCCGCCTGGCCGACGTCCTGCCCCTGTTCGAGTCCGACCCCCGGGTGCAGGTCGTCTTCACCGTCCCGCCTTTCTCGCGCGCGGCCCGGAGCGGGGCCGCCTACGTCGACCGGCTGGGCGCGGTCGTGCTCGACTGGGAGCGGGCGACCTCGCGCCGCTTCGACCTGGCCGTCGCCGCGAGCCTGGGCGGACTCGAACAGCTGGACGCCCCGGTGCTGACCGTCGAGCACGGCGCGGGGCCGGGCAAGCTCCGGGCGCGGCACGGCGGTGACGGCCCCGAGGCGCCGCGGGAGGTCATCGGGTCCTCCCCGTCCGGGCTGGTCTTCCAGGGCAGGGTCGTGCCCGCGATGATCGGCGTCCCGCACCACCGGCAGCGGGCGGTCCTGGCCCGGCTCGTGCCCCAGGCCGCGGAGGTCGCGCACGTGGTCGGCGACCCCACCTTCGACCGCGTCCTGGCGGGCCTGCCCGAGCGCGAGGGCTACCGGCGCGCACTGGGCGTGGCGGAGGGGCAGACGCTCGTGTTCGTCTCCTCCACGTGGTGGTCGCACTCGCTGCTGGGCCGCATGCCCGATCTGCCGGGGCGGCTCGCGGCCGAACTCGCCCCGCACGGCGTGCGCGTGGTCACGGCCGTGCACCCCGGGGTCCACGCCGTGCACGGCCACCGGCAGGTGCGGGCGTGGATGGGCGACGCCGTCGGGCTCCTGCCCCCGGAGGGCGGCTGGCACGCGGCGATCGCGGCGTGCGACGTCGTCGTCGGGGACCACGGCAGCGTGACCTACTACGCGGCGGCGGCCGGACGGCCGGTCCTGCTCGCGCAGTTCCCGCACGAGGACGTCGTACCGGCGTCGCACACCGACCTGCTCGGCAGGGCCGTTCCCCGGCTGGACACCGGGCGCGCTTTGCTGCCGCAGGTGCGCGCCTGCGCGCGCGAGCACGTGCCCGAGCGCGGGGAGTGGTTCGCCTCGATGCTCACGTCCGCGCCCGGAGAGGCGGCCCGGCTGCTGCGCGAGGCAATCTACCGGCTCATGGACCTGTCCGAGCCGGAGCGGCCCGCCGTGGCGCCGCCCGTGCCGCTCCCGGTCCCGTCGCCGTCGCTGCTCGGGCTGGAGCAGCGGTGGTAGGCGTGCGGTTCGTACGCGCGCGGCTGTTCGCTCCGGGGCCCCCGGCCACCGTCGCCACGGACGACCTGGTGTGGGCGGGTTCGGACGCGGCGACCACGCGAGGGCGCTGGCGGACGTCATCACGGACCAAACGGCGCGGGGCGGCCGTGGCGGCCGCGGTCCCCGAGGCGCGCGTGGCCCTCGTGCTGTCCCTGCTGCACACGGTGGGCGTGCTCGGCGGGTTCGGAGAGGACCCGGCCGCGGTGGTGGGGGCGGCGGTCAGGGCGTTGGGTCGCCCGCCTGGCCCAGACGCAGCCGTGTCTGTGCGGCTTGGGGGGCGCCCAGTTCGGTATGGATGGCGAGTGCGCGCCTCAGGTGGTCGCGCTCGTCCCGGGCGTGTCGCCTGAGCCGGGCGAGGTCGGCGAGCAGCGTGTGGGCGCGCGCCTCCTCCAGGCGCGCGCCGCAGCGCCGTGCGATCGCCAGCGCCTCGGCGAGCGACGCGCGTGCCCGTGGTTCGTGTTCCTCGCGTAGGTGGGTCATGCCCTGGCCGATGAGGGTGCGCAGGGTCATGTAGTCGTCGTCGATGCCGGTGAAGTACCGGTGGGCGCGGGCGAAGTGGTCCAGTGCGGTGTCGTGGGCGCCCAGTTCGCGGTGGGCGTCCCCGAGGTGGCGGTCCATCAGCGCCACGCCCCGCTCCACGCCCTGCTCGGCGAAGATTTGCCGTGCCCGGTCGTAGTGGGCGACCGCCCGTCGGTGGTCGCCGGCGATGAGCGCGAGGGTGCCCAGGTTCTCCAGGCAGGTGCCCTGGCCGAGCCGGTGGCCGATCGCCTCCCACAGTTCGAGTGCCCGTGTGTACTCGTCCCGGGCCTGGTCGGTGCGGTGGAGCTTGAGGTGGGCGTTGGCCAGGGCGAGCAGTGTCCGGGCGATCGGGGCCGGGGCCCCGATCGCCTCGGCCGAGGCCAGGGCCAGGGTGTGTGTCTCGGTCCAGGCCTCGAAGTGCTGGCGGAGGGTGAACAGGGCCCACAGGGCTTCGCACAGCTGCCAGGCGGCCTGGTGCCGACCGGTCTCGTGGCACAGCCGGACCAGGGACCGCAGGACCGGGAGCTCGGCCTCCAGCCAGGCGAGCGCGGTGTCGCGGTCGGGGAAGGGCGAGGGGGTTTTGGCGGCCTCGGCGAAGAGGGGGCCCAGATGCCAGCGGTGGGGGTTGAGGACCAGGTCGGCGGCGGTGGCCGTACGCAGGTGGTGGTCGACGAGGCGGTCGAGGGCGGCCTCGCGCCGGGGCTCGGGTTCGTCGGTGCGGGCCTTGGCTCGGGCGTGGTCGCGGATGAGGTCGTGGAGGCGGTGGCGGCCCTCGTCGTCCTCCTGGAGGAGGTTGGCGTCCAGGAGGGCTTCGACGCGGTCCTCGGTGTCGTAGGGGTCGCCGCCGTCCAGGGCGATCGCGGCGTCCAGGGTGATGGTCGGCCCGGGGTGGAGGCCGAGGAGCCGGTAGAGGCGGGCCACGTCGTCGGGGAGTGCGGTGTAGGAGGCGTCGAAGACGGCGGTCACGGAGCTGTCCCGGTCGGTGCTGAGGGCGGACAGGCGGCGGTGCTCGTCGGAGAGTTCGTCGACGACGCGTTGGGCGGAGCGGCCGGGGCGCAGGCGCAGGCGTCCGGCGACGGCGCGCAGGGCGATCGGCAGACGGCCGCACAGGTCGGCGAGTCGTTGGGAGGTGGGCCCGCAGACGTCGTCGCGGTGGCCGCTGAGCAGTGTGTGGAGGAGATCGACGGCCGCCTGGCGGTCGAGGGGGCGCACGTGCAGGAAGCGGGCGCCGTGGGCGAGGAGGCCGAGCAGGTGCAGGCGGGTGGTGACGACGACGCGGTGTGCCCCCTCTCCGGGCAGGAGGGTGCGCACCTGCGCGGGTGAGACGGCGTTGTCGAGCAGGAGGGCGAACCGCTTTCCGTGGGTGCGGGTGCGGAACTCGGCGGCGCGCGGTTCGAGGCCCTGGGGGATCTGGCGGGCCGGGACGCCGAGCGCGCGCAGGAATCCGTCGAGGACGGCGGCGGGGTCGGCGGGCGCGGCGCCGTCGCCGAAGCCCGCGAGGTCGGCGTAGAGCTGACCGTCGGGGTGCTGGTCGGCGTGCTGGGCGAGGAAGTGCGCGGCCAGGGCGGTCTTGCCCACTCCCCCGGTGCCGACGAGGACGGCCAGGTCGGTGTCGTGGAGCGGGGCGGAGGCGAGTTCGGCCAGTTCGCGGATCCGGTCGGTGAACTCGGCGGGGGCGGGCGGCAGTTGTCGGGGGGCGGCCGGCGTCGGTGGGGGGCCCGGTGGAACGTGGGACGCTC
>NZ_MKKC01000111.1 GCF_001942255.1 Nocardiopsis sp. CNR-923
GGAGAGCTACGAGGCCGGGCTGCACCTATGCGGTGCGATGCTCTGGCTCCGCAGCATCGCACCGCGTCCATAATTCGAACTCCAGACAGGACCTAGTGCCACGTCAGTGCCCGACCAGACAGAGGAAGACCCCTCACCGGTCACCACCGGGCTGGTGGTCCGACCTGACCGCGCCCAGGAGCGCCCGCTGGGGCCACCGCGGCACTGTCTGGTCGGGCCGCCCCCCGGGGGGCTGGCGGTCGTCGACGGCGGCAAGTCCGGAGTGAGGCCGCAGCCCGGATCCTCATGAACAGACAGACCACATCGGATAATCGGATAGCGTGTCGGAATTCGGCGTCACTGGCTGAGAGGCGGAAGACGCGCGCCGAGAGGCTCCGCGGGCTGGCCGTCTGCGGTCTCGACTCCCTCCAGCCACGCGTCGACCCGGTGGGTGTTGCGCTCGATCCAGTCCCGCGCCACCGTTTCCACGGGTACCTTCTCCCGGCTGATCTGAGCGGTCCATTCGGACACGGTCGCGGCGTCGACCTCCATCTGGGAGAGGAAACGTTCGACGTTCGGGGCGTCGTCCCCGAACCCCTCACGCGTGAGAACGCGGATCTCTCCGGCGCCGGGCCATTCGCCCCGCGGGTCCTGGAGGTAGACGAGGTCCCATGCGTCGTTCATCCAGTGCGGCCGCCAACCCAGGATCACGACCGGATCCGCGGCGTCCGCGCGGCGTTCGAGTTCGGTCAGCATGGCGGCGCTGCTCGACTGCACGAGTTCCCACCCGCCGAGCCCGTACGCGTCGCTCTCGATCGCGTCGAGGATGTGCTGGTTTCCCGAGGTGCCGGCCTCGATTCCGATCAGTTCGCCGTCGAACAGTTCCCGGTTCCCGGCCAGGTCCGCCATGGAAAGCACGCCGTGCTCGTCGGCGACGTACCGGGGAACCGCGGGCCCGTACGTCGTGCCCGTCAGCAGTGTGCCCGTGACCTCGACGTCCCCGGCTTCCAGATGCTCCTCGAACACCGACTCCTGGGTCGGCCACCAGTGCCCGAGGTAGGCGTCGAGGCCGCCGTCGGCGAGTGCCTGCGCACCGTAGGGCAGGGCGACCTCCTGGACGCTCACCCGGTACCCGTTGTCCTCAAGGACCTGCCGAACGATCTCGTTCTCCA
This sequence comes from Nocardiopsis sp. CNR-923, assembly GCF_001942255.1. Classification (GTDB taxonomy): domain Bacteria; phylum Actinomycetota; class Actinomycetes; order Streptosporangiales; family Streptosporangiaceae; genus Nocardiopsis. The sequence continues at coordinate 1,152 of NZ_MKKC01000111.1, forward strand.
CGATCAGGTCCTCCCACGGCTGCTGGAGCAGCCGGATCTCATCCCCTTCGGGACCACCCGGCTCAAATCCCTGCCAGCCACCGCAGGCCGTGAGCAACAGCAGACTCGAAGCACAGAGAGCGGACGCGGTCATACTCAGTCGACTGCGCATCAGTGCGATCCTTTCCCCGGGTCGCCGAAATCATTCCGCCCAATTATCGAATTCGACGACCGAGGATGATGTTATCCACCCTCAGGATTAATTTCATTATGGCGCTCCGCCGAACCGCAGTCAATTAATGACTCGCAGCGCACTCCGACGAAACCGGGAATCATCGGTACGCGGGACCGCGCGCGGCGGCGCGCCCGTCAGTGCCGTTCCCCACCGCCCTCCAGGGCGCCCTCGGAGACGTCCCCGTCCGCGCGGGTCCCGGTCGCGGCGGCCGGTCCGCGGTGACGCAGCGAGAGCAGGGAGCCCAGGCCGAGCACGACGGACACGCCGATGGCCGTGTACCAGGTGAACCCGACCAGGTCGCGCTCGAACAGGAACAGCCAGGCCATGGTCGCCACGGCCGCGCAGAAGGCGACCAGGGCGTCGGTCTGGCGTGCCCGGCGCACCCACAGGCCCAGGAGGAACGAGCCAAGCAGGCCGCCGTAGGTCAGGCTGGCCACGGACAGGCCCAGTTCGACGACCGGGTTGTCGGTGCCGGTGAACACCGCGGCCGCGCCGATGAACACCAGTCCCCACCCGAGGGTGAAGAGCCGACCCAGGCGCAGGCCCTGGGCGTCGGTGAGCTCGCGGCTGCTGAACCGCTCGTACAGGTCGGCCATGGTCGAGGAGGACAGCGCCGACAGAGACGAGGACAGTGTGCTCATCGCCGACGCATGATCCCGGCGAGCAGCAGGCCGGACAGACCGGCGGGCATCCCCTCGACGATGAACGTCGGGAACACCTCGTCGGAGCCGCTGAGGCCGAGCCGGTCGACCGAGGCCCCGTCGAAGTAGGAGAACAGCGCCAGGCCCACGGTGAGGAAGAGGGCGAACTGGAGGAACACCACGACGCCGCTGCCGATCACGGCCTTTTGGGCGTCGCGCACGGTACGGCACCCGAGCAGTCGCTGCACGATGATCTGGTCGGCGCCGTGCGAGGCGGTGGACAGCAGGGCGCCGCCCAGAACCGCGGTGACCGTCGCGTAGGGAGCGGAGACCGGGTTCGACGTGAGGTCGAGGAACCGGGTCTTGCCCTCGTCTGCGGCGGCGGCGAGGAAGTTTACGTCCAGGCCGCTGGTGATGACGACCAGCGCGGTGACACCGCCGACGACGTACAACCCCATCTGCGCCACGTCCACCCAGACCACTGCCCGGATACCCCCGATGAGGGTGTACAGCACCGTGACGCACGCCAACAGGGCGATGATCGCGAAGTAGGACAGGTCCACCCCGTAGTGGCCCAGGACGATCCGCATGGGGATGGCCGCCGCGAACAGGCGCACCCCGTCGGCGAGCAGGCGGGTGAACAGGAACGCCACCGACGCCGTTCCCTGCATGCCGCGACCGAAGCGCCGGCCGAGGTAGGCGTAGGCGGTGGTCATCTCCCCCCGGTGGTACCGGGGAAGGAGCACGAAGGCGACGACCACGCGCCCGACCAGGTAGCCCACCGCCACCTGGAGGAAGGTGAGATCGCCCAGGTAGGCCACGCCGGGGACGCTGATCACGGTCAGGGCGCTGGTCTCGGTGGCCACCACCGACAGGCACACCGCCCACCAGGCAGCCGTCGGCCGCCGATGAAGTAGTCGGTCGTGTCGCGCTGCCGTCCCGACAGTCTCAGGCCGAGCCACGCCGAGCCCGCCAGGTACGCCGCGATGACCGCGAGATCGAGTGGTTGCACTGCGGGCCTCCGGGGGTGAGGTGTGCCGTTGGGTCACGCGTCCGACGCGACGACGCGCAGGCTTCGGGGAACGGTGGTCGCTGGTTCGGGCAGGTCGAGCGGAAGGTGACCCGGGGTGATGCGCCCGGCGACGGGCGCCCGACGGGCACCTGTGCAGGCGGGCACGGAACCGGGCAGCCCGTGCCAGGCGAGGAAGCCGATCAGAGCGAAGAGGTAGGCCTCCTTCGCCTCGCCCGCCAGGCCGAGGTCGTCGTATGTGCCGAGCCGTGCCGGGAGGATCCGGTCGCGGATCCGTTCCATGAGCGCGGGGTTGCGCACGCCGCCGCCGGAGGCGAGCACCTCGGCCACCCGGTGGGGCCGCAGCGTCCGCCACGGTGACGGCGGTGAGCTCGACCAGGGTGGCCATCAGGTCGCCGGGGTCTGGCTCGGCGACGCGCCGCAGCGCCGCGTCCAGGTGGGCGGGGCCGAACAGCTCGACCCCGGTGGTCTTCGGCGGGGCCATGCGGTAGTACGGCTCCGCGAGCAGATGCTCCAGCAAGGCGCGGTCCGGACGGCCGGAACGAGCCAGCGCACCGTCGGTGTCGACGTCCGCGCGCCCACCGGTGATGCGGCGCACGGCCGCGTCGATCAGGGCGTTGGCCGGTCCGGTGTCGAACGCCGTCGGAGGGGATCCGGGCCGGACCACCGTGGCGTTGGCGATGCCGCCGAGGTTCAGTGCGGCGACCGGTTCCGCGCGCCCGCCCAGCAGGAGGACGTCCAGGAGGCTGGCCAGGGGCGCGCCCTGTCCGCCCGCGGCCACGTCGGCGGCACGCGGGTCGGACACGACCGGAAGGCCGGTGGCCTCGGCGATCCACGCGGGTTGGCCGAGTTGCAGGGTTCCGCGCACCGCGCCGCCGTCGACCCAGTGGAAGAGGGTCTGGCCGTGCGAGGAGACGAGGTCGGCCGCGCCTTGGGCGAGTTCGTCGATCCCGCGGCGGGCCGCCTGCGCGAACGCCTGCCCGATGCGGGTGTCGAGTCGGCAGACGGCCTCCAGGGTCGTCGTGGCCGGGGGCAGGGCGTCGCGGATGGCGCGGCGCAGTTCGGCCGGGTAGGGAAGGATGCGGTGGCCCAGCGGCGCCAGGCGCACCAGTGGGCCGTCCTGACTCAGGCGCGCCGCGGCGACGTCGATGCCGTCCGCCGAGGTGCCCGAGGACAGCCCCACGACGATCATGGGTCCGAGGACCGGCGCGCACACGGCCGAGACGCGCGTCCCCGACCGCTGGACGACGGGAGCTCGCGCACGCGTTCGAGGTCCATCCTCACCTCCGTCATCGGACCACTCAGCGTTACACCGCATCTGGCCGACGCGTCAATCCCCTCACCCGCGGTGTGGACGCACCGCCCGCACGGGTTGCCGGAGGACGGTCCTCAGCCGGGCGGGGTCGGTCCGGCGCGGGTCGCTCAGGTAGACCTCGTGGTGATGCCCGGTCATGCACAGGCCGTGGGCGGCGAGGTACTCGTGGTGGAGCCTGGCCAGGACGGGACCCTCGTCGTCATAGGAGCCGACGTGCAGGACCTGGGCGCTGGTGCCCTCGTGCAGGGTCTCGTGGCGGACGTCGGCGATCGCGGGAAGGCCCTTCTTCGCCAGCGCGGCCTGCCTGGCCTCCTCGACGAGGTCCCCGGTGATCCAGTCGGGCTGGCTGATGAGCATGCGCCAGGACCAGGCGTCCTTGTCCCGGGTGACGAACACCTCCGGGTCCTCGGCCCACCACAGCCCCTCCAGCGGCCCGACGACGAAGTCCCGGTCGAGTTCGCGTCTGCTGGTGAATTTGAGTGTGTAGGCGACGGCGTAGAGCGCTTCGACCGCACGGCCGTAGTCGGCGTCGAAGCTCGGGACGCCGCTGCCCTCGACCGCGAGGAACCTCTGCGCGGGCACCTCGACCAGGGCCCAGTCGGTGTTCTTCGGCGCGTAGCACTGCTTGAGTTCTCGTTTGACGTCATAGCGCGTCATGGCCCGGTGCCTTCCTGTCGGGGGGTGTGTCATGAGAGTGGCCGCGGGGGGCGGCCAGGTCGGCCCGGTAGGCCGCCAACCACCGCTGTTCGGCCTCCAGTTGGCCCAGCGTGTAGTCGAAGAGGGCGCGGACGAAACCGGGAACGTCGGGTTGCGCGTCGCGAGCCGCGCCGACCGCCGCGATCCTCTCCGCCAGGGCCGCGGCCCGCCGGTCGAGCGCGTCCCGGAGGCGGTCGGGGGCGATGACCGGTTGATTGGCCAGGCCGACCAGGACCGGCGGGAAGACCGGCCGGAGTTCGGCCACCGCGGCCTCGGCCGACCGCGCGCACGCCCGACGCCCCTCGGCCGTCGGCCCGTACACCCGGCGAGCCTTGCCGCGCGCGGTCGGCGACGTGCCGACCTCGGCGATCAGGCCGCGTTCGCGGAGTCGGGTCAGGAGGTAGTAGATCGAGCTGAAGCCGATCTCGGTCCACTCGCGGATGCCCCTGGCGTCGATGATCTCGTCCAGTTCGTAGCCGTGTCTCGGCTTCTCCACGAGCAGGCCGAGCAGGGTCAGCTCGGCGGGCGTCAGGTCGTCGGCCATGCGCTTACTCTAGTACTAGAATACTTGTGCGCCGAACGCGCCGCTCCGCAACCCGGTGAGACACTGACTCACTTATACCCTTTTTGGGTGGAATGTAAGGTTTTGCCGGAGTTAGTCTGAGGGCGGCGGGCAGGAGTTCCCACCGCATCCCGTCCATCGGTTCCGCTGAGGAGACCCTTCCATGGCTACCGAGAACAAGGACACGTCACCCAGGAGCGCCCCCGACCAGGACGAACTCATCGCCTCCCTCAAGAGGTTCATCCGAGCGCACGGCGAGGACTACCTGAGCGATCCGAACGTGTCGTCCATCGGCATCGCCCGCACGTCGAGCAGCGATCGGCCCGAGGGGCGGATCGCGCTCCAGTTCACCGTCGACACCAAGGCCCGACCGGAGCAGTTGGAGGCGCTGGGCACGAAGAAGCTCCCGGAGTCGATCGTCGTGGACGGCGTCGAGGTGCCCACAGACGTGCTCCAGCGCAGCTACGTGCCGCAGTTCCGGGTCGTGGCCGAGGCCGAGAGCACCATCCGCCACAAGCGCCTCGACCCGGCACTGCCGGGCGTGAGCGTGGGACACGCCAAGGGCTCGGCGGGCACCATCGGCTGCGTGGTCTTCGACAAGCACGACGGCACGCCCTTCATCCTGAGCAACTGGCACGTCCTGCACGGGGCGGACGGAGAGTCGGGCGAGGACGTCGTGCAACCGGGCAGGGCCGACGACCCGCACACCGACCGCAACCGGCTGGGCAGGCTGGAGCGCTCCCACCTGGGGTTCGCGGGCGACTGCGCGATCGCCACCGTCGAGGACCGCCGCTTCGACGCGGACATCCTCGGCCTCGGAGTCGCCCCGGAGGAACTGGGCGAGCCGGAGATCGGCGACAGGGTGGTCAAGAGCGGCCGTACGACCGGTGTGACGCACGGGGTGGTCCGCAGCCCCTTCAAGCTCGCCCAGATCCACTATCCGGGGGCGGGGGCCCGGTCCGTCCTCTGCTTCGAGATCGGTGTCGACCCCGACGACCCTCCCGAGGACGGAGAGATCAGTCTGCCGGGCGACTCGGGCTCGGTGTGGATGTTCAAGGACTCCGAGGGCAGACCGGGCAATGTCCTGGCCGGGCTCCACTTCGCCGGTGAGAGCAGGGACGAGCCGGACGAGCACGCGCTCGCCTGCTTCCCGCTCAAGGTCTTCGAGGAACTGGGGATCACCCTGCGGCCACCCGTTCCCGAGGCGGTGGAGGCCCTGGAGGGGTACGACCCGAACTTCCTGAGGGCGCGTGTGCCGGCCCCTCGGCTCGGCCCCAGGGTCGAGCAGGACCTGTTCCGGCTCCGGGGCGCGGACGCCATCGCCTACACGCACTTCTCCCTGGCGCTGAGCAGGTCGCGCCGCTTCGCCTTCTGGGCGGCCTGGAACATCGACGGCGGCTCCCTCAAGAAGCTCGACCGCAGCGGGATCCCGTTCACCCGGGACCCGCGGATCCCGGACGAGGCCCAGATCGGCAACGAACTGTACCAGGCCAACCGGCTCGACCGGGGGCACCTGGCGCGCCGGGCCGACCTGCTCTGGGGAAGCCCGGCCGAGGCCGGGAAGGCCAACGTGGACTCGTTCTTCTACACCAACATCGCGCCGCAGATGGACGACTTCAACCAGAGCAGCCGGGGCGGGCTCTGGGGGCGGCTGGAGGACGCCGTGTTCGCCGACGTCGAGGTGGACGACCTGAGGGTGAGCGTGTTCGCGGGGCCGGTCTTCCACAGCGACGACCGCATGTACCGCGGTATCCGGATTCCGCGCGAGTACTGGAAGGTCATCGCCTTCTCCCACCACGGCGAGCTCAGGACCGCGGCGTTCCTGCTGACACAGAACCTCGACCAGCTGGAGGCCCTGGAACTGGACGAGTTCCGTGTGTTCCAGGTCTCCCTGGGCGAGGTGGAGGAGCGCTGCCGCCTCCGGTTCCCGGACCCGCTGCACGAGGCGGAGACGTTGGTCGTGCCCGAGGCGTTGGCTGAGCGCACGCCCCTGGGCGACCTGTCCGAGATCCGGTGGGGCTGACGGACCCGCCACGGGGTCGTGCGGGGAGGCGACGCGAGCGAGTACGCCCGGACCGAGGAAGCGATGACGGTGTTCCACGATCGTGTCGACGCCGGGCGGCGTCTGGCCCAGCGCCTGGGGAAGCGGCTGGGCGCCTCTGGCGACGAGGACGTTGTCGTGCTGGGCTTGCCGCGCGGCGGCGTGCCCGTCGCCTTCGAGGTGGCCCGTCTGCTGCACGCGCCGCTGGACGTGATCGTGATTCGCAAGCTGGGCGTCCCCCACCAGCCCGAACTGGCCATGGGTGCCGTCGGCGAGGGCGGCGTAGGGGTGCTCAACGAGCGCGTCGTCCGTTTCGCGGGCGTCAGCGACGCGGTGTTGGAGTCGGTGCGACGGCGGGAGCGGGCCGAACTGGACGAGCGGGTGGAGCGGTTCCGCGGTGACCGGTCCCGCGTTCCGGTGACCGGCCGGACGGCCGTCGTCGTCGACGACGGAGTCGCCACCGGCGCGACCGCACGGGCCGCGTGCCAGGTGGCCCGTGCCCAGGGCGCCGACCGGGTGATACTCGCGGTGCCGGTCGGATCCCCCGACTCGATCGCCGGACTGCGCCGGGTCGCCGACGAGGTCGTGTGCCTCCAGGAGCCGGAGTTCTTCCAGGCGGTCGGCGAGTGGTACGAGGAGTTCTCCCAGACACCGGACCACGAGGTGGTGGAGCTGCTGGGACGCGCCGCCCGGACCGATCCCGGCTGACCCGCTCGCCCGGGAGCAAGCCGCGCGGCCGTCAGGCGGCCGAGCCGTACCGGTTCGTCCCGGGCGGCCGCGGAGGCGGGGTCGCGAAGGGCTTGGGCGGTCGCGTCGCCGTCCACACGGTCCGCCCGGATCCCGCTCGCACCCCTGCCCCGCCACGCCCGCCTCCCGTGTAGGTGCGCCTTGCCCGGTGCGTTATGAGGGTGCACTCGCCGAGCCCGCGCTCCCGAGCGCGCGACGACGCCCCTTGGCGACCCTCAGGACCCGAGGGGTCGCCCGGTCCCCGCTCGGAACGTCTCCACCACCCGGGACAGGCTCTCCTCACCGTGGCCGTCCTCGGCCTGCCGGTCGAGCCGGGCCAGCAAAGGCGCGAGCAGGTCATCGGGGACGCCGCGCGCCCGCCCGCTGTCCAGGATCGAGGCCAGCCCGGCCCGGTTGATGTTCACGTTGGACATCTCGGTCGCGTACTCTCGGGCGTCCGCCTCCAGGGCGAAGTGCGGCAGCACGGCGGCGGCGCCGTTCAGCCAAGGGACCAGCAGCTCGGTGACCTCGACGGCCGTGATACCCGAGGCCTCGGCCAGGGCCAGGGACTGGAAGAACCCCGAGAACATCCCGTACATCCCCGCGAGCACCGCCACGTCGTAGGCCGACGCCAGCTCGGGCCCCGCACCCGCGTACCGGACGGCGCCCAATTGGTCCACCGCCGCGCGGTACCGCTCGAAGGCTTCCCCGTCCCCGCTGACCATGGTTGACGCCTCCGGGGTACCCAGGGTCTGGGGCACGGCCAGCACCGCTCCCGCCAGGAACGCGGCCCCACGTCCAGTGACCCACGACGCCAGCTCCCCCGCCTGCTCGGGGGTGCCCGACGACAGGTTCAGGACGGTGCGTCCCTCCAGCTCGGCCGCCGCACCGCCCAGCACCTCCCGGACCGCCGGGTGGTCGAGCAGAACGGTCACGACGAGTTCGGAGGCGGCCACCGCCGTCTCGGGGTCGGCCGCCACGGCCGCCCCCCTCTCGCGCAGGCGTTCGGCCCGGCCGGGCGAGCGGTTCCACACGGTGACGGGGTGCCCCGCGTCGAGGAACCGCTCGGCCACGGCCCGGCCCAGGTTGCCCAGGCCCAGAACGCTGACGGTGGGAAGGGTGTTCATGTGCTGCTCCCGTGTTGCTGGCGGCCGTCGGTCCGGCCGCGGTGACATCCCAAACGATGCACGCCCCTCCTCCCGGAAACCTTCGGATCCGCTCCAGATCGGCTCAGGGCGGCGGCGCACACCCCAGGGGTCATGGCACGGGCGCGATCGAATTCCCACTGGTCCCGCTGCGCGGAAGGGCCGACTTCCCGCCGGAGCTGGCCGAGGAGGCGGTGAGACGGCTCGGCCGCGCGGCCACCGCGATGCGCGGGGCCAACCGGCGTCGGCGGGCCCCGCGAGCACCTGTACCGGGGCGGATCCCTCGTCGTAGGGTGGAGGGGAGCCGTCTGTGCCCGGGCCGCGCGGGCTCCGGGCCGGTTCTCGCACCGGAGGTGGGCAGCATGTCCACGCTCACGCACAACTGGTTCCGTGCGGCCGCCATGGCCGTCGCCCCGGTGGTCTTCCTGGCCGTGTTCCTGTACCACCCCTACCTGGCGGGCGCCGCTCCTGGCCCGGAGACGGTGGCGCGGGCGGTGGAGGCCGACCCCACCCGGTGGGCCGCGGCGCACCTGGCGACGATCGGGGCCGTGGCGCTGTTCGTCCTCGCCTTCCAGGGGCTGCGCGGCCTTTTGAGGGACGCGGGCGAGCAGCTGTGGAGCTTCTTCGCTTTCCCGCTGGTGATCGTGAGTGGCGTCCTCGTCGCCGCGACGGCGGGGATGCGCCTGACCGCCGCGGCGGCGACGCAGACGGGGGTCGCACCGCTGGCCCTGGTGGAGGCCGTGCGTCCATGGGCGCTGACGCTGTTGGTGGGCGGCTCCGTCGCCTTCCTGTTGGGGGCTCTGGCGTTCGCCGCGGGCACCTTCCGCGCCGGGATCATGGGCAGGACGATGACGATCGTGGTGACGGTCGCGCTCGTGGTCATGGGCCTGGCCGCGGAGCTTCCGTTCTTCGCCGCCTACTACGTGATCGCCGTCGCCGGAATCGTGGCGTTCTGGCCGTTGGCGTGGACGGCCGTGCGGGCTGGGATGGCGGCGGACGCCGAGTCCGGGACGGAGGAGGGCGACGGGCCCACCGCCCCGCGCCCCCGGGCCGCCCAGGAGCACAGGGGCGGTTTCCGCAGTCTGGGACGGCGCCGTCCGCACGCGCACCACTGACGTCGGCCGGGGCGCGGAACCGGAGACGGCGCCGCGCTGCCCGCGTTCGCCATCGAGCACGGGCTCGACGACGTCGCACCCCACCCCCTCACCGCCGGAGCGCACATGGCCCTGGTCGCCGGAATCGACAGTTCGACGCAGTCCTGCAAGGTCGTGTCTGCGACGCCGACAGCGGTGCGGTGGTGCGTGAGGCGCGCGCACCGCACCCCGACGGAACCGAGATCCACCCCCGTGCGTGGTGGTCGGCGCTGACCGACGCCACGTCCGGCCTACTCGACGGCGTGGCGGCGGTGGCCGTGGCCGGGCAGCAGCACGGCATGGTGACCGTGGACGGCGAGGGCGAGGTCGTGCGCCCCGCCCTGTTGTGGAACGACCCGCGCTCCGCGGAGGCCGCCGACGACCTGGTGACCGAACTCGGCGGTTCACAGGCGTGGGCGGACGCGGTCGGCAGCGTCCCCGTGGCCAGCTTCACCGTCACCAAGCTGCGCTGGTTGGCCGAGCACGAACCCGAGGCCGCCGGGCGCGTGGCGGGGGTGATGCTCCCGCACGACTGGCTCACCTGGCGGCTGACGGGCGGCGGGGGCGAACCGACCACCGACCGCGGTGACGCGTCGGGCACCGGCTACTGGTCGCCGTCGGAGGGCCGCTACCGCACCGACCTGCTCGCACGGGCGTTCGGTCGGGAGGTCGCCGTGCCCCGGGTGGCGTCCCCCCGGGAGACCGTCGGGCACACGCCCTCGGGTGCTCTCGTCGCCCCGGGCACCGGTGACAACATGGGTGCGGCCCTGGGGCTGGGGCTGCGGACGGGCGACGCCGCGCTGTCCCTGGGCACCAGCGGAACCGTGTTCGCGGTCAACGACGAGGCCACGCACGACCACACCGGCGCGGTGTCCGGATTCGCCGACGCCACCGGTCGGTTCCTCCCGTTGGCCTGCACCCTCAACGCCGCGCGCGTGCTCACGGCCACCGCCGCGATGCTGGGCGTGGACCTGGCCGGGCTGGACGCGCTGGCCATGGCCGCCGAGCCGGGCGCGGGAGGCGTGGTCCTGCTGCCCTACCTGGACGGAGAGCGCACTCCGGTGCTGCCGGAGGCGACCGGTTCGCTGCACGGCCTGCGTCGGTCCACCATGCGGCCGGAGAACGTCGCGCGCGCGGCGGTGGAGGGCATGCTGTGCGGGCTGGCCGACGGGCTGACCGCGCTGACCGACACCGGTGTTCCGGTGCGCCGGGTGCTGCTGCTGGGCGGAGGCGCCCGATCGGCCGCCGTGCGGGCGATCGCGCCGACGATCCTGGGCGCGCCGGTGGTCGTGCCCCGCGCCGCGGAGTACGTGGCCGTCGGCGCGGCGCGACAGGCGGCGTGGGCCCTGACCGAAGGCGACCGGCCCCCGGAGTGGGACACCGCCGAGGCCGGTCCGGAGGTGGAGCCCGCGCTGGTGCCGCGGGTGCGTGAGCGGTACACGGCCGTCCGCAGGGCCGTCCACGGGGTGTGAGCGCGGCGCCGTCGCTCGGGCACGCCACTCACCCGCCCTCGGTGACGTCCGCCTCCGATCGGGTGGCCGTGTCCTCCGGTGGGCGGCGGGCCCACCACGAGGCCACGGCCGCGCCGGACATGTTGTGCCACACGGAGAACAGCGCTCCCGGCAGTGCGGCCAACGGCGCGAAGTGCGCGGTGGCCAGGGCGGCGGCCAGACCCGAGTTCTGCATGCCGACCTCGACGCCGACCGCGCGGCGACCGCTCTCCGACACGCCGCCGATCCGGCCGGCCAGGTAACCCAGGCCCAGCCCCAGGGCGTTGTGCAGCACCACGGCCAGCGCGACCAGCGGGCCCGTGCCCAGGACGGTGTCCGCGTTGGCGCCCACCACCCCGGCGACCACGACCACGATCCCGGTGACCGACACAAGCGGCAGCGCCGGAAGGGCGGCGGTGACCGCCCGGTCCGCGAACCGGCGCAGCACCAGTCCCGCCAGGATCGGCAGCAGCACCATCTTCAGGATCGACAGGAAGAGGCGCCCGCGTCGACGGGCAGCGTCGACCCGGCCAGCCCCAGCACGATCAGCGGTGTGAGCACCGGGGCCAGCAGCGTCGACACCGAGGTCATCGCGACCGACAGCGCCACGTCGCCGCGCGCCAGGTAGACGATGACATTGGACGCGGTGCCTCCCGGAGAGGCTCCGACCAGGACCATGCCCACCACGAGCAGCGGCGGCAGGTCGAGCAGGTGGGCGATCCCGAAGCCGAGCAGGGGCATCACCGTGTACTGGGCGAGCACGCCCAGGGCCACCGCCTTGGGGTGCCGGGCGACGACGGCGAAGTCGACCGGGCGCAGGGTGAGGCCCATCCCGAACATGACGACGCCGAGGAGAAGGGGGATGTGGGGTGTGACGGCCGAGGTCGCGTCGGGCGCGAGGAGTCCGAGGGCCCCTCCGGCCAGGACCAGGACGGCGAACCAGCGGCCGACGGCGTCGGCGGCGCGTGAGATGACGGACATGAGGCGACTTTCCCGTGGGGTGTCCCGGGGCGGCGGGTACCGGTCCCCGGGCAGTTGCCGCCCCGAGGGGTCGACACCGCATCGGCCAGCGTAGACCCCGGGGCCGCCCGGCCCGGCGGGCGGGCTCGCCTCATCCGTCATCGGCGCGGGCGACTCACAGGTACCTCCAGCAGACCGTGTAGGCGTGAGCCGCGAACTCGTTGCTCCGCCACGTGCTCCGACCGTCGTTGCCGCAGAAGCCCGCGGCACCGTACTCACCCGTCAGTCCGGTCACGTAGACGTTCGCGCGATCGCACGCGGAGAACTCGAAGTCCCTGTCCGTCTCGCTGCCGGTCATCCACAGGCAGTCGTTCACCGAGGCGTAGCGATGTCACTCGGGTAGGTCATCGACAGGCACAGCACGACATCCAGGTAGTCCTCGGAGGTGGTGAACGAGAAAGCATGGTTGTAGTAGGTCGACTCCGTGCACCGGTCCATGTCATCCTCGCGCGGGATGCGCTCCAGGACCTGGAACACCCCTGTCCCGCAGTCGACGATGTTCCACGGCGAGGAGTCGTCCTCCGGGCCGAAGACGCACTCCCCCGGCTCTGCGTGGTAGGCCTCCCCGAACGAGTGGACGTAGCTCAGACAGAGCACCATCTCGTTGGCCGCCGAGGAGACGCTGGTGGTGACTCGGTCCACATCGTCGCACCGGTCCAGGTCGGTGGTGCGGTGGAAGACGTCGACCACCTCGAACGTCCCGCTGCCGCATAACGGCGCCGGTTCGAGATCCGGGACGTTCGCGCTGCCGTAGTCGTGGAAGCAGTCGCCGACACCGGCGTCGGCGATCGGATCGGGCTCGGGTTCGGGTTCGGGCTCTTCCGTCCCGAGACCGCTTCCGCCTCCGCTGGCGCCGGGGGGATCCGTGTCGTCGGTGACAGGGGTGGTGACACTCACGTCCTCGCTGGAGCTGGAAGCCTCCCTGTCGGCGTCATCGGCCAAGGCGGTGAATCCGACGGCGGCAAGCAGCACGGCGGCGGCCACGCCGGCCGGGACTTTCAGCGTCGTCAACACATTGCCGAAGGGCCCGACCGGAACCTCGATCTCCATGTCGGCGGGTTCCTGTGGCGTCTTCTCCTGCCCTGCGGGCTCCCGAGGCCCCGCCTCCTGAGACGCCTCATCGCCTAGGTCGAAGACCACCCGCTTGTCAGACGCACGGACGGTGGCGGTGTGTCCGCGCTCGCGGACCAGGGCAGACACCTCGCTCCGCTGTCGCCGGTCCAGGTCACGCACGCCCTGAGGCCACAGGTCGTCGCCGCGCGGAACCTCTCCGAGGAGTTCCGACAGGGCCCGCGCGGTGGGGCGTCTCTCGGGGTCCGTCCGTAGACAGGGCTCGATGATCCCGCGCAGCCGGGCCGGAAACGCACCGAGGTCAGGGGCGGCGGCCACCACCTTGCTCATGGTCTGGAAGGGGGTGTCGGTGTCGAAGGGGTTCGTGCCGGTGTACGCGGTGATCAGGGTGGTGCCCAGGGAGAAGATGTCGCTCTTCGGCGTCAGCTCGGCGCCGGTGATCTGTTCGGGCGACATGTAGGAGGGCGCTCCGATCATCGCGCCGGTCGCGGTGAGCGTGATGTCTCCGCGGGTCCCCGGGGCTCGGGCGATACCGAAGTCGATCAGTCGCACCCCGTCCTCGGTCAACAGAACGTTGGACGGTTTGATGTCCCGGTGGAGCACCTCGATTCCATGGATCTGTGCGAGTGCGGCCGCCAGGCCCCTCGCCAGGTACAGCGTGGCGCGCTCGTCGAGGGGGCCGTGGGAGTCCAGAACCTCGGCCAGGGTGGGGCCGTAGAAGAACTCCGACGCCAGCCACGGCTGCCGGGCGTCCTCGTCGGCGTCCACCACGGCCGCGGTGTAGGGTCCTGACGCGGCTTCCCGCGAGGTCAGGACCTCGCGACGGAACCGGTAGCGAAACTCCTCGTCACGCAACAGGTGCGGAAGCACCAACTTGAGAGCGACCAGTTCCCCGTTCTCTCCGGCTGCGAGCAGGACGCGGCCCATGCCTCCTTCTCCCAGCTCGGCGATCAGTCGGTAGCCGCCGATTTCTCTGGGATCGTTAGCACCTAGCAGTTCCATGGGGCGGTTCTCCAAGTCCGAGGCTGTCGGGGGTTCTCACAGCCGCTGTGACCAGCGATTCCGGTAGGAGGAGGGCTCCGTGTGCGGCCGGAGGACAGGTTGCGGGACCACCACGGGGTTCAGACCAACGGCGATGAGGGCCATTCCGCGAATGTAACCGGACCGCCACTCCGCCCGTCGAAAGTTGGCCGAATGAGGCCATACCGGCGAGGGGTGGGTCGCGGAAGGCGCGTAGAGCGCGAGATCCCGCGCGGCGCCGGTGAGCCTCCCTACCGGGGCTCCCGGAAGCGGTCGAGGTTCACCCGGCCTCCGCCAGGAGGGTCCCCGCCGTGGACTGGGGCACGAACCGGCTGGGCGTGATCCCCAGGAGTTCGGCGGCCAGCTCCTCGTTGCCGGAGAACCCGGCGTCGGCGTCGACCGTCTGCTCCCCGTCCCACAGCATGAGCAGCGCCGAGACCGTGTGCGCCCCCTTGTCGTGGTGCATGTCGTAGTGGGCGGCCATGGGCACGGTGTCGTAGTGCACCCACAGGTCGTGCCCGGTCATGAACATGTCCAGGTCGAAGGTGACGGTCAGGCCCATGAGCTCGGGCTTGTAGCGGTCGTCGATCCCCGCGAACGCCTCGTCCAGGGCGACCACGCGCGGACAGGTCGGGGCGGCCGAGGAGTACAGCGCGTTGGCCGCGGCGAACAGCGGCAGGTGGATCGCCGCGGACTTCTCGCCGCCCGACATCTGCTCGTGCTTGTTGCGGGTGAGCCGGACCTCCTCCTGGCCCGGGACGGCCAGGCGCAGCTCGAACCGGTACCAGGCGCGGTAGTCCAGGACGGCGGCCAGGACCTGCTTGTAGCTGGCGCGCGGGTGGGCGGCGTGGTGGTCGCGGATCATGTCGCGCAGCACCGCGCGCAGTTCGGCCAGGCCCGAGGGCCCGAGCCCCGCCTCGTCGCGCTTGACCAGCTGGGTGGCCAGCCGCTGCCGGTCAGTGAGGGACTCGTCGCGCACCCACCGGATGCCGATGCGCGTACCGGAGGACATGGGGCGGGCGCGGGTGTCGCGGTCCATGTCGCGGACCAGGTCACGGGCGTCGCGGACGCGTTCGTGGATCTGCTGGGCGATGCCGCCGAGCAGTTCGTCCTCCAGGACCCGGTGCTCCTCCTCCTGGAGGAGCGCGCCCTGCTCCTCGACTCGGTCGGCGAGGGAGCGCAGGGCGGCGGCGACGTCCTCGGCGCCGACCTGCACCTGGTGGACCTCGCGCAGCCGGTCCATGGCCCGCAGGATCCACAGGTAGGTGATGTGGTCGTCGCGCCGGGTGAAGTTGAACAGCTGGAAGCGGTCGCTGACCGCGAGCGCGTCCAGATCCAGCGCCGTGCGCTCAGCCACCCGTCATCCCCGTTCCACCCGCCCGTCCGGCCGCGGCCCCCACCGCGACCCGTCCCCCTGGACCGCGGACGGGCCCCGGCCATTATCACAGCGCCGCGTGACCGCTGGTTGCGCGTCGCGGATCACACGCGGCGGGCGCGGCCGCGGTCCCCGGCCGGCCGCAGCGGCCCCTACTTGGTGGAACCGGCGAAGACCCCCTGGACGAAGTACCGCTGGAAGGCGAAGAACACCAGCAGCGGAACGAGCATGGACAGGAAGGCACCCGAGGCCAGCAGGTCGACGTTGGTGCCGAACTGGCGCAGCTGGGAGCGCAGGGCCACGGTCAGGGGCGCCGACTCCGGACTGGTGAACACCAGGGCGACCAGCATGTCGTTCCACACCCACAGGAACTGGAACACCGCGAGCGAGGCCAGCGCCGGGCGCGCGACCGGCAGGACGACCCCGCGGAAGATGCGCCACTCGCTCGCGCCGTCCATGCGCGCCGCCTCCAGCAGGTCCCTGGGGATGCCCACGAAGAAGTTGCGCAGCAGGAACACCGCGAAGGGAAGGCCGAACGCGACGTGGAACAGGACGACCCCGGTGATCGACCCGAACACGCCCATCGCGCCGTAGAGCTGTGAGATGGGGATCAGCGCCGCCTGGATCGGCAGGACGAGCAGCCCGACCACGGCGACCATGATCCAGTCCCGTCCAGGGAAGTCCATCCACACCAGCGCGTACGCGGCCAGCGCCCCGATGCCGACGACCAGGACCGTCGAGGGCACCGAGATGTAGACGGTGTTGAGGAAGGACTGGGTGATCGCCTCGTTGCCCACCAGGGCGCGGTAGTTGTCCAGCGTCAGCTCGGTGGGCCGTAGCAGAGCCGTCCACCACCCGCTGTTGGTGTTGGCCGCCTCCGAGCGCAACGACACGAGCATCAGGCCCAGGACGGGGACCATCCAGAACAGGGCCACCAGGACGAGGGCCAGCTGGAGGACGCCCGATCCGAGTCGGCCCACCAGCCTGGACACCGCGCCGCGCCGGGGCGCTCCGGAGACCGACACCTCCACGACGGAGGGTGACCTGGTGTTCGTGGTGCTCACGGGCGCTCCCGTCGGAATCGTCGGATGTTGAAGTACACGATCGGCAGGACCAGGACCAGGAGGAAGACCACGAGGGCGCTGCCGAGCCCCTGGTCGCCCCCCGCCCCGAAGGAGACCTGCCACATCTGCAGGGCGATCACACTGGCGTCCGCCTGCACCGACCCGGGGGCGATGACGAAGACCAGGTCGAAGATCTTCAGCACGTTGATCACCAGGGTCACGAACACCACCAGCAGGAGCGGCCCGAGCAGGGGGACGGTGACCTTGCGGAAGACCTGCCACTCGGTGGCGCCGTCGACCCGCGCCGCCTCCAGGGCGTCCCGGGGGATGGCGGCCAGTCCGGCGGCGATGAAGGTGATGGCGAACCCGGTCATGATCCACACCCACGAGGAGATGATCACGGGTGTGACCAGGGTCGGGCCCAGCCACGTGAGGCCCCGGAAGGGCTCGGTGAAGTTGCTGGCGGACAGGTGGATCGCGTACTCGCCCTCGTCGAGCCCGCTCAGGGTGAACCGGCCGTCGTCCCCGGTGGTCGCGCGCGCGACCACCGCGCCGTCGCGAACCGCCTCGACGCCCACCCGCGGCATGCCGTTCTCCCCGTCGTCGATGCCGCCGGGCTCTCCGCCGAGGGCGGCGTCCAACCACACGACCCCCTGGATCTGGCCGGCGGCGCCCTCGGGCAGGGTCGGGGCCGCGGCCTGTTCGGGCAGGTCCGTGGGGCGCACGCCGACCAGCGGCAGGGCGACGCCGTCCCCCGGGGAGTGCGTGGCGACCGTGGTGAACCCGCCCCGGGCCGCGTCGTCGGTCGCGATCTCCTCGCGCGGGCGCGCCCCGGGGTACTCCGAGGGTGCGGCGAACACGTCGTGGACGGTCACCACGGCCGCGTTGACGACCCCGCGGTCGGGGTCCTCGTCGTAGACCAGCCGGAAGATGACGCCGGAGGCGAACAGCGAGATGGCCATCGGCATGAAGAGAAGCACGCGGAACGCCGTCGCCCACCGGATGCGTTCGGTGAGCACCGCGAGGATCAGTCCCAGGCCTGTGACCAGCGCGGGGGCGACCAGCACCCAGATCCCGGTGTTGCGGATCGCGGTGAGGATGCGGTCGTCGGTGAACATGCGCGTGTAGTTGTCCAACCCGACGAAGCGCGTCCCCGAACCGTCGAGGAGGCTGCGCACCACCGAGTACCCGGCCGGGTAGGCGAGGAAGACGGCGAGCAGGAGCAGGGCGGGCAGGAGGAAGAGGGTCGCCGGGCCGAACAGGCGGCGCGGCCAGGGCACGCGGTCGTCGTGGGGTGCGGGAGCGGTGGGCGGGGGCGCGCCCCCGCCGGTGTCGGTCGCACCGGCGGGGGGCGTCTGGTCAGCAGTGGTCATCTGCGGTCTCTCTCGGTGCCGGGCGTCACTCGCCGTGGGCCTGGGCGGCCTCGGCCTCCAGGCGCTCCATCGTCGCCTCAACGTCGGAGGGGTCGGCCATGAAGTCCTGGAGGGTCTGCCACATGCCGTCGCCGACGGTCGCGCCGAAGGCGGCGGGCTGCAGGTCGGACAGGTCGAAGCGGACGCTGTCGCCCGCGGACACGATCTGCTCGGCGACCTGGCCGGTGAGCGGGTCCGCGTAGTCGTCGGCGGTCAGGTGGCGGTTGGGAGAGAGGAACCCGCCACGGGCGGCCCACACCCCGGCCGCCTCGGGGCTGGCGAGGAAGCGCAGCAGTTCCATGGTGGCCGCGTCGTCGTTCATCGCGACGGCGGCGTCGCCCGCGACGACCACGGAGCCCTCGTCGCCCGCGACGTGGGGGAAGGAGAAGATGTGGCGTCGCCGCCCACCGTGGCGTTGGTGCTGTCGGAGACGACGCTGGCGACGAAGTCGGCCCCCACGACCATGGCGGCGTCGGGGTCGTCGCTGAACACGTTGACCACCGACGTCGGGAAGTCGGTCTGCAGGGTGCCCTCGGTGCCGCCGGCGAGCAGCCGCTCCTGGCCCCACACCTCGGCGAGGGTCTCCAGCGCGACCCCGACGCTGGGGTCGGTCCACGGGATCTCGTGCGCGGCGAGCTGGTCGTACATTTCAGGTCCCGCCGTCTGGAGGTAGACGTTCTCGAACCAGTCGGTGAGCACCCAGCCGTCGGCTCCGGCGACGGACAGCGGATCGACGCCGACGTCGGAGAGGTCCTCCGCCAGGGTGACGAAGTCTCCCAGTTCTGCGGGGGCGCGGCGCCGGTCTCGGCGAAGAGGGGTTCGTTGTACCAGACCAGGGACTTGTTGGCGACCTTGAGGTAGACGCCGTAGGGGGTGCCGTCCACCGAGCCGATGTCCGTCCAGGCCCCGGCCATGTTCTCGTCGAGGGCCGCGGCGACGTCGTCGTCGAGGGGGGTGAGCGCGCCCTCCTCCGCGAACTGCTGGATGAGGCCGGCCTGCGGGATGAGCGCGACGTCGGGCGCGTCGCCGCCCTGGATCCGCGTCTGCAGGACGGTCTGGAGGTCGTCTCCGGCCCCGCTGTACTCGACGGTGGCTCCGGTCTGCTCCTCGAACAGGCTCAGGACCTGCTCGAAGGACTCCAGTTCGGCGCCCGACCAGAGGCCGACGACCTCCAGCGTGGTGCCCTCCAGGTCGTCGGAGGCGTCGGTGCCGCCGCCGCAGGCGGTGGCCGTGAGGCCGAGGGCGAGCAGCGCGGCGGCCGTGGCCGTGGGACGGGGACGGGGACGGGGAGTGTGCGTGGTCATAGGGGATGCTCCTCAGGAGTCGTAGATCGACGTACCCGTGGTCGGGTCGAAGAACTGGAGCCGTTCGGTGTCGACGGCGACGGTGATGGTCTGGCCCTCGAAGACGTGGGTGCGGGGGCTGAACCGCCCGACCAGGACCACACCGGTCTCCGGAGCGGTCGCGGCCTCGTCGGCGCCCGTGTCCCGGGCGAGTTCGCGGGTGTCCTCGGTGACGACGGGGGCGGCGTCCAGGGGGAAGTGCACGAGCACGTCCGATCCCATCGCCTCGACCAGGTCGGCGACCGAGGTGAGGGTGGCGTTCTGGCTGGCGCCGACGATCTCGGCGTCCTCCATGTCCTCGGGCCGGATGCCCAGGACGACGTTCCTGTCCTCGTAGGCCCGCAGTGCGGGACGGCGGTGCAGGAGGCTGTCGGGCAGGTCGAGGACCTGGCTGCCCACCCGGACGCGGAACCGGTCGTCCTCGCGGACGAGCTTCGCGCCGATGAGGTTCATGCCCGGCGACCCCACGAAACCGGCGACGAACAGGTTGCGGGGGTGGTCGTAGAGCTCCTGGGGCGGCCCCACCTGCTGGAGGACCCCCCGCTTCATCACGGCCACGCGGTCGCGAGGGTCATGGCCTCGGTCTGGTCGTGGGTGACGTAGACGGTGGTGACGCCGAGGTCGCGCTGGATCCGCGCGATCTGGGCCCGCATCTGCACCCGGAGCTTGGCGTCGAGGTTGGACAGCGGCTCGTCCATGAGGAACGCGCGGGGCTCGCGGACGATGGCGCGCCCCATGGCCACGCGTTGGCGCTGGCCGCCGGACAGGTTGCCCGGCTTGCGGTCCAGGTGCTCCTCCAGTTCCAGCACCCGCGCGACCTCGCGCACCCGCCGGTCGATCTCGTCCTTGGGGAGCTTGCGCAGCCGGAGGCCGAACGCGATGTTCTCGTAGATGTTCAGGTGCGGGTACAGCGCGTAGGACTGGAAGACCATGGCCACGTCGCGGTCGCGGGCGGGCACCGAGTTGACGACGCGCTCGCCGATGCGGATGGTGCCCTCACTGATCCGTTCCAGGCCGGCGACCATGCGCAGCGCGGTGGTCTTGCCGCACCCGGAGGGGCCGACCAGCACCAGGAACTCGCCGTCCTGGATGTCGAGTGAGAGGTCGTTGACGGCTCGGGTTCCGTCCGTGTAGACCTTGCCCAGGCCTTCGATGACGATTTCTGCCACGACACCTCCGAGGGACGGGTGCGGGTGCGCACCCTTTGCCAGTCCGGGGCCGGTGCGCGTAGGGCCTTCGCGTCCTGTGACGCGGGCCACTCACCGGCGATGTGAACCGACCGTAGTCCGACACACCCTAAGGCCGCCTTAACACAACGTCTCGTTCGACTTAAGGACTCCTGACGCGCCCCCTCACCTGTGGCGTTCATCCAGTTCGGAGGTGATCTGGGCCTCGTGTCGCGGTTCATGTCCGGTTAACGTGTTCGCATGGCAACGGTGTTACTGGTCGAGGACGACCAGAGGGTGCGCGACGCCCTCGTGCGGGCGTTGCGCGGCCAGGGACATGTCGTGTATCCGGTCGGCACGGCGCTGGACGCGCTGCGGCAGACCGCGGAGCACGAACCGGACCTGGTCATCTTGGACCTCGGCCTGCCCGACCTGGACGGAGCCGCCGCGCTGCGCATGCTCCGGGGACACAGCGACGTGCCGGTGATCGTGGCGACGGCGCGCGGCGACGAGCCGTCGATCGTGCGCCTGCTCAACGACGGCGCCGACGACTACGTGGTCAAACCCTTCTCCAGCGCCCAGTTGGCGGCCCGTATGAACGCGCTGCTGCGCCGGTCGTCGCGGTCTTCGACGGGCTCGTCCGACCCGGGTGATCTGACCGTCGGGGAATTGACCATCAGTCTCACCACGCGTCAGGCGGCGCTGGCCGGACGGCCCCTGGAGTTGTCGCGACGCGAGTTCGACCTGCTGGCCTACCTCGCCGAGCACGTCGGCCGGGTGGTGAGCCGCCGGGAGCTGGTCGAGGCGGTCTGGCACGAGCACCCCTTCGTGGGGCACGACCAGACCATCGACGTGCACATGTCCTGGCTGCGCCGCAAGCTCGGGGAGAGCGCGAGCCGGCCCCGTTACCTGCGCACGGTGCGCGGCGTGGGACTCAAGCTGGTGGAACCCGAGTGAGGTCCCTGCTGGCGCGAGCCGTCACCCTGGCCACCGTCCTGGTGGCCGGGGTGATGGTCGCGGTGACCGCGGTCTGGGGCTGGAACGACGCCCTCGCCCGGACCGAGGCTCGGGTGCGCACCCAGTCCGACGTCGTGGCGGCGGTGGTCGCCGCCGGCGCGGACCCCGACGTGCTGCGCGCGGCGGTGGCGGCCACCGCGGCCGGGGAGCGGGGCCACCTGGCGGTCCACCTGCCGGACGGGACGACGGTCGGCGCCAGCCACGCCCCGCCCGAGGACGCCCGGGAGAGCGTGCGCTCCGGGGAGCCCTACGCGGTGCGGGCGGAGGGCGGTACCGCCTACCTGTTCCCGGCGCCCACCCCGGCGGAGGGCGAGGCCGCCGTCGAGGTGTACGTGCCCCGAGGGGAGGTGGCGGCGGAGCTCGGCCGGACCGTGGCGGTCCTGGTCCTGGTGGCGGCGCTGTCGGTCGTGGGCGCGGTGGCGCTCGTCGACCGGCTCAGCCGCCCGGCCAGACTCGCCCTGGGCGCGTTGGCCGGAACGGCCGTCGCCATCGGTGAGGGCAGGCTGAACGCCCGCGTCCGTGTGCGCGGCCCCCGGGACCTGGTGGTGCTGGGCGAGTCGATCAACGCCATCGGCGACCGCGTCCAGGGGCTCCTGGACCGGGAGCGTGAGATGGCCGCCGACGTCTCGCACCGGCTGCGCACCCCGCTGACCGCCCTGCGGCTGGACGCCGAGGCCCTGCCGGGACCGGAGGGGGACCGCATCCGAGAGGCGGTCGGCGCCCTGGAGCAGGACGTCGACGACATCATCCGCAACGTGCGTCCGGCAAACGACGCGGGGCCGCGGGAGTGCGATCTGGCGGAGGCGGTCCGCGACCGGATGGGGTTCTGGTCCCTGCTCGCCTCAGACCAGGGCCGTGACGTGGAGGTGCGCCTTCCCCAGACGCCCGCACGGGTCGGACTGCCGCGCGAGGACTGCGCCGCGGTGCTGGACGCGTTGGTCGGCAACGTGTTCCGGTACACCCCGGCGGGCGGCCCGTTCGCGGTCACGGTGGTGTGCCACGCGGGGTGGGTGACGTTGATCGTGGAGGACGCGGGTCCCGGCTTCGCCGATCCGGTCGGGGCGCTGCGGCGCGGCACGAGCGGCGGCGGATCGACCGGGATCGGCCTGGACATCGTGCGGCACGCGGTGGAGACGACCGGCGGCACCATCCATCTGGAGCGCGGGAAGCTCGGCGGCGCGCGGGTGCGGTCGCGCTTCGCCGAGCTGGGTGTCCCGCACGGTCAGGACCAGCCCCGGGCGTGGCGGTTGCACCGGGGGGCGTGATTCCGACGTGATGACACCCCCCGCCCCCAGGAACGGGGGGTGGACGGTCCGGCGAACACCCGCCCCAAGCCCCGCACAGATCCGCGCCCCCACCAAATCGAGGGTCCGGGCCCGCTCGACCCGCACCCTACCCGCTGGTTAGCTGGTTCGGCCCGCGCCCGGCCCGCAGCGCGGGCGAACCACAGCGCGGGCGAACCACAGCGCGGGCCGAACCACAGCGCGGGCCGAACCGGCTCAGGCACACCGGTCCAACAGCTGGGCG
>NZ_MKKC01000112.1 GCF_001942255.1 Nocardiopsis sp. CNR-923
CAACACTCCTGCGGAGGTGTACGCGGCCCATCAGGAGATGCGTCTGGCCGCGTGATGCGGACGGTTCAAAGCCTGTCCGGAAACAGCAGGGCCCCTCAAGGGCAGATGCGGACAGATCGCCCGTTCTGGCGCCCGGGTCGAAGGTTCTCCAAGATCTTCCGCCGATTCCCTTCGCTTCGGCCCCCACCCAAGCGATGGTCCACGCATGGCAACCATCAACCAGCGCAAACTGGCCGACGGGCGCATCCGGTACTGGGTGAAATGGCGGCTTGGCGGCACCCGTGACGGTGCACCCCAGTCCGAACCGTTCGACGTCCACGCCGACGCCTACACCTTCAAGCTCCACGTCGAGGCCGCAGGGCACCTGTGGCCGGGGAACTGGATCCCCCGCAAGGGCTGGGCCGAGGGGTGGGTCCCCGGCCACGGGTGGGTCAAGACCGACGAGGGGGACAGCGATGAACCGGTGCTGTTCGCCGACTTCGCCCGCGAGCTGATCGACTCCATGTCCGGGATCGACGAACGCACCCGCGCCGACTACCACCGCGACCTCAACCGCCACCTGCTCCCCCACTTCGGAAGGTGAACCTGCGCGACACGTCCCAGCTCACACCCAAGGACGTCCGGGCCTGGGTCAACCACCTCCAGACCGGGATCCCCGACCCCCGGACCCCGATCAACCCCAACAACGGCAACGGCAGCAAGAAGGGCGCCAAACGCGGGCAGAAGAACGGCTGGCTACGCCCACCGCTCGCCCCGAAATCGATCCAGAACCTGCACGCGCTGCTGTTCACCATCTGCGAGGCCGGCGTCCGCGAGGACCCGCCACTACGCCACTCCAACCCCGCCGCCCGCACCCGCCTACCCCGCGTAGACGACGGCGGGGGCGACCGGGAGATGTGTTTCCTGACCCGTGAGGAGTTCGAGATCCTGCGCGATGCCGCCCACGCCGATGTGCGGGACATGCTGGAGGTGTTCGTGCGCACCGGCTTGCGCTACAGCGAACTGGTCGCCCTCCAGGTCCGCGACATCACCATCACCCGAGCGGTCGGAGCCGACGGCCCGGCCACCGTGCGCGGGTACCTGGACGTGCGGCGGGCGTGGAAGCGCCAGAGCGACAACACCTTCAAGCTCGGCCCGCCCAAGACCCGCAACTCCCGCAGGCGGGTCCCGCTCTCACCCGGCACCATCGACCTCATCCAGGCACGACTGGTGGGCAAGGACGCCGAGGACTTCGTGTTCACCACCGCCACGGGTGCGTGGTGGCGGCACTCCTCCTTCTACTCACGGCGCTGGGTCCCCGCGGTGAAGAAGGCGCGGGAGAGGGGCTTGGCCAAGAAGCCGCGCATCCACGACCTGCGCCACACCCACGTGGCCTGGTTGATCGACAAGGACGTGCACGTGTTCAAGATCCAGCGCAGGCTCGGGCACAAGTCGATCACCACCACCATGGACCGCTACGGCCACCTGGTCACCGACATCGACGACGCCATCATCGAGGCCATCGACGGCCCACCCACCACTCCCGCGCCCCACCTGGATCCGGACGGGGGGAAGCGCCTACGGCTCATCTCCTGACCGAGAGGTCGGAATCCAGGAGGCCGGTGGGGCGGGCGTTCACCCACCCCACCGGCCCGCTGCTCCTTCTCCCTATCTCTTGTACGGGCGCCTTGGAAGGTTCGCCGTGCGGGAGCGACCTGGTGAGCGGCTCGTTCTACGATCTGCTCCAGGTCTGCGGTGGTGAAGCGGACGTGTTTGCCGAGCCTGCGGTGCGGCACCCTCCGCAGCCGGACCCGCTCACGCAGCCACGACTCCGGTACCGCCAGCACCCGCGCCGCCTGCGGGATCGTCAACAACCGCTCCGGCACCCCGTCTTCGTGGTCGCCGTCAGGCCGCTCGTCCCCGATCATCAACACCTCCCTCATTGTCGTCCCGGCGGGCGGTGCGGAACTGGCGTCGCTCGTCCTCCGACGCGCCACCCCACACCCCGTACAACTCGCCGCGCTGCATCGCCTCGGCCAGACAGTTGATCCGCACCGGACACACCCGGCACACCCGCTTGGCCGCACGCACCGACCCACCCTGGGGCGGAAACCACACGTCCGGGTCCATCCCCCAACACGCGGCACGCGCCTGCCAGCCCCCGTCGCGCGGGTCGGGGCGTGCAGGGCCACCAAACCGCCCGTCCGCCCCCACCACACCGCCCCCGCCCCTGGGCGCGGGCGCGGTGTCCCCGCCGCCACGTGGCCCACCAGCCGCCGCTGCCGATTCGCGTCCCCCATGTCCGCCCTTTCATGATCCATCCGGATCCGTCGTCGCTTCCCCTCTGACGACCTCCTATGAAGACGGCCCCACCGCAGATGCGACACCCGACCCGCGAGCACGAGGTGGCGGTCACGCGCGCCGCCGGTGCTCGCCCGGCGAGGCGCGGAGCAGTTCGCGGCAGCCAAGAAAAAGCGGCGCGAGAAGAAAAGGCGCGCCGCCATGACTCTCGCCTGGCTGCGCGATCTTGGCTGCATCGACCCTCGCCATGGAGATGCTCCACAAAAGGATTAATTGGTGGGCAAGAAAGGGTAGAAGAGGGCGGGTGAGTGGGGATGGTGAGACCGTCGTGGGGTGGGTGTGCGGGGGCGGTCACGCCTCCGCACACCCCGGGCGCCGCGCGCCCTACGTGAAGAGGACTACCCACTTGGGTATACAGCCGGGGCTGCCGGTGGACCACCCCACAGCCCGCCCGACCTGCACTGAACACACCACCGAGAGTGGTCCACCCAAGGCCGGAGCAGCAGACGGAGGCCAAGACGGACGCGGTAACGGCCCACTTACCGGCCCAGTCACAGGCGGAGTCACAGGCCCGCCAATGGAGTACCCCCACCACGGCCACAACCACCTATCAAGGCTTCACCGGACCCCACCAACCATCCACTCTCTCTTCTCACCGCCATCGAACTCAGGTCCGCTTTTCCCGGCGGCCACAAACGGGAATCCCCGCCCCTCTACCAGGACGATGAATTGCCTTTCTCCTCGCAGGGATAAGCATTGGGAATATCACACAGCTCCACCCGGTCGCGGCAGTGAGCCAGCCGCCAGATCGGCGCGCCCGCCCCTTCCACCGCCAGGCGGTGGTGGGTGGTCAGGTACACCCCCACCGTGCCGGTGCAGGCGGAGGCAAGCTTGCGCGCCGCGTTGTCCTCGCGCTTGTCGGAGTGGACTATGAACAGCACGATCGAGGGCAGCTTGCTGGTCTGGGCCAGGAGCGCATACCCCGACATCTTCCTCTTGAGCTGGGTGAGGGGTTCGGTGCCGGTGTCGTACTCCACGAAAGCGTCCAGGACCACCTCGCCCTCCTCCCAACGGACAAGGGCGTCCGGGCGGATGTAGCGGCCCCACCTCTCCTTGCACTCGCGCTCCGACCTCCACCGGAGCAGATCAGCGCCCACCTCACGGGCGTCTTCGAGGAACAGGGCACGGGTCTCAGCCAGGCCAAGGATGTGGTCCAGGCGGGGCGAGTGAGCCAACGCCAGGGCCCGGTCGGAGCGAAAGTTCAGCTCCTCGGGATCCTTGTCCTGGTACAGGGCGACCAGCACCGCTCCGGTGGGGGACAGGATCCAGTGGTCGGGGGCGTTGCGGTCGTGGGCGTGGCGGCGGAACCGATTGAGCAGCCCGTACCGGTACAGAGACAACAGCCGGGAGCGGGCCCGTCGGGGTCCGGCGTCGGGGAAGTAGATGCGGTGCAGGTGGTGGGTGGTCATCACCTGGTGCTCCCACAACCCGACCAGGATCTGCCGGTCCCGGTCGGTGATCCGGGGAGCCAACCTCGACAGTGTCTGCTCGTACTCGTTCACGCGCACCCTCCAAGGGGTCGTCGCCCTTCTTCGGCTTACGTCCTCATAGGGAGACAAGGCCAGGCACGGATGCGACACCGAGGGTGGCTACGACGGTTGCGATTGGCCCCACCAGGACGGCTTGAACCGGCCCCACCCCGGTTCCGACCGGGAAGGTAAGAAGACTGTGACGGTCTGAAGTGGCCCCAGGTCAGGGCTTGTGATGAGACGCTAGATGTGATCCACCAGGCCGGGGAGACTTCGAGTGTCTTTGACCAAAGAAGAGCTATTCCGCCGTATCCGTCACGACTCGTGGCGGGAGGGACTGTCGATCCGAGCGCTCTCCCGCAAGTACGGGGTCCACCGCCGACTGGTCCGCGAAGCCCTCTCCTCCCCCGCGCCCACACCCCGCCGCGTACCCGACCGCGACTCCCCGAGAATGGGCCCGTTCACCAAGACCGTCGACGAGTGGCTACGCGCTGACCTGGAAGCACCACCCAAACAACGCCACACCGCCAAACGGATCGCCACCCGCCTGGAACACGAGCTCAACGCCCCCATCCCCTACCCCACCGTGCGCGACTACGTCCGCAAGCGCAGACCCCAGATCGAAGCAGAGCGCAACGCCCCCATCGACGGTTCATCATCCGCCACAACCGGCCCGGAGCCGACGCCGAGGTCGACTTCGGCGAGGTCTGGGCGAGAGTGGACGGGCAGATGACCAAGTGCCACCTGTTCGCGTTCCGCCTGGCCTACTCCGGCAAGGCGGTGCACCGGATCTCGGCTTCGTGCGGCCAGCAGGCGTTCCTGGAGGGCCACGTCCACGCCTTCTCCATGCTCGGCGGCATCCCCGCCGGCCAGGTGCGCTACGACAACCTCTCCCCGGCCGTGTCCCGCGTGGTGTTCAAGAGCCGCTCACGCCAGGAGAACCCCAGATGGGAGGCGTTTCGAACCCACTACGGATTCACACCGTTCTACTGCGAGCCCGGCCTGCGGGGCGCTCATGAAAAGGGCGGGGCCGAGGGGCAGGTCGGCTACTTCCGCCGCAACTACCTCACCCCCGTCCCGGAGGCGCGCTGCCTGGCCGAGCTCAACACCCGACTCCTGGACTTCGAGCGGGCCGAGGACGACCGCCGGATCGGCCACCGGATCCGCACGATCGGCCAGGACTTCGCCCGCGAGGCCGACCTGCTGCTGCCCCTGCCCGAGGACCCCTTCGAGACCGGGCTGACCCTCCACCCGCGAGTGGACCGCTACGCGATGATCACGGTGAAGATGTGCCGGTACTCGGTCCCGGCCCGCCTGATCGGACGCAAGGTCCGCACGGTGCTGCGGACCGAGGAGCTCATCGTCTACGACGGCCGCAACGAGGTGGTCCGCCACCCGCGTTCGACCAGCCGGGGAGCCGAGCGCATCGTGCTCGACCACTACCTGGAGGTGCTGCTGCGCAAACCGGGCGCGCTGGCCGGGTCCGAGGCACTGGACCAGGCCCGCCGCCAGGGCGTGTTCACCACCGCCCACGAGGCGTTATGGGCCGCGGCCAAGCAGCAGACGGGCGAGGTCGAGGGCACCCGCGCGTTGGTGGAGGTTCTGCTGCTGCACCGCCACCTGCACCACGACGACGTGACCGAGGGCATCCGCAGATCCTTGGAGGTCGGTGCCCTGACCTGCGACGTCATCGCCTTGGAAGCCCGCAAGGCGGCCGAGGGGCACGGAAGGTCCCCCACCATCTCGGTCGAGGCGGTCCTGCCCGATCCGCCCCGCACCCCGGAGCCCTCGCCGGTCACGAGCCTGGAAGCACACCGGCGCACCCGTCTTCCCGACGACACCCGGCCGCCGCCTCGCCTGGAGAGCTGGGACGAGCTGTTGCACCGCTCTCGGAAGGAGCCCTGATGCCACGCCGACCCCACACGCTGACCGAACCGGCCGCCGATGCCGCGATCGACACCGCCTGCCGGGCGCTGCGGCTGCCCACCATGCGCGCCCAGTTCAGTGACCTCGCCGAACGAGCCGAACGCGATCACCTGTCCTACCGCGGGTTCCTGGCGGAGCTGTTGATGGCCGAGTGCGAGGACCGTGACCGTCGGCGTTCGGAGCGGCAGATCCGGGCGGCGAAGTTCCCCCGGGAGAAGTGGTTGCGCGACTTCGACTACGAGGCCAACCCGAACGTGACTCCGGCGGTGGTCAACAACCTGGCCACCTGCGACTGGATCCGCCGGGGCGAGCCGTTGTGCCTGATCGGGGACTCCGGAACCGGCAAGTCCCACCTTCTGATCGCGTTGGGGACCGCCGCGGCGATGGCCGGGTTCCGGGTCCGCTACACGTTGGCGGCCAAACTCGTCAACGAGCTGGTCGAAGCCGCTGACGACAAGTAGCTGACCAAGACGATCGCCCGATACGGGCGGGTCGACCTGATCTGCATTGATGAGCTCGGTTATCTCGAGCTCGACCGGCGCGGGGCCGAGATGCTGTTCCAGGTGCTGACCGAGCGCGAGGAGAAGAACAGCGTCGCGATCGCGTCCAACGAGTCGTTCGGCGGGTGGACCAAGACCTTCACCGACCCGCGGTTGTGTGCCGCGATCATCGATCGGCTGACCTTCAACGGGACCATCATCGAGACCGGCACCGAGTCCTATCGGCTGTCGCACACCAAGGCTCGGCAGGGCCTCAGCTCGGTGAAGTAACGCGGGTTCGTGGGGCCATTTCCGCTCGTCTCCCGGGGCCACTTCAGGACGTCATGACGGCCTGAAATGGCTCCACGGGTGGGGCCGGTTCAAGCCGTCCTGGTGGGGCCAAACGCAACCGTCGTAGCCACGAGGGGCCGAGTTCTCACCTCAAGGCCCCTGCACGCAGGCGTTCTCGCGATGACGCCCACCCATGAAGTAGGTGGGTGGTGCCGCTGGAAGCGACACCACCCTCATCCTGATACGAACCGCTCAGCCAACCGTGTTGAGATAGGTCCGGACCACCGCGGCGAGATCGGCCAGGTCGTCCGACGCCCGCTGCGGCGGAGCGGCCAACAGATCCCCCTCAGGAACGCGGGGACAGGGAACCTGCGCCCAAATCTGGGGTGGCGGGGGCATGTAGGGGCGCACGAGCGCACCCCACTCCTCCTCGGGGTCGAACTCGGGCACCGAGTCGACCTCTTCGACGTGGTAGCCGCGCTCCCAGTACGCAGCCACCTCTTCGACCGACGCCACCCGCCTCGGAGAGGTGCTCGGTTCGGACACGGCTGCCGGCACGGCCGGAGCAGGCGGCCGAGCGCCTTCAGGTACCGGAGAGGTCGCGGCCCTCTCCCGCTTGGGTGGGTCGGGGACGAACACGAACGTCAGCATCGCGGCCAACGTCGCGGTGGTAAGGGCCCAGAGCTGGCCCGCGAGGGTTCGCTGCCGCCTGCGATGGCGGCCGGTAGTGTGTTGCACGGTCATCCTCCTGCGTGCTCAGGTGGTTGATCACGCCCCGACTCGGTGCCGCTAACACCGATCGGGGCATCTTCGTGTGTGCCGCTGGGGCGGGTGTCATTGGTCCCGGGGTCACACGCCCCGGAACTGCGCTTCCTACCCACGCCGCACAAAGGGAAGAAAGTTCCCAATACCAACGAAAACGCTGCCGCTTTCGTGGGGGTGGTTGATGGTGGCTTGGGTGAACGAGGTTCTTCAACACCTGTGGCTCGGAAACATCACCGGACCCAGAATCACCACGGCAGACGAGTGCGCCCGGAACGGTCGAAAGCGGCACGAACCGTCAACGGCCCGCCCCGCTCGCCGGTGAAGTCCCAGTACAGGGCCAGGGCGTCCACCAGCGCCAACCCGTACCCGCCTTCCACCACAAGGGCTCCGGCTCCCCTCTTCGCCGGACCGGCCGCGGTGACGACTTCGGGCACGGTGACCTTCGCCTCCGGCCGAGGACCGTCGTCGGTGACGCGAAGCAGGAACAGGCAGCGGCGCCGCTCGATCTCGATCCGCACCCGGCCACCCGGAAGCCCCGAAGCGGTGTGCCTCAGCGCGTTGGCGTGTAGTTCGGCCAGCGACACGACCAAGGGTTGGGCCACCGAAGGCGTCGCCCTGATGGCGTGCGTGGCCCATCGGCGCGCGGTCCGCACGTGCTCGAGGTCGGACCCGCACACCAGGCCGCTCACGTCCGGGTTTGTGTGAGGGATACGCCTGGGCAGATCGATCGTCGGCTGGACTGAAGCCATGGTTTTCCACCGGATCCTTTCGCTGTCGCCTTGGCCACCGTGGGAGAGCCCGCGCGAAAAGGATGTGGCCAGGACGATGGCCCGGTGAAGGCTGCACGGAGAGTTCCCGAATCTTCCACGGGCCTCTGGAATTCTGTGGAATCCCCCACCGAGGGTGACTCTTTGTGGTCACATGGCCTCATGCACACAGACGAACGCGCCCTCAAGGCCTTCGGACGGGAACTGCGCAGGCTACGGGTGGAAGCCGAGCTCACCCAGCAGGCCCTGGCCCGGCGGGTCAGCCAGCGCGGCACCACGATCAGCGACTCGCACGTGTCCGACATCGAGAACGGCCGGGCGATGGCCCGTCCGTGGCTACGGAAGCTCCTGGACGAGATCCTGGAGAGCGACGGCAGGCTGGAGCAGCTCTGGGAAGAGCTGACGGGCTCCGGACGCCAGGTGTGGCTGCACGAGGTCACCAAGCGCACCCACGCCGCCGACGCCCTGCTCGAATACCAGCCCCTGGTGTTCCCCTCATACCTGCAGACAGAGAAGTACGCCCACGCGCTCATCCGCTACGGATCCCCCTGGCTGTCCGGGCGAGAGGTCCGAGCACTCGCCAAGGAGCGCCGAGAACGCGCGGAGCGTATGGCCAAGGCCGAACTCCCCTCGCTCTGGTTGATCATCGACCAGAGCGTGCTGGCCCGCCGCTACGGTTCCCCGGGGATCCAACGGGAACAGCTCGCCCACGTCGCTAGCCTTGTGGACGGCGACCGGTTGACCGTACAGATGGTGCCGACGAACTCTCCCCGTCACGCGGGGAACTCAGGTCCCAGGCGCATCATCACGACCGCCGACGAACCGGAAATGGTCTACATGGAATCCGCCGAAGAAGGCCGAATCATCACCGACTCCGCTGGTATCTTTCGTAGCCGCTTGCTGTTCACAGCCCTCCAGGGAGCAGCCCGCGACCCGCAGGAGACCTTGCAGGCCATCCGCGACGAGATGAGGAAGATCGACGATGAGTGACTGGCACAAGAGCAGCTACAGCGGCGGGTCGAACGAGTGCGTCCAGGTCCGTGAGCACAGCGCCGGAGCGGACGTGCGCGACACCCAGAACCGGGAGTCGGGGCACCTGTCCTTCAACGGTTCCGAGTGGCGCGCCTTCGTCACCATGCTCCACTCCGCCAGCAAGTAGGCGCCTACGAGACGGCCTCGCCGTTCTCCAGGTAGACCGTGATGCCTTCCGCACGGGCGCGTGTGCCGTGGGTGATCCTGCGCGCGAGCCGGGGGATCGTCACCTCCGCAATCGAGGCCACGTCGTGGAACTCGTACCCGGTCAGCTCGGCTGGGTCGAGGACGATCTGGTCCAGCCAGTCCTGGTCGAGCACTCCCCCGTCGAAGAGAAGAGCTGTTTGTCGCCTTCGGAGGGGTTGGGTGCCCAGTCGACAACGAGGAGTCGTCCGATCGGCGGAGTGATCCCCAGCTCCTCCTTCACCTCACGCGCGGCGGCCTGGGTCGGGGTCTCCCCGTGCTCGATGTAGCCGCCGGGGATGTCCAGGTAGTCCTTGTAGGAGGGGACCACCATCATCCCCCGGCCGAGGTGATCGAAGAACAGGGCGCCAGCGGCGACCCGAGGGCGGGCGAAGGATTCCGTGGGATCAGAGGCCATGTCCCGAGACTAGAGGCGCTCGAGTCCGGCCACGGCACCCAAACCGCATGCGACGTTCTGGCAGGGGGCATAGGCCGTCCTGAGCGTGAATACGAAACTCACTTCTCCTATCAGCTGGACCAAGAGCAGCGTTGCCCCTACTTACCGGCGGGCTTGGATGAGGGCGTGGGTGCCATTGGTACGCCAGTCCTGGCCGCTTCCCTCAAGTCCGGCCAGCGTCTCCTCGCGCAGGCCAGTGATGACGTCGGACTTCAGGGTGCGCAGAGCGGCGACCGGCCCGGGAAAGTATGCCGTGACGTCTTGGAAAGGGATCGTGGGTTCCCAGAGCTGGTCGCCCACCAGGCGGCGGTAGTTGAGGTCGCCCTTGAAAATGTTCAGGTCGCCGTCGGAGAGCTCCGCGCGGAGGTCTTCGGGCATGTTCCGGTACGGCAGTGGCGCGCAGAAGAAGGGGTGGGCATCCACGATGAGCTGGCCTGTGCTCATGGCCTGCCACAGGCGCTGACCGATGTCACCGGCTCGGCCCGGAGCGTGGAGCAGGCGCCGAAGGCAGTCGATCACGTCCGCTGTCGTGGCGTCGGAGACGTAGTAGGGGTAGGGCTTGACGTGCAGCGTGACGGTGCTGGCGTGGCGGTGTCGGAGCAGATGGTCGATGAGGACCAGGTCCGGGATGAGTTCGCGGCCCGCGTTGTCCGCGACCACGTTGACGGTGACCGGTTCGTCGGTGGTCAGGAGTGACCAAAGTAGGGAGCTGTCGTCGGCGACCAGGTGGGAGACTGCGGCGCTGTGCGCTGCGTTTCCGGCGGAGATGCGGAAGCCGAGGTCGGCGCGGTTGCCCCAGAGCGAGGCGTGCAGCAGCGCTTCGGCCTGTTCCTGCTCCGGCCGTACAGCCAGGTCGTCAAGGGCTTCCAGCTCCTCGGCCAGTTCCTCGCTGCGCAGCTCGGCCTGTTTGAAGGGGGTGAAGGGGTCCACTCCTCGCCAGGGGCCGGGGGTGAAGTATCCGACGGCTTCGAGGAGCTTGCGGTAGAAGTAGCTCTCGGCCCACAGGAACGAGGCATCAAACCACGACCGTCCGAAGTACTCACGTCCCCAGGCAGCCCAGGTCCTGTGGTCGTGAGCGGTTTCTGGAAGCGGCTCGATGACACCTTCGGTGATCTCTTCCAGCAGGAGGTCGAGGGCTTGGTGCTGTTCGGGAGCGTAGGGGAAGGCATCGCGAACCTGCTGAATCAGGGCTGGGTGGCGCTTGGCGAGGACACCCCACGCGAACGTTCCGGGGGTGTCGCCCGTGATCACCGTAGCGTTGGTCTCGCTGGTGCTCTCAGATGCTTCCACTGCCATCTCTCCTCGGCTTCTCGTGTACCGCTCGTCAGTTCCTGATCTTCAATGCCACGACGCCAGCCGCACTACCGACGAGCACCTGGTCCTTCACGCCGTCATACGCCGCGCAGTGCAGTGAGGCGTCGACGCGGACCTCAGCGATCTGCCGCTGCTCGCTGAGTGACCACAGCCGCACGGTCCCATCGGCGGCGGCCGATACCAGCTGATCCTCATGGCTGGCGAAGCCGAGCATGAGGATGCGGCCGGTGTGTCCGGACAGGTGGGCGGTGAACCGGTCAGCGCGGAGGTCGCGTACAGAGATCTCGCCGGTGCCTGCCCCGACGACGACCCGGGTCCCCTTGCTGTCGAGGGTGACCGAGCGAGCCCACCCGCTGGGATTGGTGAAGCGACTCCTGAATTCCCCATCGGGCGCCTGCCAGACGCGGACGGAGCCGTCGCCGCCGCATGCGGCCAGTACCTCACCGCTGTCGTCGAAAGCGATCGAGCGCAGACGGCCGGCTCGGACGCTTGAGACCAGAGCAGCGTGCCGTTGGGAAGGTCCCAGCAGCGGATGTGTCCATCGCCCGTGCTCGCGGCCAGTCGTGGCGTGGACCTGGCCATGGCCACCGCCCAGGTGCGGGTGACGTCCCGGTTCAGGGTGAGCTCCCAGCTCGCGTCCTCCAAGGCCCAGGCTTTGATCGTGCCGTTGCCGCACGCCGCCGCGATGTACTCATCGCCCCCGGCCAGAGACCACACCCGTCCGTGGGCTGCTGAAAGCTTGCGGCGGAGTGCGCACGTCTCCGCGTCGAGGAGTTCGATGGAACCCGCACCATCGCCAGCCGCCGCGATACGGCCTCCGGCGGCGAACTGCGTGGACCATACGGTGTTCGAGCCCACGCCCAGCGTCTCGAACCCACTGCGACCAGCGGCATTCCACAAACGGATACCACCGTCTTCACATCCTGCGACTACGGTGCCGTCGTTCGCGCAGGCGACTGATCGTACCCAGTCAACCCCGGGAGGCAGCCGCACATCGCCAGCCGTCCCATTCGAAGTGACTGCCTGGATTCTCGGTTCCTCTGTCGCGGCGAGAATGACGTCGGCCCGCGCGGAAAGGGCGACGGCACGCACTCGCGCGTTGAGGTCCGAAATTTGGCGTATGGGCGTCAGGCGACGTTCGCTGGTGTTCCAGACGTGCACGGAGCGATCGCCGGAGCCGGATGCCAGTACGGAAGACTGTGGAGCGAATGCGACTGAGCGCACCCAGTCCCGGTGCGCGGCGTGCTCATCCAGCAGGTTGCCGCTGCCCAAGTCGTAGAGTCGGACGAACTCGTCCTCGCCCGCCGCGGCGATGGCGGGCTCGGCATCGCTTCCGACTGCGACGGACCAGATCGGAGTCCCGGCTGTCTGCATCTTGCGTACGAGCACCAGACGCTCGACATCCCAGGCACAGATGGCTCCGTCTTCGGCGCCGGAAACGAGGAAGGCCCCGGAGGGTGAGAAGGCGAGGCTGCGGATTCGTCTGCTGTGGCCCGTCAGGGCACCGACCGGTTCGCCGGTATCGGTCCGCCACAGTCGGATTACCGCGTCGTCTCCGGCTGACGCGACAATCAGCCCGTCTGGGGAGAGTGCGGTGGCGAAGACCCAGCCGGTGTGTCCGTGGTGGGCGCGAAGCAGTCTGCGGGTGTCGAAATCCCACAGCCGGACGACTCCGTCCTCCCCGCCCGAGGCTACGAGGCGATTGGCGGTGGAAACGCTCACCACGGCCCCGACGTGTCCGCCCGGTTCCTCTGGCCGCTGCTCAACGTCGGGATGGCGCAGCCACTGGGCCTGGAGGGTGGTTCCGGAGCGGGCCAGGTTATCCAACGCCCTGGAGGCGGAGGGGAGCGGCGATCGCTTCAAGGCGATGGCGAGGGTCGCGGCGATGTCAGCGGGGTTGGCCAGCCTGCTCAGGAGGTACCCGGCCTCGGCCATCATGCGGGCTGTCATCCAGACATGGTGCTGGGGATGCGAGTCCTCGTGCTGACGAGGGAGTGAATCCAGCACGGCCGCGTCCGCTGTCAGCGCCTGGTGCCCGACTCGATTCACCTTGTGCACGATGTACTCAGGGGAGGCGAGCAGGCTGACCAGCTCTGTGTCCAAGTCGGCTTCGTGAAGGTGGTACGGAAGGTTTCGCCATAGGTAGGTGTGAGCGCTGTTCAACGTCTCCCACTGGCCATCGGTGGTCTGCCGGTAGGTATCGATCAAGGATCGGTGGAGTGCGGCCCAGTCTTCTCCGATCGTGTGCCGCAGGTAGGAACGGAAGACATCGTGGAGGATGACCGAGTCACGATCGGCGAGGTAGGCGCTGAGGAGTGACCTGTCGGCCAGGAGCCGACAGAACTGCCGCACGACGTGGGGAGGCCACCCGCAGGCGTTGTGCCACCAGTGCGTGAGGACCGACACCGGAATGGGCGCTGCGGGTGGGAAGACGGCGAGCGAGAGGTAGCGGTCCTTGAGGTCGGAGCGACCAGCGATGACGACGCTTTCATCGAGGCTGCGCAGACTCGACGCGATCGCTTGTCCGATCGCGTTCTTCCGCTGATCCGAGTCCCAGACGTCGAATGCTTGGGGACCGTGGGTGCGGAGGGTCTCGCTTGCTTCCAAGGCGATGCGGTCTACTGGTGCTCCGGCGGTGACGTCCTGCGAGATGTTGGAGCCGACGATGGCGGCCAGCAGCGGCCATCCACCGCACCCGTGAGCCAGTTGCGCCGCTTCCTGCTGGTCAAGGGTTGCGACGTTGCGGGTGAGCAGTTCTCTTATTTCGGTGGAAGTCATAGGCCCAAGGCGGACGACACGGGCCGCAGAAGGACACACGCGGATGTTGCGGGTGGTGACGAGCCGGACGCATTCCTCTCCTCCCAAGAGGAATGGGCCGAGATCGGCGGCGGACCAGACGTTGTCGATGACCAGGAGTGCTCGGCGCCCCTGAAGAAGTCGGGCAAGGTGGAAACCTGCCTGCTCTGGGTCGGCGAGTGCTGGTCGGCTGCCGCCCAGGTGCACACAGAGATCGGAGATGAGCTCGACCACCCTGGCGGGGGTACATCCCTGACCGGTCTCCACCCACAAGAGCTCCGGAAAGAGCTCTTGGACGCGTGGGTCGTGGGACACCTGGGTTGCCAGCGTGGTCTTCCCGAAGCCGCCCGGACCGCAGACCGCTGCCGTGGCGATGCCCTCGGCCGTCGACGCCTCCCGCAGTACGGAGACGAGTCCTTCGAAGTCGTTTGGCCTGTGCACCAAGCCGGGCTCCGGAATGGGTATCGGGAAGTAACTGTCCGGTGTGGCCGTGGGAGCGGGCTTCGGCTCACCGACAGCGTCCCAGAACCGCTGCTGAACTTCTGGGCCGCTGCGTTCCAGAGCCGTATCCAACAGCGCTTGAGAGTCCGGTACGAGTTCGATCTTTCCGCCTCGGGATTCCCAGTTGGACACCGTCCGATCGCTGACGCCGAGGTAGGAGGCGAAGCCACGCACGCTT
Source organism: Nocardiopsis sp. CNR-923 (assembly GCF_001942255.1). Lineage (GTDB taxonomy): Bacteria > Actinomycetota > Actinomycetes > Streptosporangiales > Streptosporangiaceae > Nocardiopsis. The sequence continues at coordinate 14,499 of NZ_MKKC01000112.1, forward strand.
TTGCGCATCGCCCGTCGCAGTGCGCACGCCTCCCTTCCGGTCCAGCGCTGCACTGAGCCCACCGAAACTCCTTCGACCGACACCAACGACGTTAATAGCGTAGAGCGCTTCGACTGGTGCTGAATGCCTGTCGCTGCGACAGGCATTCAGCGCGACTTCAACACCTGTGGCAGAGAATCGTGCGATGGCCGCATTCCCGCTCATGGCACGCGTGAGCGACGGCGGTTCCGCAGGGTTGCAGCGGCGTGACAGCCCGCTTGACGCTGATTACAGGCAGTCTGCTGCCACACGGAGCACAACGGCTCCGTACCGATCGAAGAGAGGCAGGACATGCCGACTGCTCGTCGCAGCAAGACCGACCACCTCATCTACGCCGACGTCGTGGACTCCAAGAGCAAGGCCGGGGTCTGGATGGGAGAGCGCGAGTCCTTCCAGGAGCAGCAGAGCAGGATTCTCGAAGCCGTCAAGGACAAGCTCGACTGGGTGGCTGTCGAGGGCGCCATCATGGCGATCAGCACTGAGCCCGCCGGGATCGCCGTCATCGCTCCCAACCCCACCCTGCCCGGCGTGATCGTCCTGGCGGATGGCGGTTCGCCCGCCGCCTCGGCCGAACTCCAAGCCACGTACGAGAAGACCATCCGCGAGGCCATGGCCGAACTGGGCATCAGCGAAGAGGAAACGGCCTGACACCATGACCTCTTCTTCCCAGCTCCTGTGGGGGAAGTACGTCCAGTATGACCGGGGCGGGGAGTCCGTGCTCCTCGACCCGGTCGGTCTGGACAGCGTGTACCTCGACCGTAGGGAGGTCGCTGATCTCTCCGCGGTTCCCCCGACCGCGACTCATGACGCCCTCGCCGGGCTTGGCTTCACCCCGGACGGACCGCCGACCGACCGGCGTGAAGCCCTTCGTACCCGCCTCCACGACCTGGGCCTGGCCCCGACACCCAGCCGGATCAGCGGTTTGCGCATCGTGCTCACCGACCGCTGCAACATGGCGTGCACGTACTGCTTCGTCGACACCAACACCGGCAAGCCGGACATGACACACGAGGAGCTCGCAGAGGGGTTGACGTACCTCTTCGAACAGAACGCCGGGCAGCGGGAGGTCTCGATCCAGTGGTTCGGTGGTGAGCCGACGATTCGGTTCGACCTCATGCGCTACGGCGATGTGCTGGCTGACGAGCTTGGGTCACGGTACGACGTCGAGCGGATCCGCCGCACCGTCGTCACCAACGGAGCCCGCCTCACGGACGAGATGCTTGAGCACTTCGTCCGGTACCAGTACGGCATCGGCATCTCGGTCGACGGCCCGCCGGCCATCAACGCCGTCAACCGCAGGCTTCTCGGCGGTCAATCCGCCGACGGCCGTATCGGCGCCAACGTAGGGCGCCTGTTGGAGGCCGATGGCCTCTACGTGGGATGCAACCTCACACCGACGGCGGCCAACATCGGTCAGCTCGGCGAGACGGTCTCGTGGATCATCGAGGAACTCGGGCTGAAGTTCATCTACGTCAACACCCCGATCCCCTCCGGAGGGCGCTGGCGCGTCAAGGGACGCGACCTCGCTCGCGAACTCTACGAAGCCCGGCTTACCGCGCTCGGCAAGGGCGGCATGCTCTTCTCCGTCCTCGACCGTGCCTTCCAGGCTCTCGACACCCGGCGCCCGATGCTCTTCGACCACATGCAGGGTGACCGAAGCCTCAACGCTGCCCTGCTGCCCGATAGCAGGATCAGCCTGTGTGACATCAACTTCACCGAGCGCAGCTTCATCCACACGCTCGATGAGTTGCGCGCTGGCCCGGAGCTGTTGGGCGGCGTCGCCAAGGAGGTCGCCCCATACGAGAAATGCGGCGACTGTCCGGCGCTGGCCATCTGCGGCGGTCCGTCACGGAATGAGCAGGCCCTGGTGGGAGCGGACGCGCCTGATGAGGAGATGTGCGCCTTCTACACCGGGACGGTCGAGATCGCGGTCTGGGACAACACGGGGGTGCAATGAGCACCCCACGGTTCCGGACCGCGCTCGTCTCCACCGCCGGGCACTGCGCCGTCGCGTGCGGATTCTGCTTCCGGGCCGATCGGGCCCACGGATTCCTGGACGTCGCGACGTACACCCGTTCCCTGTCCCGCCTCAGGGAGATCGGCATCGAGAGCATCTGCCTCACGGGCGGTGAGCCGACGCATCACCCCGAGCTCCGCCAACTGATCCGCCTCGCCCACCAGTTCGGCCTGCCCGTCTCCGTGGTGACCTCGGCCCGTACTGAAGCCGAGGTCACCGCCCTCGCCGATGTCGCACACCTCGTGGAGAACGTGACCGTCTCCGCGGACTCGCGTGGCGCGATGAAGCTGGGCCGGACCAAGCGTTGCTTAGGGTCGGGAATCAGTACCCTGCTGAAAACCAACGCCCCCGCAAGCGTCCTGCACGTCAGCTACTGGAACCTCACCGATGACGAATGCGGTGAGCTGGCGCGGCTCGTGGCGGAGGCGGACACAGAGCTCCAGTTCAGCCCGGTCTTGCTTGACGAACACGCGATCCAGCGAGCCCGGATGACCGTAGCTGGCTACGAGGCACGCCAACGACTCGACGCGGCCGTACTCGAGCGCCACTTCGCACTCGGGGATGGCTTTCGCGACTACCTCGCCCATCTGCGGTCCATGCGACGCTCTCCAGGATGCCGGCACCTCTGCCGCTCGCGAGCGCTGTACGTCTCCGCTGAGGGCCAGCTGAGGCGCTGCCCGTACAGCGAAGTCGGCGTGAGCACCCACGAACCCCGATCTGGCGTCAAGGAGTTCCTCGTCCGGCCGACCACCGACCGGGTCACCACAGACTGCGCTGCCATCTGCCGTCCCTGACACCCTGCGAGGTCATTCGTGCAGACACCCGTAACGACATCCGAAGAGTTCGTCGCCCGCTGGCGGACACCACCGAACTTCCCTGTCGCGGCCTCTCTGATCCCCTTCGACTTCCAGTTCCCGAAGGCCGTCGACGTCCTCGACCACATCAGACGCGACAACGAGGTGTGCTACACCGTCCTCGATCCGGACGACTGGCAGGTCCGCCTGGACCGCACCGCGGCCTTCCGCAGCGCACCGCTGGAGGATCTCCTGACCTGGCGTTTCCGGCTGGTGCACTTCAACCTGAGCCGCTTCTACAAGGACTTCCTGGAGGGCTTCCAGGACGACGTCATGACCCCGTGGCGCACGTTTCTTTCGGCACAGGGCTTCACCTGGCAGCGGTGCGCTCCGCTGCTGTTCATCTCCAGCCAGGGTGCCGCTTCGACCTACCACAACGACAACTCTCACGGACTGGTGTGGCAGGTCGAGGGTGTGAAGACGTTCCACAGCTACGTCGACCCTGACCGAGTCCTCACGGCGGAGGACGCCGTCATCGGCAAGACCACAGCCGAAGAACCGCCCGCCCACGACGATGCCGAGCGTCTCTCCATCCGCATGGAGCCGGGAGACATGCTGTGGAGCCACGCCCTCACCCCGCACTGGGTCACCAGTGAGACACCGCTCAGCATGAGCATCAACCTCTCCCACGGCGCCCTGTGCCACCACGGCGTCTACGCCGAACGTGAAGTGGCCCTGCGCCGCTACTGGGATGACCATCCCGCCGAAGCCTGGCTCCACGACCTGCGCAACACCCGCTACTGACGGGAACCGGGGTGGTCCTGCCACGACGGGCAGGACCACCCTCAGGCGCGTCTCTACGGCGTCAGTCGGTTGGGGCCACGGAAGAGGAAGCTGGCCTCGCGGATGGAGTCCAGACCGAGCAGCACCATCAGGACACGGCTGAGGCCCATACCGAGACCGCCGTGCGGCGGGCAGCCGTACCGGAAGGTGTTCAGGTAGTCCTGCATGGGCCCGGTGTTCATGTCCTTCTCGGCGGCCTGCTTGAGCAGGACGTCGTACCGGTGCTCACGCTGGGCACCCGTGGTGATCTCCAACCCCTTCCACAACAGGTCGAAGCTGCACGTGAGGTCGGGCCGTCCGACCGGACGCATGTGGTAGAAGGGCCGGATACTGGCCGGGTAGTCAGTGACGAAGACGAACTCATGCCCCGTCTCTCGCTGGATGTGGGCGGCGATCCCGCGTTCCCCCTCCGGGTCCAGGTCCTCCTTGCCGCCTTCGGGGTCCCAGCCCCCGGCGCGGAGGATGTCCTGGGCTTCGGCCATGGTGATTCTCGGGAACGGCGCGACGGGACCGTCACGTCGACGCCGAACGCTTCCTGGATCGCCTCACCGTGGGCGTCGGCGACCTTGGCCAGCGCGTGCGCGAGCATCCGCTCCTCGAAGGCCATGACGTCTTCGACGTCCGAGATCCAGGCCAGCTCGACGTCCACGCCGGTGAACTCGGTCGCGTGCCGGGAGGTGAAGGAAGGTTCGGCACGGAAGACAGGACCGATCTCGAAGACCTTGTCGATACCGGCCGCGATCGCCATCTGCTTGAAGAACTGCGGTGACTGGGCCAGATAGGCATCTCGGTCGAAGTAGCCGAGCTTGAACACCTCGGCGCCGGACTCCGAGGCGGTGCCCATCAGCTTGGGGGTGTGCATCTCGGTGCACCCCTGCGCGTAGGCGTACTCGCGCATGCCCTGCTCGAGGGTGGTCTGCACAGCGAAGAGCAACTGAGCGGGGAAACGGCGACGCACGTCCAGGAAGCGCCAGTCCAGACGCTGCTCGAGCCCGGTGTGCTCGTCGATGGGCAGAGGGGTCTCGGCCAGGTTCAGGATCTCGACGGACTCGGGGATGATCTCCAGTCCACCGAGCTTGACGATGGGGTTGTCGACCACGCGGCCGGTGATGCGGACGGCTGACTCCGTGGTCAGACGCTCCAACTCCGCCTCGACAACGTCACCAGCGCCACCTCGCTTGTGCGTGACCTGGGCCATGCCCGTGTGGTCCCTCACGACCACGAACTGGATCTTGCTCTGCAGGCGAAGGGTGTTCACCCATCCTGAGATCGAAACAGACTCTCCGACGTGTTCTCGCAGGTCAGCGACCAGTACACGGCTCGTCGGGTGGATCACAGCAGTCCTCCAAAGGACCTCGTCATGATCCCTTGGGAGTGCGGGCGAGAAGGGCAACTCGCGGTGCCACCGCACTTTCGTCGCTCGGGCAGCGACCTCGTTCGGGCCCTGTGACGGGGGCCATCCGGCGGGGCATGGGGCCACAGAGGGCCGTTCCTCCCCGCGCTCGGGAGGGTCTTCACCCGGGGCGCGAGACTGCCTTCCCAGCTACCGGCAGTTCTCTCGGCTCACGTGGTCCCGCGGCTACTCGTCTCCGTCAACGCGTTGCGAGAAAGCATAGGAGGCCAGAAGCAGCCCGCGCAACGAGGAAAGCCATGACCACTGAAAAACAGGATATGGCACAGATTCTGTGGTTCGGCATCGTTGGCCACCATGCCGTGGACACGCCCCTTGCCCAAGGCGAACTCGTCCACCCCGATCACGCGAAGCTTCTCATCTTCTGCGCTGTGCCCTCGCCACGAGCCAGTCCACCGAAACCCCGATCGCCTCGTCCTCCCGCTCGGTGGAATCGAAACCGTGGTCGGACCCCTGCACCGTGTGGAAGTCCGCGTCGGCCCGGGCGAAGGCAGCGGCCCTGGCGATGTCGTAGGACACGTAGCTGCCCTGGTCACCGTGGACCACGAGCGAGGGAACGCGGGATGACGTGTAGGCGCTGAGGGGGTCGTACAGGCTGAACTCGCGCCACATGATCGGGCTGATGGGAAACTCACCGTCGATCAACAACTGGCCGTTGGCGCCCGACTCCCGCTGTTGGTCAGGACCGAAGTTCTCCACTCCCCAGGGGAGCTCTGGGTTGAGGAAGGTGTGCTTCAGGTCGAGTACGGGGTTCCACAGGACGAGGGAGTCGATCCGGTCACCGAGTACAGGAAGCAGGAGTGAAGAGGATACGGCCCCGAAGCTCGCGGACAGAACGGAGAGCGGTTCGGGCCAAGCGTTCAGAGCGTGCTCGATGACTGACTGGAGGTCAAGCATCTCGCCAGCGATGGTCACACCGCGGGGCGTCCCACCGCTCTTGCCGTGCCCACGGTAGGAGAACCGAACGACGTTTAACCCCCTGTCGGACAGGACCTCGGCCAGGCGGACGAACATGCCGCCCTCGTCCTTGTCGACGGTGATGCCGTGAGCCTGGACAACGGTGCCCCTCGAGCGGTCCCCTTTGGAAGGGTGCAGGACCGCATCGAGCGGGACGCCGTCGGCGCTGACTACGTCGAGGGTGCGCATGAGCTGGACTCCCTGAGCAGGGGGTTGGGGCGGACTCCTCCTCCAAAGAGCTGGTGCAAACGTTCTGCCCGGAGCGATGCGAACTCGGACGAGAACCGGCCCCTGGACCAGACAACGCCGAAAGGGTACTGGCCAACAGGCACTACGGACAGAACGAGAGCGAAGCTGGCCTCCGCTGGCGGTCCCGCACCAAACGTCCCAGCATGTGCTCAGCCAAATGGCACACCAATTGACCACCATCGTCCACCAGGTCCACACTGAGGAACGCCCATGATCGTCACACCCCTTCACCCCGAACGGATCGGCGAAGTCCTGCACCTCATGGAGCTCGGCGAGCCGTACATCTCCGCGCGCACCCTGTCCGACTACTGGCTCTACGCCACTCTGTTCTCCTCCACCTGCCCCATCGCCGTCGCCGACGACGGCACCATCGCCGGAGCGGTGATGGCTTCCGCAGCCAGGACGACCCGGCGGACGTCTACGTGCAAGACGTCATGACCCACCCGCGACACCGGCGCCAGGGGATCACACGAGCGCTCCTGAACAGCGTGCGCTCCCAGGCCGAGGTGTGGGGGTGCCGACGTCTGTACCTCACCTCGGAGCCCGACAACGACGTGGCGCACGCCAGTTGGACTGCGCTTGGTTTCGTCAACGTCCCCGGTGACCGGGAGGTCAACGGTGTCTCGGTCATCAGCGATTTCAAGGGACCGGGGCGTCATCGCGCCGTGTACCAGTTGAGCCTGGACTGAACGTCGCGCGGTGGCGGGTCCTTCCGCCCCGCGTGTCGACGGCGCTTGGAACCCCCACGACGGAGGAGCGTATCCACCATGGGCAGGACCGAGTACTACCACGACCCCGCCGCGCCCAAGGCCAATACCCTGATTCCCGCGAGCAACCTGCTGGTGGTCAACGAGCAGGGCGCCATCCTCCTCCAGCGTAGGAGGGACACCGGCCAGTGGGCGCTGCCCGGCGGCGCCCAGGACATCGGTGAGTCCGCCGCTCAGTGCGCGGTTCGTGAATGCGCAGAGGAGACGGGTGTCCTCGCCGAGGTGATCGGCTTCCTCGGCGTGTACTCCAACCCGGCCCACATCGTCGCCTACACCGACGGTGAGATCCGTCAGCAGTTCGAGGCGGCCTACATCGGCACACCCGTCGGGGGAAAGCCGACCGTCAACGACGAGGCGGACGGCGTCGAGTGGGTCCTCCCCAGCGAGTTGGACCGGTACGACGTCCATCCGAGCATGCGCCAGCAGATCGGCGACTACCTGACCGGCGGCTACCCCTACCTGGGCTGAGTCCCGGTCAGCGCCGGTTGAGGGCAGCGAGTCGACCTTCGACCCGGCGAACGGCGGCCTCCAACCCCGGCCGCGCCTGGGTGATGGAATCGAAGACCACCGTTCCCGGTCCGTACCGGACCAGGATCTCGCCCAACCGGGTATCGACGTCGACCGCCTCCCCGATGGGGGAACTCGTCAGGTCCGCATACCACAGCGCGTCGGTGACCTCGGAGTCCTCGAAGCAGAACTCCTCCAGTTCGGCACGCAGCCCACGCCGTTGTGCTTCGACGAGGGCCGCGGTGTGGTGGGCGACCAAGCACACGAGCCGCTCTTCCACACCTTGGTCCTGGAGCCAGCGGGCACCGTCGAGGGGGTGGAACCCGGTGTGCGCGAGGGCGGGGGCGTACCCGATGTCGTGCAGCGACGCGGCGGCAACCTGGGGTGCCCCGAGGTTTCCGGACAGAGATCCAATACGATGATCCTGTAAGGAAACGAGGGGAAAATTGGGCAGGGCAAGCAAATACTCACCGGAGTTCCGGGAAGAGGCAGTCCGGCTGGCGATCGACTCACAGCGGCCGGTCACCCATGTCGCAGAAGAACTCGGCGTCAACTCCGAAACGCTGCGCAGTTGGATCAAACGCCATCATGAAAGATACCCCCAGGCGTCGCCAGACCTCAGCCTGGACGAGCGGGCACGCCTGAAGGAACTCGAACGCCTCAACCGAGAGAAGGACATGGAGATCGAGTTCCTGAAAAATGTGCGGCGTACTTCGCGAAGGATCGTCCGTAAGCGACAAATACGAGTTCATCGAGACCACACGGCTCGATGGCTCCGCGAAGTACGCCTTCACCGTGGACTTCATGTGCTCACGCCTCCAGGTGTCCAAGTCCGGGTACTACGAATGGAGATCCCGCCCGGAATCAGCGACCGCCGAGCACCGGGAACGCCTGAAACTCCTCATCCGCAAAGCGTTCGACCGCTCCGAGGAGACCTATGGCTACCGCAGGGTCCATGCCCAGCTCCAGCGCTGGGACGCCCAGGCCAGCCCCGAGCTGGTGCGCCTGCTCATGCGTCAGATGGGCCTGCAGCCCTGCCAACCGCGGCCCGCGAGGAGGTGCCTGACCGACGCCGACAGCAGCGGTGACATCCCCGACCTGATCCAACGCGACTTCACCGCGCCCCAGCCCGGCACGAAACTCGTCGG
>NZ_MKKC01000113.1 GCF_001942255.1 Nocardiopsis sp. CNR-923
GACGTAGAGTGCTGTCACGAGGGTGTCTATGTCTTGGCTCACACCAGATCATGGACACCCTCTCTTCGTGCGCGCAGGCTTTTGGAAAGACTCGTCTAGGGCGTGCCCGGGCCGCCCAGGCGCACCGCCCGGCGGCCCAGGACACGGGAACGGCCCGGTCCGCAGGGGTCTCCCCCACCGGCCGGGCCGCACCGGAGCCGCCGGGGCGCGCGGCGTGGACGCGCGGCGTGGCGCGCGCACGCCAGACGCCCTACCGCACCGCGGCGCTGGCCTCGACCCGTCCGTCCGGAGCCGCGTCGGCCCGGACGTCCACGGACGGTCCGCGTCGCCAGTCGGAGGACGGGGCGGCCATACGGGGGTCGGGCTCGCCCGTGTTCCTCCCGGACCGGAACGCCATCCAGTGGTCGACCATGCGTTGGCCCTGGCCGCGTGTGAAGTGGGTCATGCACGCGTCCTCGGAGTAGTTCATGAAGTTCGTGACCGGGTCCTCGCCCGACTTACTGCGGCAGGTGTCGCGGCCGCGGGGGCAGCCGGAGGCGGCCTCGCGTTCGAAGGCGGTGTCGTCCACGTAGTCGCCGGGGTTGTCGCAGCCGTTCTGGAAGGTGTGGAACAGGCCCAGCCAGTGGCCGATCTCGTGGGTCGCGGTGTGGCCCTGGTTGAACCGGTTCCGGTCGCCGCCGGGCAGCGTGTCGTAGGCGACCACGACGCGTCCTGCTTCGGTTCCCGCTTCTGGTTCTGCGGGAAGGTCGAGTACCCGAGCAGCCCGGTGTCCAGGCGTGTCGTGTAGAGGTTGAGCGTCTCGGCGCCGCCCCGGTGCAGGCGCGCGCGGGCCTCGTCGCGGTAGCGGCTGAAGTCGCGGAACCAGGAGTCGTTCACCGTGCGCGTGACGTCGCGCAGGTGGAAGCGGAAACCCGTGTCGGCCCCCTCGCCGCCGAAGGCGTAACCGCCCCGGTAGGCGCGGTTGAGCACGTCGATCTGCCGCCGGATCTGCCGCTCGCCGACGGCGCCGCGACCGTCCGTGGCCGAGATGACGTGCACGACCACCGGGACCTGCCGGATCGGCTCGGCCTGCTGACCGCGCAGGGGCAGCATCGCCTCGCGCAGGAGCCGCTCGTACTCGGCGGCCTGTCGCGGCGTGACGTCGCCGCTCTCGGGGAACTGGGCGGTCTGGCCCGGGTTGGCCAGTCGGGCGTCGAGGGCCGAGGAGACGCAGGAGTCGAGTCGGCTTCCCGCCGCGACGGTCGTCCCCGGGTCCTGCCCGGCGTCGGCGGGCAGGTACGCCGTACCCGCCACGATCCCCGCCAGGGCGATCCCGCACACGACCATTCCGGACCACAGTGCGGTTGCGCCACCGCTAGAGTTTCGTCGCATCACCACACGGACTGTAGCTATACGAACACTCTCTGCCGATCAGCCGTGCGCGAACTTGCGAAGTGTTTGCCCGATCTCGCTACCGCCGGCCGACCGCCCAGGTGCGCAGTTGGGCGATGCGCTCGCGGATCTGCGTCGGCGAGGCCTGGGCGACCGGCGGACCGCCGCAGGCCCGGCGCAGCTCGTTGTGGATGACGCCGTGGGGCTTTCCGGTGCGGTGGTGCCACGCGCCGACGAGCCCGCTGAGCTCGCGCCGCAGCTCGGCGACGACCTCGTGCGTGGGCCCCTCGTCGGGCTCCTTCGCGGAACCGCGCCTGGCCTTGATCTCGCTGGCCCTCAGGTCGGCGTTGCGCTTGCGAAGCAGCTGGGAGACCTGGTCGGGCTCCAGCAGGCCCGGGAGTCCGAGGAAGTCCTCCTCCTCGGTGGACCCGGGCACGCCGCCGTACTCGTTGCCGTCGAACAGAGCGCGGTCGAACTCGGCCGCGGACTCCATCGTCTCGAACGGCAGCTCCTCACCCGCCTCGGGGGTGTCGCGCTTCCGGTTGGCCTCCTTCATGAGGTCCTCCTCCGGATACTCCTCGTCCGAAGGCAGCCGGTCCAGGACGTGGTCGCGTTCGCGTTCCATCTCGCCCGCGTACTCCAGCAGCGTGGGCACCGAGGGCAGGAACACGGAGGCGACCTCGCCGCGCTTGCGCACGCGCACGAAACGGCCGATGGCCTGGGCGAAGAAGAGGGCGGTGCTGGTGGAGGTGGCGTACACGCCCACCATGAGCCTGGGGACGTCCACGCCTTCGGACACCATGCGCACCGCGACCATCCAGCGGTCGTCCCCCGCCGAGAATCGGGAGATTTTCTTCGAGGCAGTGGGGTCGTCGGAGAGCACGACGGTCGCGCCCTTGCCCGTGATCTGCCGCAGGATGCGCGAGTAGGCGCGGGCGTTCTCGTGGTCGCTGGCGATGACCAGGCCGCCAGCGTCGGGGTGGGTCTTGCGGACCTCGGTCAGACGGCGGTCGGCGGCCTGAAGCACCTTCTTGATCCAGTCGCCCTTGGGGTCGAGGGCGGCGCGCCAGGCCTGGGAGAGCGCGTCCTGGGTGAGGGGCTCGCCCAGGCGTGCGGCGAGTTCGTCGCCCGCGCGGGTCCGCCAGCGCATCTCCCCGGAGTACGCCATGAAGATGACCGGCCGCACGACCCCGTCCTCCAGGGCGGGGGCGTAGCCGTAGCTGTAGTCCCATGAGCACCGGCGCACCCCGTTTCCGTCCTGGACGTAGTCCACGAAGGGGATCGGGTTGATGTCGGAGCGGAAGGGGGTTCCGGTCAGGCTGAGCCGCCGCGCGGCGGGGTCGAAGGCCTCGCGGACCGCCTCCCCCCAGGACAGCGCGTCGCCGGCGTGTGGAGCCTCGTCGAAGACGACGAGCGTCTTGCGCGCCTCGGTGCGGTTTCGGTGCAGCATCGGGTGCGCGGCGACCTGCGCGTAAGTGACCGCCGCGCCGATGTACTGGCGCCCCAGCGCGCCCTGGCCGTTGCGGAACTCCGGGTCGATGGGGATGCCGAAGCGGGCGGCCGCCTCGGCCCACTGCTTCTTCAGGTGCTCGGTGGGGCACACGATCGTGATCGCGCGGACCGCGTGCCGTCTGAGGAGTTCGCTCGCCAGGGTGAGGGCGAAGGTCGTCTTCCCCGCGCCTGGCGTGGCCACGGCCAGGAAGTCGCGTGGTTCCCGGCGGAAGTACTCCTCGAACGCTTCCCGCTGCCAGGCGCGGAGTCCGCTCAGGCGGTCCTCCGTGGTGGTCTGCGTCACCGTCATGCTCTTGGTCCCCCGTTACTCACCTGGTAGAGGTTAGCGGCCCCCGGAGACCGGTCCAGGAGCCGATGCCGTGGTGCCGCGCACACCGTGCGCGGCACCGTCGCCCAGGCGGAGCGATGCGAGAACTCAGGAACTCTCGGAGGCCGAGGGTTCGGGGGACTCCGACGGGGACTCCGACGCCGAGGGGGACTCGCCGCCGGGCAGCGCGCCGGCGCCCTCCGCGGCGGCGTCCGCGCCCTGGACGTCGACGGCGCCGTCGTTGAACGGCATGTGTGGGGAGATCGCCGGGAAGGCGAAGAGCCACAGCAGCGCGCACGCGCCCGCCAGCAGGCCGACCGACAGGATCAGCTTGGACGGCCACGGGCCGGGAAGCACGCGCCAGATCAGTCCGTACATCCGCCTCTACTCCTCGTCCTCGTCCTCGTCGGCGTCCGGCGCCATGTGGGCGATCGGTTCGGGCATGCCCTCGGACTTGGGGGTGGTCTCGGTGAGCTCGGCCCAGACGATCAGCCGGTGGGTGTTGTTCAGCTTGGGGGCGCACGTGGTGAGCGTGATCAGGGAGCGCTCGGGGTGCTCGTCGCTGGCGTCGTCGAACGGGTCGGGTTCGATCACCCACACGTCGGAGGGATCGACGGTCTCCTCGCGGAACACCTCGTAGGTGTAGAAGTTCTCCCCGTCCTCCAGGACCATGACGTCGCCGTCGTCCAGTTGGTCGATGTCCCAGAACAGGCCGGGCGTCCGGTGCGCGGCGACGCCGTAGTTCCCGAGTTCGCCCGGCCCGGTGTCGTACTCGGTGTAGTGGCCGGGGCTGTTGCGGATGTCCTCCTGTGTCGTTCCGTTGACCACGACCCACTGGAGGTCGAGGTCGGGCAGGTACAGGCGGCTGTCCGCGCTGCCGGGCAGCGGCTCGGACTCCGGACCGGGCTCGGTGTCCTCCTGCTCGGCCCAGGCCTCCTCCAACCCCTGGGCGAGCTCCTGCTGCTCCCGGTCGGTCTCCCACTGGCCGCCGTAGACCTCGTAGCCGGCGTAGAAGAGCATGAGCAGACCCGCGGTCAGCAGGATCTCTCCGATGGTGCGGACGATGGCGCGGACGACGTCGCCGGGGGTGTGCCGGGGCCTTCGGGCCCTGCGGCGCCGCCCTCCTTCCGGGTCCCGACGGCCCCGCCCGCGGCGGGGGTGGGGGTCGTCGTGCTTGTGCCGTTCAGTTGTGGAGACCAATAGGACCTACTCCTGTGGACGCTTTCGTGCGCTCCGACACCTACCTGCGGGGAACGACGAGCGGGGCCCCGGTACGCGGATGCGGCAGGACATCGACCTGATGCTGGTACACGTCGCTGAGGAGCGGCGCCGTGAAACGCCAGCGGGTGCGCCCCGTGCGGCGACGCGTCCACGGGACAGCACCGCCACACGATGGGCGTAGGCGGCCGCAAGCCCCAAATCGTGCATGACCACGATAGCCGCCCGACCGGCGTCCGCGAGTGCGCGCGACACGGAAAGAACGACTTCCCGGTGGCGGATGTCGAGCGCGCGGGTCGGCTCGTCGATCATGAGCGGCTGGGCACGCTGGGCCAGGACCTGGGCCGTCGCGACCCCGGTGCCGGGACGGGCGGGCCCCGGCACACGCGGTGTGCCGGGGCCCGCCCGTCGGGGCGCGACGCGGGCGTCTGGGAGCACGCCTACTTCATGAGCTCCTCATAGGCCTTCTTGCACTCGGGGCACACGGGGAACTTCTTGGGATCCCGGTTGGGGACCCACACCTTGCCGCACAGAGCGATCACCGGATTGCCCGTGACGGCGCTCTCGGTGATCTTGTCCTTCTGCACGTAGTGCGCGAACCGCTCGCGGTCACCGTCGTCGTGCGAGGTGTCCGGCCTGGTCTCGCTCTCCGGGAGAACCTTGTTGAAGACATCCATCGACATCGTTCCTCACACCTTTCCACGTCTGCGTTCCACGGTATAGGGTGCCGCGCGCCGCACGGCGGTCGCTCGTCGCCGCTCAGTTCATCGTCGGGTCCTCGGGGTAGGTCGACAACAACGCGAGTTCACCGCCCTGCCGTCGCAGCACACGCGACCACAGCCGCTCGAGGGCGGTGGTGAACACGTCTTCGGCGACCGCGGGGACGACGTACCAGGCGCCCTCGTCGATCTCCCCGGACAGCTGACCGGCGGCCCACCCGGCGTACCCCGCGAAGACGCGGAACGCCCCCAGCGCGCCGCCCAGCACGGAGGGCGGTCCGTCCAGGTCGACCACGCCCACGCCGTTCAGTCCCAAACCCGGGTCCACCCCCTCCAACGGGGACCAGCCCGAAGGCGGGTCGCCCGTGCCCGACACGCCCAGGGCGATGCCGGAGCCCTCCCCGACGGGTCCGCCGGCGAACATCACCGCGGGCGCGCTGGCGTAGCGCCCCAGTCCGTCACGACCTCGTCGACGGCCGTGTCCAGGGGGCGGTTGAGGATCACCCCGAGGGTGCCGTCGGCGGTGTCGTCCACGACGAACACCACCGAGCGGCGGAAGGAGTCCTCCTGGAGGAGGGGGGCGGCCACCAGCAGTCGCCCGGTCAGTCTTGGCTGGTCCATGGTCCCCCCTTACCCAGGTTCGCGCCCCTCGTCGGGCAGGTGCGGCCACTTCCGCTCCGCGACCGGGCCCGGCGTCAGTTCCCGCGGCTCCGCTGGGCGACCTCGCGCACGGCGGTGGCCACGTGCGTGGACAGGTCGGAGTGGAAGACGCTGGGGATGATGTAGTTCGGACCCAGTTCGTCCTCGGTGACCACGTCGGCCAGCGCCTCGGCGGCGGCGACCATCATGTCGGAGGTGACCTCGTGGCTCTGGGCGTCGAGCAGTCCGCGGAAGAAGCCCGGGAACACGAGCACGTTGTTGATCTGGTTGGGGTGGTCGCTGCGGCCGGTGGCGACGACGTCGGCGTGCAGGTGGGCGACCTCGGGGTCGATCTCCGGGTCGGGGTTGGCCAGCGCGAAGATGATCGCGCCGTCGTTCATCTCGCGACGTCGTCGCCGGTGAGCAGGTTGGGAGCGGAGACGCCGATGAAGACGTCGGCCCCGGCCACGGCCCCCCTGAGGTCGCCGGAGTAGCCCTCGGGGTTGGTGTGCTCGGAGATCCAGCGCAGGTTGTCGTCGAGCTGCTCGCGTTCGGCGTGCACCGCACCGTGCACGTCGCTGACGATGATGTCCTTGGCTCCGGCGTGCATGAGCAGCTTGAGGATGGCGGTGCCCGCCGCGCCCGCGCCCGACATCGCGATGCGCACCTGGCTCAGCTCCTTGCCGACCACGCGCAGGGCGTTGCGCAGCGCGGCCAGGACGACGATCGCGGTGCCGTGCTGGTCGTCGTGGAAGACGGGGATGTCGAGCAGCTCGCGCAGACGGGCCTCGACCTCGAAGCAGCGGGGGGCGGAGATGTCCTCCAGGTTGATGCCGCCGAATCCGGGCGCCAGGACCTGGACGGTGCGCACGATCTCGTCGACGTCCTGGGTGTCGAGGGCGATCGGCCAGGCGTCGATGTCGGCGAAGCGTTTGAACAGGGCGGCTTTGCCCTCCATGACCGGCATGGCCGCCTCGGGGCCGATGTTGCCCAGGCCGAGGACGGCCGAGCCGTCGGTGACCACGGCGACGCTGTTGCGCTTGATGGTCAGCCGGCGGGCGTCGTCCTTGTTGGCGGCGATCGCCTGGGAGACGCGAGCGACACCGGGGGTGTAGGCCATGGACAGCTCGTCGCGGTTGCGCAGCGGCACCTTGGAGGACATCTCGATCTTGCCGCCGAGGTGCATGAGGAAGGTGCGGTCGCTGACCTTGTGGACGGTGACGCCCTCGACCGATCCCAGAGCGTCGACGATCGCCTGGGCGTGGTCGGTGTCACGCGCGGCGCAGGTGACGTCGATCCGGATGCGCTCGTGGCCGGCGGCCGCCACGTCCAGCGCGGTGATCATGCCGCCCACGTGCTCCACGGCGTTGGTGAGGCTGCCGACGGCGCTGCCTCCCGCGTCCAGTTCGAGGCGGACGGTGAGGGAGTAGGAAACGCTGGGAAGGCTGGCCACGTGTTGCTCCTTGGCTCTCGCTTGGTGTCGTGCGCCGGTGGGGCGCGCGGGTGACCCCGGTCACGTGGACGTCGACGCCCGGTGCCCCTCCCGTCGCCCACCGCGCGCAGCGGCCGCTTCGGGGCGGGACGGGACGCCCGCCCGTGGCCCTCCGCCGGGCCCGGTCCGGCCGACGCCGCGTGTCGGTTCCGCGCCGGGCGCGGTCCCCGCACACGTGTGCGCTCGGCGGAGCGTTGGGGTTTGCCGCGTGTCCGCCGCGCGGTGTCTCTCCATGGTGCACCGCCCCGGGGACCGTGGTCACGGGAGGGGGCTGGTGTCGGACGCGCGATCGGGCCGTCCCACTCTACCGGAGTCAAGACCAGATCGTCAGCAGGAGGGGACAATTCGACCCTTAGTAAAAAACTCCACAACTTTCCAAGGCAGTGGCGGGGTGGGCGAGGCGACGTCAGGGAATCCGACCCGCTCCGCCGCCTGCGCCGTCCGTCGCGTTCCCGGCGCCGCCCGTGCCGCCCCCGTCCGGCCTTCGCCCGCGGGCCGCCTGGACCACGATGTCCACGCACGCCTCGATGGTGAACGCGGTGCCGTCCAGGAGGACGTGGTACAGGTCCGGGGAGGCGGGGTCGACGCGGTAGAAGCGGCGGACGTAGGCGGCCCGGGCGCGGTCGTTGTCGTCGAGCAGCCGGAGGGTGGGCGCCATGTCGCACCAGTCGTGGCCGCCGACCTCGTCCCGGTTCCCGGACGCGAACAGCTCGCGGGCGCGGCTCAGCCGGGCGTGCCGGTCACCGTCGACGCGGACGTGCAGGGCGGTGGGGTGGTCGGCCAGGACGACGGCGGCCCCGCGGCCGAGCACCACTCCCCCGGAGTGGCCGACCTCACCGATGACGCGTTCGGTCTCCTCGACGAACTCGTGGTCGTACAGCAGGCGCCCCTGCTCGTCGGTGGGCCCCGTCAGCGCCGTGTCCACACCGCCGAGGGTGACGGTGGGAAGTCGCGCCGCGCTGGCGAGGAGGCGTTCGAGCCCGCCGGGACTGCGGCCGTCGTGGCGCAGCGCCTCCTCCAGGGAGCAGCCGATGTGGGCGGCCACCGCGCTGGGGACGGCGCGGTCGAGGAAGGGCACGCGGAGCCGCGCGGCGACCGCGGGGCCGATGACGGCGCCTCCGGCGCCGAAGGTCGCCGAGATCGTGACCACGGGGCCGCCACGAGGAGTGTCGTCGTTCATGGGCACCTGCCGGTTCGCCGCCGGGCCGCGCGACCCGCCGTCACCGGGTTCGTACCCCCTGCTCGGTGGGCTATCCCGCCGCCCACGCGAGCAGAAGAACACGATGATTTACCGGTGTGTCCATGTATGTGACGCCCTGGGGATTCGTGGGTGCCGACGTCGGAATCCTCGTTCTCAGTCGGCACCCCGTCGTGCCCGCGGGACACGTCTCAGAACAGCGCCGAGGTCAGCTTGCGCCGGGCCGCGGCCACACGCGGGTCGCCGGGCGCCAGCAGCTCGAACAGCGAGAGCAGGTGGGTGCGCGCCCGGTCGCGGTCGTCGCCGCTGGTGCGCTTCACCGTGGCGATGAGGCGGTCGAACGCGTCCTCGAACCCGCCGCCGTACATGTCGATGTCGGCGACGGTGCACTGGGCGGCGACGTCCTCGGGCCGGTCGGCCGCGGCCTCGCGCGCGGCGCCCGCGTCCACCTCCTGGAGGCGGCCGACCAGGCGGACCTGGGCGAGCTTGAGTTTGGACTCGATGTCGTCCGGGGCGGCCTCCACCGCCTTGGCGTAGACGGCCTCCGCCGCGGCGAGGTCGCCGCGCTCCAGGGCGGCCTGGGCCTCGGCGTCGACCGGGTCGACCTCGGGCTGCTCGGGCTGCTCGGGCTGCCGGCCCGCCTCAGCCGAGGGCTCGCCCTCGACGGCGCCGGGGTGCCCCGCGGGCAACATGCCCTGCTCGGCCAGGGCCGCGAACACCTGACCGAGCCAGTCACGCAGCTGGTCCTCGGTGGCCGGCCCGGCGGGACCGGGCATGACCTGGCCCTGGACGGCGACGATGATCATCGGCGTGGTCGGCACGCGCAGGGCCTGCACGAGCTGCGGGCTGGCATCGCTGTCGAGCTTGGCGAGGAACCAGTTGCCGCCGGAGGCCGAGGACAGGCGGTCCAGGGCGCTCTCGACCTGCTTGGACTGCTCCGACCATCCAGCGAGCACGGCGAGGACGACCGGGGCGGACATCGACCGTTCCAGGACCTCGGCCTGGAAGTTGGCCTCGTCGACGTTGACGGCGTACGGGTTGGCTCGACCGGCCGACTCCTCGGCGCGCTGCTTGGCCTCGCGTTCCAAGGCCGCCTTGCGCGCAGCGAGGTCAACCGCACTGTTCGGTGAAAAGTCCGAAGGCTGCATACTTCCATCCTGCCGCATGCGCGGGAGGGCGGGCGACGCCCGGCGCCGGTGCGTGACCGGACTCTCTCCGGCTCCGGCCGTCGCACACCGGACCGACGGCCCCGATCAGGCCCGTCCGTCGCCCAGGTGTTCGGTGAAGAAGGCGTCCAGGCGGCGCCAGGCGTCGGCGGCCGACCCGGTGTCCCGCCTGACCCCGAAGGCCCGCAGCACCAGTTGGAGGGACCGGGGCCCGTTGGGCGCCTCGTTCATGAAGGAGTGGCCGGCCTCCGGATACTCCTTGACGTCGTTGACCACACCCGCCTCCTCCAGCGCCGCTCTGAGCTTGGCCGCGCCGCCGGGCACCATCCGGTCCTTCGCCCCGTAGCTGGCGACGGTCGGACAGGCGCCCCGAACGGCCGCGTGCACGTCGTACGGAGTGACCCCGTAGTGGGGTGCGGCGGCGTCGAACGAGGGGGCCGTGGCGATCGCGAAACCGCCGCCCATGCAGAAGCCGACGACCCCGATCCTGCCCGTGCACTCGGGCTGTTCCAGCAGCCAGGCGCGCCCGGCGGCGATGTCGGTGAACGCCCGCCCCCGCCCGGCCGACAGGGCGCGCATCACCCGCACGACGCATCGCACGAGGCCGCCCTCGCTGTACAGGTCGGGGACGATCGTGAGGTAGCCGAGTTCGGCGAGGCGGTCGGCGTGGCCGCGCATCTGTTCGTCGACGCCGTAGGCCTCGTGGGCCAGGACGACGCCCGGCCACGGTCCCGCGCCCCGAGGACGGGCCACGTAGGCGCGCAGCCGCGGTGAGCCGTCGTTGTCAGCGGTGAACGCGCTGAGGTCGAGTTCGGGCACGGCCGCCTCCTGCTGTCCGTCTCCGGCGCCCCACCGTACCGCGCGCCCCTCGCCCGCCGGGAGGGGAGTCCGGCGGGGAACCCGGCCCTGCGGGCGCGGGCCGCTCAGAAGCGCGGGTCCTCCGTGTAGGTCCCGAACTCCTCCCCCATCGTGGCGCAGATCTCCCCGAGCGTGGCCTCGCGCGGGCGGCGCCCATGATGAGCGGTACGAGGTTGGCGTCCCGGGCGCGCACGCCCTCCGCAAGGCGGGCGAGCGCGCGGTCGACGGCGGCTCCGTCGCGCCGCTCACGGCGTTCGGCGAGCACCTTGCGCTGCTCCCGTTCCACCTCGTGGCTGATCCGCAGGATGTCCAGCTCCCCGGACACGGTGCCGGTGTGGCAGTTCACCCCCACGATGCGTTTGTCGCCCTTCTCCAGCGCCCGCTGGTACTGGAACGCCGCCTCGGCGATCTCGGAGTTGAAGTACCCGTTGTCGATCCCCGCGAGGATGCCGGAGGTCATCGGCCCGATTCCGTGCTCCGATCCGTCCGCGCGGCCCATGCGCAGGATCTGGGCGAAGATCCGCTCCGCCTCCTCCTCCAACTCGTCGGTGAGCGCCTCCACGTACCAGGAACCCCCGAGCGGGTCGGCGACGTTGGCCACCCCCGTCTCCTCCATGAGCACCTGCTGGGTGCGCAGCGCGATCTCGGCGGACTGCTCGGTGGGCAGGGCCAGCGTCTCGTCGAGCGCGTTGGTGTGCAGGGAGTTGGTTCCCCCGAGCACCGCGGCGAGCGCCTCGACGGCGGTGCGCACGACGTTGTTGTGGGGCTGCTGAGCGGTGAGCGAGACCCCCGCGGTCTGCGTGTGGAACCGCAGCCAGCACGCCTTCTCGGTGGTCGCCCCGTAGGTGTCCCGCATCCAGCGGGCCCAGATGCGGCGGGCCGCGCGGAACTTGGCGATCTCCTCGAAGAAGTCGATGTGGGCGTCGAAGAAGAACGACAGCCCCGGCGCGAACGCGTCGACGTCCAGACCGCGTGAGAGCCCGAGCTCCACGTAGCCGAACCCGTCGGCCAGGGTGTAGGCGAGCTCCTGCGCGGCCGTGGCCCCCGCCTCGCGGATGTGGTAGCCGGACACCGACAGCGGCTTGTAGGCCGGAATGCGCTCCGCGCAGAACTCCATGAGGTCGCCGATGAGGCGCAGGTGCGGGCCGGGAGGGTACAGCCACTCCTTCTGCGCGATGTACTCCTTGAAGATGTCGGTCTGGAGCGTGCCGTTGAGCGCGCCGAGGTCCACGCCCTGGCGTTCGGCGGCCACGAGGTACATGCAGAACACGGGGACGGCCGGGCCGCTGATGGTCATGGACGTGGTCGTGCGGTCGAGCGGGATCCCGTGGAAGAGCAGGTCCATGTCGGCGACCGAGTCGACGGCCACCCCGCAGTGCCCGACCTCGCCCAGTGCGTGCGGTGAGTCGGAGTCGTGGCCCATGAGGGTGGGCATGTCGAACGCCACGGAGAGACCACCGCCGCCGGAGTCGAGGATCATCCGGTAGCGCTCGTTGGTCTGGCGCGCGTTGCCGAACCCGGCGAACTGGCGGATCGTCCAGGTCCGGCCGCGGTAGCCGGTGGTGTGGAGGCCCCGTGTGTAGGGGTACTCGCCCGGCCAGCCGATCCGCTCGAACCCGGGGACATCGGATCCGGGCGGCGGCCCGTAGACCGGCCGCAGTGTGCGCCCGGAGAGCGTGGAGAAGTCGGCCTCGCGCACGCGCGCGGAGTCGTGCCGGCGCTGCCAGCGCTCGCGCCCCGACTCGATCTCCTCGGCCCCGCCTCCGCTGGTGGGACCCGGTGTGGTGTCCGCCATACCCGAATAGTAGGACGTCCAACTAAGCCTGTACAGGAGGCGCGCCCGCGGCGCCTCGCAAGCGTCAGCGGCCCTCGGCCGCGACGGGCGCGGGGAAGTCCCCGAAGTCCGCCCTGAGCTTGGTGAACATCTCGTGCATCCGCCACAGCTCCGCGTCCGAGTAGCAGCCCAGCGCGAACTCCATGCCCATCAGGCGCCGGTGGCCTCCTCGGCGACCTCACGCCCGGCCCCGGTGATCTCGGCGAGGACGCCCCGGCCGTCACTCGGGTTGGGGCGGCGGCGCACGAGACCCTGCCCCTCCAGGCGGTCGATGGTGTTGGTGACGCTGGTCGGATGCACCATGAGCCGCTCACCGATCTTGCCGAGCGGAAGCGCGCCCGTGGAGCTGAAGGTGAGCAGGACCAGGGCCTCGTAGCGGGCGAAGGTCAGACCGAACGGTTTGAGGGCGCCGTCCAGCTCCCCGATCAGGATCTGCTGCGCGCGCATGACGGAGGTGACGGCGGCCATGGCGGGAGAGGCGCCCCACCTGCGTGTCCAGTTGTCGTGCGCGCGCTCGATCGGGTCGAACGGAAGATTCAACGGGTTTCCCACGTCGCCACTCTAGTCACGACAGGCGTGGTAGCAGGCAAGCGCTCCCAGCACAAGATTCCCGGGTGGCCGCAAGGGGCCAGTTGGGGAACCCGATGCCGGTCCAGCCCCCCAGCTCAGAAGAGTCGGCCCCGCGGAGGGGACGCCCGCCAGAGCGCGACGGGCCCCGCGACCGGCACCTACGAGCCGGGCATCGACGACTGGAAGGTCGTCAAGGACCGTTCGGGCTTCACCCTGCACCGCGACGACGCCCTCGGCACGGCCTGGCTCTACGACGGGAACACCTTCTGGACCTTCGACGACGAGATCGCGTTGACCCACACGGCCGACTGGGCCCAGGCCCAGGGGCTGGGCGGCGTCATGATCTGGTCCATCGACGGCGACGACGCGGGGGGCAGCCTCATGGCGGCCGTCGACGCGGCGCTCGCGTCGTAGGCCCTTCCCGGGCCGCTCTCCCCTCCCGTGAGGGTGGCGCCCGTCAAGGTGTCGCGATGGCCGGAACGGGACACGAACTCCTTCCGGCCACTGGTCCGGCCCACACGCTGGTCGGGACCGGCGCGACCGCTCCGCGCGTGCCCTGAGCCACCAGGGATCACCGAGTGTTCCCTGGCCGGGCACCGAACTCTTAGTTAGGTTTCCCAGAAATCAGAGATCACAGGCTCCGGACGAGTGTGCCCCGAGCTGGCACGGGCGTTCGGCGCTCTGATCCGGGGAGCACCGCCGCCCCGGCCGACACTGACCGATGTGCGACGGACCGCGTCGGCCCTTCTCCGTTCGGGGCCCGAGCCCGACCCGGGACTCAGCGCCCAGGTCCGCGAGCACGACGTCAGCGGCCGAGTACGGGTCGCGCAGACCCTCGGCCACCTCGCGCGCCAGGGCGTCCAGTCCGCCGTCCAGGTCCTGTGCGCCCAGCCGCGAGCGCAACCGGTCGAGCACGATCCCCTGGACCTCCTCGCGGGCGCGGGCGCGACGCCGCCGCTCCAGCCCACCCGTGGCCTCCAGATGGGCGCGGTGCCGGTCGACGCGCTCCCACAGCTCCTCGGTGCCCTCGCCCTCGGCCGCCACCGTCATGACGATCGGCGGCTTCCACTCCTCATCCGTCCGATCCACCATCGCGACCATCTGCCGCAGCTCCCGCAGTGCGGCCCTGGCGCCGTCCCGGTCGGCCTTGTTCACTGCCAGGACGTCGGCGACCTCCAGCACCCCGGCCTTGGCCGCCTGCACCGAGTCGCCCATTCCGGGGGCGCACAGCACGACGGTGGTGTCCGCCCGACCGGCGATCTCCACCTCCGCCTGACCCACGCCGACCGTCTCCACGAGGATCACGTCGAACCCGGCCGCGTCCAGGACCCGCAGCGCGTGCGGCGCGGCCCAGGACAGACCGCCCAGGTGCCCCCGGGTGGCCATGGAGCGGATGTAGACGCCGGGGTCGGTGGCGTGTTCCTGCATCCGCACGCGGTCGCCGAGCAGGGCGCCGCCGGTGAACGGGGACGAGGGATCCACCGCGAGCACCGCGACCGTCAGGTCCCGGGCGCGGAGCAGCCGCACGACCGCGTTCGTGGTCGTGGACTTGCCCACGCCCGGGGACCCGGTGAAGCCGACGACGCGCGCCCGGCCGGTGGACGGCGCCAGACCCGCCATGATCTCGCGCAGCTCCGGCGCACCGTTCTCAACCAGGGTGACCGCGCGGGCCAGTGCGCGGCGGTCACCCTGGCGGACCCGTTCCACCAGTCGGGCGGCGTGCATGGGACTCCTCGTCGGTCCGGCCCTCGGGGGCCTCGGGCGCCTACTCCGCGGGCACCGTGAACAGCAGGGCGTCGCCCTGGCCGCCGCCGCCGCACAGGGCGGCGGCACCGAGCCCGCCGCCGCGGCGGCGCAGCTCGTGGACCAGGTGCAGGGCGATGCGCGCGCCGGAGGCGCCGATCGGGTGGCCGATCGCGATGGCGCCGCCGTTGACGTTGACGATGTCCTCGGAGACGCCCAGGTCCTTGACGGACTGGATGCCGACGGCGGCGAAGGCCTCGTTGATCTCGACCAGGTCCAGGTCCTCCACGCTCCTCCCCGCCTTGGCCAGCGCGTGCCTGATGGCGTTGGAGGGCTGCGAGTGCAGGGAGTTGTCCGGGCCCGCGACGTTGCCGTGCGCCCCGATCTCGGCCAGGACGGGCGCTCCGAGCTCATTGGCCTTGGCTCGGCTCATCACGACCACCGCGGCGGCGCCGTCGGAGATCTGCGAGGAGGACCCGGCGGTGATCGTCCCGTCGGCGTCGAAGGCGGGGCGCAGCTTGGCCAGGCTCTCGGCGGTGGTGCCGGGGCGGATGCCTCATCGGTCTCGAAGACCACGGGGTCTCCCTTGCGCTGCGGGATCGGCACGGGCACGATCTCCCGGGCGAACCGGCCCTCGGCGGTCGCGGCGGCTGCGCGCTGGTGGGAGCGGGCGGCGAAGGCGTCCTGCTCCTCGCGGCCGATGCCGAGCTTGGCGTTGTGCCGCTCGGTCGAGGCGCCCATGGACTCGTTCTCGAAGGCGTCGGTGAGGCCGTCGTGCGCGGTCGCGTCGAGGACCTCCACCGAGCCGTACTTGTACCCCTGGCGTGCCTTGGGCAGCAGGTGGGGGGCGTTGGTCATCGACTCCATGCCGCCCGCGACCACGATGTCGAACTCGCCCGCGGCGATGAGCTGGTCGGCGAGCGCGATCGCGTCCAGACCGGACAGGCACACCTTGTTGATCGTGACGGACGGGACGCTCATGGGGATCCCGGCCCTGACGGCTGCCTGACGGGACGGGATCTGCCCGGCGCCGGCCTGGAGCACCTGTCCCATGACCACGTATCCGACCTGTTCACCGCCGACACCGGCGCGCTCCAGGGCGGCCTTGATCGCGAAACCCCCCAGTTCGGCGGCGGAGAACCCGGCGAGTGAGCCGAGGAGTCTGCCGGTGGGGGTCCGTGCCCCACCGACGATGACGGAACCGGGCATCGTAACTGGCCTCCATGTGATCGGGGTCGCACCTGGTCTGCAACGATACCCACACAGCGTTCAGCGACGTCCGGGAGGTTCCACCCATGAGCGACGCACCCGCCCCGACCATCCCGTTCTCCGGGCTCACCAGGCTCGACCACGTGGGGATCGCGTGCCGCGACCTCGACGCCTCGATCGAGTTCTACCGGCGGACCTACGGATTCGAGGTCGAGCACGAGGAGGTCAACGAGGAACAGGGGGTACGCGAGGCGATGCTCCGAATCAACGGCACCGACGACGGCGGAGCCACGTATCTGCAACTGCTCGAACCCACCCGCCCGGACTCCCCCGTGGCCACGTTCCTCGACCGCAACGGCGAGGGCGTGCACCACCTCGCCTTCGGGACCTCCGACGTCGCCGGGAGCGCCGCGACGGTCGGTGCGCGCGACGTACGTGTCCTGGACCGGGAGCCGCGCCACGGAACCCTGGGGTCGCGCATCGTGTTCTTGCACCCCAAGGACTGCGGAGGAGTGCTCACCGAACTCGTCCAGAGCGCCGGGTGAACACCGAATGTGAGATCCGTCCCCGGGCGCCGATGTCACGGGGGCATTCCAGCCACGTCACGGCTTGGATTCCTCGGGGCGCGGTGACCTCGGAGCCACCGGAAGTTACCCGAAACCCTCTTCCCAGGCGTTCCACGCTTGATAAAGTCGCCTAGCCGCCGGAGTGTTCTCCGGCGTCGGTCCATGTCTTCCGGTCCGGCCGCCGCACGCCCGGACACAGACCGCCCACCGGGGACGACGCGGCCGCCTCCGCCGCCCCCCGGCCGCTCGCAAGTAAGCCGTCTCGCACCCGTTCAGGATTCCGCCACATGTCGTCAAACAACATTGACTCCCAACTCGACAACATCTTCAACGAGGACAACACCCCGCCCGAATTCGACGTGGTGCTGCGTGGCTACGACCGCACCCAGGTGGACGACTACGCGGCCAGCCTCCGTAGCGAGCTGGAGCAGTCCAGCAAGAAGATCGAGAAGTTCAAGGCCGAGCTGAGCGCCAAGAACCGCCAGCTCCAGGAACGTGAGCGCCCCTCCTACTCCGGTCTGGGCTCGCGGATCGAGGAACTGCTGCGCCTGGCCGAGGAACAGGCCAACGAGCTGGTCCAGAGCGCCCAGATCGACGCCAACGACATCCGCTCCGCCGCCAAGATCGAAGCCGCCGAGATGCGCGCCGCCGCCGAGTCGGAGGCGACCGAGGCGCGCACCCTCGCCCAGCGCGAGGCGGACGAGATGCGGCAGACCGCCGAGTCCGAGGCGGAGGAGATCAGCACGACGGCCCGCCGCGAGGCCGACGAGCTGGCCTCCACCACCGAGCGCGAGGTCCAGAAGAAGCGTTCCGCCGTCGACCACGAGATCGCGGAGAAGCGCGCTACCTTCGAGGGCGAGATCGCCAAGCTGCGCACCACCACCGAGCGGGAGTGCGCCCAGGCGCGCGCCGCCGCCAAGCGCGAGCGCGACGAGACCATCCAGGCCGCCAAGAGCCAGGCCGAGGAGCTGCGCAAGAACGCCGAGCGGGCCTACGCGGAGTCCGAGGCGCGCCGCACCGAGGCCGAGGACCAGTTCGAGCTCCAGCTCGCCGACCGCCGCGCCGAGGCGGAGCGCCAGGACGCCGAGCGGCTCGCCGCGGCCCAGGCCGCCACCCAGAAGATGGTCAGCGAGGCCGAGGAGCGCGCCAACAGCGCCGAGCAGCGGGCCACCAAGGCCAGCCAGCAGGCCGAGCAGACCCGGCGCGACGCCGAGAACCACGCCAAGCAGCTGGTCGGCAACGCCAAGAAGAACGCCGCGCAGATCGAGTCCGAGGCCAAGTCGAAGGCCGAGCACCAGCTCGCCGACGCCAAGGCCGAGGCCAACCGGATCATGACGGCCGCCAGGAAGGAGGTCGACGACCTCAACGCCCAGCGCGACAGCATCCAGTCGCACCTGAGCCAGCTGCGGCAGCTGCTCGGCGGCGGCGCTCCGGCCCCGGCCGCGCCGACCGCGCCCGCCCCCGCGGCGATCGCCCCGAAGGAGCGCCCGCCGAGGAGGCCAGGCAGCCCGCCCACTCCGGCAAGGGCGCCGACGACGAGGACTGGTGGCAGGAGTAGCCGAGCGCCCTGGGGGGCCGTTCCGCGGTCGCCCCAGGGGTGTGCGTTCGGGCTCCGGCGGAGTCCCCGGGGACGCGACCGCGCCGCAGGCGTCTATTGAGGGCGGCGGGCCGACGTGCGGGCTGGAAGTCCCCGCCTTCGCCGCGCCCGGACGCGGTCCGAGGACCACGGCGGACGCCGCCCCGCGCGCGGGAGGGGCCCGCATCCGGACGATCCGGGGCGGGCCCTCCCGCGTCGTCGGCGGGGCGCGGTGCCGTGTCAGGCCAGCGGCGCGACGTCCTTCCCGTGGGGACCGTCCCACTCGGTGGGCAGCGGGTGGGCGGCGGGGTTGACCACCCGGACGATCTCGTCGAGCACCCGGCGCACGTACGGCTCCCCCACCCACAGGTGGCGGGCGCGTCGACGCCGACGATCTCGGCCTGGGTGAGCGGCGCGAACCGTCGCCGGGCCTCGTCGGGACGCAGGTAGTCGTCGTACTCGGGAACCAGCGCCACCACCGGTTTGCCGGAGTCCGCCCACACCTTCATGTCCGCCTCGCCCGCGCGGCGCAGCGGCGGGGACAGCAGGATGGCGCCCTTGACCTGGGGGTCGCAGCCCCACATGAGCGCCAGTTCGGTGCCGAAGGACCAGCCGAGCAGCCAGGGGTCGGGCAGCCCCTCGAACTCCGTGAACTCGATGGCGGCGAGCACGTCGTGGCGCTCGGCCTCGCCCTCGCCGAAGCTGCCCTGGCTGGTGCCGTGGCGCGAGGTGGTGCCGCGGGTGTTGAAGCGCAGCACCGCGAGGTCGGCCAGGGCGGGCAGGCGGAAGGACGCCTTGCGCAGTACGTGGCTGTCCATCATGCCCTCGGCCGTGGGCAGCGGGTGCAGGCACACCAGCGTGGCGACCGGGGCGCGGCCCTCGGGCACGGCCAGTTCGCCGACCAGTTCCAGGCCGTCGGCGGTGTGCAGGGTGACGGGTCGGCGCACGGCGGGCAGCACCGTGGTGGCTCGGATCTCCATGGCTCCTCGGGTCGTGCGGGTGATGCTGGTCAGTGTCGGGGCGAGCGGCGGGAACGCCGGTCCCAGCAGGAGGTGTGCCAGTGCCGCCGGTCGCCCCCGTCGCCGTAGGGGCGCCAGGCCACGACGTGGGCCATGCCGGCGGAGATCTCCTGGACGCAGCCGGGGCAGCGGTAGACCTTGGTCGCGGACGCCCCGGGGATCCGACGCGTCACCCACTCCCCGTCGGGGCCGTTCTCCCGACGCTGCCCGCCGGTGACGCGCAGCATCAGGGCGTCGTCGTCGGGCGGTCCCGGGGGACCGCCCCGGCCCCGGGAGGGCTTACGGCGAGGGGAGTTTCTGCGCGGACTCACGTCTACCAGGGTAGAAGAAGCCGATCAGTGGCCGCCGCCACACCGGGGCGGCGCCGCCCACGGCGCGCTCGCGAGCCCGCGACGCGGGTCAGTGGTCGTGGCCCTCGTGCCCCACGTCGGGCAGCTGGTCAACGAGCAGCGGCGCCGGGACGGCGATCGTGGTCAGGCTGTATTCGCCCATGGCGACCAGAGTGGTGACGACGTGCTCGGCGCCGCGCTCCTCCAGGAGCTCGGTCGGCCCCTTGGGGTAGCCGCAGCCGAACCGCATGGCGGTGTCGACGTCGCGGGCGCAGGCGTACCCGTCTCCGATCATGCGCAGGGCGTCGTCGATCTGGGGGGCGATGAGCATCTCGCCCAGTTCCAGGGTCTCCTCCTCACGGACCATCTCCGCGAAACGGCCGGTCGTCCGGGGCTCGGCGGGGTCGTCCTCGCCGGTGTAGAAGCCCTGTCCGGTCTTGCGGCCCAGGCGGCCGGCGGCGACCATGCGGCGCAGCAGCGGGGCGGCGACGTAGCGCGGGTCGCGGTACTCGTCCCACAGCACGTCCATGACCGCCAGGCACACGTCCAGGCCGACGAGGTCGGCGAGGGCCAGCGGCCCCATGGGGAGCCCGGCGGCTTTCTGGACCGAGGCGTCGATCTCCTCACGGGTGGCCACGCGGCGCTCGTAGAGGCGGATGGCGTCGTTGATGTAGGGGACCAGGAGAGCGTTGGCGACGAACCCGGCGCGGTCGCCGACCGTCACGGGGGTCTTGCCGATGCGCTTGGCGACCTCGGTGACGATGTCGACGGTCTCAGCGCTGGTGGAGACGGTCGTGACCACCTCGGCGAGCTTCATCACCGGAGCGGGGTTGAAGAAGTGCAGTCCGACGACGCGTTCGGGACGCCCAGTGAGCGCGGCGATCTCGGTGACCGACAGTGAGGAGGTGTTGGTGGCCAGGATCGTCCCCGGCGGACAGATCCGGTCCAGGTCGGAGAAGACGTCGCGTTTGATCGCCATCCTCTCCGGCACGGCCTCGACGACGAAGTCCGCGTCCGCGAGGTCCTCGCGGGAACTGGTGAACGTCAGTCGCGCGTCGATCCGCGCGCGCTCCTGCTCGGTGATCTTGCCCCGGCCGACGGCCCGGGAGAGCGATGCGTCGACGTGGCCACGGCCGCGGTCGAGGGCGGCCTGGTCGATCTCGACCCCGGTGACGTCGAACCCCGCACGGGCGAACACCTCGGCGATGCCCGCGCCCATCGTGCCGAGTCCGACGACACCGATCTTCTCAAATTCCTGCACCATGCGCCCCACCTTAGACGGACGCGTGGTCCGCGCCCGCGCCGGACCACGCACGTGTTGGTCCGCGGTCCCTCGTCCGGACGCCGGCCCGGCGACGCGCGGCCGGGAACCGCCGATGCAAGGTTACTTCCCAGTAACCCAGCGGTACGCACCGGTGTGGACGATGCCGCCCGATTTCCGGCTCCCGGGTCCCCCGGGAGGCGGTAACGTGGCCGCCGTGCGTCTCGTCATCGCCCGGTGCAGCGTCGACTACGTCGGTCGGCTCACCGCCCACCTGCCCATGGCTCCCCGCCTGATCCTCATCAAGGCCGACGGGTGGGCCTAACGAGTCTCCAAACATCCCGGTAGCCTCCTTCCCCACTGCTCAACCGATGGGAAGGAACCCCCCCTTGCGCGTACTGCCCGTCAAGAGGATCAGCAGGGACAGCGAGGACTCATCAGCGCTGGAACGCCAGACCTACGAACTGGAGGAGGCCCTAGGTCCTGTCTGGAGTTCGAATTATGGACGCGGTGCGATGCTGCGGAGCCAGAGCATCGCACCGCATAGGTGCAGCCCGGCCTCGTAGCTCTCCGG
>NZ_MKKC01000114.1 GCF_001942255.1 Nocardiopsis sp. CNR-923
GAACTCCGGTGAGTATTTGCTTGCCCTGCCCAATTTTCCCCTCGTTTCCTTACAGGATCATCGTATTGGATCTCTGTCCGGAAACCTCGGGGCACCCCAACCCTCCTGCCAACCGCTGACCGCGACGTTAGCATGAATTGCGCGGCCGACACCGGGATTCCCCCAGGAATTCCCCGCACCGGAACCCGCGTCCGCCCCGCTCGGCTGTGGCGCACCGGGGTAAAACCAACGACAATTCGACCATTGCACCCGAAGAAAAACGCGCAATTGCCTACAGAGTGCCCCGACCTGGCTCTGCGGAGGTTGACCACCACATGACCGAGATCCCCCAGAGTCCTCCGCGGTCCCCCGCTCACCTGGACGACCTGCTCACGGAGGTGCGCACGCACCTCGACCCGGGCCTGTCGGCCCAGGGCCGGATACGGTCCCTGCTGCGGGCAGTGCTGGCCATCGGGGGCGACATGGACCTGACCACGGTGCTCCGCCGCCTCACCGAGGCAGCGGCGGAACTGATCGGCGCGCGGTACGCCGGACTGGGCGTCGTCGACGAGGACGGCGCGTTCACGGAGTTCGTCTCGGTGGGCATGACCCGGGGCCAGGCCGAGCGGATCACCAGGTCTCCCCACGGCCGGGGCGTGCTGGCCGCGCCCCTGGCCGACGGCGCACCGGTGCGCATGACCGACCTGCGGAACCACCCCGACTTCGCGGGCTTCCCCGTCGGCACCCGATGATGTCGAGTTTCCTCGGCGTCCCCGTCCGGGTGCGCGACGAGGTGCTCGGCAACCTGTTCCTGACGGAGAAAGCGGGCGGCGGCGCGTTCGACGAGGAGGACGAGACGGTCGTCAAGGCGCTCGCGACGGCGGCGGGCGTGGCGATCGAGAACGCGCGCCTGTACGAGGAGGCGCGGCTGCGCGAACGGTCGCTGGCCGCGTCGACCGAGATCACCACGCGACTGCTCTCAGGGGCCGACACCGGCCTGGTCCTCGCCCACATGGCCGCCCAGGCACGGGAGATCGGCGACGCCGACATCGCGGTGGTCCTGCTCCCCGACCCCCGTGCCCGGGGACACCTGTTCGCCGAGATCGCGGACGGCCACACCGCCCAGGAAGTCCTCGGGACGCCGGTCGAGGTCGAAGGCACCCCGTGCGGCGAGGTGTACGAGAGCGGCGAGCCCGCGAGCATCCCCGACCTGGCCCGTTCGGGCTGCCCGATGCTCACCCACGGCTACGGTCCGGGGCTGGCGGTGCCGATGGGGACCCCGAACAACACCCGCGGCGTCCTCTTACTCGGCAAGCTCGACGACCGGTCACCGTTCGGCCCGACCGTACGACGCATGCTCCACGGCTTCGCGGTGCAGGTCGGGGTGGCCCTGGAGCTGGCCGAGGCACGGGGCGACAACGAACGGCTGGTCGTCCTGGAGGAGCGGGACCGCATCGCCAAGGACCTGCACGACGTGGTGATCCAGCGGCTGTTCGCGTCAGCGATGACTCTGATGAGCACCATGCGACTGATCGACTCGTCGGAGGCCGAGGAACGGGTCCGGCGCACGATCGACGACCTGGACTCCACCATCCGGGAGATCCGCTCGACCATCTTCGCGCTGCAGAACCCGCCGAGCCGCGAGGACACCTCGCTGCGCGGCGCATCCTGCGGCTGGCGGAGAACTCGGCGCACACCCTGGGCTGCCACCCGGGGGTGAGTCTGGACGGTCCGATCGACGCGTCCGTGCCCGACGAGATCGGCGAGCAGTTGCTCGCGGTCCTCGGCGAGGGGCTGAGCAACGTGGCCCGGCACGCGCGCGCGAGCGAGGTGCACGTGTCCGTGGTCGTGGAGGAGTCGGCGACCACCGGGCGTCCCACCGCACTGACCCTGACGGTGACCGACAACGGCGTGGGGCTGCCCGCGGAGGGCCGCCGCAGCGGACTGCGCAACCTCGACGAACGCGCCCAGGCCCTGGGCGGCGGATTCACGGCGGCCCGGGGCGCGTCCGCGGGCACGGTGCTCACGTGGAAGGTGCCCGTTCCCGACACCGAGGAGCGACCGCTGGACTACTACTGAGCGTGCGGGTGTGCGGTGGATTCTCCGGCGGGTCCGACTCACCCGCTGAGCGACGCCGAGGAGTGGTCTCGGATTCGCCGGCTCGCTCGGGCAGGTCACCACACGCGGTCGGCCGAACGCTCGTGGGCTCGCGGGAGCGCGGTCGAAGAGCCCCACCGCAGTGTCGCCCGCCCGCCCGGGCAGGGAAACCATCAGCGGGACCCGTGGCCCTCGGGGTCCCGCGGCACTGGATCGAGCCCTCGTCATCGGTGACCGCGTCGCAGACCCGGCTCGCGCCGCGACCGACGACGGCCTCGCGGCGGACGGCATCCACGGCACGCGCCTAGTAACGCCGTCCTCGGAGTTCGGCGACAGGACCGCCGCCTGGGTGCGACGCTTGAGGTCGAGCTTGGACAGCAGCGCGGAGACGTAGTTCTTGACGGTCTTCTCCGCGAGGTAGAGCCGCTCCCCGATCTGCCGGTTGGTCAGGCCCTCGCCGATGAGGTCGAGGATCTGGCGCTCCTGCGGGGTCAGCTCGGCCAGCGGGTCGGGTTCGGTCTGGGACCCGCGCAGGCGTTCGAGCATCGCTCCCGTGCTGCCCGAGTCCAGCAGCGACCCGCCCGAGGCCACCGTCCGCACGGCCCCGACGAGGTCCGCGCCGTGGATCTGTTTGAGCACGTATCCCGCGGCGCCCGCCATGACCGCGTCGTAGAGCGCGTCCTCGTCCGCGAACGAGGTGAGCATGAGACAGGCGATCTCCGGGTGGTCGGACCGAATCTCCCTGCAGACCTGCACGCCCGATCCACCGGGCAGCCGCACGTCCAGCACGGCGACGTCCGGCAGCACCACCGGGATCCGGGCGAGCGCCTGCTCCGCGGTCCCCGCCTCGCCGACCACGGTCATGTCGTCCTCGGTCTCCAGGAGCGCCGCCACACCACGGCGGACCACCTCGTGGTCGTCCACGAGGAAGACCCTGATCCGCTCCCGAGCGTCCTCGGTTCCGCCGCCCGTCATCCGCCCATCCCCATCCTGTGTCTCGCGGGTCAGACACCACTCCGCCCTAGACCGTAGCGCCTACCGGGATCGGTGTACGGGTCCTATGGCACGAAGTTCCCCGGGCGAAAGTCCCGGAAAGGGACGATTCACGCGGCCCGGGGAGGGCACCACCTGACGACGTGTGGTGAGGATACGGCTACGGCCTCCGATCCGCCCACGGGCGGGCCAGTTCGAACGCCCGACAGGCCGCCAGGACGCGGGCGTCGGCGTGCCGGGGGCCGACGATCTGGAGGCCGACCGGCAGGCCGGACTCGGAGAAGCCGCACGGGACGCTCGCCGCGGGCTGCTGCGTCATGTTGAAGGGGTAGCTGAACCCCGCCCACGACGTCCACCGCCGCCCCGCCAGCTCCGGTGGAGACTCCAGGCCCGCCTCGAAGGCGACGGTCGGGGTGGCCGGCGTGAGCAGGAGGTCGTAGTCGGTGTGGAACCGCCCCATCCGGGCGCCCATCGCCATCCGCAGGGCCATCGCGGTGAGGTAGTCCTGCGCCGAGAGGGTCAGCCCCTCCTGGACGATCTCCCGGAGCCCGGGGTCCAGCAGGTCGCGCTCCCGGTCGGTGAGCGCCTCGGTGGCCTTGGCCGCGCCCGAGTACCAGAGCACCTCGAACTCGTGCCTGGACGGGGGCAGCCCGGGGTCGACCTCCTCCACCAGGGCGCCCAGTCCCTCGAACACCGTGACCGCTTCCGCGACGGTCCGGGACACCTCGGGGTCGACGTCGAGCCCGCCCAGGGTGGGGCTGTAGGCGACGCGCATCCCGCGTACCAGCTCTTCGGCGTCCGTGCGGCGCCGGACGTCGGCCAGCCCCGGCGCGGGCGGTGCCAGCGCGGCCCAGTCGCGGGGGTCGGGTCCGGTGACGCACTCCAGCATCAGCGCCATGTCGCCGACCGTGCGGGTCAGCGGTCCGGTGTGCGCGAGGGAGCCGAAGGGGCTGGCCGGGTAGTGCGGCACCAGGCCCCAGGTCGGCTTGATTCCGCAGACCCCGGTGAAGCTCGCCGGGATGCGGATGGAGCCGCCGCCGTCGGTCCCGGTGGCGAGCGGTCCCATTCCGGCCGCCACCGCCGCCGCCGACCCGCCGCTGGAACCGCCAGGGGTGGTGGCCAGGTCCCACGGGTTGCGGGTGATCCCGGTGAGCGGGGAGTCGGTGACCCCCTTCCACGCGAGTTCGGGCGTGGTCGTCTTGCCGACGAACACCGCGCCCTGTTCGCGCAGGCGGGCGGTCACCGGGGAGTCCTCGACCCACGGGCCGCCCTGGGCCGTGGTGACCGAGCCCCGCAGGGTGGGCCAGTCCCGGGTGAGGTGGACGTCCTTGACCGAGGTCGGGACCCCGTCCAGGGCGCCGGCGGGCTCCCCGCGGCGCCAACGCTCGGCGGACGCTTGGCCGCCTCGCGCGCCTCCTCCGGGCGGACCAGGCAGAACGCGTTCAACGCGGGATTGTCCTGCTCGATGCGCGCCAGGACGGCGTCGACGGCCTCCACCGGGGACAGCTCTCCCGACGCGTAGGCGGTGAGGAGTTGTTCGGCGGACAGGTCGGCCGGGCCGGTGGGCGCGTCGCCTCGGACGCGCGGCGCCTCCGGGAACGGCCGGCTCGCACCGACAGCCGCACCGTTCCCTCCGATCTCGGTCCGATCGGCACGGATCGTCACTTCAGCCTCCCAGGTCACACCGTGGTCACGGGTCAGCCGGGCACGTAGCCACGGCTCTTGTCGACGACGTTGAGCAGGTCACGCCCGTCGAGGTAGCGGGCGAGGTTGTCCAGGAACAGGTCGACCAGGTCCTCCCGCCAGCCGACGACGTCACCGGACATGTGCGGCGAGACGACGGAGCCGGGCAGTTCCCACAGCGGGGAGTCGGCCGCCAGTGGTTCGTCGTCGAAGACGTCCAGCCCGGCTCCGGCGATCCGGCCCTCCGCGAGGGCGGCCTCCAGGTCGGTCTGGACGACAATGGGCCCGCGCGCCACGTTGATCAGGCGCGCGGTGGGCTTCATGAGGTGGAGGAAGCGGCGGTCCACGAGTCCGCGGGTGGTGTCGGTGAGCGGCGCCGCGACGACCACGTAGTCGGCTCCGGGCAGCGCTGAGACCAGGGTGGCCCCGCCGTCGGCTCCGCGCTCGGCGAGGCTGGACTCGACCACGGAGGTGAAGTCGGGGTCGCCGGAGCGCGCGCGGCTTCCGGAGGCGTGCACGTCCATGCCCATCGCGGCGAGCCCCCGGCCGACGGCGCGGCCGATCGGTCCGGTGCCCACGACCAGCGCGCGCCGCCCCGCCACCCGCTCGGTCTCGCGGTGCCGCCAGCGGCGCTCGCGCTGGAGGTCCCAGCTGCGGTGGAAGTCCTTGGCGAACGCGATCACCTGGCCGACGACGTACTCGGCGATGGGCTGCTCGAAGATCCCGCGCGAGTTGGTGAGCACGACGTCGCTGTCGACCATGCCGGGGAACACGAGGTTGTCCACTCCGGTCGTGGCGGCGTGGACCCACCTCAGCGCGTCGGCTTTGGGCCACGCGGAGGCGAGGGCCTCGGAGAAGAGGTCCCAGACCAGGAGCAGGTCGGTTCCGGGCAGACGGGTGGGCAACTCATCGGCGGTGGTGTAGACGACCTCCCCCAGGCCGGGGTGGTCGTCGATGCGATCGTGTCCGGGCGGGAGGTCCTCCCCGCGGAGAACGAGGAGCCGGGGCCGGTTCGACCTGTTGGGACTGTTCACGGGCGTGCACTCCGTTGGGCGACGAGGGTCTGCTGTGTCGTCTGGGGTGGTGGCTGGTCCGCCCTGCACGAGAAACGCTAGGGAGCTGACATAGGATTGTCAACAATCCACAAACCGGTTGTTCTGCGGCGAAACGGGCCTTCTCGGCCACTCCAGCGAGGTTCGGGATACCCGACCCGCGCGCACCTATTGCCGCGCGAGACCTGTAAACCATAGGATTGTCGACAATCAACACCTCCGTTGGTCCGCGCCCCGAGCCACGCTCACGCGCCGCCGTCGAAGGGACAGCCATTGCCCAGGTACATGACCATCACACTGGCCAAACGCGGAGTATCCTGCGTGGCCGAACTCCTGGAGAAGGACGCTCCGCGCACCTGCGACGCGGTCTGGAACGCGCTCCCACAGGGCGACGCCGTCCAGCACGCCAAGTACGCGCGCAACGAGGTCTACACCATGGTCCCGCGGTTCGCCAAGACCGAACCCGGCCTGGAGAACCCCACCGTCACCCCGGTCCCCGGGGACATCGTCTACTTCTCCTTCGACGGCGGGATGCTCGACCGCTCCTTCAAGGAGGACAAGGGGATCGACCACCTGCCCGGCGTCATCGACCTCGCGCTCTTCTACGGACGCAACAACCTGTTGCTCAACGGCGACGTCGGCTGGGTCCCGGGAAACGTCTTCGCCGCGGTCGTGGAGAACCTGCCGGCCATGGCCGAGGCGTGCAACGACGTCTGGCGCTCCGGCAGCGTCGGCGAACGCCTCCTGTACGAGCGTCTCGAACGTTGACCGGCCGCGTTCCACCGACCGTACGGCCCTCGCCACGCCCATATCCATGCGAACCCACACATTCTCCGGGAGGTGAGTGACCAATGCGGACCGATGGAATCCCCGTGCCCGCCGAGGCACCGGTGCCGAGCACCAGGTCGTCGAACTGGCCGCGGCACAGCAGACACCCTGGCAGTCGGGGGTCGGCGTCATCGCGCCCTACGACTTCGCCCTCGACCGGGAGCTGTGGCGGTGGACACCGGACGACGTCTCACTGCACGTCACGCGGTTGCCGTACGTGCACGTTCCCGTCACGGTGGACCAGGCGGCGGCCCTGAGCACGGAGGAGAACGTCGACCCCGCGGTCCGCGCGCTCCTCGCTCCCGAACCGCTCGCCATCGGCTACGCGTGCGCCTCCGGCAGCTTCGTGCACGGCGCCGAGGGCGAGCGCCGCCTGCACCGAACCATGGTGGCCGCCGGAGCTCCGGCGGCCGTCACCACGTCGGGCGCCCTCGTCCAGGCGCTCGGCGCGCTCGACCTCCGCCGGATCGCGGTCGTCACCCCGTACGTGGACAGCGTGACCGACCGGCTCCTGGCCTTCCTGGGCGAACACGGCGTCGAGGTGACCTCCAGCGTGGGGCTCGGCCTGCTCAGCCACATCTGGCGGGTCACCTACGCGGAGGTGTCCCAGGCGGTGCACGCGGCGGACCGCCCGGACGCCCAGGGCGTCTTCATCAGCTGCACCAACGTCCTCACCTACGACATCATCGCGCCGCTGGAGCGAGAGTTGGGCAAGCCGGTGATCGCGGCCAACCAGGTGACCATGTGGGCGGTGATGAGGGAAGCCAACCGACAGGCCGTCGCCCGTGGACAGAGTCTGCTCGACGTCACGGCACCCAGTGCCGTGTGACCTCCGGCCACACCCACCCGAAGGAGCGCCATGACCCGAGTCGGATTCCTCTACCCCGGTTACAGCGCCGAGGACGACTACGGCACCTTCGCCGCCATGCTCGGCGGCGACGTGGAACTCTCCGTCGTCCACACGCTCATGCGCGAGGACGCCCACCGCGTGGACGCCCTGCTCGACGTCGGGGGTGAGGACGTCCTGGCGGCGGGTGCCCGCGAACTGGCGGGGATGGGCGTGGACGCCGCCGTCTGGGCGTGCACCAGCGGCAGTTTCGTGTTCGGGTGGGAAGGCGCCCGCAAACAGGTCCAAGGGGTGGGCAACATCGCCGGGGTGCCCGCGTCGAGCACCTCGTTCGCGTTCGTGCACGCCCTGCGCCAGCTGCGCGTCACCCGGGTCGCGATCGCCGCCACCTACCCGGACGACGTCGCGCGGCACTTCGTGGACTTCCTCGGCGAGGCCGGCGTCTCGGTGCTCTCGCTGGCCAGCCACGGGATCGACACGGCCGCCGAGGTCGGCTCCTGGACCCGGACGAGGTCCTGGACTTCGTCATCTCCAACGACCACCCGCGCGCCGAGGCGATCCTGGTCCCGGACACCGCGCTGCACAGCGCTGACCTCATCGAACCGATGGAGGCCCTCATCGGCAAGACCGTGCTCACCGCCAACCAGGTGAGCATCTGGGAGGGCATGCGGCTGGCCGGTGCGACGGAGGCCAGGTCGGGACCGGGCACCCTGTTCCGTTCCGGTGCCGCCGCGGTCACCAGCGCGCTGGCCGCCCGTTAGCCTCTGACGACACCCCGGACCCCTTGTCCGCGACGAAAGGAGTGCGGCCCATGCCCGCCCCAGGTCAACTGAGACCCGTGCCCCGGCGTTCGACCGTCGAACTGATCGCCGACCAGCTGCGGTCCGCGATCATGTACGGATCTCTGGCACCGGGGGACCAGCTCGGAGAGGCCGAGCTCGCGGGGCAACTGGGGGTGAGCCGCGGTCCGCTCCGGGAGGCCATGCAGCGGCTCGTCCAGGAGGGGCTCCTGCGCGGCGAACGGCACAGGGGCCTGTTCGTGCGCGAGCTCACCCCGGGCGACGTACGGGACGTCTACGTGGCCAGGCTCGCCGTGGAGCGCGCCGCGTGCGAGCTGATCATGCGTGGAAACCGCGGCGAGGCCCTGGCCCGCCTCACCCCCGCGCTGGACCGGCTGGCCGAGGCGGCGCGGAGCCGGGACCGGACGGCGATGAGCGACGCGGACCAGGCCTTCCACCAGACGCTCGTGAGCTGCTCGGGCAACAGCCGGTTGGAGCGCATGGCCCAGACGCTCCTGGTGGAGACCCGCATGTGCCTGACCGTCATGCAGGACGTGTACCCGGAGCCCGAGGAGATCCTCGACGAGCACCGCCGCATCCTCGACGCCATTGTCGACGGGGCCGAGGAGCGGTTGCTCGATCTGATCGAGTCACACATGTTGGACACGGCCGAACGCATCAACACGGAGCCGCCGGGGGCCGGAGTGTAGGGATCCGCCCTGGGCCGCGGCTCAGGGCGCTGTCATGAACACCGTACGCGGGCGCGGGCGGAATCCTTCGGGGTTCCGCCCGCGCTCGCGTGTAGCGCACTTGACAAGACGGACCTGATCAATAAAGTTGAGCGTGATCGCATCAAGTCACCGACGACAACGTCGACGATGCCTGGAGGTGAAGAGTGATGTTGATGCGCACCGACTCGTTCCGTGAGTTCGACCGGCTCGCCCAGCGGCTTCTGGAGAGCGGCCGTCCGGCGGTCATGCCGATGGACGCCCACCGTGACGGCGACGACTTCGTGGTCCACTTCGACCTGCCCGGTGTCTCCCACGAGAGCATCGACCTGGAGGTCGAGCGCAACGTGCTCACCGTGAAGGCCGAGCGCCCCGGCCCGCGCCGCGACGACGTCGAACCGATCGTGCACGAGCGCCCGAGCGGCACGTTCACCCGCCAGGTCTTCCTCGGCGACGCCCTCGACACCGAGCACATCGACGCGCACTACGAAGACGGTGTACTCACGCTGCGCATCCCGGTGGCCGAGAAGAGCAAGGCACGCAAGATCTCGGTCGGCCACGGCGCCGACCGGGAGGCCGCCGCCATCAGGGCCTGACCGGAGGACGGGGCCGCACACGCCGTGCGGCCCCATGCACCCCGGATCCGGCCACACCCGTCGACCGGTCGGCCCCCTCGGGGTCAGAGCCCGCCGATGCCCACGTACTTGGTGTCCAGGAACTCCTCGATACCCACACGGCCGCCCTCGCGGCCCAGACCGGAGTGCTTCACCCCGCCGAACGGTGCGGCGGGGTTGGAGACAATGCCCTGGTTGAGCCCGACCATCCCCGTCTCCAGCCGCTCGCTGACCCGCAGCGCACGGTTCAGGTCGCGGGTGTAGAGGTAACTGACCAGGCCGAACTCGGTGTCGTTGGCGGCCGCCAGCACCTCCTGCTCCGTCTCGAAGGTGAGCACGGGAGCGACGGGCCCGAAGATCTCGGTGGACGAGAGTTCGCTGTCCATGGGCACGTCGGCGAGCACCGTCGGCTGGT
Source organism: Nocardiopsis sp. CNR-923 (assembly GCF_001942255.1). Classification (GTDB taxonomy): domain Bacteria; phylum Actinomycetota; class Actinomycetes; order Streptosporangiales; family Streptosporangiaceae; genus Nocardiopsis. The sequence goes on from NZ_MKKC01000114.1 coordinate 10,016, forward strand.
AGAAGTGCCCGGGCCCCTCGCCGGGCCCGCCGCCGACCAGTACGCGCGCTCCCCTGCCGACCGCGTCGTCCACGAGCCCCTGGACCTTCTGACGAGCCTTGTCGTCGATCAGCGGACCGACCTGGACGCCCTCGTCCACGCCGCGCCCCAACCGCAGAGCGCCCATGCGCTCGCTGAGCCGCGCCGCGAACTCGGCGGCCACACCGGACTGGGCGTAGATGCGGTTGGCGGCCGTGCAGGCCTCCCCGATGTTGCGCATCTTGGCGAGCAACGCGCCGTCCACGGCGGCTTCGAGGTCGGCGTCGTCGAAGACCAGGAAGGGCGCGTTGCCGCCCAGCTCCATGGAGGTGCGCAGGACCTGGCCGGCGCTCTGTTCGAGGAGCCTGCGCCCGACCGCCGTCGAGCCGGTGAAGGAGAGCTTGCGGATACGGCCGTCGCTCAGCAGGGGCTCGGTGACGGCCCCGGGTGATGTGGTGGGGATGACGCTGAGGACGCCCTCGGGGAGTCCGGCCTCCGCCAGGACGCCCGCCAACGCGAGGGCGCACAGCGGGGTCTGGTGGGCGGGCTTGAGGATCATCGTGCACCCGGCCGCGATCGCGGGGCCGATCTTGCGGGTGCATCGCCATGGGGAAGTTCCAGGGGGTGATGAGCATCGAGGGGCCTACGGGCTGGCGCATGATGAGGAAGCGCGACCTACCGTCCGGCGATGTCGAGAAGCCGCCCTCGATACGCACGGCCTCCTCGGAGAACCAGCGCAGGAACTCGGCGGCGTAGGCGACCTCACCCCGCGCCTCGGGCAGCGGTTTGCCCATCTCCAGGGTCATGAGGACGGCCAGGTCCTCCTGGCGCTCCATGAGCAACTCGTAGCCGCCGCGCAGGATCTCGCCGCGGGTCCTGGGAGCCACCGCGGCCCACTCGCGCTGGGTCCGCTGGGCGATGTCGAGGGCGGCGAGGGCGTCCTCCTTGCCCGCGTCGGCCACCTCGCACAACGTCTCCCGGGTCGAGGGGTCCTCCACCGGAAACGTGGCCCCGGACGCGGCGTCGCGCCACTGGCCGCCGAGAAAGAGCCGCTTGTCCACCTGTGCGACGACCCGTGCTTCCTGATCCGACATGTTTCCCACTCTCCAGTCACGTACCGACCCGGGTCGACCGCCCGTGGCCGGAACCGCCCGGCGTGAGCCCTCTGGACACCGCCCGACACGGATGCTTCCATAGCACTGTCGATTGTCAACAATCCTACGGAACATGCAACAGGGAAGTGAGACAGCGCATGGCGGAGCTCTCCCCGATCCTCAAGCAGGCGACCCCCGTCCTCGCGGCACGCGGTGAGGGCGTCTACCTCTACGCCGAGGACGACCGCCGCTACCTCGACTTCACCGCGGGCATCGGCGTGACCAGCACCGGCCACTGCCACCCCAGGGTGGTGGCCGCCGCCCAGGAGCAGGTCGCCACACTCGTCCACGGCCAGTACACCACCGTGATGCACCGTCCACTCCTGCGACTCACCGAGCGGCTCGAAGAGGTGCTTCCCCAGGGCGTCGACCGACTGTTCTACGTCAACTCCGGCAGCGAGGCCGTGGAGGCCGCGCTGCGCCTGGCACGGCAGGCGACGGGGCGGCAGAACGTGATCGTGTTCCAGGGGTCCTTCCACGGGCGGACCATGGGCGCGGCGTCGTTGACCACGTCGGGCGTGAAGATTCGCGCGGGGATCGGCCCCCTCGTGCCCGGGGTGGTCGTCGCTCCGTTCCCGTACGCCTACCGGCTGAGGATGTCCGAGGACGAAGCCGTCGCCCACGCGCTGCGCGAGCTCGACTACCAGTTCGCGACGGTGAGCTCGCCCAGGGACACCGCGGCGGTGTTCATCGAGCCGGTCCTGGGCGAGGGCGGCTACGTCCCCGCGCCGGACTCCTTCCTCCAGGGACTGCGCGAGCGCGCGGACCAGCACGGCTTCCTGCTCGTCATGGACGAGGTGCAGACGGGGTTCGGACGGACCGGGACGTTCTGGGGGCACGACCGCTCCGGCGTGCGGCCGGACATCGTCATCACCGCCAAGGGGCTGGCGAGCGGTTTCCCGCTCTCGGCGATCGCGGCCCCGGAGTCGATCATGGCCAAGGCGTGGCCAGGCTCGCAGGGCGGGACCTACGGCGGCAACGCGGTGTCCTGTGCCGCGGCGATCGCCACGCTGGACGTGATCCAGGACGAGGGTCTGGTGGAGAACTCGGCGCGCATGGGTGAACGGCTGCGGCAGGGCCTGGAGAAGGTCGCGGAGGCCCACCCCGCGATCGGGGACGTGCGCGGGCGGGGTCTGATGCTGGCCAGCGAGTTCACCGCGCCCGACGGCTCCCCCGACGCAGCGACCGCGCTGCGGGCCCAGCAGGCCGCCGCGAGGAACGGGCTCCTCCTGCTGACCTGCGGCCCGGCCGGGAACGTGGTCCGGATGATCCCGCCGCTGGTGGTCAACGGGGAGCAGGTCGACACCGCGGTCTCCCTGTGGGCGGCCTCGGTGGAGGAGGCGACCCGGAGCTGAGCCGCGGCCGTCCGTCCCGGGGTGGGTGTCAACGGGGCTCCGCCCCGGGAGCGGACGCGTCTCGGGACGTCCACTGGTCGCCGAGCCCCTCGACGGGGCCCGGGAGAAGCCCCATGTCCTTGGTCACACCGGAAATTGGCGCGAGGCCCTCCCCAGCGCGTGATAGAGTCGGAGACGTCGCCACGGGGCATCGCCATCCGGGCGACACACAACTGAAGACCTGCACTCGTAGCTCAACGGATAGAGCATCTGACTACGGATCAGAAGGTTGGGGGTTCGAGTCCTCCCGAGTGCGCCACCTTGAGACAGTGGAGATACCGCCGGACCTGGACACCACACAGGCCCGGCGGTTTCTTTTGTGCCCCGAGGAGGGCCGTCTCCGGAGCCGCGATGCACATTCAGTGCACATGGCGTCGGTGCCCCCTCAGGCGGCGAGCACCCGCGACCGGGCCGCGTCCATCGCTTCGGCGACCTCGTCCAGGCGGTCGGGGAACAGGTGCCCGTAGCGGTCGAGGGTCATGGTCGCGGTGGCGTGGCCAAGCATCGCTTGGACCACCTTCACGTCCGCCCCGGCCGCGATGGCGAGCGACGCGGCGGTGTGCCGGAGCTTGTGCGGAGTCAGGCCCATGCCGTCGAGCTTGGCCGCCGTGACCGCCTTGCCGAACTCCCGGTTGCGCCAGTTGCGCAGCCGCAGCGCGGCACCGCGGCGGGTGGTGAAGACCAGCGCGTCATCCGGCCGGCCGTCGACGAACGGCCGCAGTTCCTCGGCCAGGAACGGCAGGATCGGGACCGTACGGAACTTGCCCGTCTTCGGAAGCTGCTCGATGAGCGCGCCTTCGACTTCCGCGAAGGCGGTCACGACGCGGATCCGCCGACGGGACAGATCCACCCTGCGACCCGCAGGCTGCGGCCTCGTTCCAGCGCAGGCCGGTGTAGGCGAGCAGGAGGATCAACGCGCGGTTGTTGTGGGCGGACGCGGCCACCTGGTCGTAGGCGGTGCGCAGGGACGCGGCGGCGTTCGCGAGCCGTTCCACCTGGTCGTGGTCGAGGTAGACGTGTTCGGCCTCGGAGGGCTTGGGGAGCGGAACGCCCCGGGCCGGGTTGGTCGGGATACGGCGGGGGACGCACCAGCCCAGGACCATCGCCAGGACCCCGTGTGCCAGCCGGGTCTGGGAGGATCCCAGGTTGGCGCCGCCCTCGTCCCGCGGCTTCTGGAGCTGGGCCACCCAGACGGCGACGTCCTCGGTGTGCACTGCCGAGAGCGGGAGGTCTCCCCAACGGGGAAGGACGTGGGTGTCGAGGAGTGCGCGGTACTTCCACCAGGTCGAGCGCTTGATGTCCGTTCGGGCGGTCAGCCACTTCTCGGCCATCTCCCCCACCGTCACCTTGCCGTCGTGCGGGTTGCGGTAGGAGCCCTCGTGGAGGCTGTTCTCGATCTCGGTCTGTCGCTTCTCGGCGTCCGGCTTCTTCTTGAAGGTTCCGCCGCTCTTGATCTTGCCGGAGGGGTCGTAGTAGCGGACCATCCAGCGGGCGGGCGGTGTGCGTTTGGCGTCCTTGGCCTTCCTCACGGCCTCGTTGTACGTCTTGTCCTTCGTGCGGTCGTAGACCCACGCGCGAGCCATCAGGGGGCTTCCTTTCAGGGGGTGGAGGGTTAGCGGGATCGGACCCAGGCGTGGACCTCGTCCGGGAGGTAGCGCACGTACCGACCGACGCGATGGGAAGGAGGGCCATCGCCCTTGTACCGCCATTCGTAGAGCGTCTTCGCTGGAACACCGAGGTAGGCGGCGGTGTCCTTCACCGACCACAAGGCAGCCCCGGTACGCGCATGAGGAACGGTCTGAGTGGTTGTCGTGTGGGTCATGCGGCCCTCGTCTCGTGCGTTGCCGAATGATCGTTCTGCCGTGCCGCGTCCAGTTGTGCACGACGTTTGAGGGACTCACCGACCGCCCGGAGTAGCCGCCGTTCCCGGGGAGCCACGTCCGGATCGGTCGGACGCGCGAGTTCCCACGCGAATCGGCCGGAATTGACCGAGGTCAGCGCCCGTGAGGATGGATCGTTCTCGTCCTCCTGGCCCTCGTTGTTCGGGTCGATCCCCAGCGCGTCCAGGACCCAGGCCAGCCGGTCCGCCTTGTGGTCGGCGAGGGTCTTGCCCGACCACTTGCGGGAGACCAGGACCCGCCGTCCGGCGTAGCCCAGGTGTTCGCGGCGGTGTGCCTTGGACCGGCAGAACCCCGGACGAAGGCCCGCTTTGGGCTGGTCGGGTTGGATGCCGTAGCGGAGCCAGTTCGCGCACCGGGGCGAGCACGGTTCGAACCGCAACGCGTCCAACAACCGGTCCACGTGCTGTTCCTGGGAGAGGGTTTCGACCTTGTGGCACTCGGCGATGTCCTTGGTCAGGTACTTGGCCAGGTACCGGACGCACCGGTCCGCGTCCGCCGACCCAGCAACCACGCCTTTGGCGTCCACCTGTCGGCCGAACTTCACCACGTGATGAGGCTGCGCGTCCGGGGCCTCGTCCAGGACGTCCAGTGCCTCGTCCCAGGTGGGCAGGAGTTCGCCGGTCGACGGGTCGACATAGACACCTGTCGCTTCGTCCCACACCGGCAGGTGGTCACCCTCGAACACCACGTGATCGACGTTCGGCCACCACACCTGGTGGTAGGTCGCGGCGGCGATCTGGCGCAGCTCGGCCCGGGGGATCGTTCCCCTGGTGGCCATGTGCAGATGTGGGGCCAACCGGCGTTGGGGTTCGACGGCCGCGAAGTACTGCACGTCGAATCCGGCGACCCGGCGGAGGTTCTGCACGAACCGGTCCACGAGCTTGGAGAAGTGCAGCGCGTCCCGAGCCGCCCGCCGGTAGTCGTACGTCGTCGGATCCACCGGGGTCCCGTCCGAGCGGACACGGCCGTAGGAGTCGAGGGTGAGGGTGATGAACAGTGACGGTCGGAAGGTCCGGCCGGTGTTGGGGTCGGTGTAGGCCCGCCCGACCGTCTTCCTGGTCATGGGTCGCTTGGGAAGGTCCGGGACGTCCTGACGCCGCTTGGTGGAGCGCACCCGACGTGACCCCGACGAGGAGGAGCCCGAGCGGGTCACCGAACCCCGGAGGCCGGAAGCGGTGATCTCCTCGTCCAGGTCCGCGATGGTCGCGTCCAGTTCGGCCAGATCCTCAGCCGACGCCGAACCTGTGGAGGCGAGTCGGTCGCGTTCGGCGGTGATCACGGCGCGCTGTTCCACCCAGGAGCGTTGCACCTCGGACGGCGGGTCAGGCTCCACCACCGGTTCAGAAGCCAGGTGCCAGCCCTCCTCACACTGCGTCCGCCGCAGGGATCGTTTCCGTTTGGCGCAGGCAGGGCAGCGGGATTCGAGGGTGGACCCGCACGGGACGTCGATGATCTCGGTGGCACCGGTGGTGATGTCGGTGCGTCGAAGGGAGACCGGGCGGATGCACACCCCGTGGTCGGCGGCGACCTGTTCGGCGACCTCGCGGGCCAGGGGTTGCGCGAGCCGTTCGGCCCGGGTCGACTTACCGGTAGGAGTCGGCATCAACCCACCCCCACGACCACAGAGCGGGAGACCCCCACCGCATGCAGCCCCAAAGACCGAGGACCGGCATGATTTTCCACTGGATTGGGTGCCTGGTCTTCATCCCCTTCCTGGGGTGGCACATGTGGGTCTTCGAGGACGGCCGGTGGAAGGTCCTGCCCCTCGTCTGGGTGCTGTTCCTGTGGTTCCTGATCCGGGACACCCGCGAGTACCGGCGCTCGATGCGTGAGTACCTGGAACACCAGGCCACCCAGAGCCCGGAGGAGGAATCCACCCCGTAGGCCCGCCCACAACCGATCTGGGGTTTCGTCATGAACAGATCCGATGTGTTCCGTGTAGCCATGACGGTTCTGCCGTACCTGATCTGGATGGTTCTGCTTGCTTACGGGAGCGAGACTGCCCAGTTGGTCTGGATCGGCATTTGCGGTCTGGTCCTGATCACCGCGTTCATGGTCACTCGGCGAATGCGTAGAGCGCAGGATCATGAGGCCCCTCCATCCGATGAAGGGTCCGCCCTGTAGAACCATCTGACGTCGATCTAGGGTTTCGTCATGGACACACCACAACGCCTCATGTTCTGGGCGAGCTTCCCAGGGATGCTGCTGTCCGGGATGCTGTCGATCCACGTTGGTCTGTTGGCAGCATTCGCCGGGGTGGGGGTTTGGTTCGCGCTGGTGATCCTGTGGACTGAGTGGTACCGACGCAAACGCGGTCATCACTCCACCTCCCAAGGCTCAGATCCGTAAGCGTCGGTCATGGCGGTGATGTCGTCGTCGGACACGTACGCCGCCCGCACCCGTACCGGTGCCGGGGAGCCCTCCATCCGGACGTAGCCCACCCCGGCAAGCCCCGGGTCGATCAGATGCGCGTTCGCCCCACGGTCCCGAGCACCTTCCCCAAGGATCATGTCCACCTGCGATGCCTCGTCCAGCCGGAGCGCGACCTTGTCCGGGAACAGGTTGCGCAGGTTCATCACCTCCTTACGCGGGTCTTGGAGAGCGGCCAGGACCGCGAACCCGACCGAACGCCCCTGCGAGGTGAGCGTGGCGATCGCGTTCTCGGCGCGGCGGCGCACGTCGCGGTCGGGGTGGTAGGCGGTCAGGAACGCCACCTCGTCCAGCACCACCAACACGAACGGATCCGCCGTGGTGGGGACGTGGGAGCGCTGGCGACCGGCATAGCGTCGTGCCCGGTCCTGCATGTCCGCCACCGCGAGTTCCAGCACGGCCACCGCGGATTCGCCGTCATCGGCGTACCGGGCGAACAGGCCCCGGCCGTAGGACAGCTCCATCCGCTTGGGATCGATCGCCCACACCTGTGCCGTGCCATCAGCAACGGCGGGGAGCATGGCACGGATGGCGGACCAGATCACCGACCCCTTCCCCGACCCGGTCACCCCAGCCACCAGCACATGCGTCCCGTGGAGCCGCAGCCGCCACTCGGACCCGTCCTCACACACCCCCACCGGCAGCGCGAACAGGTCCACCTCGTCCGCAACGTCGAAGGCAGCCAGGGGTTCGGCCAACGTGTCGTGGCGGGGGAACTCCAGGGTGATCCGCCGAGGCCCCTCCACCACCACACGACACGACGGAGCACCGAACCCGTGCGCCAGCTCGGCCACGCGGGTCTCGAAGTCGGCCGGGGAGGTTCCGGCCACCAGGGTCACCCGGACCCGGTCGGCCCAGGAGGTGCACACCACCCGGCGGATGCGGGGCAAGTAGCGGCGTTCCTGGTAGGACTCGGCCAGGCCGGAGATGACCAGGACGGGTTGCCAGTGCCGACGGTAGACGAACACGTGCCGCCACCACGCCAACAGGCGCAGGGTGACGCAGACCCGGAAGGAGTCCGGCCACACGCGCCACCACACCACCGCAGTGACCGTGGCGGTTGCCCACAGCACGGCCAGGCCCAGCCAGCCGAACCACCACCACGCCGCAGCCGAGGAAGCCAGCGAGGCGACCATGACGGGGAACCGGAACGGCGACGTGACCAGGAACCGGACCAACCGCCACACCCACGAGGCGAGCACGACGATCCCGGGAGTCTCCACGATCGGAGTCGTCCACCGCACCCCCTGAGCCGGAGACGGCAACGTCGGGGACGTCTGAGTGGCACCCACCTTGGACGGCATCAGAACTCACCGCCCATCTCGGCCTCGATCCGAGCCAGGACCCGATCACGGTCGGCACGGGCGCGAGCGGCGAACCGGGCCGCGTCCGGGTTACCGCGATCGGCCAGCAGGGCGAACACGCGAGCCTTGAAGTCGAAGAACTCGGCGCGTTCGGCGTCCGTGGAGGGCGGCGAGTCCACCGCGTCCAGGAACAACCGCACCAGCTCAGCGCCGGTCAGAGTGGACAGGTCAGGTCCGTTATCGGACATACTGAAGACACCTCTTCTGAGATTTCGCAGTCGCAGGAGGGATTCAGGGGCGGCCACGGTGTTGCAGCACCAGGCCGCCCCGCTTCATGCACGCCTCAGGCGGCGTCCTTGGTCTGGGAGCGACGACCACCACCGGCAGCACCGGGAGCCTTCACGCCCCGAGCCCGCAGGGAGTACGCCACCCGGGGGCGACGACCGTTGTCGTCCACGTAGGGCATCACAGCCATGGATTCGAATTCGATCGGGCGGAACGGCAGCCCGGGGACCTCGTCCGGCAGCGTCGGGCACACTTCGGCGGCGACCTTGACCTTGACCGACTTGGCCTTGCCCCGCGCCTCCGGGTCGGCGTCGATCACGTCCACCGCCCACAACGGCAACCCCGAGTCCTTGTCCAGCTGCGGACGCTTGGTCTCGAAGTCCGTGATCGCCTCCACCCCCAGAGCGAAGGCCCCGTGCGGGAACACGGTTCCGAACTCCACCGGCAACGCACCCTGAATGGCCATCGATCAGCCTTCCTCGTGATGTTCACTCATCCACTCGTTCGGTCAAGTTGGAGTCAGAATAACCGGCCAGACTTGATCGGACAAGTAGATAAGTGGCCGGTGTTTGCCCGCGTCTACACGGCGGGGTAGGAGTCCTCCAGTTCGTGCAGGTCACCCGGGAGGACCACCTCAGCGACAGCGATCACGTCACCCGAGGCATCCAATATCCGAGCGGTGATCCCCAGCACGGGCGTCCCCTCGTCCAGTCCGAGCGCCCCGCGTTCAGCGTCCGAGGCAAGGCGTGCCGAGAGGCGTTCCACGACCTTGGAGGGCCGCAACTGCTTGACCATCTGCACGTGTTCACGCGCACCGATGCTGATCGGCTGCTCTTCACCCAGGTCGGTGCCTTCAGCGACGTCCAGGGGGAACCACAGGGTGACCAGTTCACTCGGTTCGTCCTCGTTCAGGACCAGGCGCTGCCGCGTGATCGCCGGAGACCCCTCGGGCACACCGACCGCCTCAGCAACGCGAGCGGGCACGGAAGCGCGACCCGCCTTCAGGATGCGATTACGCGCGACCTCCTCCGAGGCGTCGAAGGCACTGGCCCCGGCATGGGAGCGTTCGGAACTCTGCTGCGGCACCCCGCGCACGAACGAACCGCGACCGTGTTCGCGTTCGATCCATCCCTGCATACTCAGGATCTGCAAGGCCCGCACCACTGTGGAGCGTCCGGCCCCGAACTCGCGCACCATCCGGGATTCAGAGGGAAGCATCTCCCCCACCGGTACGTGCCGTCTTCGATGCGCTCTTGGATCGCCCGCACGATCTGTACGTACTTGGGCGGAGCGAACTCCAGACTCGACATGATGTCCACCTGGTGACTCTAGTACTCGTATGGTCGAGTAGCTTACTTGTGTGGTTTCACCCTGTCAGCAGGCGGGGGCACATTTGAGCCCCAGACGCGATCAGGGGACACGGTGGAAAGCACACCGGAGGAGGTGTGCACGTCACCGTGTGAGAAAGAGGCCCGCGTGCCTGGTCGCCGTGGTCTCGAAGAGACGTCAGGGCACGCGGGGGTTCTCAGAAGGGGCGCCAGCGATCAGCGCGTTCGACGGTGTAGACCCGCAGGTTGTCCGCAGTCGCCCCACACACCGCCCGGCGTTCGGCCTCCACCAAGGCGGCGGCGACCAGGGCCACGTCACGGCTTGCCGCCTCGTCCGTCGAGGACAGCACCGGGGGCACGATGTGCCGGACATGGGTGCACTCGGCCCCGTCGAACTCGTGGCAGAGGCCGACCACGTAGGTCATGCGCAGCCGCCGTCGCGCGATCGTCTCGGGCAGCACGCATCGGATCCGCTGCACCAGCGAGGTTCCGTCCGGTTGGGGGGAC
>NZ_MKKC01000115.1 GCF_001942255.1 Nocardiopsis sp. CNR-923
CCGGACACCGGCCGGTGCAGCCGGACCGGGGTGAGGGTGGCGGGTCCGGGCTCGCCGGACTCCTCGGCGTACCGGCGGACGCGAGCCGCCCGGCGACGGGCGGCGTGAGCGGTCGCGCGGGCAACCAGCCACGCCAGCGACGCGGTCAAGCACAGGTAGCGCAAGGCGTACCTCCAGGGATCAGGTGCCGGATGGGAGGTCCGGCGCTTTCAGGTGCCTCCATGGTGGCTCTCTGCATCTGAATTTGCAATACCCATCTGGAGAGTGGTGTAAGAATCCCACATGTGATCACCGTCGAAGGATGGGTAGTGCGTGAAATGTCTGAATCCCAGCGGCCAGTCGTAGGATCGGATGCCCAGGTGCGCAATCCGAGGAGGAGCCGAGACGTGGCCAGCCCGACTCTGCGACGGCGTCGCCTCTCCCGACTCCTGCGTGAGCTGCGCGAGGGGCACGGCTGGACTGCCAGCAAGGTCGCCAAGAAGGCCAAGGATCTCTCGGGCAAGCCACGCGGCTGGTCGGCGTCGAAGTTGACCAGGCTGGAGGGTGCCGAGTGGAAGCGCGTGCAGACCGCCGACGTGCTCACCCTGCTCGACATCTACGGCATCACCGACGAGCAGACGCGCGCGGACTACGTCACCCTGGCTCGCGAGGCGAACCAACAGGGTGGTGGGCAAGCTTCGGCGACGCTCTCGGCTCGGGTCAGTTCGTCGGGCTGGAGTCCGAAGCCTCCTCCATCCGCACCTACGAGTCGATGACGATCCCCGGCCTGCTCCAGACACCCGAGTACGCCCGCGCGGTCATCAGCGGCAACGGCCTGGTGGCCGACGAGGATGAGCTGACCACCCGCGTGGACGCGCGCATGTTCAGGAAGAACGTCTTCACCAAGAGCGCGCCCGTGACCTTCTGGGCGGTGCTCGACGAGCTGGCGCTGATGCGGATCACGCCGGAGCTGTCTGGGCAACTGGACCACCTGCTGGAGATGGGATCCCGGCCGAACGTCGGTATCCAGGTCCTCCCGATCGCGCGAGGCCCACACGCTGCGATGAACGGGAACTTCGTGATCATGGAGTTCCCGCCGCCGGATCCCCCGGTCGTCTACCTTGAAGCCATGTCCGAAGAGATCTACTTGGAGAAGCCCGAGGAGATCACCCGCTACCAGCACGTGTATGACTACGTGCAGGCGGAGGCCCTGTCCGTCGCCGACTCACGTCAGCTCATCCGCGACCGACTCGCATCCCTATGAAGTAAGGCGCTCCGATGCCTGAGACATCCCACCCCATGAAGTTCCGCAAGAGCAGCTACAGCGGCGCGACCACGCAGAACTGCGTCGAAGTCGCCGACCTGCCGACCGGCGCGGCCGTGCGCGACTCCCAGAACCCCGGTCTGGGGCACCTGAAGGTCCCGGCTGCCGAGTGGACCGCACTCCTCCGGGTCGCTGCCCGAGCATAGGCAGACAACGAGCAGGGCCCCGGCGAGTGCCGGGGCCCTGTCGTGCTTTACCTGAAAGCATCCCGCGCCGAGTCTACCGGCCGGACGGCAGTGCGACCAGACGACAGCCCCCTACGACGTCGCCGACACGCGATAGGGAGTCAGGGGCCACCCGCGACAAGGTGACCCCCTTCCCCTCAGGCCGCCTTCTCGACTGCGGAAGGCGACCATGATCCGAGCTACGCCCCAGCTACACCCCTGTCCGGGAAACGAGAAGTCACGCACGTAGTGTTTTCGGAATAGGAAAGTTGAATCCCAGGATCCACGCCATCATCGGCCGCAGGATGGGGTGGCGGGCCAGCACCGCGAAGCCGCTGACCGCGCCGCGCAGGGTCCACCTCCCGCCGTCGTCCCGGTCGGCCTGCATCGGGCGGCGCACGGACATCAGCAGGGCGGACGCGGCCAGGTAGGTCAGCGCCTCGACGGCGAACGGGAACGCCCTGCCCAGGTGGAACAGCGAACCCGCGAACGGTGCGCCCAACGCGGTCGTTCCGAAGAGGCGAACCTGGTTCTGCGCGGCGGCGTCCGCCAGCTGGGCGGCCGGGACCAACTGCTTGACCGCCGCCATGGCCACGGGGTTGGCGATCCCCGCCAGCGCCGCGGAGCACACGGCGACGCACAGGACGCGGAGCACCGACGCGTGCCCGGTGAGCAGCAACGCCGTGAACAGTGCGAGGAGGACCAGTCGGCCCAGGTCGCAGATGAGGAGGACCGCGCGCCGGTTGGCCCGGTCGGCGAGGGCCCCGCCGGCGACGGACGCGACCATCGCCGTGGCCGCCTGCGCGGCCCCGATCGCACCGGCCTGCGCGGCCGATCCGACGAGGACCAGGACCAGGAGGGGGTAGGCGACCTCTCCGCTCTCCTTGCCCAGTCCGGCGCAGAACCGGCTGGTCCAGAGCGCCTGGAAGTCGCGGTTGCGCAGGAGCGCGCGGGAGCCCCCGGCGCCGTCCGCCGGCGGGACCCCGCCGGGGCGACCGGGCGGACGCCGCCCTTGGGTGGTCATCCGGAACCGAACGGCGCGGGCGCCAGGCGGGGAGGCCGATCCGGGGGCGGGGATCTCATGCCGCCATTATGCGCGCCCGGACGACGATCCACGCGGCCGCGGAGCCGCTGTGCCGCAGGCCGATTCGATGGTGCGCGGAGTCCGTTCGACGTAGGCGGTCACCAGCACGACGGCGAGGGACGCACCGGCGACGAACAGGTACGACGCCCCGCCCGACCGCGGCCCCGGCACGTCACCCGGGTGAGGGCGTCAGCAGGACGAACCCGGTCTGGAACGGGTCGACGCACAGGGCGAGCCGACCCACCCCCGGCGTGTCCTCGGGCCCCATGAGCACCTGGCCGCCCGCCGACCTGACCCCGGCGGCCGCCGCGTCGCAGTCGGCCACGGCGAACACCGGGTGCCAGTCGGCGTTGCCGCCGGTCGCCTCCAGCGCGGTCGCGTCCACCCCCATGACCCCGCCGAACTCCCGGTTCTCGGCGTCGCCCGACGGGGCGATGATCCGGTACGGCTCAGGCCGTCCGCGAGGGAGAAGTCCTGGAAGCGCCAGCCGAACAGCTTGCCGTAGAAGGACAGCGCCGCGGCGCCGTCCGGCGTCCACAGCTCCACCCAGCACAGGGTGCCGTCCTGGTCGGTGACCCCCATGCCCGGGAAGTCGTACGCCTGCCAGAGCCCGAAGTCGCCGCCCTGGGGGTCGGCGCAGAACACCATCCGGCCGAACGACATCACGTCCGTCGGTCCCGCGTGCACGGTCCCGCCGAGACTCTCCACGGTGCGGGCCGTCGCGTCGACGTCGGGGGCGGCGAAGTAGACACTCCACGCCGGCCGCTGCCCGTCGTCCATGAGCGGCCCGAGACCGGCCACCGGGGTCTCGTCCAGCTGGAACATCCGGTACCCGCCCGTGTCCGGCGCGGGCTCGCTGGCGCTCCAGCCGAACACCCTGCGGTAGAAGACGACGGAGGCGGCCACGTCCGGCGACCCCAGCTCGATCCAACACGGGGAGCCGGAGACGAAGTGGGTGGTGATCATGGGTTCCCCTTCTCCGTGTGTCCACGACAAGCACCGCCTCCGAGTTTCTCCCGCGCCGGCGCTGCGAGCGGGTCGTGACGCGGCAAAGACTCGCACAACTCACGTGGCGGCCGAGCGGCCCCGGTTCCGTGCGTGAACCGCCCCCCGGAGAGGCGCCTCACCCGACGCCGCCCCGGCGGCGTCGGGTTTTCCTCGGCGGCGCGAACGCCCACCACGAGCCCGCGACGGCGCAGAACAGCAGCGCGCCGGCGACCGCCAGCGTCCACGCGTCCGGGGCCACGACGGACTGGCCCCGCAGCGCCTGCCAGACGGTCAGCCCGAACGTCCCCGCGTAGACGGCCCCCGCCACCCCCACCAGCCGGACCCGGGCGGCCTCCGAAGGCGGCTCGGCCCGGTACCGCGCCACCGACCCCACGACCAGCGCCACCAGGATCATCACGTGGATCCCGTGGATCCCGAGGAAGTGCGAAACCCGCAGATCCCCCGCCACCGTGCTCCACCCGACCAGCGGCAACCCCGGTCCGCCGTCGGGGGCGCCCACGGTGTGCGCGCCGATGACGTCCGACCCGCCCTCCGCCAGCGCGGCCGCCTGCTCCGGCGTGGCCCGGGACATCAACAGCGCCACCGGCATGCCCGCCAGCGTGACCGCCATCCCCCATCGGACGGCGCGCGCCATGACGCGGTCACCCACCGGTCCGCGCACCAGCACGGCGGCCATGACGACGTTGAGCGCCCACACCGTCAGGATGACGGCCCCCATGGCGTTGAAGACCACGGCGTCGACCGCGGTCGCCACGTTGAAGTGACTCCGCACGCCCCGCACGGCCTGGACCACGACCGCCGCCAGTTCGACGGTGACGAGCACCGCGATCACCGCGCCGAGCCGGTGTCCGAACCGGCGGGTCCAGGACAGGAGCCAGGCGAGCGTCACCGTGTACACGGCGATCGACAGGGCGAACCTCGCTGGCTTGCTCCACACGGGTTCGCCCACCACGACGCGGTCGTCGACCGCGATCCCCACCAGGGCCACCGCGAGCACCAGTCCCGCCAGCACCGCGGCCGCCATGAGTGGGCGGTGCCAGCCGAGCGCGGTTCGCAGGAGGGGAGGGACGCGCACCGGACACCCCGAGCGATCGGCACCGTCGGTCACGGGGGTTTCCTACCCGCGCCCAGCGGCTCAGAGTCGGAGTTCGAGGACCATCCGGTCCTCCCCCGGACCGTCGTGGTCGGTGTGCGGCCCCGTCACCGTGAAGCCGAGCGCCCGGTGAAAGGCGATCGACCGCGCGTTGACCGGCGAGGTCACCGCCCGAACCACGCTGCGCCCGTCGACCCGGGCAACCTTGGTGAGCCGCGTGTACAGGCGACTCGCCAGTCCCGATCGGCGGTGCTCCGGCGCCACCCCGACGAAGTGCACGTAGGCCTCCTCCGGCCGCGACGGCGAAGCGAACCCGACGAGGAAGCCCGCCAGCTCCTCCCCGACCTCAGCCGTGAGGCTGCTGGTGTGGAAGTGGTCGAGGAACAGTCGCGGGAGCACATCCGCGATCGGCCGCCCCCACCACGCGTCGCACACCCCGATGATCCGCAGGTGGTCGGAGGGGCGGGCGGTACGGATGCTGACATCGGGCAAGGGACGGGTCTCCTGTCGCCTCGGGGGATTGGGGCGATGGTATCGGCTCCCGAGCCAACGACGCCCGGGGCAGGGACGGCCGAACGCCTCCCGGAACGGCTGGCGGTGCGCGGCGCCCCGGTCGTGCTGGTGGCCGCCGCCGGACGCACGCCGCCCGCGTCGCCGACGACGGCTTCTGGCTGGTCGCGCCGGACCGCCCGAGCACCTCGGCCCGCCGGTCAGCCCGGCTTGACGGCGCTGAAGATCGCCGTCCCCGGGATCATCCGGCCGCGGACCGGCCCCCAGCCGCCCCACACACGCTCGTGTCCCTCGGGCCACTCTGGCTCCACCACGTCCCTCAGGACCAGCCCGGCCCCGACGATCCCGCGAATCCAGTCGCCCAACGTCAGGTGGTGCTCGACGTAGACCGCTCGTCCCCGGTCGTCCTCCTCCACGTAGGCGCGGCGGTCGAAGTAGGACTGGCGGACGGTGAACCCGTGCTCGGTCGGATCGTCCGGGAAGCACCACCGCACGGGGTGGGTCACCGAGAACACCAGCGCCCGCCCGGGCGCAGCACCCGCCCGGCCTCGGCCAGCGCGTCCACGGCGGCGGGCACGAACGGGAACGCCCCGAAGGCCGAGAAGACCACGTCGAAGCAGTTGTCGGCGAACGGCAGCCGCTGGGCGTCCGCCTGGGCCGTGGGCACCGTGATTCCGCCCTCCCCGTCGATCCGCCGCGCGTGCTGGAGTTGGCGCAGGGCGACGTCCACGGCGACCACCTCACGCACCCCCTGGGAACGCAGCCACCGGGCGCACTGGGCCGCGCCGCACCCGACCTCCAGGAACCGCCCGTCGCGTGTGCGCGCCAGGTCGAGCAGGTCGGCGCCGGCCTCGGTCAGCCCCTCGGGACACCACACGAAGTCGGCGTCGCCCAGGAAGGCCCCGTGGTCGGCCTGGTAGGCGTCGGCTGCGGCGTCCCACCACAGACGACCCGCCCGAGCGCTCTCCACCGGGTCGGCGGCGCGGCGCTCGACGCGGCCCGGATCCGGGTAGTCAGCCTCGTCCCGCATGCTCCTCCTCCGGTGTCCCCGCCGGGGCCGCGCCCGACTCCGCCGCGCTGGCGTCCCTGAGCTCGCGCCGGACCAGGAACACCCATCCGCCGATCGCGATGAGCGTGAACACCCACCACTGCACCGCGTAGGACAGGCTCATCCCCGAGTCGAGCTCGTGCACGGCCACGCGCTCGGGGGCGGGGTCGGGTGCGGGATCCTGCCGGATCAGCTCGACGTATCCGCCGTACACCGGGTACGGCAGGTCCTCGGCGAGGGACTCGACGTCCACGATCATGATCTGGCCCTCGGGCAGGCCGTCGCGCTCACGCAGCCCGGTGTTCTCCTCGCTCTCGGAGAACTGGAGGCGTCCGGTGATCTCGACCCCGCCCTCGGGCGCGGGCGGAACCTCGGGTGTGTCCCGCGCGGTCTCCCCCGGGGCGATCCAGCCCCGGTTGACCAGAACGGCGGGCCCTTCCCCGGTCACCAGGGGCGTGAGCACGTGGAAACCGACGCCGCGTTCGCCGTCCCGGTTGCGCAGCAGGAGTTCGTGTTCGGAGTCCCAGACGCCGGTGGCCTCGACCGTGCGCCACCGGTCCTCGCGGCCCACGGTCCCGCCGACCTCGGTGAGTTCGGCGACGGGCACCGGGTCGGCGGCCAGGTTGCCCTGTTGGAGTTCGACCGCGGCGCTGCGCTGCTCCCAGCGGTCCAGCTGCCAAAAGCCCAGCCACACGAAGCTGGGCACGATCAGCATGACCAGCGCGTGGAAGGCCAGCATGCGTGGGGAGAACAGGACTCTGAGCACGTCTTCGAGGTTATGAGACGCGCCCGGTCACCCCGCACCGCCCCCGCCCCGGCACGGCTTGCGGACACGCGTGGGGCGGGGCCCGGAACACCGGAGAGCCCCGCCCCACGGGTCGGTTCGCGCGTGCGGCTCCGGCCCTAGACCTCGTCCGCGGCGCCGGCCGCACGGCGCTTGCGCGCGAAGTACAGTCCGGCGAAACCGGCGCCGATCGCGGCCACACCGGCCGCGACGAGGCCGCCCAGGGCGGTGCCGGTCACCGCGAGCTGCTCGTCCGCCTGGGGCCGGGGGTCGCCACCGGTGGAGGAGGAGCCGTCGCTCTGTGAGCCGCTGTCGGTGTCGCCTTCGTCGTCCCGGCCGTCGTCACCGCCGCCATCCCCACCGTCGTCATCGCCGTTCCCGTCGTCGCCACCCTCACCGCCGTCACCACCGTCGCCGTCGCCATTGCCATCACCGCCGTCGTCCCCGTCGTCGCCCCCATCGCC
This sequence comes from Nocardiopsis sp. CNR-923, assembly GCF_001942255.1. Classification (GTDB taxonomy): domain Bacteria; phylum Actinomycetota; class Actinomycetes; order Streptosporangiales; family Streptosporangiaceae; genus Nocardiopsis. The sequence goes on from NZ_MKKC01000115.1 coordinate 7,459, forward strand.
GTCGTCGCCATAGCCGCCGTCGGAGATCTGCTCCATGCACGCGCCCTCGGCGATGCCGAGCACGGACACGGCGTTGCCGCAGATGTCGATCGCGGCGTCGACGGGGACGATGATCTGGTTCCCGCTGGCCACCCCACCGGAACCGTCCGTGGACGCCCCGCCCTCGGACGCGGACTCCTCCTCAAGGGCCTCGACCACCTCGACGCAGTCGGCCTGGGAGAGGCCGCCGACCGCGACCGCGTTGCCGCAGGCGTCCACGGCCGCGTCGACAGGGACGATGATCTGGTTCCCGCTGGCCACCCCACCGGAACCGTCCGTGGACGAGTCGGCGAGGGCGGCGGTCAGAGGGGCGACCACGAGTCCGGCGGTGAGGACGGTGGCGAAGGGGTAGCGGAGTGTGTTGCGCATCGTGCTGCTTTGACCTTTCACGGAGACAGCCAGGCGATCGCGCCAGTCATGACGCGTGGGCGTCGCGGAGGGAACCGGGGGTGCGCGGTCTCGCTTCCCAGAGGAGCGGTTCCACTTCCGCGACGCAGGCGGGCCCGACACCGGTCGACGGTGATTTGTGCGGGGCGGCCCGCGTGCGTGCGAAGGTCGCGGCTCTTAGGGATCGACCCTGGCGAGAACCGGCGACGGACCGAAACGTTAGCAAGCCCTCGGTGACGCGCAGGCGTTTTCCAGAAATAGCACGCCGAAGTTTCGACACTTTACGTGTGCGTTTCACAACAGATTGAAATCAGCGCTGGTCAAGGCCTTATGATTGATAACACAACGCACATGGATAGAGACCTAGTGTAATGAAATCCGGAAAAGAAATTCCGATCCGCTCACACGCCGTCCACTAATCCACTTCGTTGGTTCGACTTCCAGAGACACCCGGAGTCGCATGCCGAACGCCCGAACTCTCCACACCCATGGCAAATATCCGATTTATGAGGTAAGACAGAAACAATGCAGACGCCAGCCCGGCCGGTCACCGCCCGACGACGCGAAGCACGAGGTGGCCTCTTCGGCAGAACCGACATATGAGACGCCAGGCGCGCCTCACGGTCCCCCGCACCGACCCCTTCCCTGGAGACTCCCATGCCCATCCGCGCCCCCCGGTTCCCCCGGACCCCGCTCCGTGGCGGCGCCGCAGTACTCGTCGGCGCGCTCCTCGTTCCCGCCTGTTCTCCCGGAGACACCGACTCCCCCACGGACAGGGGCGGAGGCGCCGAGACCACCGCGGCCCTCCAGGACTCGACCTCCTCGCCGAGCGCGCCGCCGGAGCCAGAACCCTTCACCATCGCCTTCGGCGGCGACGTGATGTTCGAGGGCTTCCTCGAATCCCGACTCGACGACGCGTCGACCGCCATGGGCCCGATCGCCGACCGACTCTCCGCCGCCGACCTGGCCATGGTCAACCTGGAGACGGCCGTCACCGACGGCGGGGACCCCGCACCGAACAAGGAGTACGTCTTCCGCGCCCCCTCCACCGCCCTGGAGCCCTGGACGCGGCCGGCGTGGACGTGGCGTCCGTGGCCAACAACCACGGGATGGACTACGGGGAGGTCGGGCTGACCGACACCCTCACGGCCGGCGAGGCCTCGCCCGTCGCCCTGGTCGGGGCCGGGAACGACGCCGACGAGGCCTACACCCCGCACATCGCCGAGGTCGGCGGTCAGACGGTCGCCCTGTTCGGCGCCACCGACGTCCTCGACGACCACCTCATGGAGGCCTGGACCGCCGGCGAGGGCAAGCCCGGTCTCGCCTCCGTCAAGGGAGAGGCCCGCGAGCGGATGCTGACCGCCGTCACCGAGGCCGCCGCCGAGGCCGACAACGTCGTCGTCTTCCTGCACTGGGGCCTGGAGGGGTCGCACTGCCCGATCGGGCACGCACCCGCGCTGGCCGACGACCTCATCGCCGCCGGAGCCACCGCCGTCGTGGGCGGTCACGCGCACGTGCTGTCCCCCGGCGGCTTCGTCGGCGACTCCTACGTGCACTACGGGCTGGGCAACTTCGTCTTCTACAATTTCGACGGACCCACCGCGGAGAGCGGCGTGCTCACCCTCACCCTCGACGACGGCCGCGTCACCGAGTCCGACTGGGCGCCCGCCCGCATCGAGGGCGGCGTCCCCGTGCCCTACGAGGATGCGGCCGCCGACCAGGCGCGGACCACATGGGAACGGATGCGCGGCACCTGCGCCCTGCCCCTGACCGACTCTCCCGCCTAGAGCAGGGGCCGCGGACGCCGCCCGCCGGGGAACGCGTCCGCGGCACACTTCACTGGAGTCCGGGCGCGGCGACACCGTGACGTTCGGCGACGGCGCCGATCTCCTCCAGAAGCGCGTGGCGGCGCGCCGCGCCCAGATAGGACGCCCGCACACCGTTCGCGGCCAGCCGCACCAGGTCGGCCGGGAACAGCCCCAGGTCGTACACGGCGCGGTACTCGCGGGTCAGGTCGGTGCCGAACATGGTCGGGTCGTCGGTGTTGAGCGTGACCAGCAGCCCGGCGTCCAGCATGCTCGGCAGCGGGTGGTCCCCGATCTCCCCGACCGCGCGCGTGCACACGTTGGAGGTCGGGCTGACGTCCACCGGCACCTGCTCGTCGACCAGCCGAGCGACCAGTTCGGGGTCCCGCATCGAGTCGATACCGTGGCCGACCCGCTCCGCGCGCAACGCGTCCAGCGCCTCGCGCACCCGTTCCGGGCCACCGTGCTCCCCGGCGTGCGGCAGACTCGCCAGTCCGGCCGCGCGCGCCCGGCCGAAGACGCCGGCGTACTGCTCCAGCGGGGTCTCCACACCGCCGACACCGAACCCGACCACGCTGTGCGGGCCGTCCCTCAGCACCGCCTCGACCGTCTCCTGCGCGCTCTCCAGCCCGAAGTCGGCCGGGAAGTCCGGAACCCACCGCAACTGGATCCCGTGCTCGCGCTCGGCGGCCACCCGGGCGTGCTCGATCCCGTCGAAGACCACCCGTGCCGGGACTCCGCGCATCAGGTGCCCGTACAGGCTGACGTGCAGCTCCGCGTAGCGTACGTTGTGCGCGACCAGCCTCCGGGCGACGACGGAGGCCAGGAGCGCGAAGTCCTCCTCGTCGCGCAGGGCGCCCACCGACTCCAGGTACACCTCGACGAAGTGCGGGAAGTCCGTGAAGGCGTACCACTCCTGGAGCGCCTCCAGGGTGTCGGGCAGCTGGGTCAGGCCGTGCTTGCGAGCCAGCGCGAACAGGGTGTCCGCGGGCATCGAGCCCTCCAGGTGGACATGCAGTTCCACCTTGGGCAGATCCTCGATGAGCGCGTCGACGGCCGCCGGAGTCGGGTTGGTGTCCATGGGCGCGAGACTACGCGCGCGGACGCGCCGCACCCAGCCCCCCGGCCCGAGTTCACGCGGCCGTGTCAGAGGAACTCGGCGGCGCACGGACCGCCCCGGTACGCCCGCACGGGAAAGTGTCACGCCCAGCGGGTAGCGTCGGCCCGCGCGGACGGCGACGACGAACACCCGTCGAACCGGCGCCGTGGTCGTCGGTCACGTTCGTCGGAACCGCGGTGACGACCTCGAAGAACACCCGCACCACGGAGTCGTCGGTTACCTCCGCGACGATCTCCGGAACGAAACTGGAATTTCCGCGGAACCAGGTGAATCCGGAAAGGCATCATAGGCAGTGTGACGACAAATCCCCGAAGCTCAACGTCCCAGCGGCCGCGACGGTCCCCTGGCGGCGCGAACGGGTCCCACGTGTCGCGCGAGGGCCGTGGGCCGGTCAACCTCGCCTCCGAGGACCTCGCCTTCGCCCAGGCCCCGCTCCGTAGGCTCCCCGCACAGCAGCGCAGCATGCTCAGAGTGCAGCGCATGCTCGACTGCTGCGCGGAACTCCTCGACGAGATCGGCTACGACAACCTGTCCACGACGCGCATCGCCGAGCGCGCCGGCGTCGCCATCGGGTCGGTCTACCAGTTCTTCCCGGACAAGAAGGCCATCACCCAGGCCCTCGGCCTGCGGTTCCTCGACCAGTTCGGCGCACGCGTCACCGAACGCCTGGCCGACGCCTCGTTCTCGCACTGGACCGTGGCCGTCGACACCGTCATCGACGAGTACATCGACATGCACCGGACGATCCCGGGATTCCGAAGCCTGCACTTCGGCGACATCGTCGACCGCAGACTCCTCAACGGCGGCACCGACAACAACCGCGTCATCTCGGTCCGCCTGCGCGAGATCATCGTGTCCGTCACCGGCATCGCCGACACCGACGACCTCGACCGCGCGGTCCACGTCGCCGTCGAGGCGGCCGACTCGGTGCTCAAGCTCGCGTTCCGCGACGAGCCGGAAGGCGACCCGGCCCTGATCCACGAGGCCAAGCGCCTGGTCAGCAGCTACCTGACCGACTTCTCCGAGCGCAACGGAGGCGATCATCCGTGGTAGCCGACGCCACCACCCTCACCCGGCCCGTCACCGGCACGGCGGCCGGTGTCCCCTACCTGGCCCTGCCGCCCGCGGTGAGCGACGCGCCGGCGCCCCTGGTCCTCGCACTGCACGCCTTCGATCCGCCACGCGGGGAGGCCGCCCTGGCCGGGGCCATCCCCATGGCCCCGCTCCCCGCCTGGCGCGTCTACCTGGGCCTGCCCCTGTTCGGCGCCCGCCTGCCCAAGGGCGGCGTCCCGGAGGTCAAACGGCGCGGCGAGCGCGACTACCTCATCGAACTCTTCGGCCCGGTGGTCGAGGAGTCCGCCGCCGAGTTGCGCCGCGTCGTCGGCGCGCTGCGCGCCGCCCTCGCGGTCACCGACGACCCCGTGGGCCTGGTGGGCTTCGGGGCCGGGGCGGCCGCCGTTCTGCTCACCCTCGCCGAGAACCGCCTCCCGGTCGGCGCCGCCGCCGTCATCAACCCCGTCGCCGACCCGGCCTTGGTGATCGCGGCCCGGGAGCGCCGTACCGGTGAGCCCTACGCGTGGGACGAACGCTCACGGCAGACCCGCGAGTGGCTGGACTTCACCGCCCGCGCGGAGGAGATCGCGCGCGCCCGGACCCCCGTGCTCGTCATCAGCGGCGGTCAGGACGAGGTGGTCACGCCCGACGACGGCCAGGCCCTGCACGACGCGCTCCAGCCCCACGTGCCCGAACATGCCCTGCGTCACATCGTCATCCCCGATCTGGCGCACACGATCGGCCCCGAGCCCGGTCTCGCGCCCGGACCGCTGACTCCGGCGGGCGTCCTCACCGACCGCGCGCTCACCGAGTGGCTGCACCGGCACCTGGCCGCTTCCACGCAGGTCGAACCGTCGCCTCAGGGCTGAGCCCCCTTCCTCCGAGGCCCCGGGCCCCCTCCGCCCGGTCGCGACACCCTCCGTTCACCGCGTGCACCCCCCGACCTCCCTCCGCGGCCGTTCAGAGGACGCCACCGCGACAGCTGGTGCGCGTTCCATGGGATCATCCAGTGGCGACCGCTCCAGCGGTCCACCTGACCGTTTCGACTCATCCATCAGGAGGGCGAACCACGTGACGGAACCGGCACCGGTCTTTGCCAGCGGGGTCGACAACGAGCGGTTGAACGCGCAGCTGCGCTTCCTCCTGGAGGTCGACAAGCTCAAGCGCGTCCTGCGACAGAACCTGCTGGTCGACGGCTCCCGCCGGGAGAACTCGGCCGAACACTCCTGGCACCTGGCCCTGGCCGCGCGCACGTTCGCCGAGTACGCCCCCGAGGGCACCGACATCGACCGGGTCACCGAGATGCTCGTACTGCACGACATCGTCGAGATCGACGCCGGCGACACCTTCCTCTTCGACCGTGTCAGCACCGAGACCCAAGCCGAGCGCGAGCGCGCGGCGGCCGGCCGCATCTTCCCGCTGCTGCCCGAGGACCAGGCCGAGAGGGCCCGGGCGCTGTGGGACGAGTTCGAGGCGCGCGCCACCCCCGAGGCCCGTTTCGCCCGGGCAGTCGACCGTCTGGCGCCCATGCTGGCCAACTGGCACAACGAGGGCGGCGCCTGGCTGCGCTTCGGTGTCAGCCGCGCCCGGGTCATGGACGCGATCAAGCTGATCGCGGAGGGCTCCGAGGCGCTCGGGGCCTACGCCACCGCGCTGGTGGAGGACGCCGAACGGCGCGGGTACTTCAGGGGCTGAGGCCGGGTCAGATTCTGCCCATGACCAACTGGACCGCGGCGGTCAGGCCCACGGCGACCACGCACAACCGCAGCGCCGCCGGGCTGAGTCTGCGCCCGTAGCGCGCGCCCAGGTGGCCGCCGACGATCGTGCCGACCGCGATGAGCGCCACCGCCGTCCACGCGGGCGAGGCCAGGACGATGTAGAACACCGCCGCCGTGCTGTTGGCGATGGTCGTGAGCACGTTCTTCAGGGCGTTGATCCGCTGGAGGTCGTCGTCCAGCGCCGTGCCCAGAAGACTGAGCAGGATGATTCCCTGCGCCGCGGCGAAGTAGCCTCCGTAGGCGCCGGTCGCGTAGCAGCCCAGCGGAAGCAGCGGACCGCCGTTCTCGGACGCGGGCCTGCGCGACCGCGCCCACGCGGCGATCCGGGGCTGGAAGAGGATGAGCACACACGCCGCACCGATCAGGAACGGTACGACCGTCTCGAACACCCCGGGCGGCAGGTAGACGAGCAGGAGTGCGCCGGTGATGGAACCCACGAGGCCATGGCGCCCAGGCGCAGCATCCGGGCGCGTTGGCCCCTCAGTTCACGCCGGTAGCCGATGGTCCCGCTGATCGACCCTGGAGCCAGGCCGATGGTGTTGGAGACGGTCGCGGTGATCGGGGGGAAGCCGAGCGCCAGGAGGACGGGGAAGGTGAACAGGGTTCCCGACCCCGCGATGACGTTGATCCCCCCGGCCGCGACTCCGGCCAGGAGGACGGCGGCCGCCTCCCACAGTTCCATCCCCGACGCTCCAGGTCCGTACCGATCCCCCGTCCGCCGGGGTAGATTCCCCACAGACTACGAGAACCGGTCATCGGACCACGGGGCCGGGGCCGGTGCGCCCCGCCGTGTCGTGCCGGACCGTGCTCACGCGGGGCGTCCCGGTGATCAGGGAATGCGGACGACCTCGTCGCGCAACCGTTCGAAGGCGTCGCCGACCCCCTGGAGGGCGCGGCCCATCTCGGAGGGGACGACCCACACCTTGTTGGCGTCGCCCTGGGCGATCTCCGGGAGCTTCTGGATGTAGTGGTAGGCCAGCACGTCCTTGTCGACCTTGCTGGCGTGCAGGGACTTGAACACGATGTGGATGGCGTCGGCCTCACCGCGCGCCCGGAGCGTCTGGGCGTCGGCGTCGGCCTTGGCGGTGAGCATCTGCGCCTCGGCCGCGCCCTGGGCCCGCAGCACGGCCGAGGAGCGCTCGCCCTCGGCGCGCAGCACCGCGGCCTGCTTCTCTCCCTCGGCGCTCAGCAGTTGGGCCCGCTTCTCACGGTCGGCGCGCATCTGCATCTCCATCGCCTCCTGAACGGAGGACGGCGGCTCGATGCCCTTGAGCTCGATCCGGCTGATCTCGATGCCCCAGTCGGAGGTGGCCTCGTCCAGGACCGTCTTCAGCTCGCGGTTGATCGCGTCCCGGGAGGTGAGCGTGGCCTCCAGGTTCATCCCGCCGACGACGTTGCGCAGCGTGGCCAGGGTGAGCTGTTCGACCGCCTGGATGAAGTTGGCGACCTCGTAGGTGGCGCGGTAGGCGTCCACGACCCGGATGTACACCGCCGAGTCGACCTCGACCGCCAGGTTGTCCTCGGTGATGGCCGACTGCGGTGGGAAGCTGACCACCTGCACCCGGCGGTCGATCCGTTCGCGCACGTGGTCGACGCCCGGGATCACGACGTTGAAGCCCGAGTTCAGCGTCCGGTGGAACTTGCCGAACCGCTCGACGACGTCCTCCATCGAGTGCGGAACGATGCGCACGCTCCGCCAGAAGATGATGAGCAGAACGGCGACGAAAAGCGCGACGATGATGATCGTGGTCATCATGGGGCAACCCCCGTCTCAAAGCGGGTGGCGGCGATCAGCAACGGCATGAGAGCGGCTCCGGAGTTTCCCGAGGGGATCAGGGGAACGGGCGCGGACCGCGCATCAGCGGCCCCGCCCACCCGATGATCATAAAGCGCGCCGAAATGGAGCGATCCGCTCACCGGTTGATGACGCTACCCCATATGCACCAGGGGTATCCACATCCGGACAGGTATAGGAATTACGGACGATAGATTGCCCTGTTTAACTCAATCCCAAATTGTCAGATCGCTCGGGCGTTCCACCGGTCCCCGTCCCGCTCCACCTTCAACGGCAGGTCGAAGGTCTCCGTCAGCGTGTCCGCCGTCATCACCTCGTCCAGCGGGCCCGCCGCGACCACACGCCCCTCCCGCAGGAACAGACCGTGTGTGAAGCCAGCCGGGATCTCCTCCACGTGGTGCGAGACCATGACGAGCGTGGGCGCCGCCTCGTCGCGGGCGAGCACCCCCAGCCGCCGCACCAGTCCTCACGCCCGCCCAGATCCAGACCGGCGGCGGGCTCGTCCAGGAGCAGCATCTCCGGATCGGCCATGAGCGCGCGGGCGACCAGTACGCGCTTGCGCTCGCCCTCCGACAGGGTCTCGAACCGCCGGTCGGCCAGGTCGCCCACACCCCAGTGCCCCAGCAGCGCGCGGGCCCGCCCGTAGTCCGGCGTCCCGTACTCCTCGCGGAACCGCCCCAGGTAGCCGTAGGCGGCGCTGACCACCAGGTCGACGACCGGGGTGCCCGGCTCGACCCGGGCCGCCACAGCGGCGCTCGTGTAGCCGATCAGCGGGCGCAGTTCGAACACGTCGACACGTCCGAGCCGCTCACCGAGGATCTCCACCGAGCCGTCCGTCGGGAAGAGTTGACTGGAGACGAGGTTGAGCAGCGTGGTCTTCCCCGCTCCGTTGGGTCCGAGGACCACCCACCGGTCCCCCTCCTGGACCGTCCAGTCGACCCCGTCCAACAGAGCAGCGCCCCCGCGCCGCACCGTCACCCCGTTCAGGCCCACCACACGCCCGTCCATCGTCCTCCCTCACGTCACGTCCCACGCCGGTGCACGGGCCGACCTACCCTGTAGCAATGCATCTCACGTCCGCACCGCTCGTCGCCTGGGGCAACGCCTGGCTGTCCGGACACGTCGGACTGGACGACGCCGTCGACGCCGTGGAGCGACGCGGCGGCCCCAATCTGATCGGGACAGTACCCGGCGACGATCTGCCCTTCGACAGCGGCGTGCCACTGCGCACCGCCCTGGTCCGCCTCGGCGGCCTGGGGCTGTCGGTCTTCCGGCTCGCCCTGCCCACCTGGGGTGATCCGCTGGGGCTCGTCGGTCCGAAGGAGCTCAACCAGGCCGCTGTGCAGGCCCGGGAGGGCGTCCTGGTACAGCTCGCCGACGGACAACTCGGCCTCGTGCCCACGCCCGACCGGCGAGGATCATCCTATGTGGGCGTTTCGTGGACCCCCTTCCGGGCCACCGACGCCCTACCGCAGGTCCCCGACCTCGCCGAGGCCGAGCAGGGGTTGAAGCTCACCCTGATCGAGGTCACCAGGACCCTGGAGGGGGTGGACGACGTCGCGGGGTTCGGCCCGCGGGTCCTGGGATCGCTGGAGAACCGGGACGCTCCACCACTCGCGCACGGCTACCCGCCGCGCGCCCACCGACTGGCCGCCCAGGCCGAACGACTCGCCAGGATCGTCGAATCGGCCGAGCCGCTCTCCGGCCGGGGGCTCGACGCGCGGCAGGCGCAGAACCGACGCGAGGCCCTCCGCCGGCTGGACATGGCCGTGCGCCGCGCCCGGGTGGCCGCGCACGCGGCGATCGCACCGCGTTTCTAGGGCGTGTGCCGTGGATGCAGCCCGTCGCGCAACGGGGTATGCGTCCGCGGCACACTACGCAGGCCCACGGGGGACGCGCTGACCGGATCTCGGGGTAGCTCCAGGGGAGATACCTGATCTCCCACCACCCGTCACCCCCAATACTGGAGGGTAGGTGGAGAGTAAGGGAACGAGGAGACCATGCAGCCCGACCACATCCGAGCCTCCGACTCCGACAGAGACAAGGTCGCCGAGCGGCTCCGGGACGCCCTCGCGGAGGGGCGGCTCAGCCCCACGGAACTCGACGAGCGGCTGGACGACCTCTACCGCGCCAAGACGGTCGGTGAGCTCGCCCCGATCGTCGCTGACCTTCCGACCTCCACACCCGACCAGCGCACCCTCCTCGGCCCCGAGGCGCGGGACCTGGCCGAGCGGAGCAAGGGCTCGGAGAACATCGTGGCGGTCTTCGGGGGATGCGAGCGCAGGGGTCGCTGGCTGGTCGAACCGCGGACCAACGTGTCCGTGCTGTGCGGCGGCGCCGAACTGGACCTACGCGAGGCCGTCCTCAGCCGGAACGAGGTGACCATCCAACTGGCGGTCATCCTGGGCGGCGTGGACATCGTCGTCCCCCACGGGGTCAGGGTGATCAACGACACGTCCGCGATCCTGGGCGGCGCCGACATGCACGGCACGGACCAGGTCACGGAGCCGAACGCGCCGGTCGTGCGGCTCACCGGCACCTGCATGCTGGGCGGAATCACGGTCAAGGCCAAGAAGGCCCACCGCTGACAGCTGTCCGCATGGTGAACGACCTGCGAAGAGAGGCTGACCTGTCGAACACGGGCCCACCGGAGCCGAGTACCGTGGATGACGCCATGAATGATGAAACCACCTTGTCGGTCACGGTGACCGGGCGAGACCGTCCGGGCATCAGCGCGCGTCTGCTCAGCACCCTCTCCGTCTTCCCGGTCGCCATCGTCGACCTGGAACAGGTCGTCCTCGGCGGCCGTCTGGTCCTGGGCGCGATCTTGGAGGTGGACGAGCGCGTTGCTCCCGGCGTCACTCGGCACCGCGTCTTCGAGGAGGTCCGCGGCGCGCTCGACAAAACCGCGATCGACCTCGACATGGAGACCGAGTACGGAGACGGCGGGGGACGGGTCAACGCCTACGACCCCAACCGGTTGCACGTCACCGTCCTGGCCGATCCGCTCCGCCCGGGCGCCCTCGCGGCGATCACCTCGTGCGTGGCCCGCGCGGGCGCCAACATCGACCGCATCGAGCGGCTCTCCAGTTATCCGGTGACCTCCGTCGAGATGGACATCTCCGGGGGCAGCGCCGACCAGCTCCGCGCCGAACTGGCGATGGAGGCGAGCACCCAGGCGTGGACGTCGCCGTCCAGCCCAGTGGTCTGCACCGCCGGGGCAAGCACCTCATCATCATGGACGTGGACTCGACCCTGATCCAGGGCGAGGTGATCGAGCTCCTGGCCGCCCACGCGGGCTGCGAGGAGGAGATCGCCAAGGTGACCGAGCAGGCGATGCGCGGAGAGTTGGACTTCGAGGAGTCCCTCCGCGCTCGGGTCGCGCTGCTGCGCGGACTCGACGCCTCCGCGATCGACAGCGTCCGCGAGGAGATCGAGCTGACGCCGGGTGCCCGGACCCTGGTCCGCACGCTCAAACGGCTCGGGTACGAGTGTGGGATCGTCAGCGGCGGCTTCACCCAGATCACCGACTCCCTGGTGGAGCTGCTGGACCTGGACTACTCCGCCGCGAACACCCTGGAGGTGGTGGACGGCAAGCTCACCGGTGACCTGGTGGGCCCGATCATCGACCGTAAGGGGAAGGCCACGACGCTCCAACGGTTCGCCGAGGAGGCCGGTGTGCCGCTGACCCAGACGGTCGCGATCGGCGACGGGGCCAATGACCTGGACATGCTCCAGACCGCCGGGCTCGGCGTCGCGTTCAACGCCAAGCCGGTCGTCCGCGAACAGGCGGACACCTCGGTGACCGTGCCCTATCTCGACGCGATCGCCTTCATCCTGGGGATCACCCGCGAGGAGATCGAAGCAGCCGACCTGCACGGCTGATCGGACAGCGCACGTCACATCCCGTGGGGACGGTAGCCCTTGGCCCCCTGTGGCTGACGGGGTGGGAGAGTGTGCGGCCGACCCCCGTGTGGCTGGGCGCGCGGGGAGGGAGACCCTCGAACCCCCCTTGACCCCCGTTCGGTGACCCGAAGCGGTCACGGTCTCCGGCTCACCCCCCTTGGCTGGGCGGACAGTGAGGGTGTAGACCCCCTTTCCAGTGACGGACGTGCGGACCTGTGTGGGGCTTGGGGCCGATGTCTGCTGGACCGTCCACCCCCCGCTCCTGGGGTCGGGGGTGTCATCACTTCGGAATCACGTTTCCACGTGGTGGCCGTGTTCTGCATATCTGTGCACGGCGGATGGTGACCATAGGTGAGGGACCTCGCCCTCCGGACGAATTCGCTCCGCGAACACGCCCTCCGAGGCGAGCCACACCCCCCATGGTGACCGGGGCAGCGGAACACCACACCCAGCCCCCTGTGGACCCGAGAACCGGTCAACCCAACCCCCCTCAGGCCGATGGTCGCGCGCGCCCGCCACCAAGAGCGAAAAAAGGGGGGCGCCCACCCCGGCACCCCCAACACACAAAAAAAGAAAGGGGGCCGTCCCCAAGGACGACCCCCTCCCCAACAAAAAACCGTGGCAGCGACCTACTCTCCCACCCCACCACAGGGCAGTACCATCAGCGCAAAGGAACTTAACGAC
>NZ_MKKC01000116.1 GCF_001942255.1 Nocardiopsis sp. CNR-923
CTCCGCGTCCCTGCTGCTCATCCCCACCGCCCTGGCCTTCTACCTGATCCAGAACCCCGACACCCCCTACTGGCTGTTCCTGGTCCTGGGCGCCACCGCGGGCTTCGGCGGAGGCAACTTCTCCTCCTCCATGGCCAACATCAACGACTCAATGTTCAGAATGGGGGAATTTCAACCAACACGAGCGGCGCTGTCCCACTGATATTGCAGGTCAAAGGCGTCAAGCTGTTCTAGCGTCCCACGCACCCCACTCAGGACGACGCCGATCCGGAGCAAATCTGGAGCGAGATTCCAGATTGGGCAGTTCCACCTGCCGAAGTAGGTCCTCCACCAACGCCACAGGGGACTGTACTCCCATCGCCTTCCGCTGCCGTAGCGATTCTTTCCACACCTCCTCCAACTCCTCCTTGAGCCACGCGCGCATGCGGTCGGTGGGGTGCTTGTAGCGCTTCCTTACGTCGTTGCGGTCTTTGTGCCCCAGCCTCTCGTCCACCAGCGGACCCGGAACCCAGAGCTCCTCCAGCAGGGAGCTGTGGCTGTGCCGGAAGTGGTGCAGGACGATCGCGCCTGGAGCGATCGGCATCCAGCACGCCACCGGTTCCTTCGACGCCAACCGCCGGTCCCGCGGATCGAAGTCGAACGGATGCAACGGCTTTCCGTCTTCCCGTTCACGGACCCAGACAGGTCGGCGCTGCCGTGCCACCGTCGGATAGAACAAGGCGCGTGTGGCCGGGTAGAACACCCTGTTACGGAAGGCCCCAAGTTCCCAGTGCTGATGGCGGCCGAGCCCGGAGAACAGCAGAGACCCCACTGGATGCCGATACCTCGCCCTGGCCCGATCCCCACAGGGACACCACTCCGCACCGACCGGGGCACTCGGATGAACCACGTGCTCAGCCTGGAAGGCGAGCAGTTCGGACAGGAACGTGGGAAGGTCCACCCGCCTCCTGTCGGCCCCTTTGGTGTGCCGGTACTCGAACTTCGTGGTCTCCGCCTGGTGGAGTTGATGCGTGATTCGAGGTTGAGGCAGAGATACGAACGATCTCGGTAGGCCGAGAAGCTCGCCGATCCGTACTCCCATGTAGTACTTCGCGACCAACATGATGAACTCGTCGGGACGGCCGGTGATGACGGCGGCGCGCTCAGCTGCTAGGAGCGCCTGGAGGGGAGTGAGGACGATCGGCTCCGCCTCGTCATCGTCGTGCATCCGGTCGGCGACACTGCCTTGGCCGAACTGGACGTGCGTCGGGTTCGCCGAGAGCAGGCGCTCTCTCATCGCCCCGAGGCAGATGCTGGAGAACAGGCCTATCACCTGAGTGCGCGTGTTGTAGGCGTATCCCTCGTCCTTGAGCTGCTCTCTCCACCGTCGGAACTGCTGTTGGGCGGAGGCGAGATCTTTGACCTTCCAGTCACCCCACTCCGGCACGATGTGGTTACGGAGCGCGGACACATATCGGCGCTTGGAGGATTCGGACACGCTGATCTTCGTCAGCCACTCCTGCGCCCACTCCTTGAAGGTGATGGTGTCACGATCATCGCGCACCAGCGAGCTGGGTTCAGACGCCTTCCTTGCTTCTGCTTCCTGCTCTCGCGCGTACTTCGTGGCGGCGGTCTTGTTCGGGAACCCAGACTTCGCTTTGAGCTTCCCGTCATGCCCTGTCCATCGGGCCCGCCATGACAGCTTCAGCGGTTCGGCGTAGGCGACCATCAGGTGCCCGCCTGGGACCGGATCTGGTTGAGAGAGCCTCCCGGTTTGCCTTGGAGCCATGCGGTGGCGTTGGGGCGATCAGGGAAAGCGCGGGTCACCATCTTTCCCTCGGGGGTCTTGTAGCGCGCCTGCCAGCGGTTGGCGGCCGAAGGGTTGGGGGATGCCAGTTCGGTCGTGGGGGCGGTCCGGTGGGGTGCCGGTGGGCTGGGGGGTTTCACCGCGGGGGCGGTGAAGAGATCGTAGTGATGCACGATCGCTCCTTTGGCATGAGGTGAGACTTCATTGTGCCGTTGCTGGCGAGCACTCCTTACACGTACGGGAATCGGGGGTCACGCAGGTCCAGGGGAACCGACTCTGGGACGGCGCGGACATCTTGAAGGGAGAAGTCTCGGATGATGCGGAGCGGGTCTCTCCGGATTTGAGATGGGGGTGTGGTCACGCCGAACTCGGTAACCCATCGAATGAGGACCGTGTCGGTGATCAGTGAGAGTACGACCGGAAAGCAGTGCTCGGGTGGGGAACCGAGTTGGAGGTCGATGCAGATCGCGTCAGCGCGTTCCACGACCGCGGCTGGCGCGGGGAGGGGGCGCGTCCGGACATACACGGCTCGAATGTCCGGTTCAACGACGTGAAACCTGGGGGTGGAGAGCAGCGATGCCATGCCATCCGTTTCTAGTCGCAGGGGATGTCCCTTATCGGTGAGAGAAGCGCGGATCCCTGAGGGCTTCCGGGACTGAGTCGGGGAGTGCGTCGACTCGTGTGAGGCCGAAGAGGTGGATGAACTTCATCGGGTCGTCGCGGAACAGGCTCGGGGTAACGGTGATGCCGAAGCTCTGGATCCATCGACTCAGTACGAGTCTGAAACCAGGGGGACGGCGACGGGGACGAACTCCTCAGGTCGGCTGCCGAGGTGGAGGTCGATGCAGATCGCATCGGCGCGTTCGGCGACTGCTGCCAGTGCTGGGAGGGGGCGGGGACGGACGTAGAGCCTGGAAGCAGGAATGGGCAAGGGAGTTATCACCTTCGGTTCAAGCCGAAACGTGGCCTCGGGGGGCTCATGCTAGGCGGTCGTACGTGCGGATGCACGTGCATCTTGAGTTGTTTGCGCAGAACGCCAGGGGGACTGGCGGGGTTCGGTGGGCCTCTCGTTGGTGTGGAGTCGTCCTGCATACAGACGAAACGTCCCGGTCGAATGGTTCCAGTCCGGGACGTTTTGTGTTGAAAGGCGACTATGTGAGGCTACTTGTCCAGGTTGAAGCGGACATGGGTGATTGCTTCACGCAGCACCTTCGCCACATTTTCGGTCGTCCGATTTTTGGACAGAGGCATGGAGATTTTCTCCATGTCGGCGGCTCGCCCTGCATGCCGGTCCTCCTCGACGAACACGATCGTCATCGTGTACACCCAGTTGGCCTCGTCGATGGGATCCTGGTGCCACTCCAAGGACTCGTTCGGCATGCAGGGGGGCGTGCCAACAATCCGCCCCAGGAGTTCCGAGGACAGTGCGGGGGCGTCCTCGGTGCGCTCAGTGACGTCACCTTCCAGAGGCCTTGGGTCCCCGCCAGCGAAGACGTCCTCGATGGAGCCGGCGTTATACCCGTAGGCGGCATCAAGCGCCTGGAGCGTGGTGCTGTCGTAGCCGCGAGGCTTGCCTGACTCCACTCGCGACACGTTCTTGTAGGCCACACCGGTGTCGCGTGCGAAGGCAGCGCGCTTGGGGTAGCCGAAGCTTTCTCTGCGTCGGCGCAGGATCTCGGCGGCCCTCAGAGCCCGTTGCTGCATGGTGAGGCGCACGCATTCGGTTGCTTCTTCCTCTCCTCGTTGGTCGTCGTGGGTCAACCCTGCTCCTTGGTTGCTGGGGGGACGGTGTCGTGGCCCGTAGGACTCACAGCACACCCTAGGTCCCTGACCGTCTCCCCACGGGAGACCTAGGTCCGAAGGCACCCTTGAACCCCAAAATTGCCCTCATGGGGTAACTATTTTTGCCCTCATGGGCCACTTTTCTTGCATTATTGGTCTGTGAGTCCTAGTTTGTGTTTCATGCCTCCCATACCGACGGTCAGGCACGACCGCAGACAAATCCGCCGTCAGCGCCATCTGCTTGGGCTCACCCGGAAACAGGCCGCTGACCGGGCCGATGTCCACCCCGCGACCTGGCGGAACCTCGAAAACTACGACGCGACGAACATCCCGCCGAGCGCTGACCGTCGCCGCGAATGCGGTGTCGGAACTCTCGTGAAGGTCGCTGTCGCGTTGCGGGTCCCGATCGAACGGTTGTGCCTGGACGGCGTGCCTTCCCAGATTCCGACCAGGAGACCGGACTGATGCCGGACCCGCTGGCCTTCACCCCTGAGGAAGCCGCCTTGCTCATCCGGTCCACTGCGAGCTGGCTCCGGGACAAGGCCAAAGCACGGCAGATCCCGTGGACGCGGATCTCCGGGCGGGTGCGGTTCACCCGCGAGCACCTGGACTGGATCCTCCGCCATCACGAGGTGCCCACCCAACGGCAGGAAGCCCCTCGCGGTAAGTACCAGCGGCGCGGTCGCGCCACCAAGACCACGGACGCCCCACTGGTGTCCGAAGGCGACACCAACGTTGTGTCGCTGGAGCCGAAGGTTCCCAAGCGTCGCGCCGACTACTTGGCGCGGCGGAGCCGGACCGAGGCGTGAAGAAGGGGCTCCCGCGCGGATGAGGCCCGCCCGGAAGCCCGCCCTGCACCAACCGACAAGAGAGGACACAGGGCATGAAGCATCGTACCGACCGCGGGGGTTACCTCGCCTACTTGGAGACCCGGAAGGGTCTGGCGTTGGGCAAGGCGGCCCAGGCCGGTTCCCGAGGAGAGAACGAACGTTGGAGGCAGGTCGCTCGCGACATCGCGGAGATCCAGCTCCGTGCTGGTGAGGCCGTGTGCGCGGACTCCCCGCAGGCCGACGGGTTCCCCGAGTTGCTTCCCGCGCTGGCCGCTCGCGCAGGCGAGGTGTCTGGCCTGCGTCACGGGAACCTGCGTGCGCACATGATCCGTCTGCACCTGCGCGAAGGCCGGGATCTGCTGCGGGGTCTCAAGGTCGCACCGCCTCGCCTGGCTCCGCGCCCCGGACGGCACCGTGCCCCGGAGGCGTCCTGTGGGTGACCTGCGTCCGGTCCACGAAGACCTCGTGGACATGTTGCACAGTTGCGCTGATCTTGGGCAGGCGTGGGTTGTGGTTCAGGGCCGCCGGATGGCCCTGGTCGTTCCCGCCCCCTGTGGGGGGTACCGGTTCGCTGCCGGGTACTACAAGGCCACCATCGTGCAGGCCGCTCTCACCGGTCTCGTCGAACTCGGCCCGGTGGTGCCTGCTCACGACCGGCCCGTCTACACCGGTGGCGGCCTCCGGTGGGCCGACCGGGACTTCACTGCCCGCACCATCACGCTGCCCTCAGCGGTGCCACCCGCACCGGTGCGCCCCGTTCGCGTCGACGGCATGGCACCAGGCAGCGAGGAGTGGATGGCCGCGATGACCGCGTCCAAAATCGCTGCGGTCATGGGCTTGTCGTCTTACGACTCGCGGCGGTCGGTGTGGGAGAAGATGGCGGGCAACCTGCCGTCGGAGCCCCCGACGAAGAACAAGACGCGCGGCCACTATCTGGAGGGTGGCGTGGCCGCCTGGTGGATGGACCGCCATCCCGAGTACGCGGTGCTTCCCGGTGGGACCTGGCAGCACCCCGAGGACTCGTGGATGGTCGCGACCCCGGACCGGCGGCTCGTGCCCATGTGCGAATGCGACACGCACCTAGCGGAGGGGTGCTGCGACGCGGTCGACTGCGACCCGTGCTGTTCACAGTGCCCGACCTGCCCCGCATTGGACCGCGCTCCAGTTGCCCTGCTGGAGCTGAAAACCGATGCCGACGGTTCGGAATGGGGGCGTGGCGTCGACGAGATCCCGGTGGGAATCCGATGCCAGGTGCTGTGGCAGATGGTCGTGCTCGGTGTCCGCGAAGTCCACGTCGCCGTCCTGTCCTCGTACCTGGAGATGCGTGAGTACGTCATCACCTGGGACCAGGAGGAGATCGACGCGCTGATCGCCGAGGCGGCCGATTTCCGGCTGTCCCTTCATTACGGGGAACCGCCTGAGCTGGACGGCGACAAGCACACGTACGCCGCGTTGCGTAGGACTCACCCCCATCTCGACCCGAAGAAGGAGATCACGCTC
Source organism: Nocardiopsis sp. CNR-923 (assembly GCF_001942255.1). Taxonomy (GTDB): domain Bacteria; phylum Actinomycetota; class Actinomycetes; order Streptosporangiales; family Streptosporangiaceae; genus Nocardiopsis. Next base: position 5,899 of record NZ_MKKC01000116.1, read on the forward strand.
ACCGACGACCAGGCGCGTGAGGTGCTGGCCGCCAAGAAGGCGGAGCAGGAGGGCCTAGAGCACTGGAACCTGGCTCGATCCCGGCTGACGGAGCTGATGGGGGACGCCGGGAAGGCGAAGTGGGGCGAGGACGTCGTGGCCTACCGGCGGGCGCGCAAGGGCGTCATGCCGTGGGTGGAGACGCCCAAGAATCTGCCCCCCGTGGAGGCGATACAGCCCGCGTCGGACGAGCCGCTCGACTGGGGCATGGGGGTGGCGTCGTGACCGGGACCAGCGAAGAGACGCAGGCTCCTGAGCCGGAGGAGCTGGACGTTGACGCCCAGGAGGAACAGCGGCAGGAACCAGAGTCGGAGGCGGTGGACGCTGACGTCGACGGTGTCGGTGATGAGGCCATGGCTGGTGAACTGGCGCAGCTTGCCGGGGGGCTGGTCGTCACCCACGACCAGGTGGAGTGGTCCGAGGCGCAGATTGCTGCCTTGCGTCAGATGGGTATCGAGGAAGCCCCCTTCGGTGAGCAGTTGGTGTTCCTGCACGTCTGCCAGAGGAGTGGTCTTGATCCGTTCTCGCGGCAGGTGTATCTGATCGGCCGGACTGACAAGTACGCACCTGGTGGGAAGAAGTGGACGATTCAGGTCGGGATCGACGGATTCCGGGCTGTGGCGCGCGGCACCGGCATGTACCGCGGGCAGATCGGCCCGGAGTGGTGTGGCCCCGACGGGGTGTGGACGGACGTGTGGGTACACGATGCGGTGCCGCCGGTCGCGGCTCGGGTTGGTCTGCTGCACGCGGAGATGGACGTCCCGGTGTGGGGCGTCGCGAAGTTCGTCGAGTTCCGCCCCCAAGGGGGATCTGGCGGGGACCGGGCGTTCTTGTGGCGGCAGATGCCGTCCCACATGATCGCCAAATGTGCCGAGGCCAGCGCTATCCGGAAGGCCTTTCCGCAGGTGTTGGGCGGCGCGTACATCCCTGAGGAGATGGATCAGGAAGCCTTGGACCAGGCGCGGGAGCGGCGGGCGCAGGCGTCGTCGATCGTGGAGGCGCGCAACGAGTCGTTGAGGCGCCGCCACCGGGACCGCATCGACCGGGAGAGGACCAGTGCCTTGTTCGGTCTGCTGCGAGAAGCCGGTGTGCAGACCCCAGAAGCGGCCCGCAACGGAGTTGAGTCCGTAGTGGGGCGCAACGTCACGGCGATGGGCGACCTGACGTGGGCGGAAGCCGATCAGGTTGAGGCCAGCCTGCGCCAGCGCATCGAAGGCCAGCGACAGACCACGAGCTCCGAGTCGGCACCAACTCCGACTCCGGACACGTCCGATTCCGAGGCAGTCGACGCGGAGATCGTCGAGGACCCGGTGGACCTGTGGCGCTCCCTGGTCACCCACTTCGAGGCACAGGAGCGAACGCCGCAGGAGCTGGAGCTGCTGTTCGCCCAGCACACGGGAGGTCGGTCCCCCACAACAGCGTCCGTGGAGGAGCTGCGCCAGTTCGAGGAGTGGATGCTCGCCGGTGATCCCGGCCAGTCCGAAGAGTCGGTCGGGGAGGAGGAACCACCCGAGGACCCATGGGCTTGATCTGAGACCGCAACCGGGGCGGCCGCCGCTGCGCAGTCGCCCCTCACACCCCCGCGGGAGAACAGGACAGGACGGATGAACAGCCAGGACCGTTGGTGGGAGCAGGCCCGCTGTGCCGGTATGGAACTCGGCGAGTTCTTCCGCGTTGAGGGCGAGGACGTCGACGCTCGGGATGAGCGTGAGCAACGGGTTGTACGCCAGGTGTGCGCGGGATGTCCCGTAGCCACTGAGTGTCTGCGCAAGGCGATCGAGACCAGCGCCGTGGGTGTGGCTGGCGGCATGAACGAGAACGAACGTGACCGCTACCGCCGGAGCCTCTTGCGTAATGGGTTGCTCACGATTGACCGGCGTACCGGCCGGTGCACCTGGCTGGTGACCCCGGATGTCGAGGTCATCGTGTGCGAGCACTGTCACCGCCGAGGGGAGTACGAGGGTCCGGGCCCGCGGGGAGAGCGGTTGATCCGGGCGTGCTTCAACAGGTGGTGGCAGGCCGGATGCCCTGGACAGGTCCCTGCCCCGAGGCCGCGCCACCGTGGGCAGAGGGGGACCCGTGCCGCTTGAGTCCACGAACAACAACGAGGAGGAGGACGTGAACGGCGCGCAGGAGAAGCACTGGTCGACGTTTGCCAGGTGCCGTGGTGCGGACGTGGACCCTGAGCTGTTCTTCGCTGCTGACGGTGAGCGGCATTCCACGAAGCAGCTCCGGGAGGAGAGGGCGAAGTCGGTGTGTGCCGAGTGTCCGGTGGCCACCGAGTGCCGGACGGCGGGCACGGATCCGCACATCGAGTTCGGGATCTGGGGCGGGATGAACGAGGCCGAGCGGGAGAGCCGGTTCCGGTGGGGATTCGAGCCCGCGCCGAAACTCCGCTACAGCGGAGGCCTCCAGGTCGATGCCACCCCGGCGCGTCGGATGCTGCAGGCGCTCGCGCGGGCTGGGTACTCGACCACGGAGGTCGCGTTGGCGACAGGTCTGGCGGTGCCCACTCTGGCGGCCGTGCGCTCCGGGGGGCGGTCAACGATCGTCGAGCCCATTGCGCAGAGGTTGGCGCAGACCTACCCGGAGCTGATCGGGCGCGCTCCCATGGGGCCTGCGGCTGCTCAGATCAAGGAGTCGGCCTTCGCGTCCGGGTGGGCCTCGCATTCCCAGTGGCAAGGGCGGGACATGGCGGACCCAGCTGCGGTTCCCCTGTCAGAGGGCGAGGCAGCGTGAACGCGTCGACCGGCGACGCCGCGGAGCGGGTGTTGCGTCCTCTGCTGACCTCCGCCGAGGTGGCAACGGTTCTGGGTGTGACTGTGCGGCGTGTACGCGCCTACGCCGACGCCGGGGAGCTGGTCCAGGTTCGGCTGTCCGCGCGGACGATTCGGTATCCGCCTTCTGCGGTGGAGGAGTTGGTGGCCGCCAGGTTCACCGGCCGGCGGCGGTTGCTGCCGTGCGGAACGCCCGCTGCCTACGCCCGCCACAACCGCGAGCGGACCCCGGCGTGTGACCTGTGTCGCCAGGCCATGCGCCGTGAATGGGAACGCAGACGCAGGTCGAAAGGGGTGCAGCCGAGGGCGCTGCAGCCCTGCGGGACCTCGGGGGCGTACTGGCGGCACCGTCGACAACGCACTCCGGTGTGTGGCCTGTGTCGGCGGGCCCGGCGGAGGAAGCGAACGCAAGGCATATCCGTGCGCCTGTGAACTACGCACCGGACAAGATCCAGGCCCGCACCCAATAAACAACGAGAAAAATAAGCATTTTTCCGTTTAACGCAATCACCGGAATGCTCACGTCGAGCATCGCGCTCATGTTGTAAGTGCAGTATCGGAGGAGGTCGCTTCGCATGACTGGACCTGAGGCATACCGCCAGGCGGTCGATGCCTTCGAGCGAGCCAAGCGGCTCGCCCGCACCAGGGACCCCCAAGCGGCCATGCAGACTGCGCTGGGAAACGGGTACGCCCAGCTCGCTATCGCCGCAGCACTTGCCCCCGAGACCCAGGACTGGCGCGAAGCACTGGCCTCCCCTGCCCGAGAGAAGTGACCACCGACTCACCCCCCGGGGGGAGGCAGCGGGAAGCGTTTGGAAGCGCCCCCGCCACGCGGAACACTCGTGTTTGCCGAAGAAACTGACTCTTCATGAAGTCGGGGAACCGGCTCTTTTCAGAGCAATCCGAGGCGCCTTCGACAGGAAAATGACCTAGACACCGGCAACCCAAAAACAAAGGAAGAAAAACGAATAAAAGAACGGCAAGGGGGCTGTCAGTAGATTAGTATTTGATTATAAGAAAAACCAAAAAGAAAGGCTAGAAGAATGGCTGTCGCTCTCTCCCCCAACCGCATCGCCTCCCGCATCCCGGTGGCCCGCGTGATCGCGGCGGCCAAGAACCCGGTCAGCTACGTCGAGTCCGTCGCCAACGCCTGTCGCGTGCTGGGGCTGGAGGTCATCATCGCCTACACCGACCACGACGACTTCCAGCACGCCTACAAGGGGGCGGTGGAGCTCTCGGCCGGCATCGACTTGCGTTGGAGCGATGACCTCTGGACCCCGGGTTGGACGGTCACCACTCCGGCCGGGACGGTGATCGACCGGCCGTTCCGCAAGGACCTCTACCCCCTTCCCCTGGATGTGGCCCAGGAGGCTCTGGAGGAGATCAACCACCTCCGCGACCAGGCCCGCCAGCTCGACCGGGCGCGCCAGAACCTGGCCCAGGCCCTGAACACCCACCTCCACACCCGCTACAAGGCCGCCTCCCTCGACGACCTCGGCTGGTGCGGTAACTGCCGCCTGGACATCGACCTGGACGGCTACTGCGACTGCGACCCCACGCTGGTGCGGTTCAGCAAGCCCATCAACCCCTCCTGACCCCTCCGCCTGGCGCGGCCGACCGACCACGCCAGGCTCCCTCCCGAAAGGCGCTCCATGAAATTCGTCTACAGCCCCCGATGCTCCGACACCCGTGGGGCCGCCTGTTGCGGCGCCGACCTCTACGTCAACGCGGATTCCCTCCAGGTCTTGCGCCGAGTGCTCGACGGCGAATGGCCGACCATGTCGTCCACGGAGCTCGCCCACGCGCGAGCCCTGCGCACGGCCATCTTCCAGGACGGCTCCCGGGTGGAGGTGACCGAGTGATGACCCGCGCCGACATCCGTACCATCGTCGACCTCGATGTCCCCGACCAAGGCCGCTTCGAGGTCCCCACGATGACCGTGCGCATCCGCCTGCGCGCCGCTGAGAGCCCCTGGGGGAGCGGCCGGTGCAGCCCGGTGATCCGTCCGGTCATCATCGACACCCTGTGCCCGCGATGCGGCGGCCTGCGCGGGCAGGCCCGCAACCTGAACCAGCACGAAGACGGGGCGTGGTACAGCGTCGACGTCTGGGACAACCCCTGTGGTCACGTCGATCGCTACGAGTCGGTCGCCGAGGAGGCCGAGAAACGTGAGGTCGTCGACCTGGTGTGCCCGGTGTGCGAGCACACCGCCTTCGACGAGGGCGAGGTGTTCCAGGTCCGCGGGTCCTCCCGTTGGGCGTCGGCGGTCCTGGTGGACCACCTCGCTCGCCATGAGCCGCTGGACCTGGCCGAGCACATCATCGGGGGCCGCCGGTGAGCGCCGCTGAGCAGGCCCGCCCGAAGGTCACGGTCCATGAGGAGCACGCGGTCTGCGGCCGTGCGGTGCTGCACTCCACCGGCCGTGTGGAACTCACGGCGACCCGGTTCGACGACGTCGAGGACTTTGCGGTGTTCGTCGGTGAGTGCCAGGCGTTGCTGGAGGCCGCGCGGGCGCTCCGAGCCGCCCCCACCTTCGACGGCCGTTCGTGACCGCACCCGACGCCCCGCGCCCTGCCCACCTGGTGAGGAGGTGACATGCAGCATCTGACACAACTGCGGCCGCTGCGCGGCTTCACGCAGGTGCCCAACGCGGCACTGGACACGTTGCCGGACCTGAACTCGATCGGGCTGCTCAACGTCGTGCTGCGGCACGACGAGCAGTGGCACTTCACGCTCGATCAGCTCATTGCCGAGAAGAGGCGGATCCCCGGCCCCACCCTGGGCAGGGATGTGGCGTACAAGGCGATGCGGACCCTGGTGGCGCACCGGTGGGTCGCCAAGGTCCGTTACCGCGACCTCGGCGGTCACTTCCACACGGCGGTGTTCCGCACCGTCACGCCTTTCACCGAAGCGACTACGTCGAGATGTGCTCCCGGTACGCCGAGGGCACCGAGATGTGGTTGCGCTGCACGGGGTGCGATGAGGACGAGCCGGTACTGACCCAGGTCAAGGGCACGGCGCAGATCGACTGCGCGCTCGGCAAGCTACCCATCACAGATCCGGTGTTTTACCAGGTCGCGACCACCGACGGGTTTCCGGAGGCCGGTGAGCCGCAGGCCGGTGAGCCGACCGGGGGTCGACCGGCCCCCGGAAAGCCCACGGTCTTTAAGAAGACCAGTGAGAACACCGGAAAGAAGACTGAGGAGGAGGGGGAGGACGCGCGTGCGCGCGCGAACGCCCCTGTGGATAACTCATCGGATGACTGGGGGATCGTCCCTGCGGCGCGCCCAGGCCGAGACGACGACACCCTGTTCTGCCGGACAGTGATCGCGACCATCGCTGCCGACACCGGTCTGGGCCTGTCCCCGCGGCAGCACCAGCGGTTGGTGACCGAACTGCTGCCCGACGCCCTGGACGCCGTCGCCCGCTTGGGCGAGACGCGGTGTCCGGCACCGAGTTGGTGGCGTGGCTGCGCCAGGGCCACGACACCACGCAGTCGCTGTACGCGGTGTTGAGTAAGCGCCTGGCCTCCGACTACCTGGTGGACGCTCTGCCCGCCTGGGTGCGCCACGGCGGCACCTCCACCCCTTCACTCCCACCCCGACCGGAACGGGCGGCACAGGACGAACCAGACCCCTCCCAGGCCCCGCAGGGAGCTCCCCGGGTGCGGCGGTGCGCCCGCCACGGCACGCCGATGGTCGCGGACCGGTCCGGGCACGGCTGGGCCTGCTCGGAGTGCGTGGCCGAACCCCACGGCCCCCCGGCCCGGCCGCGCGTGCCGGTGATCGACCTGCTGGCCCTTCCGGACCCGGACCCGCCCGAGCACTGCGGGGCATTCGAGTGCCACCCCGACCGGCGCCACCTCCTGCGCTGGGACCCGGTCATCGGACAGCACGTGGATTTGGGGCCGTGCCCCCGCTGCCACCCCTCCCACTCCGGTGAGGGTGTCACATGAGCGCCGAACAGCGGGCGGCCATCCGCGACGAGGCTGCCCGCCTGATCCAACGGCGCCTAGTCGAGTACCAGGCCACACAGACCGGAGACCGTCCTGACCCGGAAGTGTGGGCCCGGTCCCTGGTCGCCGAGCTCTCCTCGCTGGGGTTCCGACCCACTGAGGCCCGCCCCTGGGAGCAGCGCACCGGCGGTGCCCGCCCCGCCAGCCCTGAAACCGTCCGCGGACACGCCGAGCGTATCCGCGCCCTCCTCCAACAGTCGAAGGAGCCTCCGAGATGACCAACGATCGTCCACGGCAGGAACCAGCCCCATGACCGGGATCGAATGGACCAAGCGGACCTGGAACCCCACCACCGGGTGTGACCAGGTCAGCCCCGGGTGCGACCACTGCTACGCCAAAGCCCAGGCACGTCGCCTCAAGCACATGGGGCAGCCCCGCTACCAGACCGACGGGCGCCCTGAGACATCCGGTCCAGGGTTCGGCCTGGCCGTTCACGAGAATGTGCTGAAGGCGCCGCTGCGCTGGCACACCCCCCACCGGGTGTTCGTCAACAGCATGTCGGACGCCTTCCACCCGCAGGTACCGGATGCGTTCTTGGCTCGCATGTTCGCGGTCATGGCGCTCACCCCCCAACACACCTACCAGCTCCTGACCAAGCGGCACGCCCGCATGCGGTCGCTGCTGAACACCGTCGAGTTCGCCAGGGCGGTGTGGGTCGAGATGTACCACCTCAGTGATGGCGATTCGCTGCGCAGGTTCGACCGGCAGCCGTGGCCGGTACCGAACCTGTGGGTGGGCGTGTCCGTGGAGGACCAGCAGCGCACCGAGATGCGCCTGCCGGCGCTGATCGAAACCCCGGCTGCGGTCCGGTTCGTGTCGGCCGAGCCTTTGCTGGGGCCGGTCGATCTGAAACGGGCGCTGTGGACATGTGGTGCCGAACGCGGCCATGGCCTCACGACGAGCTTCGTGCACGCCGGCGGGTGCTGCGAGCGGCTGCACGGCCTGGACTGGGTGATCGTGGGTGGGGAGTCGGGGACGAGTGCGCGCCCGCTGGAGCTGGAGTGGGTGCGTTCCCTGGTCGATCAGACGAGACAGGCCGGGGCGGCGGTGTTCGTCAAACAGCTCGGCAAGGTGTGGGCGCGCGAGCACGGCGCTGCGAGCACCAAGGGCTCCGACCCCCGCGACTGGCCCGAGAACCTGCGCGTGCGGCAGATGCCCACCCCGGTCGGAAGGCGGACGGAGCGGTGAGCCCCGACACCACCGCCGTGTGGTTGACCCGCGAGTGCATCGACACGGTCGACGCGCCGCCTTCCGCCCCGGCCGCAGGGGAGGGGTGAGGGCGGTGGATGCCCTGTTCGACCTGCCCGGCTCGACGGTTGACCTGACCCCCGACCGGGCCACGAACCTGAACTGGATCCGCGACGCGGACGCGATCGTGTGCAACCACTCCGGAGGCAAAGACTCCGCTGCCCTGCTGGTGCAAGTGGCCGGCCTGGCTGCGGAAGTCGGAATCTTGGACCGGGTCGTGGTGCTCCACAACCCGCTCGGGATCTACGAGTGGCCGGGTGCGGCCGACATCGCCGCCGCCCACGCCGCGCACTTCGGTGTCCGGTATGAGGAGCGGGCCGCGGACGGTGACCTGCTCGACCAGGTCCGTAAGCGCCGCCTCTGGATGGACGCTTTGGCTAGATTCTGCACGTCGTGGGCGAAGAGAGGCCCAGGGATGCGGTTCGTCACCGAACTCGTCGGTGAACTGGCCCTGGGCCGACGCGCCACGATCATGTACGCGCTGGGCATGCGCGCCCAGGAGTCCCCCGGGCGGGCGAAGCTGGCGCCGCTGGCGCTACACCCGCGCTCCTCGGGGGTGCGGTCGATCTGGTCCTGGCACCCCCTCCTCCGCATGCCCGAGGAGCGGGTGTGGGAGCTGCACCGTGAGCACGGCCTGGCGCACCACCCCTCATACGACGACGGTATGTCCCGACATGTTGACCGGACTACCAGAGGCAACACGCGTGTGTCGCGGGCGTCCGGTTGCGCCACGCCGGTAGGAAGTCACCCAACCCGAACGAAGGGATTGGTGTGGCGCTATCAAGCGATATCGAGCACGACGTCGATGCGATCCGGCTTCCGCAGTGGGGCCGAGTCGTGGAGGTCGACGGTGTCGTGCCCTACCAAGTACACGACTCCGACGACCAGCCGATCGAGCCGATACGCCGGTACCTGCGGGACTTCGTCGCCCAGGGCCGCAGCGCGGGAAGCGTCCGGAGCTACGCCTACGACCTGTTGCGGTGGTGGCGGTGGCTCCAGGTCGTCGATGTGGAGTGGGACAAGGTGACCTCGGCCGAGGTGCGCGAGTTCGTGCTGTGGCTGCAACGCAGCACGAAGTCGCGCCGGACACCCAGGACCAGCTCAGCCTCCACCGTCGGCACGATCAACCCGATCACCCGCAAGCAGTACCCCGGGGACCAGTACGCCGTCCGCACGATCCGGCACAGCAACGCGGTGATCCGCAGCTTCTACGAGTTCTGGATCGCGCGCGGAGACGGCCCCCTGGTCAACCCGGTCCCCCAGGAACGCCGGGTGGGCAGCGACCGAACGCGCACCACAACCCGCTGGAGCCGTTCCTGCCGGAAGGGCGGCTGCGCTACAACCCCCCGGTTCCCAAGCGGCGCCCCCGCGCGATGCCCGATCAGCAGTGGAACTCCTTGTTCGCGGCCCTGCGTTCGGACCGTGACCGGGCCTTGACCTCGCTGGTCATCAGCAACGCCAGCCGCGCCGCCGAGATCCTGGGCATCCGCAGTGCCGACCTGGACTGGGGTGACCAGCTCGTTCGGGTCCGCCGCAAAGGAACCGGTGCCGAACAGTGGCTTCCGGCCAGCACTGACGCCTTCGTCTGGCTGCGGCTCTACCTGGACGGCATCGGCCCGCTCAAACCGGGTGACCCGGTCTGGTGGACCTTGCGGCGGCGCCGCCGCGGCGAAGGCCCGATGGTCCGTCAGCCGCTGAACTACGACGCCCTGCGCGCCGTCCTGCGCCGGGTCAACGAGTCCATCGGCACCAACTGGAGCATGCACGACCTGCGGCATACCTGCGCCCTGCGGATGCTGCGGGACCGCAACCTCTCGCTCCGCGACATCCAGACCGTCCTCGGCCACGCGCACCTGTCGACCACACAGCTCTATCTCGAAGAAGACCCCGAAGAAGTCATCCGCCGCGTCCACCAGCACCTGTCGGACGCCAAGCAGACCGAACAACCCGCCCCCGTCCCGACCCCGGCCCGCGGCTACAACGCCTCGGACCTGGCCGTGCTCTTCGGAGAACAACCGCGATGACCACCACGAACAGCACCCCCACCCAGCCACCACAGGTGACACCCTTCCCCCGCTTCATCGGCACCCAGCAGCCCCGGTCGACCCCCCGCCGTGTCGGGCCGATCGACACCCTGCCCAGCCGGGAGGTGCTGGCCCGGCTGCCCGAGCTGAGCACCTGGTCCCACCTGACCGGAGTCGAAATGCGCGCAAGGCTGCGCGCGGCCGAGCGCCTGCTCGCCTGGCTGGCGGAGCGGCCCGGCACCGGATGGCAGGAGCGATGGGACTCCTGCGAGACCGACCCGGGCCCGCTGAGCTGGGTTCCGGATGCCGCCTCGGCCAACGGGCGCTGCGTAAAGAACTTCCGCAGCGAGGTCGTCAGCGGCCTGGCCGGCCTCCTGCTGTGCCGTCTCGTGCTGCCCAGCTACGACTTCCTCGTCGACTACGGCGCGGTCCGCCTGTTCGCCGACGTGCGCACCGAACTGTCCGCCGACGCGTTCACCCGGGCCGAGGAAGCCGCGCGGGCCCGGGGCATGATCGGCCGCCAGGTCGCCCAGACCCTCACCTGCCTGTCCAAGATCGTGCTGCACACCGGCAAGGACCTGCACGAGGTCACCGCAGACGACGTCCTCGAATTCCGGGCCTGGAACATCGGCCGCTACGGCCGCCACCAGACCGGCATTCACGGAGCCTGGGACGTCTTGTGCGACGTCGGCGTGCTCGACAGCGACCAGAGCCTGCGCGCCACCCTCCGGACCGGCCAGTCCACCACCGAGGAACTGGTCGCCCAGCGGAAGATCCAGTGCGCACCGGTCCGCGACATGCTGATCCGCTACCTGAACGAGCGCCGCCCCGCCATGGACTTCAGCTCCTTCCGCCAGTTGGTCGGCACTCTGGCGGGCACGTTCTGGGCCGACATCGAACGGCACCACCCCGGAATCGACACCCTCGACCTGCCACCGGAGGTCGCCGACGCATGGAAGGCCCGGATCGCCTTCACCTCCGGAACGAAGGGGCCCAAGAAGCCCCGCCGGGGCCGCCTGGAGATCCTCGCCCGCGTCCGGACCTTTTACCTCGACATCCAGGAGTGGGCGCACGAAGACCCCTCCTGGGCGCCGTGGGCGGTCCGCTGCCCGATCCGCCGCAGCGACCTGGCAGGCGTCGCCAAACGCAACCGGGCCCGGACCGCGGAAGTGCACCAGCGCATCCGCGAGCGCCTGCCCCACCTGCCCACGCTGGTCGACACGGCCCAGAAGCACCGCGAGGACCAGGCGGCCCTGCTCGACGCCGCCCGCCGCACACCCATCGGAGAGTCCTTCGAGCACGACAGGAGAACCTACCGCCGAATTCAGTATCGGCACGACACCCGCAGCGCGTCCCAGCACGGCCCGGACGCCATCGTCATCACCGACGAACACAACGGCGAACGCATCGAGTTGCTCCGCAAGGAGGAGGACGCCTTCTGGGCCTGGGCGATCATCGAAACGCTCCGGCACACCGGTGTCCGCATCGAGGAACTGCTGGAGCTGACCCACCTGGCCCTGGTCTCCTACCGACTGCCCGACACCGGCGAGGTCGTTCCCCTGCTCCAGATCGTGCCCTCCAAGAGCAACGAGGAACGCCTGCTCCTGGTGACCCCGGAGCTGGCCAGCGTCCTGGCCAGCGTGATCTGTCGAATCCGAGGTGAGGACGGCCGCGTTCCTCTGACAGCCCGCTACGACGCGCATGAACGCGTGACCGGGCCGATGCTGCCCCACCTGTTCCAACGCAAGAACGGATGGCGTCGGGAGATCATCAGCACCAAGGTCCTCTACCGGCTCCTCGATGAGACGCTGGAGCGCGCCGGACTCACCGACCGGGCAGGCCAGCCCCTGCGCTACACGCCGCACGACTTCCGCCGGATGTTCATCACCGACGCCGTCACCGGCGGCCTGCCCGTCCATATCGCCGCGAAGATCCTCGGCCACCACAGCCTGGACACCACCCAGGCCTACCTTGCGGTCTTCCAGGAAGAGCTGATCAAGTCCTACCGGGCCTTTTTGGACACGCGCCGTGCTGCCCGCCCGGCCGCCGAGTACCGGGAACCCACCGAACAGGAGTGGAACGAGTTCCAGCAGCACTTCGAGCTGCGCAAGGTCGAACTCGGCACCTGTGGGCGCCCCTACGGCACCCCCTGCGCACACGAGCACGCCTGCGTGCGCTGCCCCATGCTCCGTGTCGACCCTCGGCAGCGGCGGCGTCTGGAAGAGATCATCCGCAACCTCGGGGACCGCATCGAGGAGGCCCGCGTCAACGGCTGGCTCGGCGAAGTCCAAGGACTCCAGACCAGCCTTGAAGCGGCTCGGAACAAGCTCTCCTCCCTGGACCGGCTGGCCCGGAACCGCATGCGCAACCGGACCTCGGTCGCCTTGGGCATGCCGATCATCCCCGGAGAAGAACGATGACCCCCGCGCTGCCCCGCTTCCGACTCCCTATCTCCGTAGTTCGGAAAAGTTTGTCCTGTTCTCTGTGTGTTTTGGCTTCCCGCGCCGACTTGGTGCGTGCCTGCCAGCTGCGCCCCGAGTTGGCTACCACCTACGCAGACGTGGAGTGGGAGATCGGCGACGTGTTCAAGCCTGACCTCTCGATGTTGGAGCTCATCGCCCTCGCCGAGGGCCGCGCCGTCGACAACGACCGGCTGATCCTGCTGCGGCTGCGCACCAACCACAACCGGACCGCCCGTCGTCTGCGCACCCTCGCGAAGAAAGCGGTCACCGTCGCCGACTACCTCGACAAGGCCGGCCGCCTCCAACGCATTCTCCTGGACCTGCAAACCCGCATGCGCGCCCTTGGCTACGACGGTGCCCACGACGATTGGAGCCTCACCTCATGAACCCCTCGCTGCTCGGCAAATGGCCCCGACTGCTTGTCGCCGGAGACCCGGTCACCCCCGATCAGGCAGACGACATCATCATCCGCACCACCCCAGTGTGGAGGCTGTCCTACGCCCAAGGCCAGACCCGCACCGCCCTGTACGACATGTTCGGGCTGCGCCCCCACCCGACCGTCCCCGACGCCCCCGACCTGGAATCGGTACGAGCCGCCAACGCCGCCTTGGGCATCCTGGGCCTCAACCACCTGCACAACGAACGGATCGTGTCCGCGTGGATCGGCGGGCTGCGAGGCTGGTGCGCGTGGGACGGCCACATCGGTGCGAGCACGTACAACGTCGGCCCCAACCCCGTCGCGGACGACGTCGCCCACGACCTGCATCTCATCGCGGAAACTTGGCCGCACCTGAACATGCGGGTGCAGCTCGCCCTTGACGACCCTGACGAGGGCCCGACCGTTCCCGCAATCAGCTGGTACGTCCACGAGGGCGCTGTCCGTGTCGTCAGTACCGACCAGTTCGTGGTGGTCCCCGACAGCACAGTCGACGCCGACTTCGATGCTGGCCGACACCTCATCCCCGCCCGCGAACGAGTCCAGGCGGCCGTGGATCGGGTTGCGGAGGTGATGGCGCCGTGACCATGCCCGATTTGATGCCTCCCGACGCGGCCGCGTGGGTGATGGCGAACGTTCACCGCGGCTATCACCGCGGCGGTGCCAACGCGACGCTGCCCTGGTGCGACCCCTTGCACAAGAGCTTCCGGGTGTGCCCATGCCTGTGGGTGTGCGACGACTGCGCCAAGCACCGGTGTGTGAAGAACCCGTGAGGGGCCCTGCTGTTTCCGGACAGGCTTTGAACCGTCCGCATCACGCGGCCAGACGCATCTCCTGATGGGCCGCGTACACCTCCGCAGGAGTGTTGT
>NZ_MKKC01000117.1 GCF_001942255.1 Nocardiopsis sp. CNR-923
TGGTCGTCTGGTGCGTGGGATCGCCGTGGGCGGGTGAGAGTTCTGGCGGGGTGTTCGTGTCCTTGGTCTCGGTGGGGGGTTGTGGCTGGTGGGGCTTGTGTGGTGAGGGTTCGTTGACAGGACGTTAGGCGACCGGCGGGGCGGGGCCGGTCTGAGGAGGCGGCGGCGCGGTCGTGGTTGGCACGCGGACGATGTGCGGGCACAGGGAGCGTGGCTGAGCCGACTGGGGTGGCGTGGAGGTGGTGCGCGGGTCGCGGGGGGCACTGGGTGTCGAACGAGGGGTGGCGGGTGTTCCCGGACTGGGATCGGGCGCGGCCCGGGGCGCCGGCGCGGTTCACGTTGGCGTTGGACGGGCGGGTGGTGGCCTACACGGGGGAGCACGGCCAGTCGGTGAGTTGGGTGGAGTAGGCGTGGGCGGTGGTGGGCCCCGTGCCGGGTGCGGGGCCCGCGTGTGTCAGGGGGCGGGGTGGGCGTCGAGTTCGGCGATGAGGGCGTCGCGCCGTTGGGTGGGCAGGAAGGCGGCGGTGAAGGAGTTGCGGGCGAGTTGGCGCAGTTGTCGCGGGGTGAGGCCGAGGTGGAGGCGTAGGCCCTCGAAGTTGTCGTGGACGTGGCGCCGAAGTAGGCGGGGTCGTCGGAGTTGACGGTGACGAGGAGGCCGGCGTCCATGAGGGCGGGCAGGGGGTGGTCGGCCAGGGTGTCGACGGCGCGCAGGCGCACGTTGGAGAAGGGGCACACGGTCAGGGGGGTTTGGGTGGCGGCCAGGTGCGCGACGAGGTCGGGGTCGTCCAGGCAGCGGATGCCGTGGTCGATGCGTTCGGCTTTGAGGAGGTTGAGGGCCTGCCAGATGTAGGAGGCGGGGCCTTCCTCGCCGGCGTGGGCGACGCAGCGGAGTCCGAGGTCGCGGGCGGCGTCGAAGATGTGGGTGAATTTCTCGGGCGGGTGGCCGACTTCGGCGGAGTCGAGGCCGACTGCGGTGATGTGGTGCAGGTGGGGGCGGGCCTGTTGGAGGGTGTCGAGGGCTTCGGTGGCGGGGCGGTCGCGTAGGAAGCACATGATGAGGGCGGTGCTGATGCCGTGGCGTTGCAGGCTGGTGTCCAGGGCGGCGGTCAGGCCGTTGATGACGGTGTCGAGGGCGATGCCTCGGGTGGTGTGGGCTTGGGGGGTCGAAGAAGATCTCGGCGTGGCGGACGCTTGGGCGGCGGCGCGGGTGAGGTAGGCCTCGGCCAGGTCGGTGAAGTCCTGTTGGGTGCGAAGGACGTCGGTGAGGGAGTAGTAGAGGTCGAGGAAGGATTGGAGGTCGGTGAAGGAGTAGGCGGCGTGTAGGTCGTCGATGGTGGGGTGGGGCAGGGTGGTGCCGTTGCGTTCGGCCAGGGCGAAGGCGAGTTCGGGTTCCAGGGTGCCTTCGATGTGGACGTGTAGTTCGGCTTTGGGCAGGGGTGTGGGCACGGGGTGGTCTTTCGTGGTGTGCGGTTTGGTCGGTGTGGTCATTGTGGCTGATCTGTGGGGGTGGGGGCGCCGGTCGGTCGTGCCCGCGTCGGTCGAGACGGTCTGAGCGAGGCCCCGGCCGAACGTGCGGCGGCGCGGGCGGTCAGGCGGGGGCGAGGCGGTCGGTGGCGGCGCGGGCGGCCTGGAGCATGGTGGGTTCGCCCGTGGCGCGGCCGGCGGTGTGCCCGGCTCCGGACAGGATGGTCAGGTCGGCGGTGGTCCAGTGTCGGGCGAGGTTGACGGCGGTGTCGGCGGGGCCGCTGATGTCGAGGCGGCCGTGGACCATGGCGCCGGGGATGCCCTGGAGGATGTGGGCGCCGTCGAGCAGGCAGTCGTCGGGCAGGAAGGCGGCGTTGCTCCAGTAGTGGGTGACCAGGCGGGCGAAGGTCATGCGGAAGTCGGGTTCCTGGTAGCGGGGGTTGGGGCGGGCCCCGGCGACGGTGCTCACGTGGGTGTCCTCCCATCGGCACCAGGCCCGGGCGGCGGCCTCACGTACGCGCGGGTCGGGGTCGGCCAGGAGGCGGGCGTAGGCGGTGGCCAGGTCGTGGGGGTCGGCGTCGGGCCCGGCGGCCGGCGGAAGCGGTCCCATTCCTCGGGGAAGACGCGGCCCATGTCGTGGGTGATCCAGTGGACCTCGGCGGCGGTGGTGGTGGTCACGGCGACCAGGACGAGGCCGTGGACGCGGGCGGGGTGGGTCTGGGCGTAGGCCAGGGCGAGGGTGGACCCCCAGGAGGCGCCCAGGACGAGCCAGGTGGCGATGCCCAGGTGGGTGCGCAGGGCTTCGATGTCGGCGACGAGGTGGTGGGTGGTGTTGGTGGTCAGGTCAGTGGTGGGGTCGTGGGCGGGCGGGGTGCTGCGGCCGGAGCCGCGTTGGTCCAGGAGGATGACGCGGTAGCGGGTGGTGTCGAAGAACTCGGTCCAGCCGGGGTGGCAGCCGGATCCGGGGCCGCCGTGCAGGACCAGGGCGGGGGTGCCGCGGGGGTTGCCGTGGGCCTGCCAGTAGAGGTGGTGGCCTTGGCCGACGTCGAGCATGCCGTCGGCGTGCGGTGCGGTCATGGTGCTCCTCGTGGTGGGGTGGGTCGAGCTTAGGGCGTGTGCTGCGGCACCCGCCCCGGGGGCTCGGGGGCGGGTGGTGTTGGGATGCTGGGGGTTGGGACATCGCTGTGGGAGGGAGTGCGCCGTGAACGAGCCGACCGTGGCCGCTGAGGAGTTCGCCGAGTTCTGGAGGGAGCGCCGGTTGTGCATGTTGGCCAGTGCGCGTCCGGACGGCAGTATCCACCTGGTGCCGGTGGGGGTGACCTATGACGCTGAGCGGCGTCTGGCGCGGGTGATCTGCGACGGGGGGAGTTACAAGGCGCGCAACCTGGCCGCGCACCCGGGGGCGCGGGTGTCGGTGAGTCAGGTGCAGGGGCGCCGGTGGTCGACGTTGGAGGGTGCGGCGCGGGTGAGCCGGGATCCGGAGGCGGTGGCCGAGGCGGTGCGGCGCTACGCCGAGCGGTACCGCAGGCCGCGGGAGAACCCGGAACGGGTGGTGATCGAGATCGCGGTGGACCGGATGTTGGGCAACGTGCGTCCGGGCGGGTGAGCCGGCGGGCGGCCGGGGTCGAGGGTGTGCTGGTCAGGGGTCGTGCCTGGTGGGTCGGGGTGGGACGGGGATGCGTTCGAGGTCGCGGGCGAGCACGATGGCGCCGTCGAACTCCTGTGCGGCCTGAGCGACGAAGTGGGGTTCGTCGGTGTGGTCGTAGCGTTCGGACAGGTGGGTCAGGACCAGGGTGCGGACCTGAGCTTGGGCGGCGATGCGTGCGGCCTGGCGGGCGGTGAGGTGTTGGTAGGCCTGGGCGAGGTGGGTTTGGGCGTCGAGGAAGGTGGCCTCGATGACGAGCATGTCGGCGCCGCGGGCGAGTTCGACGGCGTTGGGGCATACGCCGGTGTCCATGACGAAGGCGAAGACCTGGCCGGGGCGGGGCCGTGCGCAGTCGGCGAGGGTGACGGTGCGTCCGTCGTCGGTGGTGACGGCGCCCTCGCGCAGGAGTACGGAGATCTGGGGGCCGTGGACGCCGTGGGTGCGGAGCCGGTCGGGGAGCATGCGCCAGCCGTCGGGCTCGGCGATGCGGTAGCCCTGGCAGGGGATGGAGTGGTCGAGAGGCAGGGTGGTGATGCGCAGGTCGTTGTCGCCGGGGACGTCGCTGGCCTGTGGGGTGAGGGGTTGGCCGATGATGACGCCGGTGTCGTGGAAGACGCAGGCGTGGCGTAGGCGACGCCAGTAGGGTTCGCCTCGGCGGGGTAGGCGACGCGGACGGGGTGGGGGACGCGGTCGCGGGCCAGGCGTGGATGATGCCGGGCAGGCCGAGGCAGTGGTCGCCGTGGAAGTGGGTGACGCACACGCGGGTGATGTCGGTGGCGGCGAGTTTGGCCAGGCGCATCTGGCGTTGGGTGCCTTCTCCCGGGTCGAGGAGGATGCCGTGGCCGTCCCAGCGCAGGAAGTAGCCGTTGTGGTTGCGGTTGCGGGTGGGGACGGCGCTGGAGGTGCCCAGGACCACGAGTTCGCGAACGGACATGGGTTGATCCTGCCACTGGTGGGGTGGTGCGGGCACGGAGTGGTGGGGTGTGTCAGGCGGGGTGGCGGGGCGGGTTCGGGTCAGCGCAGGGTGTGTGGGTCGATGTCGAGCAGTTCGGCCAGGGCGCGTTCACCCTGGGGGGTCAGGCGCAGGGCGCGGGCGGTGCCCACCGGCTCGCACCAGTGGGCGGTCAGGGCGTGGCGGCACAGGGCCGCTCCGGCGACGCCGGCCAGGTGGGGGCGGCGTTCGGTCCAGTCCAGGCAGGAGCGGGCCAGGGGGCGGCGGGTGGTGCGGTGCAGGGTGATGCCCTGGTCGTCGAACCAGTCCAGGCCGGTGTCGGTGAGCGCGAAGCCGGTGTCCTGGCGCAGGAGGCCCTGGCGGGTGAGCGCGTCGGTGACGCTCACGCAGGCGTCCGGCCAGGTGGTCGTAGCAGGTGCGGGCGCGGGCCAGGGCGTGGGAGGCGCGGTGGGCGCGCAGGGTACTGGGGGATGGCGGGTCGGCGGGGGTGGTGTGGGCGGTGAGGGCTTCGATGAGGTGGGCGGTGTGGGGGTCGGCGATGCGGACGTAGCGGTGGCGGCCCTGGCGCTCCTGGGTCAGGAGGCTCCCTGGACCAGGCGGGTCAGGTGCTCGCTGATGGTGGGGGCGGACACGTGGGTGTGGCGGGCGAGTTCGGTGGCGGTCCAGGCGCGCCCGTCGAGGAGGGCCAGGCAGATCCTGGCGCGGGTGGGGTCGGCCAGGAGGTTGGCCAGTGCGGCCAGACGGGCGCGTCGTCGGGTGCGGTCATGGTTTCAGGATGGGGGATGTTCGGTGCGGACGGGTCGGCGTCGCGCGGTGGTGGGCGTCAGCGGTGGCCGACCAGGACGGTGGCGTCGGTGCGGGGGCAGGTGAGGACCTGGGGGGTGAGCCCGCCGCGGGTGAAGGCGGCGCTGGCTTGGGGGAGCTGGTGGTCGTTGACCTCGATGAGCAGGTGGCCGGTGGGGGCGAGCCAGTGGTGGGCGTCGGCGGCGACGCGGCGGGCCAGGTCGAGTCCGTCGGGGCCGCCGTCCAGGGCGCGGCGGGCCTCGTGGTCGCGGGCTTCGGGTGGCAGGAGGGCTATCTGGTCGGTGGGGACGTAGGGGACGTTGGCGACCAGGACGTCGATGTGTCCGCGTAGGTGGTGGGGCAGGGCGGTGAACAGGTCGCCGTGGTGGACGTGGTGTCCGGGCAGGTTGCGTCGGGCGCAGGCGACGCTGGCGGGGTCGATGTCGGCGGCGTGCAGGGTCAGGCCGGGGTGGGTGCGGGCCAGGTGGGCGCCCAGGGCGCCGGTGCCGCAGCACAGGTCGACTGCGGTGCCGTGGGGTGGGAGCAGGGTGGCGGCGTGACGGGCCAGGTGTTCGGTGCGTGGGCGGGGGACGAACACGCCCGGGTCGACGGCGATGCGCATGCCGCAGAAGCGGGCCCAGCCCAGGACGTGTTCGAGGGGGATTCCGGCGCAGCGTCGGTCGGTCATGGACGCGAGTTGGTCGGGGGTGTGCGCCGTGGTGGCGAGCAGGTGGGCTTCGTCCTCGGCGAAGACGCAGCCGGCGGCGCGCAGGCGGTGGGTCAGGGACGACGGGGTGAGGGTGTGGGGCGAGGCCACGGGTGCCTTTCGGTCCGGGTGGGTCGCCCGTGGTCAGGGGGTCGTGGTCGGTTCGATCCCCGGTGAGGGCGCCCAGCGGTTGACTGCGAGGATCGCTGCTCACCTCCTTGGTCGTCGTTGTGGGTGTCACGGTACAGCACGGGGTGGTGGGTGACGGGTTCGGGCCGGGGGCGCTGTGGCCGGGCGACACGCCCTCCGGCGTCGGGCTGGGGGCGTGGTGGCGCGGGTTTGGCGTCCTGTGGCTGAAGGTTAGGTGCCCGTGGTCCCCTGGTCCGCGGGTTCGTGCTGTGGTCGTGTGGGGGTGAGTGCACGCAGGGCGTGGGTGATGAGGGTGGTGAGGTAGCTGGAGTCGGGCATGCCGAGGTGGAAGACGAGCCGGTGGTAGAGGGGTCCGTACAGCAGGTCCAGTGCTACGTCCAGGTCGGCGTCCGGGTCGAGTAGGCCTTGTCGTTGTGCTCGGCGCATCCGTTCCTTGAATTGGGCGATACGCGGTTCTATGAGGCGTTCGCGCAGGTCGTGGGCGAGTTCGGGGTCGTGTAGTGCCTCGGAGATCACTCCGGCGGCTGGCGAGGTGTGCGGCGGGTCGAGGATGCCGATGGCCTCGGTCAGCTGGGTGTGCAGGTCGGCGGCCAGGTCGCCGGTGTCGGGGGGGTCCGCGGTGGTGGTCGCGATCTCGTCGAGGAGTTCCAGGACGATAGCGCCCTTGGAGGGCCACCACCGGTAGATGGTCTTCTTGCTCACTCCCGCGCGGGCGGCGATCGCCTCGATGGTGAGTCGCCCGTAGCCGATCTCGCCGCACAGTTCCTGGGCGGCGGTCAGTGTTGCTCGGCGGCTGCTCTGGCTGCGGCGAGCCGCGTTGGGTTGCTTGACCATGGCCCCAGTCTAGGGGAAACGGAACGTATCGTGTTGACAAGGACGATCGTCCCCTGGCACTCTGATTGCGACACGATACGTGTCGTTTAATTTGGACTGGTTCGCGGCGCGGACAAGATCGGGCCGCGAGCCGGACACGGCGAAGGGAACACTGGACATGAGTGAGATCCGCAAGCTGAAGGCTGAGCTGTTCATCTCCCTGGACGGGGTCGTGGAGGCGCCGGAGACCTGGCACTTCCCGTACATGGACCAGGAGATGGGCGAGGCGGTGGGCCAGATGTACACCGAGGCCGACACACTGCTGATGGGACGGGTGACCTACGAGGCGTTCGTCGGGTTCTGGCCGCACGAGAGCGGCGAGATGGCCGACGCCATCAACGGCGTGCGCAAACTCGTCGTCTCGCGGAGCATGACCTCGGTCGACTGGAACAACGCGGCCCTGGTCGAGGGCGACGTCGTCGACGCGGTCAAGGCGCTCAAGCAGGAGCCCGGCGGCACGATCGCCCTCACGGGCAGCATCGGCCTCATCCGAACCCTCCTGGGGGCCGGTCTGCTGGACGAGTTGCGTCTGCTGCTCCACCCGCTCGTGGTCGGCAAGGGGCAGCACCTGTTCCCCGAGGGCACCGCCCCCGCGTCCCTGAAGCTCACCCGGTCGGCCGCCTTCGGATCGGGTGTGCTCGACCTGACCTACCAGCCCGCCTGACCCGCTCCACCGCGCGAGCGCGATCCCGGTGGCGGCCACGCAGCAGGCGGAGCCGCCACCGGGCACACGTGCGTGGGTCCAGGAACCGACCCCACACCCGCCACCTGGACGCGCCGACATCCCGCACCCTCCTCAGTGAGCGGGCAACCGTCCGACCGGTGGCGCATCCGGCTCCCGCGGCCGAGGACGCCGACGCGGCGGCGGGGCTCTTTCCCGGGATCGCCGACCACCTGTGGCGCGGTCCCGGCCACCACCGTGCGACGATCCACGCGACCCTGGCCGAGTGGTCTTCGGATGCTCTGGGGTGGCTGGTCGCGTTCCTGGTTGAGGCCGCCGCGCAGCACGGTGTCCAAGGCCCACTGGTGCTCACAGCTCGCGTCCTGTGACGCAGCTCGGCGGACCGCGGGGCGGGCTCCCACGCGAAGGGGTGGCCCCCTGTTGGTTCGTGGGACTCCTGCGTTGGAGGGGGCGGATCTGCCGGCCAGCGTAGAGGCATCCGTGGTTCGCCCCCGCCTGGGCTGAGGTTCTCGGTGTGTGAACGGCTCCGACACGAAGGTCACAGCTGCACCGCCGAATCCAGTCATCCTCCCCAACCCCCGCGTCGGTCGGGGCGCGGGCGGGGCCAGTACAGCCAAGGCTGTATCTGACGCGTTTTCGCGGGTCAGACTGGATGGCCGAATAACGTTGCGGTTCCGGGGCGGGGCCGTGTGGAGGGGCGGGGGCCCCTCTGGGCCTGACCCCCGGGAAGGTCCACTTATCGGAGGTCAGAATGGAGCCCTCTGGCTTTGGTTTCCGTTGGCGGTCGTTGTAATACGTTATAGTAAAACGTTTCCAACGCAACGAAACAACGGAATTGTGACGGCCATGTGCGGGCGCTGAGCAGCAGGGGCGGTGTCGGTCCGTGCCTCGGTGGTGGACCTGGTGAATGTCGCGCTGGAGGAACTCGTCCGCGCGGGCTTGGAACTGCCGGGGTTTCCACGCTGGACCGGATGGCGGGCTCCATCAAGGCGCGGGTGGAGGGGGAAATCTGTGCCGGGATCGCCGAGCGAGTGGGCTCGGCCCGGCCTCGTCTGGCCGGGCTGCTGGTGGTGCCGGGCGGTGAGCGTCGCAGTCCGTTCGACGTGATGAAAGAGCCCGGGCGACGTGGTCCAGGTATCGCCAGCACGGCGACCGTGTCGACCTCGTCGATGGTTTCGGCGATGCGGGGAGGTGGGTCAAGGGCGTTGCGTCGACCAAGGTCAGCGCGTTCGCGGAACAGGCCGCGGTGCTGTCGGTCGGCGAGATGCTGGATATCTCCGAGCCGCGACGGACCGCGCTGCTTGCGTGCGCGGTGGCGAAAGCCAGGGCGCGGGTGCGCGATGAGTTCGTGGTGATGCTGTCCAAGCGGATGGCCCGGCACGCCAAGCGAGCCCAGGAGGAGCTGACGAGTCTGGAACAGCGGCACAAGGCATCGACCGAGCAGCTCCTGGTGGCCTATAAGGACGTGCTCACGGTGCTCAGGGAGCACATCGTCGACGAGCGCGCCGGTCAGAGCGGTCATCAGGGGAGCCTGGGCGGTGTCTTGGCGGTGAAGCGCATCCACGAGGTGGTGGAGGGCAGCGGCGGCTTCGATGCCCAGCTCGCGGAGATCGAGGCCTTGGCGGCGTGTCGAGGCGGGAACTGCAGGACCTGACGTTCCACCGCCCCGACCCCGCGGTGCGCTACCGACACATCGACCAGCTGTTCTCCACCGAACCCCCGCACGGCGATCGACTGGGACCTTCTGCGCCGCCACTGGCCCGACCTCATGCAGGTCGCGCTCTCGGTCAAACAGGGCACCGTCTCCTCGGTGACGCTGCTCCGCAGGCTGAACAACCGGTCGAGAAAGAACCAGATCTACCAGCCATTCCGGGAAGTCGGGCGTGCTGTGCGTACAGCCGTGCTCCTTCGCTACTTGTCCGACCCCACACTGCGTGAGCAGATCCAGCGGGCGACGAACAAGGCCGAGGCATACAACGGGTTCACCAAGTGGCTCCACTTCGGCAACGCCGGCTGGCTGAACAGCCGCGACCCGGAACTGCAGGACAGGGCAGTGAAGTTCCTCGACCTTGTCGCCGCAAGCGTGATCTTCTCGACCACCATCGACATGACCAAAACCCTGCGTCAGATGGCCCGCGAGCTGGACCCTCCGTGCGAGCGATCTGGCGGTGCTCAGCCCCTACCGGCGCGAGAACGTGCTCCGCTTCGGCGACTACACCACCGACGGACTCCACATACCCCCACCCGCCTACAACCCGGCCCTGCACGCCACCACCGAATGGCCGTGACGTTGTAACCATCGCTCGACGGCCCGCCTCAAGGCAGCCCCCGGGAGGCAAAACAGCCGGCCGGGGTCAGCCTTGAGGTCCGGTCACTTTCGCCAGAACAGGTGGTGCGTCACCCCGCTCGGGCTGGGAACGACCTCCAGGTGGAACCGGTCGAGCAGCTCATCGGGGGACTCCCAGAGTCGTACTCCGGACCCGAGCTTCACTGGCGAGACCGCCACGTGCAGGGTGTCGACGAGGTCGGCGTCGAGGAACTGCCGGATGGTGGTAGCCCCGCCGCCGAGTCGGACGTCCTTGCCCTGCGCCGCCTCCCGGGCCTGTTCGAGGACCATGGCAGGGTCGCCGTCGACGAAGTGGAACGTGGTGTCGGAGAGCGTGAACGAAGGACGCTTGTAGTGGGTCATGACGAATACCGGCATGCGGAACGGGGGCTCGTCACCCCACCAGCCGCGCCACTCGTGGTTGTGCCAGGGCCCGCGCTGGGGACCGAACTTGTTCCGGCCCATGATTTCGGCGCCGATGTTGTGGGCGTAGCCCCGCGTGAGGTAGTCGTCGAGCCCCCGGCTGCCCCCGGGGTCGGTGCGCATGGGCCAACTCGCAGTGGCGCCGGCCCAGGCGAACAGCCTCTCGGGATCGACATGGCCGAATGGTCTTTCGAGGGTCTGGTCCGCACCGGCACCGATTCCGTCACTCGAGACGTTGAAGTTCTGGACTCTCAGTAGCTGAGCCACGTGTTCCTCCTGCGATAGCGTTGGTGAGACTTGGATCGTCACCGTACGGTCGGAGCCGATCGACGGATCTTGACCCGTACCGGCAGAATCATCTGATCTGCTGAACCCGCCGCCGGCATGTCAAGAGCGGTCGGCCCGCGACGACCACCCGATGACGGGGCCCGACCGGGCGCCGCGACGGTGAGGAGTTGGACATGAAGTTCCTGCTGATCATGCACGTCAATCCGGCCATCATGGAGGAGCTGACCGAGGCCGAGCGCCAGGAGATCATGGAAGGCCATGGCGAGTTCATGAAGACGCTCCGCGAGTCCGGCGAGATGATCAGCACCGAGGCGCTGGCCGACCCGTCCCAGAGCTCGGTGGTCCGCGTCCGCGACGGTGTGCCGGTCGTCACCGATGGTCCCTACCTGGAGGCCAAGGAGTTCCTGGGCGGCTACTACCTGGTCGACGTCGCGAGCAGGGACCGCGCGCTGGAGCTGGCCGCGATGATCCCGGACGCCCGATTCAACGGCCTGGGCATCGAGATCCGCCAGGTGATCTTCTCCGCAGGCCCGACTGCGTGAGCGCCGACCGCGCCACCATCGAGGGCCTGCTGCGCGCGCTGGCGCCGCAGGCCCTCGGCGCGCTGGTGCGCCGGTACGGGCAGTTCGAGCTGAGTGAGGACGCCGTGCAGGAGGCGCTGCTCGCCGCCGCGACGCGCTGGCCGGCCGAGGGCGTCCCAGACAACCCGCGCGGCTGGCTGATCACGGTCGCCGGTCGTCGCCTGGTCGACCAGATTCGCAGCGAACAGGCCCGGCGCCGACGCGAGGACGAGATGGCCGCCCGGGAGCCGGATCCGATGTCGCCTGGCCCCGGCGAGGACCCCCGGGCCGACCGGGATGACACGCTCACTCTGCTGTTCCTGTGCTGCCACCCGGTGCTGAGCCCGGCCTCGCAGATCGCGCTGACGCTGCGCGCGGTTGGCGGCCTGACCACTGCGGAGATCGCACGCGCCTACTTCGTGCCGGAACCGACCATGGCGGCCCGGATCAGCCGGGCCAAACAGCGGATCAAGGCCACCGGCAGCGAGTTCACCTTGCCGGTCGGGCAGGATCGGGTGGAGCGAGTGCGGGTCGTGCTGCACGTGCTGTACGTGATCTTCAACGAGGGCTACACCGCCAGCTCCGGAGACCGGCTGCGGCGCGACGACCTGGCCGCCGAGGCGATCCGACTGACCCGCCTGCTGCACCGGCTGCTGCCGGACGACGGCGCGGTAGCCGGCCTGCTGGCCCTGATGCTGCTCACCGACGCCCGCCGGGCCGCCCGCACCGGCCCGCACGGCGAGCTGATTGCGCTCGACGAGCAGGACCGCTCGCGTTGGGACCGCGGTCGCATCGCTGAGGGCGTCGCGCTGGTCACTGACGCTATGACCCGCTCGACACTCGGCCCCTACCAGTTGCAGGCCGCCATCGCCGCGCTGCACGACGAGGCGCCCAGCACCGGCGAGACCGACTGGCGACAGATCAACACGCTGTACAAGATCCTGGAGCGGCTCTCGCCGAACCCGATGGCCAGCCTGAACCGGGCGGTGGCGGTCGCCATGATCGACGGCCCGCGGGCCGGCCTGGCCCTGCTGGACGAGCTGGCCGCGGACGACCGGATCACCGACCACCACCGGCTGCACGCGGTCCGCGCACACCTGCTGGAGATGGCCGGCGACCATCCGGCAGCCCGGGAGCACTACCACCGCGCCGCCCGCGGCACCACCAGCCTGGCCGAGCGCCGCTACCTGGAAACCCGCGCCGCCCGACTGGTGCCACGTCCCGCTTGACCCCGATCGGTGGACGGGCGAGCAACCATCCCCTGTCGTTCCGCCGCCCTCCATTTGCCAGCTTGGTCATCACTTTGTGTATTCACTGGCCGAGGGATGTGTCCCAAACAACAGGCCCGAGGTCTTTGGAGGAGATACCAGATCCGTGACGGGCGGCGCTGAGCCCGGCCGCTGACGCGGGGGCGGAGCCGCAAGGTTGCGCTGCCGCGCCGGTGTCCAGCCGCGAGTCCAGGTCCAGGTTGACCCCGCCGTAAGGGCGCACGTGAGTCCAGAACAGCGGCGTCAGGCCGCGCCGGTCGGCTGGGGTGAGCTTGTCGGCCCTGTTGCGACCATGCCGCCAGATCAGCATGCCGCCAGACCAGCTGTCTCGACTGGCCGCTGAACCGTCAGAGGCCTTCGATGAACGTGGCGTTGGACAGTCCGGCGCGGGCCAGGACCCTGTGGGAGGCGCTGCCGGTTCACTCGCTGGGGTCGCAGGTGTGCGGGCCGGGTGTGAGCAGGTGGTCGCGGACCCGGTTCACGTAGGTGTTGTAGGGGATGCCGGGGCGTTGTGCCAGGTAGGAGGTGTTGATGGGCGGGTCGTCGGTCTCGTGGAGCACAACGAGCGCTCCGGTGGCGAGGGCGTCGGCGCACAGGTAGGTGGGCAGCACGCTGAAGCCCGCGCCCGCCTTGACGGCGGACAGCACGCCGCGCAGGTCGGGGATGGTGAGCGTGGCGCGGCAGGCCAGGCGTCGGCCGAAGACGTGGCGCCAGTAGCGGCGCACGATGGGCAGGTCCTCGGCGTAGGAGACCAGAGGCACCTCGTGCAGGACGGAGGGGCCCTCGGCGGCCAGGCGGTCGCGGACGCGGTCGGCCCATACGGGTGCGGCGACCAGCGCGAACTCCTCGTCGGCCAGGGGCTCCGACAGCAGGTTGCGGCCGCGGGGCCGGGTGGTGGAGATGACCAGGTCGTAGCGGCCGGCGCGCAGTTCGTCGAGCAGGGAGTCGGCCAGTCCCGTGGTCACGCGCAGGTGGAGTCCGTCGGCGATGAGGGGGGCCAGGAAGGGCAGCACGCACGTGGACAGGTACTCGGCGGGCCCGGCCAGGTGGACGGGGACGGTGGGCGTCAGGTGTTCGGGGTCGTGTCCGGTGGCGGCGGCGAGTGCGTCCAGGGGCCCGGACACGCTGGCTGCCAGGTCGTGGGCGACCGGGGTGGGGGTGGCGCCGCGCGGCAGGCGTTCGAACAGGTCCCGTCCGGTGGTGCGTTCCAGGTTGCGGATCTGGGTGGTCACGGTGGGTTGGGACAGGCCCAGGAGCCCGGCGGCCGCGGTGAAGGACCCGGACCGGTACACGGCCAGGAAGGTGCGCAGGAGGTTGAGGTCCGGCTGCACCGCCAGCAGCGGTGCGGCCGGATCGTCGCCGTCCTTGTGTCCCATACCTGTGGATTCTACGGATGCGGGTGGGTGGTTGGCCCTCAGCGCAGGAGCGTGAGGAGTTGGGCGGCCGCCAGTCCCGAGGAGGCGGGGTTTTGTCCGGTGACCAGGGTGCGGTCGGTGACGACGTTGGGCGCCCAGGGCTCGCCGGTCTGGACGGTCAGGCCCGCGTCGGTGAGGCGGTCCTGGAGCAGCCAGGGGGCCTTGTCGGCGAATCCGACCTGGGCCTCCTCGGTGTTGGTGAAGGCGGCGACCCGGTAGCCGTCGAAGGCGTTGGCGCCGTCGGGGCGGGTGGCGGCCAGGAGTGCGGCGGGGCCGTGGCAGACCACTCCCAGGGGTGTGCCGTGGTCAAGCGCGCGGATGAGCAGGGCGCCGGAGTC
Source organism: Nocardiopsis sp. CNR-923 (assembly GCF_001942255.1). Taxonomy (GTDB): domain Bacteria; phylum Actinomycetota; class Actinomycetes; order Streptosporangiales; family Streptosporangiaceae; genus Nocardiopsis. The sequence goes on from NZ_MKKC01000117.1 coordinate 13,874, forward strand.
GGTGTCGACGGCCAGGTCCTCCATGGGGCCGTGGCCGCCGGGGTAGAAGACGGCGTCGAAGTCGGTGGGGTCGACGTCGGCCAGTTCGCGCGGATGGTGGAGTTCGGTGATGGCGGCGAGGGCGTCGCGGACGGCGTCGGCGCCGTCCTGGCCGCCGTTGGACTCGGGGGTGAGGCTGACCTGGTCGACGGTGGGCACGACACCGCCGGGGGTGGCGACGGTGACCCGGTGCCCGGCCGCGGTGAACGTCTGGTAGGGGGTGACGACCTCCTCGGCCCAGAAGCCGGTGGGGTGCGCGGTGCCGTCGGTGAGTGTCCAGTGGTCGGCGCCGGTGATCACGAAGAGGATGTTCGCCATGGTGGTGCTCCTGTTGGTTGTGGACCGTGGTGTGACGATGTCGAACCTAGGCGATGAACCTGTCATTGGACCAATGGAAACGCGCATACGTGTCATTGGTTTCTCTATGGTGGGCGTGGTGGGCCGACGGAGGTGGGGACGCCTGGGGTGATCGTCGGTGCGGGCGGGCCCCGCTGGAATCGCGTCGGCGCCGTCCCGCGCTGGGGCGAGCGCTGTCTGGCGGGCGGAATCGGTGGGCGCCCGGGGGTGGGATCAGTCCGTGGTCGAGAGGCTGGGGTGTGCGGCGAGGGTGGCGTGTGCGTCGCGGATGATCTGGGCGAGGTGTTGGTGGTGGGCGCGCGCCAGTACACGTGGGAGCAGGCGGTGCAGCGGGCGAAGGTGTCGTAGGTGGCGCGGGTTCGGCGGGGAGGGTGTGGGCGACTTCGTCCTTGACGACCGGGGTCAGGGGGCCGTTGCAGTCCAGGCATCGGGTCCAGGGGTCCAGGGGTGGGGCGAAGCGTTCCAGGACGTAGGTGAGCTGCTCGTCGGGTTGGTCGTGGTGAACGTGGGCGCAGCGCGCAGGGCCTTGCGGCACAGGAGTTCGCGGTCTCGGGTGAGCAGGACGCGGTGTTGGTGGTTGGCCTGGTGGACGAGTGCGGGGTCGTCGCGGTCGTTGTGGTAGTCGGTGTCCAGTCCGAGGAGGCGTAGGCGGCGGGCGAGGGTGCCCAGGTGGACGTCGAGGAGGAAGCGGGGCGGTGGGTGGCGTCGACGGGGTGGCCGTCAGCGTACAGGGGGCCGGTCTCGGTGCGGGGGATGCCCAGGGATTCCACGACGTGGCCGAGGGTGGAGGTGCCGTCGTGGTCGGTGTGGAGGGGGGTGGTGTTCCGGTGGCGCGGGGGGAGGAAGAACCGGAGTTCGGGCGCGATGCGCAGTGTCACGGTGGCCTGTCCCATGCCTTCAGGATGGCACGGGGGTGTCTTGCGGCGTGGGTTCGTGGTGCTCTGGTGTCGTTCGGGATGGTGCTGTGGGGTGGGCCCGGGCGGGGCGTGGTCGGTTCGGTGGAGTCGGGGTGTCCGGCGGTGAGGGGGCGGCCCTGGGTTTGCGGTCCTGTGGTGCGAAGGATCGTCGTGAGGGCTGCCCCCGGGTGTGTGCCGGGTGCTGACGTTGACACCGGGTGCGGGGTGGTGGCGCTCAGACGCGTTGGAGTGGCAGGTGAGGTCCTTGGGGCGGGTGGACGGTGATGTCCATGCCGGGTTCCACGGTGCCGCTGGTCAGGACGGTGCCCATGATTCCGGCGCGGCGGGTGATGGTGCCGTCGTCCTGGCGGCGGACCGTGTGCGCGAGCAGGCCGCGGGAGAACCCGTCGATCTGGACGCAGGGGTTGCGCAGTCCTGTGACGCGGATTCGGGCGTGGGGTCCCAGGCCTAGGACGGTTCCGGTGCTCAGGGACAGCAGGTCCAGGCTGCGGGTGGTGACGTTCTCGCCCAGTTGGCCGGGTTGGACGTGGTGGCCGTGGGCGGCGAATTCGTCGAGGAGTTCGGCGGAGATGAGGTGGATCTGGCGCAGGTTGGGTCGAGTGGGGTCCTGGGCGAGGCGGGAGCGGTGTTTGACGGTGGTGCCCTGGTGGGCGTCGCCCTGGACGCGAGTCCGGCTAGCAGTCGGATGCTGGAGCGGGCGGGTTTGCTGAAGGTGTGGGTGGGGCTGGCGCTGACCGAGGTGACGGTGGGGTGCATGTTTGCCTCTCGGTGTGGGGGGCGGGGGCGTGCCGTGGGCACGGCTGGTCGTTCGGGGACGCGGGCGTCGGGTGGGGGCGCTTGGTGGGTGAGGGTGACGCGGTGCGACGGTGGCTGCCCCGGGCTTTGGTGGAGTGGTGGCCGGGGGTCGCTGGTGGGCGACGATCCGGTGTGCGCGTTTGGCCCGTGAGGGCATCCTGCTCGGTCCTTTGACCTGGGGAGAATTCTCGTGTCTCCGGCGGTGCTTGCGCCGGGATCGCGGTCTCCTGTTCTAGGTTCGTGCAGAACGGACCCGGCGGCCGTGTCCGCCGCACGATGGGAGGACCATGATGCGACGTCGGCTGAGGACACGCGGTGTGTTGCCGACCGCCGTGGCGCTGAGCGTCCTGGCACTCACCGCGGGCGGCGTCGACGCCTCCGCCGGCGCCTCGTCGACCGGACGGAGCCAGATCAGGGCGCCACGCGAGTTCAGCGGCATCACGTGGCTCGCCACGGCCGAGGCTGGAGACGGCGAGGAGCCACAGCAGATCTTCCTGGTCTGTCACGACGCGAGGGACGACTACGCCGAGCGCGACCTCCCACGCCTGTCGATCGTGCGGACCCCCGTCGACACCGACGGGATCATCGTCGAGGAGCTCGACGTGGCGTTCCCGAGTGTGCCCAATGACCTGGAGAGCATCGCTCGGGTGCCCGGTCGTGACGAGGCCCTGCTGGTGGAGAGCAACGCCGACGGCACCGACCCCGATCCCACCATCTATCTCGCCAGGTGGGACGAGGACCTCGATATCGAGATCGCGGGCGCGGTGCCGTGGCCCAGGACGCCCGAACCGCTCGTGAACGTTGAGGCGACGGCCGTGACGACGGTTCGCGGACGGGACTACTTCGTGTACGCCGAGCGGGCGCAGGGAAGCGACACGACCAGGATCAACATGACCCGCCTGTGGATCGGGCGCGGCGGTGGGATCGAGTTCGGCAGGAGGTGGGTGTCGGTGTCCTTCACGGCGCCCGAACCGCCGGACGCGCGCCCCGCCTCGGGGATGGACATCGACAGCCGGGGCAACGTCTACGTCTCCTCCGCCTTCGATCCCGGTGACCTCGGTCCCTTCGACAGCGCGGTCTACCGTGCCGCGGTGGTCCGCCCGGGCGGACCCATCGGCGCCCGGCTGCGTCCGGTGCGACCGCCGGAGGAGCTCGCGCGTAGTTCGGGGCTCAAGGTCGAGGGCGTCGCGTTGGTCGACGGGGCCCTCCCGATGTTCATCAGTGACGACGACGAGGACTACGGCGGTCTGCTCCGCCAGTTGCGGGTGACGCGCCCGGGCGGCGGCACCTGAGTCCTCACCTGTGTCGATCGGTCGCGCCGTCCTCCGTGAGCGGGGGGCGGCGCGTCGGTTCGGGGGGCGGGGCGCCTGATGGCTTCAGCCCGCCCCCGCCCGCCCCGGGGGCGGGCTACTCGTGGTGTTCGGGTTCCTCGGGGTTGCGGCGCAGGTTGACGATGGCCGCGGCCAGGCCGCCCCAGAGTAGGACGATGGAGACGACCATCATGACGATGGCACCGGTGGACATCACTGGTCCCCTTCCGTGGTGGGGTCGCGGTCGGCGCGCGCGTCCTGGGCGGCGAGTTCGTCGGCGCGCTTCCACGGAACGAGCGAGATGACCACGCCGATGACGATGGCGCCGACGGCCACGCCCCAGCCCGCGCTGAGCAGGAACGGGGTGGGGTACTCGCCGTAGTTGGCGTCCAGTTCGGTGCGCAGGCTGTCCCACATCATGTAGCCCAGCAGGGCGGGGGTGATGATGCCCAGGGTCAGGCGCCACCACAGGCCCAGTCGCAGGGAGGACACCGCGTTGGCGTGGGCCTGGAACAGCGGTAGCTTCCGGGCGATCCAGGCGACGGTGATGATGAGGACGAGCCCGGCCAGGGCGATGCCGTACTGGTTGATGAAGTGGTCGGCCACGTCGAGGAAGAACAGGCCCTCGTGGGTGGGGAAGAGCAGGATCGAGGCCAGGGCGGTGGCGCCGCCGACGGTCAGGACGGTCGGCAGGCGGCCCATGCCGGTGCGTTCGTGTACGGCCGACACGATGACCTGGACGATGCTCAGCAGGGAGCTGATTCCGGCGATCACGAGGGAGCCGAAGAACAGCACGCCGAAGAGGCTGGCGCCGAAGGGCAGGCTGGAGATGATCTGGGGGAAGGCGACGAAGGCCAGGCCCAGGCCTGAGGTGGCGACCTGGTCGACGCTGGTGCCCGCCGCGGTGGCCATGAAGCCCAGTGCGGCGAAGACGCCGATGCCGGCCAGCAGTTCGAAGGAGCTGTTGGCGAAGCCCGCCACGAGGGCGGAGCCGGTCAGGTCGGACTTGCGTCGCAGGTAGGAGGCGTAGGTGACCATGATGCCGAACCCGATGGACAGGGAGAAGAAGATCTGTCCGTAGGCGGCGATCCAGACGCTGCCCTCCCTCATGGCGGCCCAGTCGGGGGTGAACAGGGCGTTGAGGCCCTGGGTGGCGCCGTCGAGGGTGAGGGCCTGCACGACCATGACGAGGAAGAGGACCAGCAGCAGGGGGATGAAGATCCGGTTGGCCTTTTCCACGCCGTTGCGGATGCCCAGGGCCAGGACGCCAAGGACGACGACCCAGACGGCGATCAGGGGCCAGACGACTGCGGAGACGTAGCCGGAGACCATGCCGGGGGCCTGCGCGGTCTGGAGGAAGGTGCCGAAGAAGAAGCCGTCGGGGTCCTCGCCCCACTGCTGCCCGAAGGAGAAGAAGGTGTAGCGGATCGCCCAGGCGATGATGACCGCGTAGTAGACGGCGATCACGAAGCAGATCGCGACCTGCCACCAGCCGATCGCTTCGGCGGGGCGCAGGAGGCGCCGGTAGGACAGGGGTGCGGAGGAGCGGTACCGGTGTCCGATGGCGTATTCGAGGATGAGCAGGGGGATGCCGGCGGTGAGGAGGGCGACGAGGTAGGGCACCAGGAAGGCGCCGCCGCCGTTCTCGTAGGCGACGTAGGGGAATCGCCAGATGTTGCCGAGGCCGATGGCGGATCCGATCGCCGCCATCAGGAAGCCCGCGCGCGTCCCCCACTGTTCGCGCGTCTGTTGGACCATGTTCAGGTCTCCTCAATCATCATGCTGTTCGCGATCGGCACGCTAGCAGGATTTGGGCGGTTTGGCATCGTGTGGGGGCTGCTGGGCGACGTGGTGTCAAGTCGAGGCGGGCTCGGGGTGTGGGATCGTCCAGCTCTGGTGGGTGGTGATCGTGGCTTGCCGGGCGTCTTCGGTGGTGCTGTCGGGGGTTGTGCGGTGCGGGCGGTGAGCGGGCGTTGGTCGCCGGGGTGGTGTTCCTGGTTGCTCACGGGGTCGACCGTAGTCGAGGCGGGTGTGGGGATGGTGGGGACGTGCCGGTGGGAAGGAGGGGTGGTGGCGCGGGGTGGGGCGTGTGAGGGTGGGTCGAGCGCCGACGAGGAGGTCCGTGTGAGCGACTGCGTGTTCTGCCTGATCCGGGACGGAGGGGCTCCGGTGAGTCTGGTGCACTCCGACGAGTTGGTGCTGGCGTTCATGGACCTGAATCCGGTGACGCCCGGCCACGTTTTGGTGGTGCGCGCGAGACGTGGTGGGGTTGGGGGATGTCGACGCGGGGTGCGCGCGCGGATGTGGAGCACGGCGCGCGGGTGGGGCGGCGTTGCGGGGCGGGGTGGTGCGGTGTGAGGCGTGAATCGTGTTCCTGGCCGACGGTGAGGCCGCCGGGCAGGAGGTCTTCCACGCCCATCTGCACGTGTTCCCGCGGTTCGCGGGGGACGGGTTCTCCGTGCGG
>NZ_MKKC01000118.1 GCF_001942255.1 Nocardiopsis sp. CNR-923
GTGCTCGGAGACGGGCACGCCGGGTTCGGCGGGCGGGTCGGGGAAACCCACCAGGAGCAATCCCGGCAGCGCCCCGACCGACCCAACAACCTGTCCGAGGCGGTGCCCAAGGAGGTCGCCTCCCACAGCACCTGCTGGGCCAAGGCCGGACCACCCCGCCAAAAGCTGGACCACCAGGAGTCCACCATCGAGCGCTGGCACCACATCCACGGCATGCTCGGCCAGGGCGTGGGCCTGCTGGAGTGCGCCCGCAGACTCCACCTGTCTTTGAACACCGTCAAACGCTACGCCCGCGCCAGCGAGCCCGACCGGCTGCGCCGGGCCCCGCAGTACCGCGCCTGCCTGGTCGATCCCTACCGCGATCACCTGCGTCGACGAAGGGAAGAAGACCCGGCCGTGCCCGTCCAGCACCTCTTCGGCGAGATCCGTCGGCTCGGCTATACGGGCAGTCTCAACCTGCTCTACAAGTACATCAACCAGGGCCGACTCGACAGCGACCGGGAGGCGGTCTCGCCCAAGGCCTTCAGTGAACTGCTCCTGGCCCACCCCGACCGGCTCACACCCGAAGAACGCCGGACCCTCACAGATCTGACCGCGGCATGCCCGGAGATGGCCCGGTTGGCCGACCACATTCGCGGCTTCGCACGGCGTGTGGAACCCTCCCCGGGCAACGCCGAGGCCTTGAGCGCGTGGATCACTGGCGTTCGTGAAGACGACCTGCCCCATCTGCACGCCTTCACCCGCGGGCTCGACCAGGACCGGGCCGCGGTCGACGCGGCTTTGACCATGCCCTTCCACAACGGCGGCACCGAGGGGGTGAACACGAAATCGAAGCTGATCAAGAGGCAGATGTACGGGCGGGCCGGGTTTCCCCTTCTCCGACACCGCATCCTCCTGCAGTGAGCTCACCGACCGTTACCACCGGAATGGGGACAGAGCCCTTAACTTGACAGACCCCCATCGGCATCTGACACGACGGTGCCGTGCCTTACTGAGTGGCATGCCGATACGCCAGAGGAAACGACGAGTCACACCATGCTGCCAGAACACAGGGTGGGAGAGCAGGACAAGCGGATCTATTGGTCACTGACCGGCGCGGGCCTGCCGGCGCGAAGGTGAGCGAGCACGTCGGGCAAGGGGATGTCGAAGTTGTCCTTGTCCCCGTTCCAGAGCTCGAACGCCGACGCGGCTGCCGTCGCCAGATCGCTGGGAATGCCGGTGGCGGCCAGGGTGTCGGCCACTTCTCTCATCTCCGGTGCCCACCGCCAGGCCTTCGCCGCCACACCAGACAGGTAGTCGGGTGTGGCGAGCGGAGACTTCGCGAGCCGTCGTGCCTCCGCTGTGAGCTGTTCGGACACACCGTGAGCATCGGCGAGTGCCTGGGCGACGGCCGCGAGGGCACACGCGGCTTTCTGGTAGGAGCCGTACGCCATCTTCAGTGCCGACGCCCTGCCCACAGGGCCGTCGATGGCGATTGGTTCAACGGCTGTTCCCTCGAACAGCTTCACGACCGCGGAGACCTCTGCGGAAACACCGGCTAGGTAGAGATGGGTGCCGACGGAGCCGCCGGGCGGCGGTCCGATCACGGACCCGTCCACGACCTGTGCGCCGTTCACCGTGAGGTCGTCGGCGATCCGCCCCGCACGCTCCGGGCTGATGGCGTTGGCCTCGACGAAGACCCCTGTGAAGCCAGCTTCACGAACCGACGCGGCGGTCTCCTCTGCGGCTGCTGGTGGGCACAGGGAGATGGCGACGGAGGCCTCACTCAGCAACCGCTTCAGATCCGCCACCGGTTTCAGGCCCGCTTCGGAAGCTCTCTTGGCGCTGGCGGCGCTGCGTCCCGTGGGGCACCACAGCACAGGGGCGCCTGAGCGGACGAGCTCACGCCCGATCGCCGCGCCCATCTGTCCGGGGTGCAGCAGGGCGACGGTCAGAAGAGAGGTCATGATGCGGCACCTTCCGGGAGGGCGGGGACGGGGGCGGCACAGAACTCGATGATCTCATCCCGCAGATTCCCCGCCAGGGGTGCCGTGCGTAGTCGCGATTCCCCCATCTGCTCCTTCACCTGTTGGAGCCTCTGCCTCACACTGTCGGTGCGCCGGAGCGTGGCGGCGTCGAAGACCGACCGGACCTCGTGCGCGGCCCCTTCGAGCTCCCCCAGCCCCAGGTGTGCGGAGGCGACATCGAGCCTGGCCAGGCACATCTCCCCGATCCGCCGCCGCTCCGGTGGTGCCTCCTGGTAGACGGAGACGGCCTCGGACGCGTTCCGTGCCGCTTCGCGGAATCTCGATTCCCCACCCAGCCACACCTGGCAAGTGCTGCTGTAGAAGAGCTGCTTCTCCTCAGGGAAGGCCATCATGCCGCCGAAGTCGTCGGGGCGGGTCATCGCTTCGCGCGCCACGGTAGCAGCGGTCAGGGCCGCAAGAGCAGCCTCGGTGTTGTGCAGCCGGGCTTGTGCCCGTGCTTCGACGGAGGCGAGACGGACGGCGGATGAGCCATGCTCGGGGGTGAGCTCCCGGACGGACGACGCCAGGTCGATGGCCTCCTCGAAGCGATCACCCCAGTAGGCGATCATGCTCTGCATTCCCCGTACCCAGATCCGCAGCCAGTTGCTGCCCGCGAGCTCCGCGCACAGATACGCCGTCCGGGCCTGGGTCCCCGCAGCGTCCATCTTCCCCAGGTCGAAGGAGGCGTTCGACAGGATGCCGCACGCAATGCCCGCGACGAGATACAGGTCCCGTGTCTGCCGTGGGTGCTGCTGGCCTTCCAGCAGCTCGAATGCGCGGTTGCGCAGCTCCAGGACCTCGAGGAAGGTGGGGAAGACCGGGCGGCGGGGGTAGGCCGAGATGAGGCGTCGCAGGTCGGCGTCGAGTTGGTCCAGGGTCTGGGGTCCGACATTCGTTCTTTCGGCGCGCTGACCGAAGCGCGCGGATTCCCGGGCGGCAGCCATGATCACTTCCTCTTCGGTCCGGTAGGCGATGCCCTCGCCCAGTGCGGGGGTGTCAAGGCCTCGCACGACTACCAGTCGACCGTACGCGGCCGGATCCCGCGGAGCCGGAAGGGCCAAGCCCGACCGCGTTGGCCGCTGTGTGTAGTCGGACGCGAAGCCGAGCTGTACCGGCCCAGTGCCGAACAGTCTGCACAGCAGGTCCTCGTAGTCCCGGCTCGGCCGATCTCCCGCCTCCCACTGACGCCAGGACCGTTCCGTCAGCCCACGGCGTTTGATTCCTTCCTGGTCACACATCCGATGGAACTGCTCGATCGCGGAGATGACGGTCCAACCGGACGCTAGGCGGAAGCACTTGAGGCGGAGGTGGCCGCAGCACTCGTGGATGGCTTGGGCGATCTGCGCCCGCGACCAGCCAGGAGGGGGATCCGAGGGTCGGATACCGGCCGCATCCAGCATGGTCTGGCGAAGGCGTGAAGCACATTTCAGATCATGAGGCGCTGCTGTGAGATGAGGCATGGCCTGCTTTCCGAGGGGAGGCTCTCCACGCCAAGCTAACGGCGAAGAGGGGGTGTCACCACCCCAATACGTAATATCGCCGTCCGGTCGGGTGAGAGCGGCTCTCATGTCGGATCCGGGCACTGCTCCTGAAAAGCGGAATCATCCCGGAGAGTTTCTCTCACTACCCCTGATATCCGCAGGTGGGTGACACTGCCTGAAGCGTTGGGAGAACGACCCGGGCAAGGGCGGAGGTGAATCGATGCGACGGTATGAGCTGGACCTCCTCGCGGCGGCACAGCTGGGGGCCGAGGCAGCGGTGACGACGGTCAGCGGGAGCGCCGCCGTTCTCGCTGTCGCGTCCTGCGTGTCCTCCCCTGGCCGCGCGGTGCTGATGCCCGGATGGATCTGCTCGGGTGTCGTCAACGCGGTGCTCTACGCGGGGATGCGGCCCGTGATGGTGGACATCGACGAATCGTTCGGGATGTCACCTGTTCACGCCGACGGTATAGCGGCGACCGCAGAGATCGGCTTTGTTCTTTACGCACCCTACGGCGGCTTCGCCATCGACCTGGCATTGTGGCAGCACTGGGCCGAGGACCATGATGTTCCCCTGGTCATCGATCTCGCGCAGACCCCGGATCCCCTGGTCTGGCGGGAGGCGACCGCACGAGCCGTGGCGGTGGTCTCATCGTTCCGCACCGGAAAGCCCCTCGGCGCCGAGGGCGGCGGTGTGGTGGCCGGCGGGCAGGAAGTCATCGATCGGGTGCGGCTGCTCCTCAACGGCGGACGTGACGGCCGGGGGCGGAAGGTCGGTGTCGGTCTCGAACTGCGGATGCACCCCACCGCCGAGGCCGCCGCGTACCGCGCTCTCTCCACCTATGGGGACCACGTCTATGCGTGGCGCGAGGTGACCCGCGACGCGCTGAGCGCGGCACGTTCAGGACTGCTGCCTTCATGGGCCCAGGCCGAAGTGGCTCTCTCCCGCCTGCCCCGGCTGGACGGCGTCGGCCGTCCCCTGCATCCCGACGCGACATTCCGAGGAGAGCCGTGGCGGAGGGCGGTTCGCGAAAGACTGGGGCCCTGGCGTGAACCGCCCCTGCCGCGGCTCGAGGCCCTGTACGACCGTGTCACGGTCACGAAGGTCGTGCCCGCCCAGTACCGCGGTGTTCCGTTCGTGACGAGTGAGGACGCAGCCGTATGACACACCAGACCGAATCGAGCGTTTTGGACGCCCTCGCTGAGGAGATCAGCGCTGAGGGCTGGGAGCTCACCACAGCCCCCGTGCGCGTCGACGTCGGGGTGAACAAGGCGACCTGGCGCGTCGGCGATTCCTGGCTGACGTGCGTTCCCGACACACACGAGGAGACGATGGATCGGCTCCGGAGCCTGTGCGCCGCCGTGGCCGAGCAAGCGGGCGAGACATTCGAGGTTCCCTCGTTCCTGCCCTCGCGGACCGGCGACTTCACGCCCCGAGTTGGCGGGTACGCCTGGTCGTTGACCGCGCACCTGGGGGGACGCCAGCCGCAGGCGTCGTCGCTGGCCGACATGGAAACGGTGGCATCCGGGCTGGCGTCGCTGCACCGCCTGTTGCGGGACCTGCCCGGCGATCTGGCGGTGTCGGGTGAGAACTCGGTCAAGCTCTTCGATGAGGGGGCGGCTCTCGTGGCCGACCCCCGACTGGAGTACACGACCGAACAGCGAGACATCCTGGCGCGGGCCGAGGTACTGATCCGGGCACGTCTGGACCGGCTCACCCGGCATCCGATGCAGCTGGTGCACGGTGATCCGTCCAACCCGAACCTCCGACTCGGCGAAGCCCACCCGCCGGTTCTGACCGGCTTGCTGGACTGGGACCACGCACGTGTCGACCTGGTCCTGGCCGACGTGGCGACGGTCGCGCAGACCGTGATCCTCCGTTCGGGATCGTCGGCTCCACTGGAGATGCTGGGGAACGTCCTGGCGGCGTACGGCGACGCGGGAGGTGTTCCCTTCACCGTCGATGACGCGCTGACCGGGTTGCTCATGGCCAAGTTCGAGAGCGTCGCCCATCACGGCGGCCGCTATCTGCGGGGGGAGGGCCCGCACGACATCGTCATGAGCCAGCCGGAGAAGATCCGGACCGTGTTGCGGCTGGTCGAGGACCGTGGGGTGCCGGGACGGTGAGCGGGGTGGGGCTGTTACGGCGGCTGTGGCCTGCGAAGGGCCACCGTTTCGCCTACTCCGATGCGATACGGGGACACGGCGAGCTGTTCACCGCGGCGGGAGAGATGCCGCACCAGCATCCAGCGGTGCTCGCGGCGAGACTCTCCTCGATCGCCTCCGACCACGCCGTCTACGTCTGGCCGGACGAGGAGCCCCGCTGCCTGTTCGCTTTCCGGAGGTCAGGGGACCATTGGCGGTCCGTGTTTCCCGGCGCGCCCGTCCTGGCCGATCGGGAGCTGGAACCGGAGACCCTGCGACGGTTGCTGGGGTGGATCGCCCGTGACCTCGACGCGGCGTACCTGTACTTTCCGCTCGCCTACCCGGAGACGGCCGCGGCAGGAGTCCTCGCGGCGGTTCCCGGTATGGCGGTGTGGAACCGCAGCCACTCTCCGGTGATCGACTGGGAGGATCGAGGACGCGGCATCCTCGCCAGGTTCCACGATCGCCATGGTTCGCAGGCCCCACGCAAGGCGCGTCGGTGGAGGAAGGCGCTGAGGACGGAGGCCCTCGCCGGTGACGCCGCCCGATCCGCCCTGGCCGACATCGAGGGGCGCTCCTGGAAGGCCTCGGTCGGACTCGATCTGGCCAGCGAGGGACAGCTCGGCTACTACCAGGACCTCCTGGACGAAGGTGTGGTCCGGCTGTCCGCCGCGATGCTGGACGGACGTGCGATCGCCTACCGGTTGGACGCAAGGCACGGCTCCACCGTGTACGCACTGGAGTGGTCCTTCGACGCACGCTTCAGACGGTACGCCCCCGGCATGTTCCTCATGGTCGATGGACTTCCCCGCTGCTGGGCCGACGCCGACCTGGAGCGCGTCGACCTGTTCGGTAGTCCGGACACTCTGAAGCACCTTCTGGCCACCGGTAGCCGGGAACGGGTCGACCTCGCATGGCCCTCGGGCAGCGAGGTCCACCGGCTTCGACATGAGCGGCAGGCCCATGACGCCCGTCTGCGCCAGCGGTTCGAGCGGGGCGTAGGCCTGGCGGTCACCTACGGCGGGCGGGAATGACGCAGATCAGGGAATTCGACACGGTGAGCGGCGTACCGGATGAGGTGTGGCCGCAGGGCGAGCGTTTCGCGGGACTCTTCTCCTCACCAGGGTGGTTCCGTCTCGCTGAGACCGCAGGCGCGCGTCTCCGCTACCTGGTCACCCCGTCCAGCGACCCGGCGATGCTCCCTGTCCTCGTTGACGGGGTGCGGCCGGGTGGCGGGTACGACCACGCGAGCAGTGTCCTGCGGCCCGCGCTTGGGCCCGCTCCGAGCTGGACCCCCTGCCTGACCGTCGGTTCGTGGAACAGCACGGTGTCTACCGGCCCGGTGCGATCCGACCCCGAAACCCACGACAGCACGGCGACGGCGGCGGTCACCGGACTCGTCGAACGGGCGCTGTCCCTCTCAACAGAACACGCTCACCGCTCGCTGTCCTGGCCCTTCCTCGCTCAGGACGCGGCGGCGCGGATCATCACCGCCAAGCCGGAGAACACCCTGGCGCTGCGGTGTGAGCCAACGACGTTCATGGAGATCCGCCAACCGAGCTTCGAGGAACACCTGGCGGAGATGTCCGCACGGCGCCGCTGGAAACTCCTGCGGGAGGAGCGACGCTTCTCGGACGCGGGCCTGGAACTCGGGGTCGAACCCTTGACCGAGATCGTCGACGAGGCGCTCGATCTCATCGTCGCCGGTACCGCGCGACGCGGCGGCCCCGCTGATCGGAAGAGGACCGAGAGTCTGCTCACGGCCCAGTCGGACGTCATGGGGCGGAGGATGATCGCCTTCACCGCGAGGCGGGCGCGGCGGCTGGTGGCCGTGACCACCGCGATCGTCTCCCACGGCGGTCTCCATATCCGTTCCTTCGGCGCCACCGACGACCTGGTCGACAGGGACGGCGCCTACTTCGTCCTGACCTATGGCGCTCCACTGCGTTACGCGCACGAGCACAACCTGCACTGGGTGTACGCGGGGCTGGGAGCCTACGAGGCGAAAGCCAGACGGGGGTTCCAGCTCTTGCCCCTGTGGACGGCTTTCATCACCGAGCGTCCTGTCACGAAAGAGGAGCGTGCGGCGGCCGGGAAGTGGAACGCGTCGGTCGAGACCCGCTGGCGCGATTGGTACCGAACGAAGTTGCGAACGGAACTCCCCGACCGCTGGAGGTGGTCGTATGGCCGAGAGTGAGCGCCTGTTGGTCTTCGTGCGGCACGGCGAGGCCGTGAGCAGCCAGGATGTCTGGGACGCCGACGACCAACGCCCCCTCACTGAGAGAGGTGAGAGCGCGGCACAGCGGGTCGCGGAGGAGGTCGCCGCTTTCCGCCCGGAGCGTCTCTACAGTTCGCCGTCTCTGCGAGCCAGGCAGACGGCCGCACGGATAGCCGAGCGCATCGGCATGGAGCCGGAACTCGAGCCCGGCCTCTTGGAACGGACCTTCCACAGCCTGGAGGGACTCAGCCTCGATGAGATCGCCGTGCGACACGGACCTGCGGTCCTGGAGGCCGTGCACCGCCGGAACACCGACGGTCTGGTGATCGGCGGCGACGAATCCTTCGCCGCCGCGGTCCAACGGGGGCGGGAAAGCGTCGAACGGCTCGTCTCAGGTCCCTACAGGCGGGTCGTCGCCGTGTCCCACGGAGGCCCGCACTGCTGGGCGGTCAGCGCGCTCTGCGGCATCGCGCCGGAGGCCCGGATGTTCCAGTTGGCGGAGGCCCACCTCACGGTGCTCGCCTTCCGGCTCACGAGCGGTGGTCGGCCGGAACTGTCGCGGATCGTCGCGATCAACACGCGTCCCTGCCGACCACCGTCAGGTGTCGTTAGGTCCGCCGGACGGTGAGGGACCTGATGGAACCGGAGGAGTGCGGATCGGTTTCTCCCGCCACGACACGGACCGCGTCCTCGTAGTCCGTGATCTCGAAGAACCTGCCGTCGTGCTGGAGGTACAGGAACCAGTCGAGGGTCCGGAGGAACGCTCGGTCGTGCGAGACGGCCAGTACCGTTCCCTCGAACCCGTCGAGCGCGTGTTCCAGCGCGACCGAGGAGTCGATGTCGAGGTTGTCAGTCGGCTCGTCCAACAGCAGCAGATTGCTCCCTTCAAGCTCCAGGCAGAGGACCTCCAGGCGCGCCTTCTGCCCTCCGGAGAGGGTGTCGTAGGGGCGGTGCGCGGATGCCTGCAGTCCGTAGCGGGCCAGCGCGGACATCGAGGACTCATGGTTACCGGTCCACCGGCTGACGATGTCGACCACCACGGATCCGAGGAAGTCGTCCCGGACGTTGACCTGGGTGAAGTGGCCTGGCCGGACCCGGCTTCCCAGATCGTAGGATCCCTCGAAGGGAACGTCCTCACCGGCGAACAGCCGCATGAGATGGGATTTCCCGGACCCGTTCGGACCGATCAGACCGACACGTTCACCGAAGCGCAGCTCCGTGTCGAAGGGCAGGACGAGACCGTCGAGTCCCAGGCCTCCGCAGCGCAGCACACGCCGACCCGACGCCGAACCGCGCAGCCGTACGTGGATCCTCTGGTCCGGGACCGGAGGCGGTGGCGGCCCGGCGTCGACGAACCTGCGCCAACGGGTCTCCGCGGCGTCCGCCTTGGGAGCGTTGCGGGAATTGAGGGCGGCCCGCTGCTTCATGATCTTGTAGTGCTGGAAGAGGCGCCGTTCTTCCTCCTTCCACCGCTGCAGCTCGTCTCCGAGTGACCGCTGGCGCTTCTCCCGGGCCTCCTCGTAGGTCACGTAGGACTCGGGGTGGATCCAGGCCCCGGTGGCCTCCAGGGTGACGACCTTGGCGGCAGCCCTACCCAGCAGCTCGCGGTCGTGGCTGATGAGCAGCACCGTCTTCGGTGACGTGGCCAGCAGGTTCTCCAGCCACCGCTTCGCTGGAATGTCGAGGTAGTTGTCGGGCTCGTCGAGAAGGAGCACGGCCGCGTCGGAATGGAACAGGGCGTCGAGCACGATCTGCTTGCGCTCCCCGCCGGACAGCTCGGTGACCTTCCGGTCTCCGACCTCGGACAGGCCTACTCTCATCACTCGCCGCAGCGTCGCGTCCCACCGGGCCTCCAGCTCGTAACCGCCCAGGTCGGACCATTCGCTGATCGCGTCTCCCAGTTCCAGCCCGGCCCGGTCGTCGCCCTCGGCCAGGCGGAGCTCGGCGTCGGTGATCCGACGCCCGACCTCGTCGAGGGGACGCGGGGCGAACCGCAGCAGCATCTGGCGTACGGTCTCGTTCGGGCGGTCGAATCCCACGTCCTGGGGCATGTGGAGCGCTGGTCCCCCGATGGAGATCTCGCCTTCGTCAGGTTCGAGCCCACCACCCAGGATCCGCATGAGCGTGGACTTGCCGACGCCGTTGTTGCCGATCAGCGCGACGTGCTCACCGGGGGATACGAGGAAGGACACCCCGAAGAACAGGTCCTCGCCGCCGGGGTGGGCGTAGGAGATGTCCGTGACGGATAGGTGACTCATAGGACTCCTGTGCTCAACCGCTGTGTCATCGTTTCATGGACCACGTTCTCGAGGATTTCCGCCACCTGGCCGGAACCTTCGTCGGCCGCGTCCTGTCTCCCTCCAGCGGAAGCACTCCTGATGTATGCGACGGCCGCGCTCACATCGGTCTCCAAGGTGGCGGCGAGCCTATCGGGGTCGGCGGCGTTCAGTGCTGCGTCGATGACTTCGAGTGCGGCTTCCTCCCCGTTCAACCGGGCCAGCTCCACGGTGTCCCGGTCGAGCACCGCGGGGCTCCAGGTGACGCGCGCCCGCCGGTCGACTGTGTAGACGAAGCGGTCGGAGTTGAAGATCTGGCTGAGGTTCTGCGGAGGCAGACAGACGGTCGGGGTTCCCGCGCTCTGCGCTTCCAACAGCGTGGTCAGGCCGGGGGAGGTGACGAGCAGGCCCGCACCGGCCGTCAGGGTGAGGAAGGCCTCGTGGGTTCTGGGTCCCACTGAGTCGATGATCGTCAGCTCGTCGGTGAGCCCACTCAGGTCTTCGGGACCCACGTTGCCACAGATGTGCGTCCTGGTGATGCCGGATCGGGCCAGTGCCCGCAGGGTCGGCCCGAGCACAAGTCTCAGATACGCCGGGTTGCCGTCCGGGTTGGTGGACGAGTGCAGCCCACCGAGGTTGATCACCGCCATGGCGGGATCTCGGATCCTCTCTGAAACCCGTTTGACGATGGGGTCCACCCAGTGCAGACGGGCGATCCGGCTCAACGGCCGCCAGGCCGGTCGGGGCAGGACCGGGCACTTCTGCGCGCAGTAGGCGGTGACGCCGTGCGGGACGGCATCGGCCTCGGTCCACAGGTAGGGGAGGCTGTCGACGTAGACCGTGGGGCAGTCGACTGCCTGCAACGCCTCGGCGGCCTCAGGGTCGAGCACCACCAGACCGGCCACCACCCCGTGACGATCGAGCAGCGCACGCAGCTGATCCCGGTCCCGAGGCCACTCCTCGTACCAGGCCTCGACCTCGAGCCCGGCCAGGATCCGGCGCCCGAGCGTACTGCCGAGCACGACGAGACGGAACCCGGGCCCGCGGCTCTCCACCGCTTCGAGAATCGCGCTGAGCTTGCCGGCGCCGCCCCAGCCGAAGTCGACCGCGCAGACAGCCAGGGCAGGTAGCGCGCTCACCGGCCTGACACTCCGACGTAGCCGGTCCCGCCCAACCTGGCCTCGGCACCGCCCGGAGAGGGAGCCTCAGTATTCGTCTTCGCCGCGGTGAGCGTTGCCTGGATCACGGACTCCACGAAGGCGTCCGACCAGCACATGTCGGCTTCGAGGTAGGTCACGTCGGTGATGGTGTGGAGACCGCTGATCAGCGGCGTGCAGTCCGCACCGTCATCCATGATGGCGAGGACCGGTTTGCCGAGTGCGGAGGCCCACCCGAGCTCCACCGCGACCCCTCCGGAAGCGGGGGAGCCGACCACCGCACAGACGGCGTCGGCGACCCGCATGGCACGGAAGTCGGCCGGGGTGCATTCTTCGGCGGGGAGCCACTCCGCTCCCCAGCGTTCGTTGTGATGGGCACTGAACACGTGGGCACCCGCCTCGATGAGCCCTCCGCGCAAGCGGTTCAGCCGGTTCCGCAGATCCGCGCGCACCAGCCGGGTGGAGGGGTCAAGCCACTGCGTGTAGGGCGCCGCCAGGAACACGCGGGGACCGTTGGACGTCAAGAGAGGCTCCCTTCAGAGCATGAGCGTTCGAAGAGTCCGATGACGGAGCGCCAGAAGACTTGGACATCTGGATCGGCGCCGTCCAGGGTCTTCACGGGATCCTGAAGAAGATCCGCGAGGAGTATCCGGTCCCTTCCGGCGCTCCTGGTGGCACGCTCTCCGCCGAAGCGGCCTGGTGCGGGCAGGGTGACCAGATGGTGGGTGGGCCAGATCCCGTTAAGCCGACGTGCCTCGGCGACCGCCTTGATCTGCTGGGCGTTCTCGACGATGAGCACCCCGTCGGGGCACAGGCCCATGACGTGTTCGACCACGGGTCGCCGGTAGTGGGCGACGTTCGCTCGGTAGTAGTCGTAGAAGTACGTGTAGGGCGTTCCGCGTGGAAACGCCGATTCGTCCAGCAGGTGGTACAGACCGTCGAGTCTGTCGTTCGGCAGATCGGACCGGTCCGATTCCGCCGTCGTGCTGACGGCTTTCCACAGGGCGTCCTCGTCCGTGTGGACGAGACGGGACCCGACGGGAGTGTTCAGCCGGTCGAAGAGACGTTCCACGTGCCGCGCCACCTCGTGCCACGCCGACGCCAGTTCGTGGCCGCCGGGCACGACGCGGATCTCCTCCCCGATTCCGATGAGGAAGAGAAGCGGGCGGTCCAGGAGGCGGGCGACCGCCGCGCTGTGGGCGAGGTCCGCCAGTACGGTCGCGGCCAGGCGCCGAGTGTCGGCTTCGCAGTGGTCCACGCAGGCGGCCGAGACCACCACGTCCGGGTTCGGCGGTGTGGAGTCGGTCGTCGTACCCGTGACGAAGGTGCTCCCCGCAGGGCGTAGCCATTCAAGGGGCTGCCTGAGGAGCCGCACGCCGTGGCGGAACATCTCCTGTGCGAGCTCCGGCCCGTACATGGCCGTCGCGAGGCGTGTGGTCAGCGGCGTCATGTGCGCCGTCCCGTGGAGGACAGGGCCAGGACCCAGCGCTCCAGACCGAGCCCCGCGCATCCGGTCGTCCAGCCCGACCGGACGTACCCCCGCTCGGTGAAGTGGTCCCCGTGGCGGTTCACGGAAGCGAGCGTGATCTCACCCTCGGCGGTGCGGACCCGTAGTTCGTGCTTGCGGCCGGGGGCGCACTCCGAGAGATAGAACGGATCGTCGGCTTCGGCCCAACGGCAGTGGAGACCGAGCCGTTCGGCCAGTGCCTCCAGGAAGTCCGCCACCGCGGCGGCGGTCCGAGCGGTGAACACCGGATCGCCAGTCCAGAGGATCTCACGGCAGGTGAACGTCGGCAGGCGGCCATGCTCCGCGTCGTATTCGGGCTCGCGCCGGAAGACGACCGCGTCAAAGGTCGCCATGACGGGATCGTCACCGTGGCCAAGGTCGGTGAACGAACCGAGACAGGCGGCCGGGAGGAGGGCGGTGTCCGAGCCCAGGTGGATGACCTGTTCGGGGTGAGCGTCGTAGTACCCCAGCTCGCGCAGTTCGGCCACCGTGATCAGGGATTCGGCCGGCGGCCACAGATGGCCTCCACGGCTGGTCACGAATTCGCGCACGGCAGTCTTGATGTCCTCGACAACCGCACCGGCCTCGGGTGCGAGGCCGTACCTGGCCCTCACCCGGGGTAAGGAGGACTCGACTGGAGAAGCCGTTTCGCCACAGCCGAGAGCCGACAGGGCGGCGACGCTGAGCGGGAGGGCGGAGGGACTGTCCGCGACCGCCAGGACGCGCAGCTCCTCGCACCGACTCACGGAGAAGCGGACGTCCGGGTGCGCCAGAGCGAGCCGGTACTCGGTGCGTCGGCGCTCCCGCCTGTCATCGGCGGACGGCTCACCGCTCGACGGGAGTTCGAGCGTGAGTCGCGCTCGCCGCGCGGACCTGACTCCACCCGCCTCGACCGCGTCCACCAGTGCCTCGTACCGGCGCAGGCTCCGTGGGTGCGCCGCGACGGGATCGAGGGTCATATCGAGTGTGTGTTCGAGGACCGCAAGCACGCACACGACGTCGAGACTGTCCCATTCGGCATCGGGACCGGTGTCCAGACCGGCTCCGGCAAGTGCGGCCCTGAGTTTCTGGTGATCGTCCCCGGACAGTATGGATTCGGTGCTCTCCGCCCATCGCGTGCTCATGAAACCCTCCCTTTCAGGTCGTGAGCACGCAGGTAATGGGCCATGACCTTGCGGACGGCGGCACTGGTGGCCGCGATGTCATCCTCACCGAGACCGGGACCCAGCTCGATGCAGATCTGACGCGCCAGGACGTCGGAGGCCACAGGTACAGCCTCAGCCCCGTAATCCGGCCTGTGCTCGTCGGGCAGCCTCGTGAACAGCGACGGCCGCTGCTCGCGGAACCATCCGATGTCGGTCAGGCAGGGATGGCTCGGGTCGCACCCCACGCCCTCGGCACGGATGGCCTTCACGATCTCGTCCCGCCACGAAGCCAACCCGGTCGGCACGAGCGTGTTCAGCTTGAAGTAGGCGTGAGCGCTCCCGTCGTGTACGACCGGGAAGGTCAGCTCCAGCCCCGCCAGCTCCTCACGCAGTCGGGCTGCCCATCGCGCTCGCGTGCTCAGCTCTTCATCGAGCCGGGTGAGCTGGTGCAGGCCGAGCACCGCCTGTATCTCCGTGAGGTTGTAGCTGTAGCC
Source organism: Nocardiopsis sp. CNR-923 (assembly GCF_001942255.1). Taxonomy (GTDB): domain Bacteria; phylum Actinomycetota; class Actinomycetes; order Streptosporangiales; family Streptosporangiaceae; genus Nocardiopsis. Next base: position 14,427 of record NZ_MKKC01000118.1, read on the forward strand.
CATCTCCCGGTAGTCGAACCAGTCCTCCCCCTTGCCCTTGTGCGCCAACGCGCGGACCGTTTCGGCGAAGCGTCGTCGTCGGTGATGACCATGCCGCCCTCACCAACGGCGATGTGCTTTCGGCAGCAGAGGCTGAACGCTGCCGCGAGACCGAAGGTGCCGGTCAGTCGCCCAGCGGACGGCGCTCCGTGCGATTGACCGCAGTCCTCGATGATCACGAGCCCGTGGCGGGAGGCGAGCGTGGTGAGTTCCGGCATCGGGCAGGGCTGGCCGTACATGTGGACCGGGACCAGCATCCGGGTGCGGTCGTTGATCTTCCGCGCGCAGTCCTCCGGGTCCATCGCTCCTGTGAGGGGGTCGATGTCGACGACTACCGGGACGATCTCGGCCTGGATCATCGCCGAGGCGGCGGACACATAGGCGTTGGCCGGGAGGAGGGCCTCGCTCCCGGACGGGAGCCGGGCCGCCAGATAGGCCAGGTGCAGTGCGGCGGTGCCGGAGCTCACCGCGATGGCGTGCTTGCGCTGGAAGCGGCTGGCGTAGGCGCTCTCGAACCGCCGTACCCGGGTGCCGCCGTAGAACTGTGCGAGCGTGCCGCTCTCCAGGACTTCCACGACCTCGGACTTGGCGGCATCGCTGATCAGCGGGTTGGCCGGTTTCCTCTCCGCTCGTACGGGGCCGCCTCCGTGGAGGGCCAGCCGCGGGGAACCCGTCTCAGGCACGATCGTCATCGACTCGCTCCTTCCAACGCGTGGTCCGCGGCCAGGTGCCGGAGGAAGTGGTTCATCGTGCGTGAGGCGGGGTCACATCGAGAGCAGGCCGTGTTCGTCCCCTCGGCACACCGCGCGCGCAGGTCCTCGGCACGTGACCCGCCCCAGTGGCCGGATGCGGACCCTTCGCGAACGTCGGCGATGACGCCATCGGCGTAGGCCAGCATGTTGCATCCGTAGACCTCGCCGCTGTCGGCCCTGACGTACGCGGTGAACGCCGGAACCGTGCACGGTGCGGGCCGCTGCTCGCCGAACATGTCGGGCTCCGCGATCACGTCAACACCATGCTCCGCCGCGCGGTCGATCAGCGCGGGGATCAGTCGGCGGAGGTGGGAACGCTGTTCGGCGGTCGGGACGAGGTCATCGTGGTCGCGGACCGGGATCAGATGCCACCAGCGCGGCGGCAGGGCGCGGCTGAGCAGTAGGTCTGCCAGCGTCTGGAGATCCTCCACACCCATTCGCTGGACCACCGTGTTCACGCCGTAGCTCATGCCCGCCGTGGTCGCGGCGTCGATGCCCGCCAGACACTTGTCGAACAGACCCCGGTTCCGCCGGATCCGGTCGTGGGTGGTGCCCACCCCGTCCAGGCTGATGACGATCTCGGTGCACCCGGCGTCCGCCAGGCGCCGAGCCTTCGAGGTGAGTAGGCGTCCGTTGGTGATGACCGAGACCCGGGCCCCTGATTCCGCTCCTCGGCGTACAAGGTCCGGCAGCCCCCGAAGGAGCAGGGGCTCGCCGCCGGTGAACCTGATCGCTCGCGGACGCCGCGCGAGAACCTGGTCGAGAACCTCTACGAAGTCCTCGGCTGATTTCGCTGACCTGGGCCTCTTCCAGCATTCGCACATGTTGCAGCGCACGTTGCAGTCATCGAAGAGGTTGAAGTAGACCAGCTCTGGGACGCCGACGCTCGAACTTCGGTGTTCGTCCGTATCTTCCTGGGATATGACGCTCATCGTGCGGCACCTCCCCTTCCCTGTGCAGACACAGGAGAAGTCTCCGACCGCGACGGTCACCGCCGTAAGTGAGAGTTCCTCTCCAAGGGGTGAGGAACTCTCACCCTGGGTTGGAGGCGGTCAGAGTCACTGGGGGCCGAGAGTCTGGCCGAAGCCGAGTAAGACCCAAGCCCACAGGCGTCTACCGAAGCGAAGCAACTCCAGTGCCCGCATGCAGCACGGAGGGTTGCTGCGCCGCCAGGTCTTCGCCGACGCAGGGATGCAACCCAGTGGCGGGCGTGGGGTGGAAGACCGGCTCACCTGACCTATGGAATGGGGGCTCCTATGTGAGGGTCGTTAGTGTCGGGGGCATGGCCTCTGATCTCACGGAATCCTTCTCCCGCCCTCGGGTCGCCGCTGGCGCCCTGTTCTTCGATCACCTCGGTTGGGTGATGATGGTGGTCCCCTCTTACAAGGACTACCTGGACATCCCCGGCGGCTACATCGAGCACGGGGAGACCCCGACCCAGGCCGTGGCGCGTGAGGTGAAGGAGGAGCTGGGGATCATTCCGCCGATCGGACGACTCCTCGTTGTCGACTGGGCGCCCAACCCCTCCGAGGGCGACAAGCAGCTCTTCGTCTTCGACGGGGGAGTGCTCGACCAGGACTGGCTGGACCAGATCGTCCTCGACCCAGCCGAGCTGACCGGGTACGAATTCCATGACGTGGCCTCGATTACGGAGGTGACGATCCCCCGGCTCGCGCGCAGGATCACCCATGGCACTCGCGCCCGTGGGGAGGGCTCGACGGTCTACCTGGAGAACGGCGAGACGGTCTCGTAGGCGTTTACTCGCTGGCGGAGTGGAGTGTGTCGACAAAGGCGTGCCATTCGGGACCGCTGAAGGTCAGGTGTCCCGACCTGCGGTTCTGGGTGTCGCGGACGTCTGCTCCTGTGCTGTGCTCGCGGACCTCGACGCACTCGTTGGTTCCACCGCTGTAACTGCTCTTGTGCCAGTCACTCATCGTCGATCGCCTTCATCTCGTCGTGGACGGCTTGCAGTGTCTCCTGTGGGTCCCTGGAGGCCCCTTGTAGAGCAGTGAACACCATACGGCTCCGGCTGATGTCGGCTGAGCCGGAGATGATACGGCCCTCCTCAGCCGATTCCATGTACACCACTTCGGGTTCGTCCGCGGTGGTGATGATGCGCCTGGGTCCTGACGTTCCCGCGTGCCGTGGAGCCCGGACCGGGAGCATCTGCACGGTGATCCGTTCGCGTTCGATCTGATGGGCTACATACGCCAGTTGGTTCCGCTGCACCTGCGGGGATCCGTAGCGGCGCCAGAGGACGCTCTGGTCGATGATCAGCCAAATCATCGGGGCTACGGCTTCGGCCATGCGCTTGGCGCGGTCGCTCCTCTCCTTGGCGAGGGCCAGGACCTGCTCATGGGAAAGCCACGGTGCTCCGTATCGGATGAGCGCGTAGGAGTAGTCCTGGGTCTGGAGGTAACCGGGGAACACCAGGGACTGGTACTCGAACAGGGCGTCGGCGGCGTGGGTGCGCTTGGTGACCTCGTGCAGCCACACCTGACGGCCGGAGCCGGTCAGCTCCTCCCAGAGCTGCTCCAGCCTGCCGTCGCTCTCCAGGATCTCGTCCAGGAACTTCCGTAGCCACGGACGGGCCATCGCCCGGCCGTTCTCGATGTCGGACACGTGCGAGTCGCTGATCGTGGTGCCGCGCTGGCTCACCCGCCGGGCCAGGGCCTGTTGGGTCAGCTCGGCTTCCGTGCGCAGCCTGCGCAGTTCCCGTCCGAAGGCCTTGAGGGCACGTTCGTCTGTGTGCATGAGGCCATGTGACCACAAAGAGTCACCCCCGGTGGGGGATTCCACAGAATTCCAGAGGCCCATGGAAGATTCGGGAACTCTCCGTGCAGCCTTCACCGGGCAATCGTCCTGGCCACATCCTTTTCGCACGGGCTCTCCCACAGCGACCAAGACGACAGCGAAAGGACCCGGTGGAAAACCATGGCCTCAGTCCATCCGACCATCGACCTACCCAAACGCATTCCTCACACGAACCCGGACGTGAGCGGCCTGGTGTGCGGCTCCGACCCAGAGCACGTGCAGACCGCGCGCCGATGGGCCACGCGCGCCATCAGGGCGACGCCTTCGGCGCTCCAACCCCTGGTCGCGTCGCTGGCCGAGCTGCACGCCAACGCCCTGAGGCACACCGCCTCGGGGCTCCCGGGAGGCCGGGTGCGGATCGAGATCGAGCGGCGCCGCCGCCTGTTCCTGCTCCGTGTCACCGACGACGGTCCTCGGCCGGGCGCGAAGATCACCGTGCCCGAAGTCGTCACCACGGCCGGTCCGGCGGAGCGGGAAGCCCTCATGGCGGAAGGCGGGTACGGGTTGGCGCTGGTGGACGCGATGGCCCTGTACTGGGACTTCACCGGCGAGCGGGGCGGGCCGTTGACGGTTCGTGCCGCTTTCGACCGTTCCGGGCGCACTCGTCTGCAGTGATGATTCTGGGTTCGGGGATGTTTCCGAGCGACAGGTATTGAAGAACCTCGTTCACCCAAGCCACCATCAACCACCCCAGCGAAACCGGCACCGTTTTCGCTGGCATTGGGAACTTTGTGCCCTTTGTGTCGCGATGGCGGGAGGCGCAGTTCCGGGGCGTGTGACCTCGGGGCCAGTGACGCCCGCCCCAGCGGCAGAGATGAAGATGCCCCGATCGGTGCTTAGGACCACCGAGTCGGGGCGTGATCAACCACCTGACAACACCAGGAGGAAGACCGTGCAACACACTACCGGCCGTCACCGCAGGCGGCAGCGAACCCTCGCGGGCCAACTCTGGGCCCTTGCTACCGCGACGTTGGCCGCGATGCTGACGTTCGTGTTCGTCCCCGACGATGGTGTCCCGTTGAGTGGTGTAACTTCACGAACGCACTAACCCCCGGCCCCTGACTTGGGGCCGATCTCGTTGGGGCCCTGTCGTCGGCCCGGACC
>NZ_MKKC01000119.1 GCF_001942255.1 Nocardiopsis sp. CNR-923
CTAGGAGATTTCGGCTTATGGAGCTGGTCCCATCGCGCTGACCTGCGACTTCACCTCGCTGATGTCTCCAGATCCTCTGAATTACGCGGAACGCGGGTCGTGAGCGGCTGATAGCTCACCGGAGCCAACAGCACGGCGGACGCACCGGCCTGCTGGGCGTCCTGGGCCAGGGTCTGCACGTGGGAGGTGCGCAGCGCACCGATACCGACGACTACCGGCGTGCCGTCCGCATGCTGCACCGCCGTCCGGGCCGCACGGCGGCGTTCTTCACGGTCCAGGTAGGCGTAAGAGCCGGTCGATCCCAGCGCGCCGATGGAGTCGACGCCCGCCTCCGCCAGGCGGGTGATCAGCCCTGCGTAGGCCCACTCGTCGAAGCGGTCATCATCCAACGGGGTCAGAGGAAAGGCGCTCAGGCCGGTGAACATGGTTCCTCCTTGTGTGTGCAGGGCAAGGGTAGCGGCCGGTCGGGCCGTGAGATCCTCGTCCTGCCCGGGGGAGGGGGCGTGGCGGCGGCCGACCGCCTCCCGCCTCGCCCCTCCGACCGCCTCCTACACGTCCCGTATTTCCGGTGATCCCGACGAAAGCTCACGAACTCTCACGGCATGCGCATCGAGGAAGTACTGTGCGAGTTCGCGAAAGGTCTGGTACTCGAAGAACAGGGTCTTCGACAGACGGCCGAAGGTCTCTTCGAGGCAGCGGTTGAGGTCGATGATCATCAGTGAGTCGATGCCGAAATCTCCGAACTCGGTCTCCGAGCCCATCTCGGCGGCGGGCAGTTCGATGATCTCGGACGTCAGTTCCTTGAGAAGCGCTTCGACCTGTCCGAGATCGAGCGTCTCGTCCTCGGGCCCTTCGACGGGACGACGGTCGGCGGTTTCCGCGGCCGTGCGCGCTCGCCCGCCGTCTACGCGCCGGAGCGATACCCCTCCCACCTCTGCGACGACGGCACCGTCCGGCCCCTGCACCACGGCATCGAACTTGGCGATCCCGCTCGCGCCGGAGTTCGAGGTGCGCCAAGTGGTGACCGTGCAGTCGGGTCCGATCACACCCCTGACCCTGAGCATGTCGACCCCCATCGGAATGAAGCGCGTACCGTCGGGACCATCGGGCTTGTTGTTGAGCAGCGCGGTCTGCAACACCCCGGTCAGCAGTGTCGGATGGAGCGTGTAGTCACCGAACGTCCCGCGGATCGACTCCGGCAGACGCAGCCTGGTGAAGGCGCGCTCCCGGCTCACCCGGGCCTCGATCACTGGGTGGAAGGTGGGGCCGACATGCAGGCCCTCCGCAAGGATCTGGGCGTAGACGGCATCGACCGGGACCGGCCGCCCCCAGCCCGTGTCCGTCACCGCCTCAGGCATCGGCACAAGTGGGGCTTGTTCCGACTCGGTGTAGGACACCTCACCAGTCGCGTGGACGGCCCATGTTCCGCCGACGTCGCGCCCGATCTCGTATTCGTAGCGGTCGCGTGTCGCGCCAGACGCACTTCGAGGGCGATCGCTCGCCAGGGGAGGAAAGGGGAATGGACCAGTAGTTGTTCGTCACCTCGCGATCCCGCGGCCCGGCTCGGCGAGCAGCGCCGCCTGTATCGCCAACTCGAGAAAGCACACCCCGGGAACGTTGAACTGACCGTTCACCACGTGATCGCGCATGAAGAAGACGTCGGTGGGCAGGCTCTTCCTGAACTGCAAGGCGTCGGGGGCCGAGTGCTCCTCTCGATCAGTGACGGGACGGGCCGTGGCTCCCGCGCCAACCAGGTGGCCGTCCCCTGTGGTGTCGGATGCTCGAAGAGATCGGTGGGGCTCACCTCCCGTCCGAACGCGACGGCGAGGCGCGAGGCGAGATCGACGAGGTGCATCGAGTCCAGCCCCAGGTCGTCGTAGCTGCGACCGGCATCGTAGACAAGGCCCTTTTCCAAACCCGGCGCGATGATCCGTTCAAGGACCGCGTCCGCTCGCTCGAGCGGTCGGGGGGCCGGGGTTCCCCAACGTCCGGGGCGGAGCCGGAGGTGGGTGCGCAGTTTGTCCCCATCGCCCTCGGCGACGATGATGTGCCCGGGGGTGCGAGCGCCGCCCTGCGGCTGTCGGGCGCACTGCTCCAATATCTCGATGCCGGTGTCGTCGCGTATCGGCTCCATACCGAACGCCTCGACGAGGTGCTCATGCTCCGCCTCGCCGACCTGGATACCGCCGTCCCGCCAGAGAGGCCAGGCGATCGACAGCGAACGCCCGCTTCGTTCTCCCGCGTCGACGAGGGTCTGGCGGTGTGCGGCGAAGGAGTCGAGGAAGCCGTTCGCCGCCGCGTAGGCGCCCTGGCCCTGGTTTGGCATCACCGCCGCGATCGAGGAGAAGACGATGAACAGGTCCAGCGGGAGTCGGCCGGCGGCCCGGTCGAGGGCGAGGGCGCCGTGAACCTTCGGCGCGAGCACACGGCGGACCGACTCGGGTGACATGCGCTGGATGAACGAGTCATCGATGAGTCCGGCGGCGTGGATGACGCCGTTCACCGTAACACCTGCCCGCTCGAGCTCTCCGAAGACCTGTCGCACGTCGCTTTCGTTAGAGACATCGCATGCGAAGTAGCGTGCCCGGCCCCCGATCTCCTCGGTGGCCGCGAGTTCGGCGTCGATGGCCGCGTCCTGCGGGGAGCGGCCCAGCCAGACGAGCTCGGCTCCGTACCGGTGCGCCAGATGGCGCGACAGGACGCGCCCGATACCGCCCGCGCCTCCGCTCAGCACGTACGTGCCGCCGGGGCGGAAAAGGGACGTCCCCGGGTCCCCTTGTACCGGAAGCTCTCGAACAACACGGACGAGACGACGACCGCCCCGGTAGGCGACTTCGCGGAGGGGGGCGTGGTCGTAATGCGACAGCTCGTTTCGCACGATGTCCTCCGTCGGGGTCTCCTCCGTGTCTTCGACGCCGACCGAGAGCACCGAGACGTCCGGGGTCTCGTAGGCGAGTGTGCGGGCGAAGCCGCCGATGAGCGCTCCGAAGGGCGCGTCTGAAGTGTCGGGGTGGACGTGGACGACGCGGATGGGGCCGAGGTGGCGCAGCCGGACCGCCCCCTGGGCGATCCCCAGCAACACCTCGAGGTCTCCGGGATCCGTGGTGGGGCTCATCGAGTCGGTGTGCAGGACGATCCGGTGCCCCGCGTTACGTTCCGCAAGCCGCTCGAAGAGTGCGGCCAGTTGCCGGGGATCGTGCCGGTCGACGCGGTAGTCCCCTTCCGGTGACTGCTCCAGGGTCTCTCCGGAACCCACCCCGATGACCCGGCCGGCGCCGATCGTGTACTCGACGCTTTTGCGCAGGGCGTCGTCGTCGGAGAAGAGAACGACTGACTCGATGGCCTCGCCGTGCATGGCGAGCGGCTCGTCCACCCACTCGGTGCTGAGTTCGAGCCGCTCGGCGGGCTTGTCCGCACGGGGGCGGTGCGGGCGTTTCTGCAGCTGCTCCATGCGGGCGACCACGGTTCCCGCATCGTCACGCAGCACGATGTCGAACTGCCGGACTTCCTTCACCGTGTCGCGTTCGATCACGTGGACGTTGACCGCGGCCGGAAGAGGACTGTAGAGGTCGAAGGAGCCCAGTGCGAAGGGAACGTACTGATCGTCGGAGCCGCGCGTCCCGAACAGGGACAGGGCGACCGCCGACTGGAATGCGCCGTCGAGCAGCGACGGCTCCAGCTCCAGCGCATCCGTCCCGTTCTCCGGTTCTCGGCGTTGGACACGGCACAGCGCCTCATCGGTCCCCGTGCGGCAGAAGTCGATCACGCGGAATGACGGCCCGTACTCCAGGCCGTAGGCGGCAAACCGTTCATAGAGGCCGTCGACTGCCTCGACGCGGGAGAGCCACTGCGAGGCCGGCGCTGTGAGTTCCGGGAGTTCGGAGGCTTCGAAGCGGATCTCGCCGAGCGCGTACACTGTGTCGTCGAGCTTGACCTCGAAGGCGGCCCCGCCGTCCCGCTCCTCCCAATCGACCCGCAGTGCCAGTGGCTGTTCACCGACTTCGAGCACCCGAAGCCAGTGCACATCGCGAAAGGACATCGGGGTGCGTCCGAAGCGCGCTTGGGCCTGGCGCCGGACGAGTTCGAAATAGGCGACGCCAGGCACGACCGTGCGTCCGGCGACCACATGGTCGCGGACGAAGTAGTCGCTCCCCCGGACTTCGCTCACCGACTGCTCCGGCACGGCACCGTGGTCGTCCGCGTCGGCCCGTTGTTCCCGTGCGGGTTCTTCGAACCAGTACCACGACCGGTCGAACGGGTAGGTCGGCAATGCGACACGGCGCCCTTCCGGCACAGGTCCTGCGGCACGCCAGTCGTCGAATCGGCCCTGAACCCACTGCCGGGCCCGCGAGGCCGGAGCCGTCTCCTCCCGGGGCGCCGCGGTGGCCTGCGAGGTGCTCCCGTGGTAGGCAACCTCCGGTTCGTCGTCGATGTCGAGACGCTTGACGAGCTCATCGACCCCACTGGCCAGCCAGGCGGCTCTGTGCGGAAGGGAAGCCCGCCCAACCTGCAAGGTGAACGCGATGTCATGGATATCGAGTTCGGCGCCAGGGCCGCGCAGGAACTCCCGGAGCCGGATGCGCATCCTCGTGAGCGCGGCCTCGCTCTTCGCGGACAGGGGGATCACCTGTGGCGCGACGGGGCGTCGCGGTTCGGGGTCGGCTTCGGTCACCGGGGCCTCCTCGACGACCACGTGCGCGTTGACGCCGCCCATGCCGAACGCGCTGAGTCCCGCGCGTCGGGGCAGGGATCCCAGTCCGGTCCACGCGCGACCCTCACGCACCGGGGAGAACGGCGTCGCGTCGAAATCGATGTACGGGTTCGGCCGCTCCAGGTGCAGCGACGGGGGAATCCGGTGGTGCCGGAGCATGAGCAGGACCTTGAGCAGCCCGGCAATTCCCGATGCGCTCTCGAGGTGGCCGATGTTGGTCTTGACGGCCCCGATCGGGCAGGGCTGCGGGCGTCGTGCTCCTCCCTGCTCGGAGAAGGCCTCGGTCAAGGCCCGGATCTCGATGGGGTCTCCCAGCGCGGTGCCCGTACCGTGCGCCTCGACATACCCGATCGAGTCCGAGTCGACCGCCGCGTCCTTCAGCGCCGCGGTGATCACCTCGGCCTGTCCGGTGACACTCGGTGTCGTCAGCGAATTGCCGCGACCACTGTGGTTAACGGCGCTTCCCTTGATCACGCCGACCACCCGGTCGCCGTCGGCGAGCGCGCGGTCGAGTGGTTTCAGCAGGACGAAGGCGACCCCCTCACCACGCACGTAGCCGTTGGCGTCCGCGTCGAAGACCTTGCAGCGGCCGTCCGCCGAGAGCATCCCGGACTGGGCGTGGGAGATGTACATCGTCGGAGACAGCAGCGCGTTGACACCGCCGACGAGCGCCGTTTCGCACTCGCCCAGGCGCAGATCGCGGATCGCGTCGTGCAGTGCCACGAGAGAACTTGAGCAGGCGGTGTCGACGACGGAACTCCTTCCTTTCAGATCGAACAGGAAGGAGATGCGGTTCGCGATGATCGAGTGAACCGTTCCGGTCGAAACGTAGGACGGAATGGGCACCTTGTGCTCACGCATTAGTTCGGCGTAGTCGTTCTTCGAGACACCGACGTACACCCCAGTCCTACGTCCGGCGAGGTCCGAAGCGGCATATCCCGCGTCCTCGATCGCACTCCAGGCGCTCTCCAGTGCGATGCGCTGTTGCGGGTCGACGAAACGGGCCTGTTTCGGGGACATGCCGAAGAAGAGCGGGTCGAACCCGCCGATGTCCGCGACGAACCCGCCCCATCTGCTGTTCGTCCTGCCCGGCTCGGCCTCGGGATCGCCGAAGACCGCCCGCCAGTCCCAGCGCTCCGAAGGAACCTCCGTGATGGAGTCCTCACCGTGGGTGAGATTCGCCCAGAATTCACGATAATCCGATGCGCCGGGGAAACGGCAGTCCATTCCCAGAACGGCGATGTCTTTCTCGGCCACCTGTCATCCTTTGTCCTTGTCGGCCCGGTTGGTCCGGGCATGCCTGATCGGCTTCCGCGCCGCGTCGGTCCAGGGAATCTCTCTGGAATGACCCGGCATCGTGCCAGTCGGATTCGAGCGAATACGGTCGTCGGTTCAGCCCGCCGTCTGCTGCTCGGTATAGAGGTGTCGCCCTTCCAGGGCACGGAGTCGGCGGTAGTCCCGTTCGACCTCGTCGCCGGTCCCGGCCAGGTAGAGGAAGCCAGGTGAAGTGGCCAGGTCGCGGGTGGCCTCCAGCAGATCGCCCTGTGCGGCGCGAGGGCACACCATGGCCGCAGTGGGGAGTTCCCGGAGGACGTCGACCCAGGCGAGCGAGGTCATGGGGGCCCGCCGTCCGTTAATCATGGCGACGCGCCGCAGTTCGATCCCTGTGCAGGGGGCCGAGGGGATGGAGAGATCATGCACCGATGCGGGGTCCATCAGCCATGACGCCGTGGCCTCGACCTGTCCGACACGGTCGGGAGCGATGCCCGCGGGGAAATCGGCGCAACCGGCCGGCCTCGCCCCGATGTCTATGAGCTTCGGTCCTTCTCGGGTGATGATCACTTCGGCGTGCGCCGGGCCGTGGTGCACGCCAAGGGCGGTCAGTGCCCGCCGCACGTAGTCGCACAGGGTGCGGCCGATATCGGAGGAAAGGTCCACGGGAACGTCATAGTCATAGATGGGGGATCCGGCGACACGCTTCTTGTGATATCGCCAGGCCTCCAGAATTTGGTGCCGACCGTCCGCCGATATCGTGTTCACGTAGTATTCGGGACCGGTGAGCAGTTCCTGCACCACCGCCTCGGCATTCGTTCGACCGAGGAGATTGGACTCCGAGGACAGGACCGCGCCCACAGCCTCGGCCACGGACCGCTCGTCGTGGCAGAGCCGGACCCCGTCGCTTCCCGCGCTCATCGCGGGCTTGACGACGACCCTGCCCCCGCCCCCGGCCCTGTACCACTCCACGGCCTGTGCCTCGGAGCCGACGCGCAGCCCGTCCGGGGCGCCCAGGCCGGCATCGCGCAGAGCCGCCGCCATCGCTTCCTTGTCCCATCTCGACTCGGGGGCGGTCTGCGAGTTGTGCGCGAGGCCCAAGGCAACGGCGAGTTGCTCAGCCGAACGGACACCCGTCTCCGTACCGGGTGCGATGGCATCGATCTCGAGTTCTTTGAGTGTCCGAACGAGCGCCGCGAAGGAGGGGTCATGGCCGAGGTCGAGGGCGAAACCGTCGGGGTCGAACGTGCGGCGGTAGAACTCGGGAATCCGGGGGCTGCTCTGAACGTGGATCAGGTGAGCGCCCCTGCCCGCGAGCTCGTGTGTCAGTAGGCGGCCCGTGGAATAGGCGTCGACGATCACCACGCGACGCGGGGCGGTACGGGTGATCGAGCCCGTCATGGCGAATCCTCGTCGACGGGCGCGGAGGACCGCACCGAATCGCACCATGCGATGGTGAGTTCGAGATAACGCGGGAGTTCGTCGGCGCAGAAACGGTCACGATCCCAGTCGTCGTCCGAGATCCGGTCCGGGGTTCCTCCCCACACATAGGTCCAGGCGGTGCTGCCGTCGGTCAACCGGATCTCGACCAAGTCGTACGCGGGGGCCTCGAATCTGTCGAGCTGGTCCCACTCTGTGGGACCGAGGTCGGTCAGTACCAGGCCGTGGACGGTCTTCCCTCCCGCCACGAGCGCCGGGTAGACCCGGTCACGCACAGCGGCGACGCGCCAACCCCGGGCCGATCCCGGTCGTGTCCCGGGCTCGCGCCGCAGGATCGACCGCAGCACTTCGTGGACGGTGAGACTCCCGTAGACGAACAACTCGGCCGGCATCCGGGGAAGTCGGCGGCGTTCCGGCATGTCGTTCCTCATGAATTCCCTCCCGTGGCGAGGTCGGTCGTTCCGTTGCGCAAGGGGGACGCCAGGAGCCAGGCCACGGTGCCAAGCAGACCGCAGCCAGTGAGGAGGAGCGTGCCATCGGTACCGATCAGCTCCAGGGCGACACCACCGGCGACGCCCCCCAGAGGCAGGGCGCCCGAGGCGACGAATCGCATGCTGGCCGTGACCCGGCCCATGAATTCGTGCGGGCACAGCGACTGCCGCAGACTCACACTGGCCACATTGAAGATCGAAAGCGCGAGGTGAAGGAGCAGGTAGGACACGGCGAAGACGATCAGGCTCCATCCCGGAGCCGTGAGCATCAAGGCGAGTACCAGCGGCCCCGCCACGATCTCGGTGGCGATCAGTGCCTTCGCCAGACCGACGCGTTCGATGACGCGGCGGGCGATCAGCGCACCTCCGAACCCGCCGATGCCCGCGCAGGTGAACAGCAGGCCGACCATTCCCTCGGTGAGTCCGAGATCGGTGACGAGCAGCACGATGACGGTCGGCAGCAGCATGCCGTAGCAGAAGTTGTAGGTGGCTGCGGCTCCGCCGAGGGCGCGCAGGATCGGGTGGCGGACCACGAACCGCAGTCCTTCCCGGATCTCGGCGCGGATGTTGCGCGGCCGCGCCGGGGGGAGGGCCTCGGTGGACGTGATCCGCCTGATCATAACCGCGGAGAAAATGTACGTCACGGCGTTGATCAGGATGACGTTGGCCGCCTGCATCGCCTGGATGAGGGCACCGGCGACCGCGGGTCCGGCGGCGGCCGCCGCCGAGCGGCTCGATTCCAGCCTGGCGTTCGCCACGACCAACTGCTCCCGGTCCACCAGCCTGGGCAGATAGGTCTGGTAACCGACGTCGAAGAACACGTGGGCGATGCCCGAGAAGAAGACCACGGCCAGCACTTGGTTGAACGAGAGGTAGCCGAGCCACCAGGCGACGGGAATGGTGGCCAGGAGTACGGCGCGGACGATATCGGCGACGATGAGCACCGAACGGCACCGCATGCGGTCGAGCCAGACTCCGGCCGGGAGGCCGACGATCAGGAACGCCGCGGTCTGGGCTGCGGACAGCAGTCCCAGTTGCAGGGGGGTCGCGGCGAGCACCGTCGCGACGAGTAGCCGGATAGCGACGTCGCGACCTGACTTCCCACCATGCTCGCGATCTGGCCATGCCAGAGCGAACGGAAGTCGGGGCCCAGCTGTGACTGGGTCTGATCCTGTGGGGCGTCTTGTGCCGTCATGCGCAGATCTCCGCTTCAGGGTAGGTGAATACGCCGGTGCTTCTCGCGTCCCGGTTTCCGAAGTAGAGGACGGTCGGTCCGTCCACCGGAAGGCCCCTGACCATCGAGCCGCCATACCCGGCAGGGGTCAGGAAGACCCCCCAGGTGGAGGCCCATCGGCGGCTCTCGCGGGTTCCGACGTCCACGATGTCGTCCTCCCGTGGAACGACCCGTCTCTGGACGATCCAGTCCTGTTCCCGGCATCGGGCGAGCCGCTCCCGCCATTCGCGGTCGGACACCTCCCATCCCGCGATGACGTCTTGGCCGCCGAACCCCTGATTAGGTTTCAACACGAGGTCGGCCCGGTTGGCACGGCAGTACTCGAACAGGTCGACCTCTTCGCCGTCGCACCGGGTCGTTCCCCGGCCGAGCACCCTGCTCCACGGGAGCAGGCGGTCGACCAGTGCGAGCTCACGGTCGCTAAATGCTCCTTCCGACCGCGCCCGCGAGATCAGTCCCATGGCCCCCTTGTTCGAGTACAGGGAGCTGTCGAGGGTCGTCCAGAGCAGAACCCGGTCCTCCTCGTGCGCATGGAAGAGGACCTCCGCGCGGGAGAGCAGCTCCGGATCGTCCCAGAGGTCGTCCACGGTGAAGAACCGGAGCACGATGTCGATCGGCTCACCGTTGAGTTCGACCCGTCCGCCCCTGGACCGCACCTGGGGGATCTCACCGACACGCATCGGGACTCCCAGGCGGGCCATCATCTCCTGCATAGCGACCAACAGTTTTTCGAGTGTGCGGGTGTTCCCGTTGGCACCGATCACCGCGACCGTCGGCTCGGTCCCCCTCCCGGCGCGGGCCGCCGCCTCACGCCAGAGCGATGCGAGGTGCTTGCCGGTGTGAACGTGGCTGAGGCCGAACCCGGCGGCGAAGTCCTCGAACACCGGAACCTCCATGAGGCTCCGGTTGAACTCGGAGTACTCGATGCCTCCGACATCGCTGGCGACGTTGAACTCCAGCAGTTTGAAGCCGTCACCGTCGCGGTACAGGTCGGCCCGCCCGAAACGTGTGGGTGACGTGCTGTGGAACCGGCTGAGCAGTTCGACACGCGGCCGCGCCATCCCGACGGCCTCGCCGTACTGATGGAGATCGCCGCCGAAAAGCCGTTCGGGGAGGTCGACGAGGAGGTCGAAATATGCGCCGAGATCATCGACGAGCCGGTTCATCTCAGCCTCGGGGATGAACAGCGGGCGGGCCAGCAGGCGGTCCCACCAAAGGTCACGGAATGACCGGGGGAAGGGGGCCTTCCAGACGGCCTCCGCCAGATCACCCGTTTCACAGGCCTCGAAGTACGCGCGGGTCACCGCGTCGCCGGTGGACGGGTCCCCGCTCACAGGGTCACCTCCGAGAACGCGGCTTTCCAGGCCTCGGCCTCGAAATGGGTCAGGTCGGGACTGGACCCGACCTCACGGGCGACCTCCGACACCAGCAGGTGGAAGGGGAGCGTGGCGACGATCGGCCGCATCAGGGGGTGTGTCCGGGCAAACCGGAGGTCTGCGTGATCATCGTCGGCGCAGCGCAGGACCCGGGCACCGAGTTTTCTCAGAAAGCCGGAGAGATCCTCGTATCTCCCCCCGTCCTCCCCGGGCGGGGCGATGAGGAAGGCCGACATTCCGGGCCGGAACACCGCGGGGGTGCCGTGGAGCGCGAACTCGGTGTGCATTCCTTCGACCCACCGATAGGTGCCCTCCTTCAGCTTGAGCGCGACCTCCTGTGCCGTGATGGCGTCCGTGCCCGTGCCCGCGATGAGTGCGGGGACCCCCTCGTCATGGACCAGTGCGTCCACCGCCGCGGCGGACGGGCGGAATGCGAGCGCACGCTCCAGTTGCCCGGGGACATCCCTCAGCGCGTCGATGAGTTCGGACGCGGCGTCATCGAGGAGGGCGCCGACGAGTCGGGCGAGAACCGTCAGCGCGGCAGTGTGGGAGACCGTGTGCGTGCTCGCCTTTTCCTGGGGACAGGTCCGCAGCACCAGGTTCGCCTCGGGTTCGGCCTGGCCGACTCCGGTGATGCACACCGTCGTGGCTCCGACCTCGGCGGCCTTGCACAGCACCATGTTCGGGTAGCGCTTCGTCCCCCGATGACTGATCACCACGACCTGGTCGGTCGGCTGCACCGCGCTGGTCACGGCCAGGTCGTGGGCGTTGACCGCCGACGCCCGAACACGGCCGTTGGTAAGGGCCTCCACCCATCCGGCGGCGATCTGCGCCGCGTGCAGTGAGGTCCCGATACCTGTGAAGACGATCGGTCGTTCCGGATCCAACGCCGGGACCTCGGGATCGGTGAGCAGCCGTCGTACGGTGTCGGGTTGCTCGGCGACATGGCGGTCGAAATGCAGGGTACTCATCGTGTCTCCTCTGTGCGAGTGCAGGAAAATGCTCCGTTCGATGCAGTTGTGCCGCATCGTTGACCGTTCGCGGTCCTCGCGCCTGCGGGAGAACCACTCAAGAGCTCCTACTGGGGGTAGATCTGGTAGATCTCTAAGGAGACTGGCCGTCCGAATTTCGCACCGATGTTCCGAAGGCTCCCGGTGTGCTGGTAACCGAGGATCTCGACCATGCGGATGGACGGCTTGTTCGTCGATGTCATGATCGCGGTGATCGCGGTGAAACCGATCTCCAGCCCCAGCGAGGTCATCCGTTCGCACAAGGCGATTCCGGTTCCCCGGGCCTGGGCCTCCTTACGGACATAGACCGAGATCTCCGCGCTCGCCTGGTAACCGGCCCGAGCGGCGAACGGGCTGAGGGACGCGTAACCGACAACACGCCCGGATTCTTCATGGCAGACGTAGACGGGATAGCGGTCGTTATGGGCCTTATACCAGGACTCCATGTCGGCTTCGGACTTCTCGTCGTAGTCCAGGGTCGCGTCACTCGTGCGGATAAAATGATTCAGAATCTCCCGGATCCCTTCCAGGTCCGATCTTTCTGCGGGGCGGATTGCATAGACGCCGGACATTGATCCTCCTCGATCAATCCAAGCTCGTGAAATCGCTCCACTGCCGCGGGATGGTCGAGCACTCCGGCTTCACGGCAGTATCTGAGTGTGTGACGGGCGGTCGCCCGCGCGTATTCGCTGACGACGTCTCCGGTGAATGTCTCCGCGACGACCTGCTCGGCTTCGTTCCGACTCAGGTCGTATCCGCACAGTTCACCTACCAGCGATTCTCTGTCTGGCTCTAGGAATGTCATGATCAGGTCCGGGATCAGCGCCGCGGCTGATTCCTGGTACTTGGCATGGATCTGGGGCCATAGATGGAAGAGGAACGATGCGAAGTAGGCGTGGTGCTTTCCCTCGTCCTTCGCGTGGTCTTTGACCATCTCGTGAACCGCCGGGTCCACCTGCTGATCGCGCCCGCTGTCCAGCGTCCCGGAAATGAGGGTCTCGGAGCAGAACACGAATAGCAGTTCCACCAGGAGCCTCATCGACGGGTCGACGTCCTCGAGCAGACGTCGCAGTCTGCGGAAGAAATGGGGCTCGGAGCCGATGCGGGGCGCAACGCCGGTGGCATCGATGACCTGGCGGTACATATCCATCGAGAAGAGGGCGTGGTAGGCCTCGTCACAGTAGATCTTGTGCGCGTCGAATACCATCCCGCGGGGGAGGTCGACGCCGATACGGCCATAGGCGATGTCCAGCATCGTCTTGTTCACCACCAGTTGCTCTAACTGCGTGGTGAACTGTAGGTAGCGGTACAGGTGCTGCGTCAGCACCTCGTTCCGCTGAGGATCGGGAAGCTCCTGGACCAGGGGGTGGGCGTCGTGGGAACGAGGTCGGCATCAAACAGGAGGTACCGGTCGTCCGATGGGGAAAGGACTCGGCGGGGTTCCTTGCGAACACTGGCGCGCTCATGCCAGTCTCGGAACGGACTTCGATAGTCGTCCTGTGGCTGTTCTGAGACTTCTGTGCGGAACAGCTCTTTGGGGCACGAGAACTGCGCTTGACAGCCGATGGCCAACCCTGTGGATCCGCACATCATCGAGCCTTCCGGTAGATTCCCACCCCTTCTGTGGATGGATAGGATCTACGGAAGTCGAATTGCTCTGAGAGGAAACCGTGCCAGCGCGCGTACTGGAGCTCGTTGTAGGCGATGCGCTCCTCAAAGTACGCGTTCTTCGTCACGTTCTCCAGTAGGACATTGTGGGCCAGGAGAATCGACCCGGGAAGCATCGCCGGGGCTATCGCCTGCGTGATGGGATAGTAGATCGCCTTGTCCCGCAGGTCCTCATCCGCACAGGACTTCGGCCCCTCCGCGTCGAGCGCGACGAAGTCGATGTCGGCGAGCTCAGCCCGCGAGTAGGAGATCGCGTCCGCCACGACGAAGTTGACGTTTTCTGACACGCCCAAGCGCTCGAAGTTCCGTCGGGCCAGGTGCATGACGGTGTCATCCGTGTCGATCAGGGTGACCTCACCGCCTGCGGCGACGACCTCCCGCACCGCCCAGATCGCCCAGAATCCGTAGTAGGAACCAGCGAAAACCGCATGCCGAGGTTGATGACCGAGGCGAGGGCGTGGATCAGCAGCGCCTCCTCCGGAAAGATATAGGTCATGTTCCCGCCGTGGTCGTACGACGATGCGACCAGGCGTTCCCAGTCCGAATATCCCGAGGTGGAGAAGTCTCTGTCGGGTAGGACCGACTGCTGGCGAAGCGAGGTGATCATCTCTTTGACGAACGCGAGATCGTCGAGAGGGAAGCGAGTCGATAGATTCATCTGGTCTCTGTTGAGACCGGCCTCGAGTAGCTCATCAGAGCTTTGCTCGATCCATTTGCTGTAAACAGCGCGGTCCAGGACTCTAGATCGAAAGTCACGATACTCGGAAAACCGACTCAATGTGGCGTCGATAGAGGAGTACGCCGTTCCCGATGGCCTGGGACAGCCCAACGAAGGGGTGGTCATGTGCAGAAGCTCCTGAAATGAGGGGCAGGATGTCTGCAGGTGGCCGACTGTCGCCGTTGACGGAAGGCTCTGCGTGGCTAGGAAAATCTTTCTCGGCATAGATGTATACCGCACGAACTCGGACAACGCACCTTTCATGTGTCCAAAATATGAGATATGTACCCAAATCAGATGTCCGTTTTGTACCTTTTGTGGTGTTTTTGCGAGTATGGGGGACTCTCTGTCGGGCGGCTGGCCTGACCGTCTTCCTTCACGCGAACGACCGCCGCCGGCCTATCGGTCGGCTGGAATGGAACCGAATCCCAAGGTGACAGCCGTGGCCTCACCGAGACCAACGGTGCCGGTTCGGCGCAGCGGCATGTCGGCCGTCGGCATCGACGGCCTCCTCGGCTGCGGCATGTGGAAAGGCGCAGTGACCGGTTCCGGCCACTCAGCGGCCACGGGTCTGCCGGATCTCAGGGATTCTGGACCCGGAACCACCGGCCCGCCCGCATTGCGGTGCGGGCTATCCCGTTGAGGCCGGGCGAGCACATCCGTGACCGTTCCCGGACGGCGGCCGCGAGGACGTGACGGTCCTCGGGTTCAGACACCCCATGTCGTTCGGTGTCAAGCGGCATGGAGGTGGGCATGGTGTGACCAGGCGGTCGCTTCGTCGCAGGGGGTGCGGGTCTTGAGGCACCCGTGGAGGATGCCGACAAGGCGGTTGCCGACTTGGCGCAGGGCGGGGTTGCAACCCGCGTCGCGAGCGTGTTGCTTGTCGTAGTAGCGGCGGGCGCCGGGCGAGGCGCGCAGAGCGGCGAACGCCTGATGCTGGAGGGCGTCGGCCAGGCGGTTGTCGCGGATGTAGCGGGACTGGACGGTGGGGCTCTTGCCGGAGGCTCGGGTGATCGGGCTGGCGCCGGCGTAGTTCTTGCGGGCCTTGGCACTGGCGTAGCGGATGGGTCGTCCCCGAACTCGGCGAGCACCCGTGCGCCGGTGACGTGGCCGATGCTGGGCATCGACAGGTAGATCTCAGCGTCCGGGTGCGCGAGAAAATGTGCCTTCATCTGCTCCTCCATCGCGGCGATCTGCTCATTGAGCGCGATGATCAGCCGGGCGTGAGCGGTGGCGGTGGCCGTGTAGGCGGCGGTAACCGGCTCGGGCAGGCCGAGCTGCTTCTCGCGCAGCGTGGTCTGGATCGTGGCCGCTTTCGCGTCCCGGTTCCGTCGGCGGGCACGGGTCAGCACGGTGGTGATCTGGGTACGGGTCAGCTTCACCCCGGCTGTCGGGGTGGGGGCCTTGATCAGCAGTTCCAGGGCGTCTGTGCTGGTCAGGGTCAAGTCGGCGTAGGCGTTCAGGGCCGCGGGGAAGTACTCGCACAGTGCGGTGCGCAGCCGCTGGTAGGTGTGGGTGCGTTCCCAGATCAGGGTCTGATGCGCGCGGGCGACGACCTTGACGGCCTGGGCGGTGTCGCTGTCCCCGGCGATGGGCCGCAGTTGGGCCCGGTCGATGCGGACCGTGTCGGCCAAGGCGTGCGCGTCAGCCTTGTCGCTCTTGGCACCGGAGGTGCCGTAGCGTTCCTTGAACCGCGCGACCTGGCGGGGGTTGATCGCGTAGACCCGGTAGCCGGACGCGATCAGGGCCTGTACCCACGAGCCGCGGTCGGTCTCGATCCCCACCACCACCTCGGACGGGTCCACGTTCTGCCCACCGTGCCGGGCGACGAGCTCGTGCAGCCTGGCGATGCCTTGCACTGCCTCGGGGAGCTTGGCGGCGGCGAGCTTTCGGCCGGTCTCGTCCTGGAGCTCGAGGTCGTGGTGGTCCTCGGCCCAGTCATCACCGATCAGTAGCAGCAGACCCTCCCAGTAACGGACTTCGTGCAGCGGTGCGGCCTGCGGAAGGCGGCGCGCGGCCTCATGGATCCAGTGCTCACGCCCCGTGGGGCGGGCACGCCACCCCATCAGTGGTCTGGCCTCCCGGCCGACCAGCAGGGGCACGGTCTGAACCCAGAACTCGACGGTTCCGGCGGCGGTAGTGCTCACCTGCTGGCGGCTACGGCACCGAGTCTCTCGGACCCGGCAAGTCCCATTAGGCGGTTCCACCGCGTCGACCGTGGCCCGGTCGTGGTCAAGTCCGCGGGTGAAGGCGTGCAGGCGGGGAGGATCGTCCTCACGAACGTCGGCGATGCACGCGGTCAGGTCCTCGGCGTTGCCCGGGGCGGGTTCCAGGAACCGGGTGAAGCGCCGATGTGGTCGGCCAGCCGCGTCATCTCCGGGCATGCCTCGGTCAGCTCGGCGAGAGTCTGGCCCTCTTCGGCTGTGAGCCGTTCGGAGCGGACCAGGAGAAGCTTGCCGAAGGCCTTGGGCGGGACCGACTCTCGGTCGCTGTCGAATCGGCTAGAGCAGGTTGAGGCTTCCCTGGCAGCCGAGCTGGCGAATCCCGCAGAAGAGGTGCTGCAGGGGCACAGCGCAGGATGGTGTCCCTTTGGGTGGTGTAACTTCACAACCGCACTAACCCCCAGGATGTGACCCGGGACCGATCTCGCTGGGGCCCATCTGCCGCCCCGGCCCCCGCCCCTGATCACCCAGAAGCTCGACCATGGACGCCTCGGAGAAGTAACGGCGATCGCTCACCTGCCACTCGTCGTGCATCTCGGCCAGCACCGTCCCCGCCAACCGCCCCACGCCGCCGGGTTCGGGAAGACCTGCACCACGTCTGCCCGGCGCTTGACCTCCCGGTTCAACCGCTCCAAGTTGGTAGACCAGATCTTCTTCCAATGCCCGGTCGGGAAGTCCGCGAACGCGGTGATGTCGACCGACGCCCCGACCAGCATCTGTTCCACCTGCGGGAACTGCCGCCCCAGCATCGAGGCCACCGTGCCCAGATGGGTCCGCACCGCTTCGGCGTCGGCCTGGGCGAAGATCGTGCGGATGGTGGCCGCGACCATCTCTCCCGACCCCTTGGGAACCTTGGCCAGGACGTCGCGCACGAA
This sequence comes from Nocardiopsis sp. CNR-923, assembly GCF_001942255.1. Taxonomy (GTDB): domain Bacteria; phylum Actinomycetota; class Actinomycetes; order Streptosporangiales; family Streptosporangiaceae; genus Nocardiopsis. The sequence goes on from NZ_MKKC01000119.1 coordinate 17,018, forward strand.
GTGGACCCGGCACCGCTGCCAGGCCGCCCCCAAGAACACGGTTTCGATCGCGGCGACCAGGCCGGCGTGGGAGTCGGAGACCACCAGTTGCACCCCGTCCAGGCCGCGGGAGCGCAAGCCGCGCAGGAACTGGGTCCACACGCGCGGGTCTCGCTGTTGCCGACCGCGAACCCCAGCACTTCGCGCCGCCCCTGGGCGGTGACGCCGGTGGCGATCACGACCGCCTGGGAGGCGATCCGGTGCCGGACACGGGCCTTGCAGTAGGTCGCGTCCAGGAACACGTAGGGGAAGACAGTGTGGTCCACAGGCCGGTCAGCGAAGGCCGCGACCTCTTCGTCCAGCTCGGCGCAGATGCGTGAGACCTCGGACTTGGAGATCCCCGAATCGGCTCCCAGGGCTTTGACCAGGTCGTCCACCGCGCGGGTGGAGACTCCGTGCACGTAGGCCTCCATGATCACGGCGAACAGGGCCCGGTCGATGCGCCGACGGCGCTCCAGCAGGCTCGGGAAGAACGACCCGGAGCGGAGTTTGGGGATCTGCAGCTCCACGTCCCCGGCGGTGGTGGTGAGTTTGCGGTCGCGGTGTCCGTTGCGGCGGTTGGCCCGGTCGGGGGTGCGCTGGTGGGGGTGGGCGCCGATCACGGTGGTGGCCTCGGCCTCGATCAGCTCCTGGAGCATGCGCTCCAGGACGAGGCGGATCATGTCCACGTTCTCAGCGGCTTGTAGTGACTCCAGAAGCTGTTGTAGGTCATGCTGGGACAGAGCCATCGTGTGCGTGTCCTTGTGCGAGGAACTTAGGCCTTCCTCTTGACCGTCACACGATGGCTCGCCTTGTCGCTATAGCCCTGCAGGTCAGATCACTGATCCGGGAGTTACACCACTCCAAGGGACATGACCCAGCGCAGCCGGTCGGGTTCGGGAACACGCGCGTAGCGCTTGACGGTGTTCAGAGACAGGTGTTTCGTTCCGGGTGTGATGGTGGCTTGGGTGTGTGCCGGGATCGCCTCTCGTCATCCGCCTTCTCTGAGCACCGTTGCTCGGGTTGAGACTGGGCCCGGAGGTGACGGTGATGTCCGGGTCTGGTTCGGTGTTCAAGCGGTGTGGGTGCAGGTTGCCTGGTTCCTCGAGGAAGGTCGGGGGTGGGTGTCCGCGGTTGCGGTCTCGCGGGCACGGGAGCTGGTACTTCTCGGTCGAGTTGGAGCACGTTCCGGGGGAGCGGTGCCGGGTGCGCCGTGGTGGGTTCGCCTCCCGGGGGGCCGCCCGCGCGGCGTTGCGCAGAGCCCAGGGCATCGAACCAACCGAGATGGATCCGGCGGTGTGGACGGTGGGCGAGTGGCTGAGGCACTGGCTGGATACCGGGACCCGGTTGCGTCCGCGCACCTGGGTCGGTTACGCCGAGCACATCGACCGCTATCTGATCCCGCATCTGGGCGGTGTGCTGTTGGGCGAGTTGACTCCCGGGCGGGTGCGGCAGGCGTTCGATGCGATCTCCTGTCACACCACGCCGGCCGGGGATCGGCTCTCCCCGGCGACGGTGCAGCGGGTGAGGGCCACGCTGCGGGCGGCGTTGAATGCCGCGGTGCGTGAGCGGTTGCTGTCCTCCAACCCCGCCCGAGGGCTGCGGTTGGATTCCGGCCAGGCCGCGCGGCCAGTGGTGTGGACTGACCAAGCTGTGGCCGAGTGGCGCCATAGCGGAGTGCGGCCGGCGGTGGCGGTGTGGACGGTGGAGCAGACCCGCCAGTTCCTGGACTTCGCCTCGGGTCATCGGTTGTACGCGTTGTTCCACCTGGTGGTGATGACGGGGTTGCGGCGCGGCGAGGTCGTGGGCTTGCGGTGGGAGGACGTTGATCTGGTCAAGGGGACGGTCCGTATCGCGCGTCAGCTCCAGTCCAACCGGGGTGGGTTGGTGGAGTTGGCGCCCAAGAGCGCGGCGAGCCGCCGGATGGTGGCCCTGGACCACACCACGACCG
>NZ_MKKC01000120.1 GCF_001942255.1 Nocardiopsis sp. CNR-923
GGGCTCCACGTCTATGTCTGCTGAACGGTCATATCTCCCGCATGGTCCGGTTGACGGCTTTCATCCCGTTTCAAAGTCGCTGGGATCACCTCAGTGGGCTACTGGTTACAACATCTTCACAGCTATTTCAGTTCAGGGGACCGGGGCAGCGGCACTTCCTGCGGGAATGGCTACTGAAGCCATTACCAAAATTATGGAGCAACCACTGAAGGATTATGTTTCCGATCTGGTCGATGAGAATATTGAGTTCGAGTACATCGAGGACCTTGATCAGGGATTCATGCAGTCTCATGGAGAGCTCAGAGACCATGCTAATCTCCAGATTATTGATGTGCTGCTTGGAATGGACTTGGTCAGCGCCGAAGAGCTGCAAGAGGAAGGGGTGCTAATTGAGGATGCGAATGGCAATCTTCGGCTTCCGACAACTACTGCCGAGTGGGAATCTGGGGCGAGCGGGCACATGTCCGCCATCGAGAGACTTATTAGTGAATCTGAGCTGGAAGATAAGGAGCGAGTAGAGGCTTTTGTGACGACTTTTATCGAGAATTACAGTCCGAATCTCTATGAGGGGCGAGTTGATGAATAGTGGGGCAGGGCAAATAATGTTCACGGGAAAATGGTCGAGGAGGGGTGTGGGGGTTCCCCTGGCGATCGCATTGATGGCGACAAGTTGTTCTCCGGCTATGGAAACCTCAAGTGATCCTGGGGTGATTAATTCAGCTCGGGGACCACTTATTTCGACAGAGATCACGGAGATGGAGGAGTTTCTGGCGCAGGAGGGATTGGCTGAGGAAGTGAGAGGATTGCTTCCCACAGGAGCGGGGTTGGTCGCCTTGTTCGATGAGCAAGTGGTGTCGTTCGGGGCGGAGTCGAGCGAGGAAGCGTGGCGTTTTCGGTCAAACGGCGAGATTTCGGATGTTTCTGTGTCTTCGGACGGTGAGACTATCCTGGTGCAGTACGTCATGGGTTTCGGCCCGTGGGATAGGTACGGCATGGCCGTCTTGGACGCACGAGATGGGCGGATCGTCGAGAGCAACAACGAGTGGGGCGTGCCCGCCGGGAGTGTCGGTCAGCTCGTGGAGCGTGGAGAAGCACGCGTGGTGGTAGAAGGAACACGTCTTGTTTCTCGGCGAATCTCGGACGGGGAACTCGTTTGGGAGAACGATTTGTCGGAGTCCTGCATGGGTGGAGGAATCGACAATATTGACATGGTGGCGAATGTAGCACAGGTGTTTGTGGTCCGGGAGTGCATCGACAGTGGACTTGTAGCGGTAATGGGGTTCGAGGCCCTTTCGGGTGATCAATTCTGGGAGGCCTCGTGGGAGAACCCGGCTGTTCCTCGGATTCACTTGCTCACTGAGCACACGGTGCCCGGTGAGCCTGAGGATCCGATCGATTACATGTTCGATGAAGCCAGAAGTGGGCAATTCCTGTTCATGGACACCCGATTCATGGCGGACGGGATCGCTCCGATCGACGTTGAGCCTTGGCGTAGTGCTCCAGGAGTCTCCGATCACCGAGCTCGACCGCTGCTGGATCTGGACACGCCGCCGGCTGAGATTGTCTTTCTCGGTGTCTCCCCCGCTGACCTGAATGACCGACTCGTCCTCAGTGCGACGATCTCACTTGCTGAAGACGACAATGTGCCTTTCACTAGAGAGGACATCGACGAATCACTTCTTATTGATGGCGAGTTCGTGGAGAACCCTCGACAGTGGACGACGTCGTCTTCCGCCTACGTGTCGGGTCTGGAAGAGGCGTTGCGGACGCACTTTTCCTGAGCTCACCGGGTCGTGCGCTCACCGTCGTTTGCAGTGGAGTTTTGCTTGGTGAATTTTCTAGTGTGCTGAGTCGTTAATTCGTGTGCAGTATGCGGCGAGAGTGTCCAGGATGTCGTCGGCGGTCTTCGTCCAGACGAACGGCTTGGGATTGTTGTTCCACTCGTTGATCCAGCCGCGGTGTCGCGCTCGAGTTCGACGACGCCGCGGTGGGCCGAGCGGCGGGAGCTTGGGGTGGATGAGCTCGGCGAACCAGCGTTCCACGAGGTTGAGCCAGGACGCCGAGGTGGGGGTGAAGTGCAAGTGGAACCGGGGTGCCGGAGCAGCCACTTCTTGACCGGCTCGGTCTTGTGGGTGGCGTAGTTGTCCAGGACCAGGTGCAGGTCCAGATGGGCGGGCGCGCGGCGTCAATGCCATCGGCAGGACCGGTTGGGTCCGGTCCAGGGCCTGGATCTGCGACTTCTCGTCCACCGCAAGGACCAGGGCGTTCTGCGGCGGGGACAGGTACAGGCCCACGACGTCGCGGACCTTGGTCACGAACTGCGGGTCGGTGGACAGCTTCCAGGTCTGCGCGATGTGGGGTTTGAGCCCGAAGGCCCGCCAGATACGCGAGACGGCCGACTGCGACATGCCCTGGGCCATCGAACGCGTCGACCAGTGCGAGTCACCCGTGGGCGGCGCTTGGGCGAGGGTTCTGGCGACCAGGGCTTCGACCCGCTCATCGGTGATCTTGCGCGGCGCCCCTGACCGTGGCCGGTCCGCCAGGCCCTCCAGCCGGTCCGCGGCGAACCTGGACCGCCACTTGCGCACGGTCTCCCGGGAGATCCTCAGGTCATCGGCGATCTGCGCGTTCGGTCGGCCTTCCGCGCAAGCCAGAACGATTCTGGACCGCAGCACCAGCGCCTGCGATGCGGTCTGCTTGCGCAGCCAGCCCCGCAGGACCTGGCGTTCGTGATCGGACAGCTCCAGCGGCAACGGTTGCGATCCAGGTATTGCCCCACCCTACAACCGCGACCGGACTAATGACTCAGGACACTAGTGACTTGTCAGGAATCGATTTCGATCAACGTGCCAATGAGCATGCGCAATTCCGGGAAGCTCTTCGTTGGATAGGCGAAGGCGAGTGGTTTGTGCGTGAGGGTGATTCGGTGATCGCTTACGATATTTCATCGGCAGAACCGGCTTGGGCCGCACCTGGTCTGGCGGAGTGCAGTAGTGCTGGATCTGTCGATGATCTGGCGGTGCATGGGAACGTTGTGGTCGCGGCTTTCACGTGCTTTGAGCAGCCGCAGGACAGTGAGTCTGTAGCGATGACCGAGGGTTGGGAGTTCACTTCCGGGTTGGTCGGTGTGGATTCCGCAACTGGGGAACAGGTCTGGCGGACGGAGCAGAACATAGGAAGTTTTCCGGACGTCTCCCGCCAGAGAATTCTGGCTGCTCGCGTAGGTGGGATTGTTTCCGTGAGCTACCCGAATGGCGAAGGTCTCCTCGTGGTGGATGCGAATACGGGCGAAGAAACGGATCTCGGCGCGGCAGAGCTCCTGTGGGCGAACTCGGACGGTTCCAGGCTGGGAGTCTGGGATGCTCTGACCGACTCCTACCGGATTCAGGATCGGTCCGGCGAGGCCGAGACTGGGCCGGTGGCCCTTGGCGAGGCTCGAACGGATTCGCTGGCGGACGATGGCGGGTCGGTCGGACTTGAGGGCGGCGTGGTCCTGGCGGAGGGAGATGTTCGGTCTGGTGACGATCCCGTACGTGTAGCCCGCTTCGAGGGTTTTGACGAGTCGTTCGATATCGAGTGGGACGCAGGTTCAACCGTGCAGATCGACCAGGCGATTGCGGTACCGGGAGCTGTAGTCCTCTCGTACACCGATGAAGACGGTCGATCCGGCGTCATCGGCTTGAGGTAGTCCCTGCAGAGCCAGCCGAAGCCCGCTGCCACGGTTCCTCCCGTGCGGGCACTGCCGACGACGGGCGGTACCAGTGGGACCCGGTCACGGGTCTGGCGAGACGGGGCGAACCGTCGAACGCCCTTGGGGCCCTCCCGAGACGGCTCCTGGGGCAGCGCGCCGGAGCCCGGTGTTTCCGGGGCGGCGGCACGGGGCCGCCGCCCCGGCCCCTACCTCCCCGGGTCGAACAGGCTCAGGAACGCGCAGGCGAAGGCCGCGGCGTGGGCGGCGGCGATGGGCTGCCACAGGGCGTCGGATCCGGGCCTCTTGTCGCTGAGCATGTCCGAGATGCCGCGGATCACGAGGGCGTGCGTGCCGAAGGTCAGGTAGGCGCCGTGCAGGAACCCGTACCCCTCCATCTCCACCGCCAGGGCGTCGCCGCAGTAGCGCCGCAACCGCTCGGCGGTGCGCGAGCGTTCGTGCGCGACCACCGCGCTGCCCGCGGCGATGGGCTTGACGAACGCCCGGGGCGGGTCCGGCAGGGGGCTGGACAGCGCGCGCCGCTGCCACTCCCCGCGGGCGGCCACGTCCCTGGCCCGCTGCACGGCGTCGTAGGAGGGCGCGGCGGTCTTGGCCCGGGGGCGGAAGTCGTCCGCCCCGTCCTTGCCGGCCTCGTAGTCGTAGATGGCGTCGGCCACCACGACGTCGCCGAGGCGCACGTCCGCCTTGAGTCCGCCCGCGACACCGACGAACAGGAGCACCCCGGGCTCGAAGACCGTCAGTGCCCGCTCCACGTGGGCCGCGGTGCCGACGCCGCCCGGGCCGATCTCGGCCAGTGCGACTCTCAGGGGCCGGTTCGCTCCGTCCAGCGTGCCGGTGCGGAACAGGGTTCCGCGTGCGTTGACCTCACCCACGGGGCCGGACAGGTGTCGGGCCACGGCCGTGTACTCGCTGCTGATCGCGGTGATCACCACCGCATCCGCCCGGTGGCCCTCGGCGGGCACCGGTGCCGGGGCCCGCACGGCCCGCGCCGGTGTCGGGGCCGGTGAGCGCAGGTTGAGGTTGTTCCGGCCCGCCTGGATGACGGCGTCGCCGTTGAACGTCACGTTCCCGCTGAACTGGTTGCCCTGGTTGTCGCCGTTCATGGTGATCCTTCGAAGTCCTGTTCCGTGCAGTTGCCGTCGGCCGATGACCGCGCTATCCGGCCTTCTCCTCGCCGGAGTCCCCCGAGGAGGAGTTCGAGTTGCCCTCCCCCGCCTGGATGACGGCGTCGCCGTTGAACGTCGTCTGCCCGTTGAACTGGTTGCCGTAGTTGTTGCTGATGTTCTGGATGATCCTGGCGACCTGCTCGGTGTCGTATCCGGCCTCGTGGAGCACGTCGCGGACACAGATCAGCACCTTCTCCGGGATCGCCCGCCTGATGCGGTACAGGTCGTGCTCCTGGAACAGCTGCTCGACGTCGCTCGTGGCCGCCAGTTGGCGGATCCCGAAGCTCGGTGCGTAGTCGAAGAACTCGTCGTTCCTCCTCGCCCAGGCGTGCTCCTGGTCGCTGGCCCAGGCGACGATCCGGGACCTGGACCAGGACCAGACCTCGGTCAGGTTGCTCCTCAGCTGCGGCAGGACGCCCAGGACCGACCTGACCGCCAGCATGATCACGCCCCCGGGCTCGCCGCCGGTGGGCAGCTGTCCGGGGGGCATCCGGTGTTCGTCGGCGATGGGCGGCATGACCATCGTCTCGCCCTCGATGCGCAGCAGGCCGCCCTGGGTGGACAGCCGCACGAAGACCGTCACCACCACCTGGCTCTCCCAGGTGCTGATCCCGATCTCCAGGAAGTGCCGGGCGCGCTCGTGGAAGGCGCTGACGAAACCGCTGACCCACTCCCGCCGCAGGGTCGACCGCTGCCCTTCCCCGACGATCATGTTGGGGATGAGGTCCTCGACCTTGTCCTGGCGCACGCCCGGGAGGAACACGCAGTCGGCCAGCTCGACCTCGCGCCGGGTGCTGCTGTGTTCCCCCTCGGTGCCGCTGAGTTGCGGCAGCTGCTCGCGCAACTCGGCGTAGAGGCGTTCCACGAGGGCCGCCCCGCCCAGGGTCGGCTCCCTCCGCGCGCGGCCGTCACCGGTCTCCTCCCCCGCGGCGACGAGCCGTCCCGCGTGGTCGCCGGGTCGGATGCCGGGCCGGTCGTCCTGGGCGGGCAGGAGTTTGAGCAGGAACGGCCAGGAGTCGCAGCGCAGTCCGGCGCCCACGAAGGGCATGGCGCCGTTGTAGAAGGCCACCGGGACGGTGCCCACACCGCTGCTCCGCCAGGGGGCGCGCGTGTCCTCCCGGATGGATCGGAGTTTGGAGTTCGTGGCGTAGCGCACCGCGTAGCCGGTCAGGACGGCGGCGAAGAACAGCAGGAGCAGCCCCAGCCCGTAGGGGATCAGGGAGCCAACTCCGCGCCGGTCCGCCCATGCGGCCCCGTCGAACGAGTCCGGGTCCTGTGCGGCCGTGTCCACCAACAGCTGGCCCAACAGCCCCGGCAGCAGGAAGAAGACGCCCACGCCGATGACCCAGGGCAGGTAGTTCGGGCGGTCGGTGTCGTTCGGATCCTTGCCTCCCAGGGCCGTCACCATGCGCTTGAGGTCGCGTTTGCGCCGGTACCGCGCCCAGAGCGCCAGGGCCGCAGCCAGGACGAGGACGGTCAGCACGGAGGCGATGTTGAACAGGCTGAGCACGAGGCGAAGCCGAGGAAGCAGGCGCCCGCGCCGCACGGACGTCGCGTGCACGGCGGCACTCCTGGACGACCCGTCCGGCGTCCAGCCCGGGTTCGCGGGCCGGGGTCCGGTGCGGCCGGTCGGCGCACTCCTCCAGGACGTCGTCTCTGAAGTCGGGGTTGGTCCAGGCCGCGGCGCACAGCCGGGCGGTGGAGTCGTACTCGGGGTTGCCCGCCGCCGCCTCCACGAACGACGGGGGCACCGCCTGGACGCTGACGCGTCCGTTCTGTCGGGGGTCGTGAGGGTTCACTGTGATGCTCCTTCGAACACCGGTCGGCCGAGTGCCGGCGGCCGGTGCCGCGTGGCTGGAAACGAAGGGGGAGGGCGGACGAGGTGTCCGCGCCGCGTGTCCCTCCCGGTCGCGGGCTGCGGCCCCGGGGCCGTCAGGAGTCCAGGGAAGGCGCGCCGTCCGGAACCCGCGCGGAGTCCCAGGCGGTATCGAAGACGCGTAAGGCGAAGTCGTACAGTCGGCCCGATCGGTGCGCGACGATACAGGGCGAGTGACGTCCGTGTTCGCCGTTCTGATAGAGCGTGATGAAGGCGATTCTGTCGGTGGCGACGACCCGGTAGAGGTTCGGAAGGTCGTAGAACCGGATCTGGGTGTCGCTGTCCCGTGTCGCCTCGGCCAGGTAGTGGAAGTTGGCCCACACCTGCTCGGCGAGCAGGCCGGGGCCGAAGCCCGGGTCGACCTCACGGAGCTCGCGCTCCCGCCGCGCCAGCCAGTTCTCCCGTGAGCCGGAAGAACCGCTGGTCGCGGGGGAGCCCGGGTCGGGCAGGAGCACCCGGACGGGTCCCGGCGGCCGTCCCCCGCCGGTCCACAACGGTGTGAAACCGTCTCGGGTGAGCTCGTTGCCGCGCCCGACCATGACGCGAAGCCAGCGCGCCCGGCCGATCTCCTCGGCGAGGGCCTCCTTCGCGTCGTCCTGCCGCCTGTGCACCCTCAGCACCCCCAGCCCGCTGAGCCGGGAGACCACGGCCAGGAGCCACCATCGGGTCCGCCGGGACAGGAGCGAGCCGAGCGCGACGGTGGCGGCGGTCGCGGCGAGCGAACTGGTGACGCCGAGGACGAACTCCGTCAACGTGCGCTCCCCTCGCTCGACCGGCGGTCCACAGGGCGATTTTTGGTCACTCTGACTCTAAGCCCGCGGATGGTTTTGGTCAAGGGGACCTTTAGTAGGTTGAGGGGATGAACTCCGCAGTCGTGCCCGATGCTCCCCGGATGGCGGTCTCCGTGACCGTCGACCTCGTCATCTTCACCGTGCGGGACGAGGCCCTCCACGTGCTGCTCGTGCGCCGGGGCAAGGAGCCGTTCCTGGGCCGGAGCGCGCTGCCGGGCGGGTACGTGCGTCCCGACGAGAACCTGGACGCGGCGGCCCTGCGCGAGCTGTCCGAGGAGACCGGGGTCGACGGTCGCGAACTGCGCCTGGCGCAGTTGCGGGCCTACGGCGACCCCGGCCGGGATCCGCGGGGCCGGGTCATCACGGTGGCCTACCTGGCGTTGGGACCGGACCTGCCGGACCCCGTCGCCGGCACCGACGCGGCCGACGCCGTGTGGGTGCCGGTCGAACGGGCGCTGTCACCGGGGTTCGGCCTGTCCTTCGACCACGGCCGAATCCTGTCCGACGCCGTCGAGGAGGCGCGCTCCCGACTGGAGTACACGACGGTGGCCGCGGATTTTTGCCGCGAGCCCTTCACCGTCAGCGATCTGCGCCGGGTGTACGAGGTGATCTGGGGTACCGCCCTGGACCCGAGCAACTTCCGGCGCAAGGTCCTGCGGACGGCGGGGTTCGTCGAGCCCACGGGGGAACGCCGCGCGGCCGAGGCGGGGCGGCCCGCCGCCCTCTACCGCTTCGGCGGCGCCACGGAGCTGTACCCGCCGCTTCTGCGCTCCGGTGACGTCGTGCGGTAGGACCCCCGAGACGCCGAAGGGCGCCGGACCGTCTCCGGTCCGGCGCCCTCCCGTGGGTCCCGACGCGCCCTACTCGTCGTCCTCGTCGTCGCGGCGGCGCCTCTTCTTGCCGTCGCGGCCCGGGCGCAGCAGCGCCTCGGCCAGGGCGAGCATCGTCTCCTCCAGGGAGGCGAGGCGCTTGGTCATGTCGTCGTGCGAGTTCTCGACCGCCTCGGTGACGGTCTCCTCGAACTCGTGCCGGTCCGGGCGCTGCTTCAGCTCCCGCAGGACCGGCTCGACGGCGGAGGTGACGTGCTCGTCGATCTCGTCGAGCCTGCCCGTGTGGTCCAGCTGCGGCCGGTCCACGAGCTCGGTCAGGCGGCGGTGCAGCTCGCTGACCTCCATGGACTGCGGCAGCTGGTTGAGCCGCTGGTTGAGCGCCTCCAGCCGGTCGTCGATGGCCTCCATCCGGCCGTCGACACCCTCGAAGTGCCCGCTCACGCCTTCGAACTGGCCCTCGACGCCGTTCATCCGGCCGTTCAGGCCGTCGATCCGGCCGTCGATGCCGTCGATCTTGCCCTCGATGCCCTCGAAGCTCCCCTCGAAGTGCCCCTCGAAGGTGTCGAACCGGTCGGTGAGGCGGCCGAGCTCGTGGTCGACCTTGCCCGTGATCTGCGACAGGTGGTTGTCCACCTTGCCCGTGAGGATCTCGTGCTGGCGCTCCAACCGCTCGTCGAGCGCGGCGCGGTGCTCGCGGGTTCGTTCGGTGAGGTCGTCGGAGAGCGTCCGGTGGCGCTCGACGTTCTCGGCGGCCGTGCGTGCGGTCGTCTCCTCGACGAACGTCCGCAGCTCGGCCAGGTCCGCGGCGACCTTCTCGGCGTCCTCGGCCACCTGGGCCCTGAGGGCGTCCGTGCGCTCGTTGACCGACTCGCGCAGCCGCTCGGCGGCGGACTCGTCCCGCTCGCGGTCCTCGGTGCGGCCGAGGTCGATCTGCTCGCTGAGTTCGGTCAGGCGCTGGCGCAGGTGCGCACGCAGGTCGGCGAGGGAGGACTCGTGGTTCTCCCGCAGCGCGGCGACCGCCCCGGTGACGTCGGCGACGGCGGCGTTGGCCTCGGCGTGGTTCTCCTCGGCCTGCGTGCTCAGGTAGCCCACGCTCTCGGAGAACTTGGCGGTCAGCGCGTCGTGCCGCTCCCGGGCGGCGGTCGCGAGGGAGCTCAGGTCGTCGGCCAGAGCGGAGGTGCGCTCGCCCAGCTCGCCGGTGTTCTCCTGGAGCCTCGACAGGAGGGCCTCGTGCTGCTCGCCGGTAGTCGACTCGACGAAGGAGCGCAGTTCCCCGGCGGACTCCGCCACCTGGCCCGTGACGGTCTCGGCCAGGGCCTCGCGGGCCTCCGCGAGGGCCGTGGAGATCGCCTCGCGGCTGGCCGACACGGCGTCGGCCAGCTCCGTGCGGCCGACGGTCACGGTCTCGGTGATCTCGGCGCGGCTCTCGGCGAGCGTCGACTCCAGCGCCTCGTGCCGCTCCGCGAGCTTCGACTCCAGTGCCTCGTCCCGCTCGGACAGGGAGGCCGCGACGGCCTCGGTCCTCTCCGTGAGCGAGGCCAGGGCGCCGTCCAGGGCGTCGAGCCGGGCCTCGAACCTCTCGGTGAGGCTGGTGAGCGCCTCGCCGAGGGCCTCGACCCTCTCCGCTGTGCGGTTGCCCGTCTCGCCCATGCGCTGGAGGCGGGTGAGCGCGGTGTCCAGGTGCCCGGCGATGCGCTGGGTGTCGGCGCGCAGCGACGGCATGTCCGCCAGCGGCTTGACCTGCTGGCCGACCAGCTCGATGTGCTCGGCGAGGGTCTCGGCCCACTCCGGCGGGCGCTCCAGGAAGCCGTCGATTCGACCGTTGACCGCGGTGACCGACTCGGCGAGGGCGGTGAGCTCCTGCTCGCGCAGCTCGCGCAGCAGCCACTCCATGCCCTCCAGGCGCTGGCGCATCTCCTCGTTCACCGCTCCCTGGGACTTCTGTTCGGAGACGTGCTCCTGGGCGGCCTGGGAGAGCAGGTCGCGCATTCGGTCGGAGATCCCGGCCTGACCTCCCCCGTGGAGGAAGTTGTGATTGGTCTGTTCCACCGAGGTGCTCCTTTGGGTTCTGGCGCTCCCGTCCGGGCCCGGGGAAGGGACGGCGGTTCCGGGCGGTCGGGTTCTCGATGGTCCCCGTGGTCAACGCGCCTCGCGGCGAAAACTCCTTAACGTGACGCAAGTGTGACTGGGCGTATACGCACGAGGCATGCCGTCGGCTCTGCTCGAACCGCGCGCGGATCAGTCAACCGAGGCCTTCCGGGGGTGTCCATGAGAAGGAAAAGCATTCAGCGGTCGTCAGTCTAACGACCCGAACCCCGTAGCCCCAGGGGCCGGGCGAAGATCCGCGCCCGGCAGGTAACGATCCGGCCCGCGCTCCGTGGCCGGAGGGTGATGCGGTACCACGGGGGGCGGCTCAGACAGGCTCAGGGATCTCCCGGCACAGGAGGCTGTACGGGCGGTCCCCGATCCTGGTCAGGACGACGGTGACCGCCTCGGAACCGGAGGCGCGCAGGTCCCTGCGCAGCTTCTCGGTGTCCACCGCCGAACCGCGTTTCTTGATCGTTACCGTTCCCGCGTCCCGTGCGCGCAGCGCGGAACGGAGCCGTTTGAGAGAGAACGGCATCACGTCCGTGATCTCCAGGACCCGCCAGAGCGGAGAGGGCTCGGACCGCTCGGAGGTGAAGTAGGCGATGCGTTCGTCGAGCAGGGCGCCGTCCACCCCCGCGGCCGCCTCGGCCACGAGGTGGGAGCGCACCACGGCGGCGTCCGGGTCGTACAGGTAGCGGCGCGCGGGGGCGACGGGCGCGGGGCCCAGGCCGGGGACCTCGTCCAGGTGCGCGATCGCGCCCTCGGTGGCGAGCAGTCCCGGCCGCTCGTGCAGCACCGTCGCCCGGCGTCGGGCCCCTCGGCGAGCTCGCCGAACCACAGCGCGGTCTCCTTGAGCTCGCCGTCCACCGAGATCCACTCGGCGGCGGCGTCGCCGGGCAGCACCTCGTGCGGGATGCCGGGCGCGGCCTTGAGGCAGGCGGCGGAGGAACCGCGGGCGAGACCGGTCGCCACGTCCCACGGCGGCGAGTAGGCCGCCGGGTCGAACACCCGGCCCCGACCGCCGCGCCGCGCCGGGTCGCAGAACAGCAGCGGGTACGTGCCGGAGGGGACCCCGGTCACGTCCCCCTCGCGCACCCGGGCCCGGTCCGCCAGACCGAGGGCGTCGATGTTGGCGCGCGCCACGGCCACGGTCAGCGGGTCGCGTCCACGCCCTCGACCGACACCCCCCGTTCGGCCAGGGCGAGCAGGTCCGCGCCGATTCCGCAGCACAGGTCGCCCGCGGGGCGCCCGTCGGCGACGGCGGCGGTGCGGTCGGCGCGGTAGCCGGCCACCACGCGCCGGGTGGACTGCTCCAGGCCGTCGGGCGTGAAGTACATCTCCTGGGACCGGCCGCCGAACTTGGCCCTGCCGCGCTCGCGCAGATCCACCTGGGTGAGAATCGCGTTGACCAGGTCCGACACGGGAAGATCGGGGGCGAGCGCCGTGACACGGGGGTCGTCGCGCAGGTGGGAGGCGACGGACAGCCGGTCCGCCCTCGGGTCCACGCCGGCGAGCACCTCCTGGCCCGCGTCGGTGAGCAGAGCCGCGAAGGCGGGCACGCGCATGGGTCCTCCAACGTTCGACGGTGTGGGCGGCGCGGATCCGGGTACGCTCCCGGCGCCCCCATGGGCCCGCCCCGGGCAGGTGGCGGCCCCGACCAGTGGCCTTCGCCGCATTTCCATTCTGGCACTCGCGCGGGTAGAGTGCTAACCGCGACGAGGCCGGTCTGGCACCCGCGACGACAGGCCGCCGCGGTCGCCCCTTTTTCGTAGCCGGTCCGTGCTCGCGCACGGGCCGAAGTACAGGACACCGAAACCTTGAAGGGGAGGTCACACCGTGTCGACCGCCACCAAGACCGTGCTGAAGCCGCTTGAGGACCGCGTCGTGGTCAAGACCCTGGAGGCCGAGCAGACCACCGCCTCCGGCCTGGTCATCCCGGACACCGCCAAGGAGAAGCCCCAGGAGGGCGAGATCCTGGCCGTGGGCCCGGGCCGTCTCGACGACAACGGCAAGCGCGTCCCGCTGGACGTGAAGGTCGGCGACGTCGTTCTCTACAGCAAGTACGGCGGCACCGAGGTCAAGTACGACGGTGACGAGTACCTGGTCCTCTCCGCCCGCGACCTCCTCGCGGTCGTCGAGAAGTAGGTCTCGACCTGGGGGCCCGTTCAGGGCCCCCGGCCAGGCAGTTCTCCGCATCCCGCACCGGTCGGCGCTTCGCCGGGCGGGCGGGATGTTCGTTTGTGACCACAAGAGGAAGCACTCAGCATGCCGAAGATCCTGGAATTCGAGGACGACGCCCGCCGCGCCCTCGAACGGGGCGTCGACCGCCTCGCCAACGCCGTCAAGGTGACGCTGGGCCCGCGCGGCCGCAACGTCGTCATCGACAAGAAGTTCGGCGCCCCCACCATCACCAACGACGGTGTCACCGTCGCCCGTGAGGTCGAACTGGACGACCCCTACGAGAACCTGGGCGCCCAGCTCGTCAAGGAGGTCGCCACCAAGACCAACGACGCCGCCGGCGACGGCACCACGACCGCCACGGTCCTGGCCCAGGCGCTGGTCCGCGAGGGCCTGCGCACCGTGGCCGCCGGCTCCTCCCCGATGTCCCTGAAGAAGGGCATCGACGCCGCCGCCGCGAAGGTGTCGGAGATCCTGCTCGACCGCGCCCGCCCGGTCGAGGAGCGGGCCGACATCGCCTACGTCGCCACCAACTCCGCCCAGGCGCGCAGATCGGCGACCTCATCGCCGAGGCGTTCGACAAGGTCGGCAAGGACGGCGTCATCACGGTGGAGGAGGCCCCGACCTTCGGCCTGGACCTCGACTTCACCGAGGGCCTCCAGTTCGACAAGGGCTACGTCTCGCCCTACTTCGTCACCGACGTCGACCGCCAGGAGGCGGTCCTGGAGGACGCGCGGATCCTCATCCACCAGGGCAAGATCAGCAACCTCAACGAGCTGCTGCCCCTGCTGGAGAAGATCGTCCAGGACAAGAAGCCGCTGCTCATCATCGCCGAGGACATCGAGGGCGACGCGCTGGGCGCTTGGTGCTCAACAAGATGCGCGGCATGCTCAACGTCGCCGCCGTCAAGCGCCCGGCTTCGGCGAGCGCCGCAAGGCCATGCTCCAGGACATCGCCGTCCTGACCGGCGGCCAGGTCATCGCCGAGGAGGTCGGCCTGACCCTGGACAACGCCGACCTGGACGTTCTGGGCTCCGTCCGCCGCGTCACCGTCACCAAGGACGCCACCACCCTCGTGGACGGCGCGGGCGAGCAGAGCGAGGTCGAGGACCGCGTCCGCCAGATCCGCAAGGAGATCGAGGCGAGCGACTCCGACTGGGACCGCGAGAAGCTCCAGGAGCGCCTGGCCAAGCTCGCGGGCGGCGTGTCCGTCCTGCGCGTCGGCGCGGCCACCGAGGTCGAGCTCAAGGAGAAGAAGCACCGCCTGGAGGACGCCATCTCGGCGACCCGTGCGGCTATCGAGGAAGGCATCGTCGCCGGTGGCGGCGCCTCCCTGGTGCACGCCTCCACGGCCCTGGACGACCTCGGTCTGGGCGGTGACGAGGCCACCGGCGTGGCGATCGTCCGCCGCGCACTGGTCGAGCCCGCCCGGTGGATCGCGGAGAACGCGGGCGCCGAGGGCTACGTGGTGACCCACCGCGTCTCGGAGATGCGGGTCGGCCACGGCTTCAACGC
Organism: Nocardiopsis sp. CNR-923; assembly: GCF_001942255.1. Lineage (GTDB taxonomy): Bacteria > Actinomycetota > Actinomycetes > Streptosporangiales > Streptosporangiaceae > Nocardiopsis. Next base: position 14,153 of record NZ_MKKC01000120.1, read on the forward strand.
CGCGACCGGCGCCTACGGCGATCTGGCCGCCGAGGGCATCATCGACCCGGTCAAGGTCACCCGCTCCGCCGTCCAGAACGCCGCCTCCATCGCGGGCATGCTCCTGACCACCGAGGCGCTGGTCGTGGACAAGCCCGAGGAGGACGAGGACGCGAACGGCCACGGCCACGGGCACGGCCACTAGCAGCCGGCCGGTCCCGAGGGCCGGTACGGAGCTCCTTCGGGGGCGGGGCGCGCTGTCGCTCCGCCCTCGTGCACTACCACGGTATTCCCGATTCCCTTGTCGAATTGTGTGGCGTTTTCGGGCGTTTTTCCTAAAACGTAACCATTCTGTAGTTGTCGATTGGAGCGGTTGGGCCCCGCGTTGCGGGCATCATTCGTTACGTGACGGATGCAGGCGCCGGGGGGGCGTGACCGCGCGGCGGCCGGGAACGCACCGGGACGGAACGCACCTGGACGCGGACCCGGCGACGCGCGACACGGGTTGGAACCATCTGGGGTCACTCGCGGTCCAGGGGGACGACGGGGCCTTGGATTCGCTGCTGCGCGAGGTGCGGCCCATGGTGGTCCGGTACTGTCGTGCCCGCCTGGCGCGGGTCTCCGGGCTGGCCCACTACTCCGACGACGTGGCGCAGGAGGTGTGCATCGCCCTGCTCACGGCGATCCCGCGCTACCAGGACCGGGGACGGCCCTTCGCGTCCTTCGTGTTCGGCATCGCGGCGCACAAGGTCGCCGACACCCTGCGGGGCGCGGGGCGGGTGGAGTTGGTTCCCACCGACACCGTCCCGGAACCGGCCGACGACGGGCCGGGACCCGAGGAGGCCGCGGTCCGCGTGATCGAGGCCCAGCGGGCGCGGGAGCTGCTGGACGAGCTCCCGGAGAGACAACGGAACTTGCTGGTCATGAGGGTGATCGCCGGCCTGACGGCGGATGAGACGGGACATGTACTTGGGATGTCGGCGGGAGCGGTACGGGTTGCCCAGCACCGAGCTATTGCTCGGCTTCGGCAGGTGGCCCTGGCGAACAGACTCCTCCCCTGAGCACGGCCGCCGACCGCGCTCACGTCCGGTCTGCCCGCACCGTCCGAGACCGCCGCACGCGTACTGCCTCCACTCCGTCCCCCGGCGGCGTCGCCGCCAGCACTGAACGGGCCCGGACGCCTGGCGCGAGGCGCGTGGGCGCCGGACGGTCCCGGGCTCCGGACCCGCGGTATTCCCCCGACTGTCTCAAACGGTGAGACTGATCACTTTCGGCCCTCGACGGCGGGGCAAACGCTCCATTCCTCGTGAGGCGGCCGAGGCCACGGCCTAGGATGAGGTGACACGCGGGGGCGAATCCGCGCAGGTGTGCCGGGACAGCGGAGGTTGTGTCATGAGTGACGAGTACAGCGACTACGGGGACAAACTGCTGCCCCCGGGGCTCACCTACGACGACGTGCTCCTCGTCCCGGCCTACTCCGACCTCCAGCCCGGCGACGTGGACACCACCACCCGGCTCTCGCGCAACATCGCGCTGAGCATTCCGCTGCTGTCGGCGGCGATGGACACGGTCACCGAGGCGCGCATGGCGGTGGCCATGGCCCGCCAGGGCGGCGCGGGCGCCTGCACCGCAACCTCTCCGCCGAGGACCAGGCCAGCCAGGTCGACCTGGTCAAGCGGTCCGAGGCGGGCATGGTCACCGACCCGGTCACGTGTCGCCCGGACGACACCCTCGCCGAGGTCGAGCGTCTGTGCGCCCGCTACCGCATCTCCGGTGTCCCGGTCACCGACCCGGACGGCTCCCTCGTCGGCATCGTCACCAACCGGGACATGCGCTTCGAGACCGACCGCGCCCGCCTGGTCCGCGACGTCATGACCACCGGCGAGCTGGTCACCGCTCCCGTGGGGGTCTCGCGCGAGAAGTCCTTCGAACTGCTCCGCAGGCACAAGGTGGAGAAGCTGCCGATCGTCGACGGCCAGAACCGGCTGCGCGGCCTGATCACCGTCAAGGACTTCATCAAGAGCGAGCAGTTTCCCCACGCCACCAAGGACGCCGACGGCCGTCTCGTCGTCGGCGGCGCAGTCGGCGTCGGCACGGAGGCGGAGGAACGCGCCAGGCTGCTGGTGGAGGCCGGGGTCGACTTCATCGTCGTCGACACCGCGCACGGCCACTCCGCGGGCCTGGCCGACATGGTCGCCAAGCTCAAGGCCAACTCCCGCGCCGACATCGTGGCGGGCAACGTCGCCACCCGCGCCGGGGCCCAACTGCTCGTGGACGCGGCGCGACGCGGTCAAGGTCGGAGTCGGCCCCGGCTCCATCTGCACGACCCGCGTGGTGGCCGGCGTGGGCGCGCCGCAGCTCACCGCCGTCCTGGAGGCCGCCAAGGCGTGCGGTCCGGCCAACGTGCCGCTCATCGCGGACGGCGGGCTCCAGTACTCCGGCGAGATCGCCAAGGCGATCGTGGCCGGGGCCAGCACGGTCATGCTGGGCAGTCTCCTCGCCGGTGTCGAGGAGAGCCCGGGCGAACTGATCTTCATCAACGGCAAGCAGTTCAAGGCCTACAGGGGCATGGGCTCGCTGGGCGCCATGCGCGGCCGCTCCTTCTCCAAGGACCGCTACGCGCAGGCCGAGGTCGCCGCCGAGGACAAGCTCATCCCCGAGGGCATCGAGGGCCAGGTCCCGTTCCGCGGCCCGCTCCAGGCGGTCGCCCACCAGCTCGTCGGCGGGCTGCACCAGTCGATGTGGTACGCGGGCACCCGCACTGTCGAGGAGCTGCGCGAACGCGGCCGGCTGATGCGCATCACCAGCGCCGGACTGCGGGAGAGCCACCCGCACGACATCACGATGACCGTCGAGGCGCCGAACTACAACGTGCGCTGACCGGCCCGGCTGTCGGGGACCCGCGGGCCGGCCCGGAGGGGGCGCCGGGGTAGGAGGGCCGCGGGTCAGGACGCCGGTGCGCCCCCGTGAGGGAGCACACCGGCGTCGCGGCCGTCAGTCGACGTTCTTGAGTGTCCAGTCCTCGCCCGGGCCCGTGTCGGCGGTGCGCTGGACCAGCCGGTAGCCCCTGTCCGTCGAGGACCCGACGACGGCGAGGTTCATCTGGCTCCCGTAGTTGACCAGTTCCGTCGTCCCGTCCTCCGCCTTGTCCAGGCGCCACCCCTGGGTGGGGTGGATCCGGCACGCCGACTGGACGATGTAGGCGCCGTCCTTGTCGGGCTCGGAGACGGCCAGGCACTTGCCGCTGTGGCGGTTCTCCAGGTTGTAGTAGCCCGCGCCGCCGTGGACGAACTCCCACTGCTGGTCGGCGATCGCCATGCAGTCCCACTGGATGACCGAGGCGCCCTCGGCCTGGCTGGAACCGCCCACCCCCGCGCACAGGCCGCTGTGGGCGTTGACGAGCTGGTAGACATTGGCCGGGGCGCTCGTGGCGGTGCGATCGGCGGCCCCATCGCCGGCGGGCGCCTCGGCGTGCGCTCCGGCTCCGCCCAGCCCCCACTGCACCATGACCGCGGTGCCGATCACGGCGGCCGCGCGGACCACGCTTCGCTTGCCTCGCATGAAACTCCTTCTCATCGACCCAAGTCTGAGACCTTGAGTAGTCGTACAACAACCTAGTGTCACCGAGGTAGGCGTGGGGCCCGTTCGTGAAGGGTGTCCGGGGAAGGCGGGAGCGGGAGGGCGGCCCGGGGGCGAGTAGACTCTCCGCGGCAGGAAACGCGCCGGTCGAGCGTCCGGCGCAGCACTCTTGAGGGGGATCAGGCGTTGGCTCAGGTGGAGATCGGGCTGGGGAAGAACGGGCGCCGAGCCTACGAGCTCGACGAGATCGGCATCGTGCCCGCCCGACGCACGCGCGACCCCGAGGAGGTGTCCATCGCGTGGCAGATCGACGCCTACCGGTTCGAGACGCCGCTGATGGTCAGCCCCATGGACAGCGTCGCCTCCCCCAGGACCGTCGTGGCCATCGGCCAGCTGGGCGGGCTCGGCGTCCTCGACCTGGAGGGGCTGTGGACCCGCTACGAGGACCCGGAACCGCTCCTCGCGGAGATCCGTGAACTCGGCGACGTGGCCGCCACCCAGCGGCTCCAGGAGATCTACGCCGCGCCGATCCAGGAGGAGCTGATCGGCCGTCGGATCCAGGAGATCCGCGACGCGGGCGTCGTCACGGCCGCACGGCTGTCGCCGCAGCGCACCGCCCAGTACCACAAGGCGGTCGTGGACGCCGGGGTGGACCTCTTCGTCATCCGCGGCACCACGGTCTCCGCCGAACACGTGTCCGGCCGGGCCGAGCCGCTCAACCTCAAGCAATTCATCTACGACCTCGACGTGCCGGTCGTGGTCGGGGGCTGCGCCACCTACACGGCCGCGCTGCACCTGATGCGGACCGGCGCGGCCGGCGTCCTGGTCGGGTTCGGCGGCGGCTCCGGGCACACCACCCGCTCCGTGCTGGGTGTGGCGGTCCCGATGGCCAGCGCCGTCGGCGACGTGGCCGCAGCCCGCCGCGACTACCTCGACGAGTCCGGCGGCCGCTACGTGCACGTCATCGCGGATGGCGGCATGACCGGCAGCGGTGACATCGCCAAGGCCCTGGCCTGCGGCGCGGACGCGGTCATGGTCGGCTCCCCGCTGGCGCGCGCGGCCGAGGCGCCCGGCGGCGGCTACCACTGGGGCAGCGAGGCGCACCACGGTGAGCTGCCGCGCGGCGAGCGGCTGAAGGTCGGCACGATCGGCGACCTGAGGTCGATCCTGCACGGCCCGGCCTCCACGAGCGACGGCTCCATGAACCTCATGGGGGCGCTGCGCCGAACGATGGCCACGGCCGGTTACACCGATCTCAAGGAGTTCCAGCGGGTCGAGGTCGTGGTGAACCCCCACCGCTGACCGGACGCGACGGCTCCTTCGAGGGCGCTCCGCCATCGGGCTGGGCGCCCTTTCGCGTCCGTTCCCCCGGTGACCGGACGGAGGCCGTGTGCGACCGTGGTCCGGGACCTGACGGCGGCGGGGGACTGGGAGAGCGCGATGTTGGAGTACAACCGGTCCAGGGCCTACCTCGACGACGTGCTCGCCTACGCCGCCGCGGCCTGACCGGCGCGGAGCCCGTGCCCCCGTGCCCCCAGGGCCGGGCGCCGGGAGGGGCCGGGCGCGTTCCCGGACCGCGCCGGCGCACGGGTGACACGCCCGCCGGTACCGCGGCGACCAGTGCCGACACCGTCCCCCGGTTAGCCTGGGACCCTCTGAGCGGTCCGATGGACAGGGGCTCCGGGAGGGTATCTGCCTGGGAGGAGCACCATCGAGACGGAGGACGACGGATGGCGACCACGTGGTTGGGACCGGACGCGCGCACCGAGGCGCTCGCGTCGATGGCCGACGAGGAACTCGACGTCCTCGTCGTCGGCGGAGGCATCGTCGGGGCGGGCGTCGCGTTGGACGCGGTCTCGCGCGGACTGTCCACCGGGCTGATCGAGGCGCGCGACTTCGCCTCGGGCACCTCCAGCAGATCCAGCAAGCTCATCCACGGCGGACTCCGGTACCTGGAGCAGTTGGACTTCGAACTGGTCCGCGAGGCGCTGACCGAACGCGGGCTGCTGCTCACCACGATCGCCCCGCACCTGGTCCGCCCGGTACCCTTCCTCTTCCCCTTCTCCCACCACTGGGAGCGGTTCTACATCGGCGCCGGCGTCACCCTCTACGACGCCCTCGCCCTGACCTCCCGCAACAACCGCGGCCTGCCCGCGCACCGGCATCTGACCAGATCCGGCGCGCTGCGGGTCTTCCCCGCGCTCAAACGGGACGCCCTGGCCGGCGCGTCCAGTACTGGGACGCCCAGGTCGACGACGCCCGCCTCGTCACCACCGTGCTGCGCACCGCCGCCGGGCTCGGCGCGCGGATCGCCTCGCGCGTCCAGGCGGTCGGTTTCCTGCGGGAGGGGGAGCACGTGGTCGGCGCCCGCGCGGCCGATCTGGAGACCGGGGCGCCGATCCACGTCCGCGCCCGTCAGGTGGTCAACGCCGCCGGAGTGTGGACCGACGACATCCAGGAGATGGTCGGCGGTCGCGGCCAGATCCACGTGCGCGCCTCCAAGGGCGTCCACCTGGTCGTTCCGCGCGACCGCATCCAGGCGTCCTCCGGCATGATCCTGCGCACCGAGAAGAGCGTCCTGTTCGTCATCCCCTGGGGACGGCACTGGATCATCGGCACCACCGACACCGACTGGGACCTCGACAAGGAGAACCCGGCCGCGAGCCGCGCCGACATCGACTACGTCCTCGACCACGTCAACCAGGTCCTGCGCACCCCGCTGGGCAGGGACGACGTCGAGGGGGTCTTCGCGGGGCTGCGGCCGCTGCTGTCCGGGGAGTCCGAGGAGAGCTCCCAACTGTCCCGCGAGCACACGGTCGCCCACCCGGTGCCCGGCCTGGTCCTCATCGCGGGCGGCAAGTACACCACCTACCGCGTCATGGCCAAGGACGCGGTGGACGCGGTCGCGCACGGCCTCGGCGGCGGCATCCCCGACTCGGTGACCGACCGTCTGCCGCTGGTCGGCGCGGACGGGTACGCCGCTCTGCGCAACCAGCGCCAGGCCCTCGCACGCGGCTCCGGCCTGCACGTCTCGCGCGTCTCCCACCTGTTGCGCCGCTACGGGTCCTCCGTCCACGACCTGTTGACGCTGATCCGGGAGCGCCCCGACCTGGGCCGTCCGCTGGAGGCCGCCGAGGACTACCTGCGCGCCGAGGTCGTCTACGCGGCCCTGGCGGAGGGCGCCCGCCACCTGGAGGACGTGCTGAGCCGGCGCACGCGGATCTCCTTCGAGACCTGGGACCGGGGCATCGCCGTCGCCGAGGAGGCCGCCGAGCTGCTCGCGGTGCCGCTCGAATGGGACGAGGAACAGGTCAAGCGGGAGGTCGAGTTCTACCGCAAGGGGATCGAGGCCGAGCGCGCGGCCCAGGAGCAGGACACCGACCAGGAGGCCGACGCCATCCAGCACGGGGCGCCGGAGATCGTCCCGGAGGCCGGGATCGGACGGCCAGGCGGGGACTGACCCCGACCGGTGGCGGGGCGCCCGCGCCCGTCGCGCCGGGCAGTGTGGTCCGGGGCACACGGTTGGCGCTAGGGTGCGGTACCGACACCCTCTCACCCCGCCGCGAAGGACCCCCATGATCACGGTGCTTCTCGTCGAGGACGACGTCAGGCTCGCCGACGCCCTCGCGGGCGCCCTGGAAGGCCACGGGTACACGGTCGAACAGGTGCGCACCGCCGAGGCCGCGCTCGCCGCCCCGCCCGTCGACATCGTCCTGCTGGACCTCGGGCTGCCCGACATGGACGGCATCGACCTGTGCCGCCGCATGCGTGAACGCCCCGACGGCGGCGACACCGCCATCATCATGGTCACCGCCCGGGGCGACCGACGCGAACGGGTGCGCGGTCTGCGCTCCGGCGCCGACGACTACGTGGTCAAACCCCTCGCGCTGGAGGAGTTGTGCGCGCGGATGGAGGCGGTGCTGCGGCGCACCGCGCGCCGGGGCGGACCCATCCTCAGCGCGGGAGCGGTCGCCGTCGATCCGGCCGCGCGCACCGCCACGTGCGCGGGCGTCCCGGTCGACCTCACCCGCAAGGAGTTCGACCTGCTCGCCGTCCTCGTCCGGGAGGCGGGGACGGTCGTCCCGCGCGAGCAGTTGCTGCTGCGGGTGTGGCAGACCGCCTGGCAGGGTACCCGCCGCACTCTGGAGGTGCACGTGGGGACCCTGCGCTCCAAGCTCGGCGTGCCCGGGCTCATCGAGACCGTGCGCGGCGTCGGGTACCGCCTGGTTCCGGAGACGCGGCCCGTGGCGACCGACCGTGTCGCGTCCTCGGGCCGTGAGGGGGCCGGGGGCGTGCCGGGAGCGGCCGGTGTGCCGGGTGCGTAGCGCGGACCGGGTGTGCTGGGACAAGCGGGTGCGTGCACGCGGGACTCGCCCGCCGGGAGCGTGAACGGTGCGCCGACGCGTCGCGATCGTGTACGTCACCCTGTTGGTCGCCGGATGCCTGGGACTGGCCCTGCCGCTGTGCGGGAGCATCGCCGCGCGCGGGACCTCCGCCATGCTCCTGGACCGGATCAACGACACCGCGCGCTTCGCCGGGCTGGCCGAGCCGGCCGTGGTCACGGGGTCGGCCGGCAGCCTGACCGGTGAACTGGTCGCCTACGACCGGCTGTACGGGATCAGGGCGCTCGTGGTCGACCGGGACGGCACCGTGGTCGCCGCGTCCAGGGAGGGCCTCACGTTGGCCGACCTCGACTCCTCCGCCGAGGACGACGCCGCGCTCCCGTCCGAGTGCGCACCGCGCTCGCCGGGAACCGGATGGGCGCCGACACCGTCGTCTGGCCGTGGCAGAAGGGCCCGCTGGTCGTTGCCGAGCCCGTCGGCGGGGCGGGGGAGGTCGTCGGAGCCGCGGTGACCGCCTCGCCGACGGCGGCGCTGCGGCGGGCGACGCTCGCGCAGTGGAGTGTGGCCCTGGCCGGGGTCACCGCGCTGATGGTCGCGGGCATCACCGCAGCCGGGCCGCTCACCCGTTGGGTGCTGCGGCCCATCGACGACCTGGACGGGGCGACCAGGGCGGTGAGCGGGGGCAGCCTGCACACCCGGGTGCGCACGGCCGCGGGGCCGCCCGAACTGCGTCGGCTGGCGGAGTCGTTCAACCAGATGGCCGACACCATCACGACGATGATCGAACGGCAGCGCATGTTCGTCGCCTACGCCGGGCACCAGGTGCGCAACCCGCTGGCGGCGCTGCGGTTGCGGGTGGACTCCCTCGCCCGGCACCTGCCGCCGGAGGGTCGGCAGGGTCACCGGTTGGCCCTGGACGAGGTGGACCGCCTGGCGCGGGTCTGCGACGGTCTGCTCACGCTGGCCCGGACCGAGGACACCGACCACTCCACGGTGTGGGAGGACGTCGCCGAGGTCGCCGAGGACCGGGTGGCGGCGTGGTCGCCGATCGCCGAACGGGCCGGGGCCGTGTTGGCGGCCGAGGGGGTGCGGGGCGTGCGGGTCAGGTGCGTGGAGGGGACGCTCGACCAGACGCTGGACGCGCTGATCGACAACGCCCTGAAGTTCGGCGGGGAGGGCGTGCGGATCACGGTGCGGGTGCGGGGCCCGTTCGCCGGCCCGGACGGCTCGGGCCCTGGGTACGTGGACGTGCACGTGGTCGACGACGGGCCGGGGCTGACCGAGGAACAGCTCGTCAACGCCGTCCGGCCGTTCTGGAGGGACGGGCACGACGGGGTCGGCGGCAGCGGGCTGGGACTGTCGATCGTCGTCACGCTGCTGGAGCTCCAGGGCGCCCGGCTCACCCTTCGGCCGCGCGGCCCGCACGGGATCGACGCCCGGGTGCGCCTCCCGGTCGACGCGACGGCGGGCGGGGCGGGCGAGAGGGCGGCCGACACGACGCGGACCTCGGCGGCGGCGGGTCAGGCGCCCGAGGTGTCGTAGGCGTACTTCATCGAGCGGTAGTAGGCCGCCGCGCCCGGGTGCAGCGGCACCGGAAGCGTGGCGATCGCCGAGCGCGGGTTCAGGTGCAACGCCACCGGATGGACCCCCACCAGGTCCGAGCGCGACTCGAACAGCAGCCGCGTCAGATCCCCGGCCACCTCGTCCGGCATGCTGCCGTTGACCACCAGCAGGCTCGGCACCCCGATCGTGCGCACGGCCGCGACGTCCTCGTACGTTCCGGCGGGGACGGGCATCTCCGTGAAGAACTCTCCGTACTCCGCGACCAGCGGGGGGACGAACTCCGCCAGGTCGACCAGCCGGATCGGCGTGCGCGCGGCGAGGTCGGCCACGGCCCGGGTGGGCAGGCCGCCCGACCAGAAGAACGCGTCCACCCGCCCCTCCTCCAGGGCGCGCGCGGACTCGCCGATCGGCAGGCGGATCGGGACCACCCCCGCGGCTCCGGCCGTCCGTTCCGCCTTGGTGATCTCGTCCAGACCCGCCAGCGCGAGGAGCCGCTCGGCCATCATCTCGGTGCCTGAGCCGCTCGCGCCCAGTGACACGGTGCCGCCCTCCAGGTCGGCGATCTCCGTGTGGGGCGCGTCGGCGCGGACCACCAGGTGGGTGTGGTTGTCGTACAGGCGTGCGATGGCCGTGACGGGCAGCGGCGCGTCGAACGGGGGCTCCCCGGCGACCGCGAGCGCCGCGACGTCGGCGAGGGTGAAAGCGGCGTCCACGGACCCGGTCGCGACCAGCCGGTTGTTCTCCACGCTGGCGGCGGTGGGGATCGCGACGATCTCCGTCTCATCGGGGCGGGCGAGCACGGCGCTCGCCAGACCGAAGCCGTAGTCGAAGTAGACGCCGCCCTCGCCGCCGGTGCCGACCGACAGTTGCAGTGGGTTTTCATGTGGCGGGAGTGAACCCGTGAGGAGAGCGCCAAGGAGCACACCCGTCACGGTGGCCCGCATCATCGACCACGAATCGTGACATCCCGCCCACACCATGGTCAGACGATAGCAACACGGACGGAACCTCAGCTGAACCTCAAAACCCGGCGCGGATACTGTCCGCGCCGACGGCTTGTCACTAGGTTGCTGCGTGGGGCGGTTCCCGCCGGAGTCGGTTCCCCATCCTCGGGCCAGCCCCCCGGGGGAATCCTCCGGCGTCCTTCCCGCTCCGCACCGACCCCCCAAGGATTCCGAGAGGACTCGACCATGCGACGCGCCCTGCCGTCCCTGGCCGCCCTGCCCGTCAGCGTTCTCCTGCTGGCGGGTTGCGCACAGCCCGCCGACCAAGCAGCCGAGGAGCAGACGCCGATCGGCGAAGGCGCCGTCCGGGACCAGCTCAGCATCGTCACCGGCGGCACCACCGGTGTGTACTTCCAGATCGGGGGTGTGCTCAGCACGATCATCGGCGACGAGATCGAGGGCCAGAGCGCCTCGGCCGAGACCACCGGCGCCTCGGTCGAGAACCTGCGCCTCCTCGGCAACGGTGAGGCCGACATGGCCATCGTCCAGGGCGACGCCGCCGGTCAGGCGTTCGCCGGACTCGCGGAGTTCGAGAACAGCCAGGTCGAGTCCTACGCGCTCGGCGTGCTCTACCCCAACGTCTTCCACACGGTCACCCTGGCGGCGACCGCCGAGGAGAAGGGCCTGGAGTGCTTCCGCGACGTGCTCGACACCCGCTACTCGGTGGGCGCCCCCGGCAGCGGCAACGCGGCCACCACCAGCGCCGTGTTCGAGGCCCTGGAGATGTCCATGGGCGACATCGAGATCGAACAGCTCGGGTACGCCGAGACCGACACCGCGCTGCGCAACGACCAGCTCGACGCGGGGTCCTGGGTCGTCGGTGAGGGCCACGCCGGACTCGCGGAGCTCGCCACCACCGAGGACATCGCCCTCGTCAACATGTGCGACGACGAGCGCTCCGCCATCACCGCCGGGTCCAGCAACTACACCGAGCACACCATCCCCGGCGGCACCTACGAGGGCGTCGAAGAGGACGTCGCGACCATCGCCGTGTGGAACTTGCTGGTGGTCAGCGGCGACTTCAACGAGGACCAGGCCTACGACGTCACCGCCGCGCTGTTCGCGCACGTCGACGCGGTCCTGGACGCTTACGCCCCGGCCGAGGAGTACCTCGTCCCCGAGACCATCCTGAACAGCCCCGTCCCGGTGCATCCCGGCGCCGCCCGCTTCTACGAGGAGCAGGGCGTCGAGCTGCCCGACGACTGGTGGCGGACACCGGCGCGGACACGCAGGGCTAGGACACCCCCCATGGCCGTCCGATCCGACCCGACCGACCGGCCATCCGCGGGCGCCGGAGACACCCGCGCCCGCGGGCCGCGGTGCTGTGGGGCGGCGCGCTCGCCGTCGTCGCCGGGGCCGCCGCCCTGCTGTGGCCACTGTGCCCGCGCTCCGCGTGATCGACGACGGGACCGTGATCGGCCACCTCCCGCTCGCCGAGGGCGAGACCCTCACCGTGGCCTACGTCCACTCCATCGACGGCCTGCCGATCGAGGAGGACCTGACCGTGCGCGACGGCCGCCTCGTCGCCGAGTCCACCCGCAGCGTCCAGTACGGCGCCGGCATGGGCCAGATCCCCGGGGAGGGGGAGGCCCGCGCCGACGGCGAGTGGTGGGTCGTCGACGCCATGGACCGCGACGTCGGCGCCGAGATGGTGCTGCGCCCGGGCTCGGCCGCGGTCGACCACCGCCTGCGCACGTCCGACGCCGAGGTCCGGCTCTCCCCGTGCCTGACCGCGCACCGCGTGGTCGTCGCCCCCGTGCGGGTGTCCACCCTCCAGTCACTCCTCGGCCGCGCCCCGCGGCCCGAGTGCTGACACGCCCCGAGCCCCCCGCTGAGAATCCCGAGGAAAGACCATGGATGAGACCCCGACGGCGGTGCGTCCGGAGGGCGCGCCCCACGACACAGGGGAAGGGGCCGGGTTCGGCGCCCGGACCGGACGCACCGGCAGGGCCGCCGACGTCCTCCCGGACGTGGACGGCCGGGACCGGGGCGACGGCCCCGTGTGGCGCGCGGTCGCCGCCGAACGGTGGGGCGAGGGCCGGGCGGCGACCGCGGTCGGCGCGGTGGTGGCCCTCCTCGCGATCGGCCTCACTCTCTTCCAGCTCTACGTCGCGCTCTTTGCCGGGCTGGACGCGCGCCAGCAGCGGATCGTCCACCTGCTGTTCGTCATGGTGATGGTCTTCCTGCTCATGCGGCCCTTCGACCTGGACGCGACGTCGCGGTTCTCGGCGGTCCGGCTCGTCCGGGCACTGGTGCCCCGGCGCGGGGCCGCCGCGGGCGGGGACCGGGACCCGCGCGACGGGGCCGCCCGGCGGACGCTGGCGGGGATCGGCGGGGTACTCGACCTGGTGCTGCTCGCCGCGGCCGTGGTGGCCAGCGTCTACCCGATCGTGTACCAGGACGAGCTGAACGCGCGCGCGGGCGCCTACACCGAACTGGACTGGATCCTGGGCCTGGTCCTCATGATCGTGCTCTTGGAGGCCACGCGCAGGGCGGTCGGGATGATCATGGTGGTGCTGGTCGTCGCGTTCGTCTACTACGCGTGGATCGGGCCGCTCATCCCCGGCCAGTTCGGGCACACCGGAGCGACCATCCAGCGCATCTCCACGCACGCCTACCTGGGCGACGGGATCTACGGACTCACCCTCGGGGTGGTCGTGACCTTCGTGTTCGTGTTCATCCTCTTCGGGGCGCTGCTCAGCAAGACCGGCGGCGGCAACTTCTTCGTCGGGCTGGCCTACGTGGTCACCGGGCGGATGGTCGGCGGACCCGCCAAGGGCGCGGTGCTGGCCAGCGCGCTGATGGGTTCGGTGTCCGGGAGCGCGATCGCCAACGTCGTCACCTCCGGCCCGTTCACCATCCCGTTGATGCGCAGGGTCGGCTACCGCAAGGAGGACGCGGCCGGAGTCGAGGCCGCGGCGTCGACCGGCGGGCAGATCCTGCCGCCCATCATGGGTGCGGGCGCGTTCATCATGGCCGAGCGCACCGGGATCGCCTACGCCGACATCGTCAAGGTCGCGATCATCCCGGCGCTCATGTACTTCGGCGTGATGTTCCTGTTCGTGGACATCCTGGCGCGCAAGCACGGCATCGGGGTCGCCAGGAGCGAGGACCTGCCCAGACTGCGCCTGGTGCTGGCGGCGGGCTGGCACTTCCTCCTGCCGCTGCTGCTGCTCATCGTCCTACTGCTCCAGTACGTGCCGCCGACGCAGGCGGGCCTGTACGCGTGCGGCGCTCTGCTGGCCGTGGCGATGCTGCGGGCGAGCAGCCGCCTGTCGCCGAGCGACTTCCTCGACGTGTTCGTCACCGCGGCGCGCAACACCGTCCCGGTGTCGGTGGCGTGCGCGGTGGCGGGGATCATCGTCGGGATGGTCGGCCTGACAGGACTGGGCCTGACGCTCTCGAACGTGCTGGTGACGGTGTTCGCCGGCAACCTGTTGCTGACGCTGGTGATGGTCGCGGTGGCGTCCCTGATCATGGGCTTCGGCCTGCCGGTGACCGCCTCCTACGTGGTGATCTCGGTCCTGGCCGTGCCCGCGCTGGGCGAGCTCGGGCTGGCCGTGCTGGTGGCGCACATGATCGTGTACTGGTACAGCCAGGACTCCAACGTGACGCCGCCGTGGCGCTGGCCGCGTTCGCGGCGGCGGGGATCGCGGGTGCCAAGCCGATGCGGGCGGGCGCGGCGGCGTGGAAGTTCGCCAAGGGGCTCTATCTGATCCCGGTCATGATGGCCTACTCCGCGCTGCTCAGGGTGGACGGCCCCCTCACGGACCTGGTGGTCGCGGTGCTGAGCGGGTGCGTGGCGCTCGCGGCGTCGGCGATCGCCATCGAGGGTCACTTCCTGCGGCGCACGACGCTGCTGGAGCGGGTCGGGCTCGCCCTGGCCGCGGCGTTCGTCATGATCGCGCCGGAGTGGAGCGCGCTCGCCGTGAGCGTGCTCGGGACGCCGGTGGAGGCCGGATGGTTCGTGTTGGCCGGATCGGTGCTGGGCGTGGTGCTCGTCGCGGCGCAGGTCCTCGGCCGCCGCCGCGGTCTGGACGAGCGGTCCGCCGCGCGGGACGCGGTCCGGGCCCGGCCGGACGGCGGGGCGTCGGGGGACGACTAGGTCGTGTCTCCTGGAATCGGCTCCCCAGGGGGTTCGCCGTTCGGGCGCGCCAGGGTGTGTGAGGTTGAGACCGTGCCGAAGGCGTCCGTCGAGGGTGGTGGGCGGCGGGCGGGCGCGGCGAAGCGCAGGCGCGAAGATGCACGGCGCCCCCTAGGATGAACACACATGTGGCGATTCCGACGGACTCCTGGACGGGTGCCGACCGGCACGGGCATCGAGGCGGCGCTGGTGTCGGCCGCGTTCGGCACCGACCCCGTCCTCAGGTCCGGGTGCGAGGCGGTGCGCGAGGGCGGCGTCGCGGCGGGGCTGACCCTGCTCGGTGAGGACCGCGGTGATCCCGAGGCCCGCGTGCACCGAGCCGAGGCGCTCGGGCGCGCCGCCGTCGGCCGGATCGGGGAGGTCGCCGCCCTGGCCGAGAGCGACGCCGACGAGGCCGACGTCCTGCTGTGGCTCGGGTACACCCTGCTGGCGCGGGCCGCGGCCCAGCCCGCCGGGGGAGCGGACACCGGCCGGGCGGACCGCAAGGCCCTGGAGGCGGCGCTCGTCGAGGCCCGCGCCCCCTTGGAGGCCGCCGCGCGCCTGCGTCCCGACGACGCCGCTCCCTGGGTCGCCCTCCAGACCGCCGCCATGGGGCTGGGAGCGGACCGGGAGGAGAAGGACCGGCTCTGGGGCGAAGTGACCGACCGGGCGCCGCACCTGTTCCCCGCGCACCTGATCCGGGTCCGCGCCGTGTCCCCGACCCGGGGCGGCTCGACCGAGGAGATGTTCGCGGTGGCGGGCGCCGCGGCCGACGGCGCCCCCGAGGGCAGCCCGCTTCCCGCCGTCCTGGCCCTCGCCCACGCCGAGCACCTGCGCGCCGAGCACAAGCGGATGGCCGCCGAGGGCTCCTTCGACTACATCGCGCGCATGTCCCTGGGCCGCCTGCACGGCGAGCCGGTTCGGGAACTGTTCGACGCGGCCCGCGCCTGGGTGACGACGGCCGTCCCGCACGAGCGCGACGTCCAGGCCCACCACCTGTTCGGCTGGGCCTTCCACCGGGCCGACGTCGCCGAGGCGGCGCGGTGGCACCTGGGCGCGGTCGGCCGGTTCTACTGCGACCTGCCGTGGTCGTTCTTCGGCGACCCCAGGGCCGGGGCCGCACACGCGATGGCGCTGGTCGGAGTGGACCCGCGCACCGCCCCGGAGCACGGCCCGGTCTGACCGCCCCGCCGGAAAAGCGGTGGTCCGGTCAGCGCTGCCCCGTCCACAATGCAGGGGTGCTACTGACGATCACGACCACGGCGACGCCGGCGACGGACCTCGGCTTCCTGCTGCACAAGCATCCCGACAGGGCGCAGAGCTTCGAGCAGTCCTTCGGCACGGCGCACGTCTTCTACCCCGAGGCGAGCGAGGAGCGGTGCACCGCGGCACTCATGCTGGAGGTGGACCCGCGGTCGCTGCTGCGCTCACGCACGTCGGTGAACACGCCCGACTTCGCGCTCGCCCAGTACGTCAACGACCGTCCCGGTTGGCTGGCCGCGCACCCCGAACGCGGCTGGATCACCCGCCGCTACCTCAACCGGCGCGACCGGTACGTGCGCACCGCCCTGACGCGGCTGGCCGAGGCCGACGACCGCGCCGCAGACGAGGAGGCCGACGACCCGGCGTCCGAGGAGCGCGGACCAGCCCTGGCCGAGCAGCGCGCGGGCGCCGTCCTGGCGGTGCTGGAGGCCGAGCACGCCACCAGCGTCATCGACCTGGGGTGCGGGTCAGGAGCGCTGCTGGACCGCCTGGTCCGGGACCGCGCGCTGGAGCGGATCACCGGTGTGGACGTGAGCACCGTCAGCCTCGAACGCGCGCACCGCAGGGTGTGCCAGGGCTGCCACCCGGACGGGCGCGGTCGCCATCGGCCGCTGCCCGGCGCCGCCGGGGGGACGCGGGAGGGGGGTCGGCCCGCGCGGCCCGAGCTGCTGGTCGGGTCGGTCGTGTACCGGGACGCGCGGTTCGCGGGCCACGACGCCGCCGTGCTCATGGAGGTCGTCGAGCACCTCGACCCGTCGCGCCTGCCCGCGATGGAGGAGAGCGTGTTCGGGGCGGCCCAACCCCGGGTCGTGGTGGTCACCACGCCCAACGCCGAGTACAACGGGCACTACGAGGGTCTGCCCGAGGGAGCCTTCCGCCACGCCGACCACCGCTTCGAATGGACCCGCGCCGAGTTCACCGCGTGGGCCGAGGGCGTCGCGTCGCGGCGCGGCTACCGGGTCCGCTTCCTGCCGGTGGGCCCCGAACACCCCGAGACCGGCGCCCCGACCCAGATGGGAGTCTTCACCCGATGAGCGAGATCGAGACCGCGGCGGTCGCGGAGCCACGCGTGCTCGGCGTCCCCGCGATGGGGCTCGTCGTGCTCGTCGGGGTGTCGGGCTCGGGCAAGTCGACCTTCGCGGCCCGCCACTTCCTCCCGACACAGGTGGTCAGCTCCGACCACTGCCGCGGCGTGGTCAGCGACGACCCCAACGACCAGGGCGCGAGCAGCGACGCCTTCGCCCTGCTGCACACGATCGTCGACATCCGGCTGCGCCGGGGCCTGTTGACCGTCGTGGACGCGACCAACGTACGGCCGGGCGCACGCGAACGGCTCGTGCGCATCGCCAAGGACAACAACGTGCTGTCCACCGCGATCGTGCTCGACGTCACCGAGTCGACGGCGGTCCGCCGCAACCGCGAGCGCCCCGACCGGGACTTCGGCGACCACGTCGTCCGGCGGCAGCGCCGCGACCTGAAGTCGGGGCTCAAGCGGCTGACCCGCGAGGGATTCCGCGAGGTGCACGTGCTGCGCGGCCCGGAGGAGATCGACGCCGTCCGCGTCGAACTGGAGCGCGCCTGGCCAGACCGCACGGAGCTGACCGGGCCGTTCGACATCGTCGGCGACGTGCACGGCTGCCGTGCCGAGCTGGAGGAGCTGCTCGGTGGCCTGGGCTACGCGATCGCGCGCGACGACCACGGACGGCCGGTCGGCGCGCGCCACCCCGGGGGCCGCACCGCCGTGTTCGTGGGGGACCTGGTGGACCGGGGGCCCGACAGCCCCGGTGTGCTGCGGCTGGTCATGGGCATGGTCGCCGATGGGGACGCGCTGTGCGTGCCGGGCAACCATGAGAACAAGCTCGTGCGCGTGCTCAAGGGCGCCAAGGCGCGGCACACGCACGGCCTCGCCGAGACCATGGAGCAGCTCGGGCGGGAGAGCGAGGAGTTTCGCGCACGCGTGCTGGAGTTCTGCGACGGGCTGGTCAGCCACCTCGTCCTGGACGGCGGGAAGCTGGTCGTCGCGCACGCCGGTCTGAAGGAGGAGTACCACGGCCGCGCCTCCGGCCGGGTGCGGTCCTTCGCCCTGTACGGCGACACGACCGGCGAGACCGACGAGTACGGGCTTCCCGTCCGCCTGCCGTGGGCGCGCGACTACCGGGGCCGGGCCGCCGTGGTGTACGGGCACGTGCCCACGCACGAGGCGGAGTGGCTCAACAACACGATCTGCCTGGACACCGGCTGCGTGTTCGGCGGGCGGCTCACCGCGCTGCGCTACCCGGAGCGCGAACTGGTCGACGTGGCGGCGGAGCGCACGTGGTGCGAGCCGGCGAGACCGCTCACGCCCCAGGCGCCGCGCGCGCCGACGACCGGTAGGGCGGAGTCGTGGACACCACCGACCCGGCCGGATGCGACGCGGCCGTCGAGTGGTGGCGGGCGCTGGTGTCGGTGGGCGGCGAGGGCATGGTGGTCAAGCCGGTGCTGGGGGCGCGGGCACGGGCGTGCGAGGGTCTGGCCCAGCCGGGACTGAAGGTGCGCGGGCCCGACTACCTGCGGATCGTCTACGGCCCCGACTACACCGAGCCGGAGCGGTTGGCGGCGCTGAAGGCGCGCCGTTCGCCGGGACGCAAGACGGGGCTGGCGATGCGCGAGCACAAACTGGGGTTGGAGGCGCTGGCGCGGCATGCCCGGGGCGAACCGCTGTGGCGGGTGCACGAGGCGGTGTTCGCCGTGCTTGCCCTGGAGTCGGAGCCGGTCGACCCGCGGCTGTGACGGGCGAGCCGAAGCGCAGCGCGTGCCCACGTCGGGCACCCCCGCCCGATGCGTCGGGCGGGGCCGTGGTGTGTCGGGGGGCACCTGTGCTTCGGAGGATCACACAACCAATTGCCTCCTGCTTTGTCGTCATATCCCACCAATTCGCCTCGTGTGTCACCTTCTTTACCTGCCTGCTCTTCCGCGCGGACCTGCGCGGGGGCGATGATGTGCACGCCCGCAAAGCAGACAACCCCGCAATCCCCCTCACATATCGGAAATCGGAGCAGGCGTGATCCCCACCTCCCCCAGGTCGCCGTCCAGACGTGTGCTCGTGTCGGCCTCCGCCACCGCGGCCCTCCTCCTAACCACCACCCTCGGCACGGCAGTCCCCGCCGCCGCCGCGTCCACCACGCCGGTCATCAGCGAGGTCTACGGCGGCGGCGGCAACAGCGGCGCCCAGCTGCGCCACGACTTCGTCGAACTCGGCAACCCCGCCGACGCCGCCGTCGCCCTCGACGGCTGGAGCGTGCAGTACCTCCCCGCCCGTCCGAGTTCCGGCACCCGAGCCCAGGTCACCGAGCTGACAGGATCCGTCGACGCCGGGGGCCACTACCTCGTCCGCCAGGGCCAGGGCTCGGGCGGCGACACCGACCTTCCCGCCCCCGACGCCGACGGCGGCACCGCCATGTCCGCACAGTCGGGCGCGGTCCTCCTCGTCCAGGGCACCGACCCCGTCGCCTGCCGGACGGCCGCCGAGTGTGCCGGGGAGGAGGGCGTCGTCGACATCGTCGGCTACGGAGACGCCGTCATCCACGAGGGCGCGCCCATCGCCGGGCTGGGCAACACGGCCTCCGCCGCGCGCGACGACGCCTTCACCGACACCGGCGACAACGCCGCCGATCTCACCGTCGGCGACCCGACCCCCGTCAACGCCGACGGGGAGACCGTCGGCGACGGCCCCGGCGACCCGGACGGTCCCGGCGAGCCGGGTGACCTGCGTGTCCACGACGTCCAGGGCACCACCCGCACCTCCCCGTTCGTGGGGCGGGACGTCAGCGGCGTGCCGGGCGTCGTCACGGCGGTCAACGCCTTCGGCTCCGCCCAGGGCTTCTGGTTCCAGGACCCCGAGGGCGACGGCGACCCGCGCACCAGCGAGGGGCTCTTCGTCTTCACCGGATCCACCACCCCCGACGTGGCCGTCGGAGACGAGGTCCTGGTCGGGGGCCGCGTCGCCGAGTACCTGCCCCAGACGGACGCGCACACGATCACCCAGCTCTCCGGAGCGCGGTGGACCGTCGAGTCGTCCGGCAACCCCGTGCCCGACGCGGTCCAGCTGGACTCCGGCGTGGTCCCGGAGACGTACGCGCCCGACCACGGCGGCGACATCACCGACCTCGACCTGGCTCCCGACACCTACGCCCTCGACTTCTGGGCCGCCCACGAGCACATGCGCGTCCGGGTGGAGGACGCCCCCGTCATCGACGCGACCGACCCCTACTCGGCACTGTGGGTGACCACGGATCCCGACGACGACGCCACCGTCAACGGCGGCGCCCTCTACAGCTCCTACGACGACCCCAACTCCGGGCGGATCAAGATCGAGTCGCTGCTCGACAGCGACGTCCACCCCTTCCCCCAGCCAACGTGGGCGACACGCTCACGGGCGTCACCGAGGGGCCGCTCTACTACAGCCGGTTCGGCGGCTTCGTCATCCGTGCGACCGCCCTGGGCGAGCTCGCCGCGGGCGACCTGGAGCGCGAACCCGTCCGCGAGGCCGCGCCGCAGGAGACCACCATCGCCACCTACAACGTCGAGAACCTCGACGGCGCGGACGAGCAGGCGAAGTTCGACGAGCTCGCCCGGGGCGTCGTCGAGTACCTCGGCTCCCCGGACATCATCGGACTGGAGGAGATCCAGGACGACAACGGCGCGGTCGACGACGGCTCCGTCGGCGCCGACCTCACGCTCCGTCGGCTCACGCGCGCCATCCACGAGCAGGGCGGCCCCCGCTACGTCTGGCGCCAGATCGACCCCGTCGACGGCCAGGACGGAGGCCAGCCGGGCGGAAACATCCGCAACGTCTTCCTCTTCAACCCCCGCCACGTCCGCTTCGTCGACGCGCCCGGCGGCGACGCCACCACCCCCGTCGAGGTCGTGGAGGGTCGGCGCGGCCCCCAGCTCAGCGTCTCCCCGGGTCGGATCGCCCCGCAGGACGAGGCGTGGGACTCCAGCCGCAAGCCGCTCGTCGGCCAGTTCCGGGTGCGCGGCCGCGACCTGTTCGTGGTCACCAACCACTTCAACTCCAAGGGCGGCGACCAGTCCCTGCACGGGGTCGTCCAGCCGCCCGAGCGGCCGAGCGAGGTCCAGCGCAACGCGCAGGCCCGCCTGGTCAGGGAGTTCACGGACGAGCTGTTCGCGGCGGACCCCGACGCCAACGTCGTGGTCATGGGCGACCTGAACGACTTCCAGTTCTCGCCGACCCTCGACATCCTCACCGGCGACGGACCACTCACCAACCCGATGACGGACCTGCCCGAGAACGAGCGGTACAACTACGTCTTCGACGGCAACTCCCAGGCGCTCGACCACATCCTGGTCAACGCCGCCCTGGCCGACCGCACGGACTACCAGGTCGTGCGGATCAACTCCGAGTTCCACGACCAGGTCAGCGACCACGACCGCAGGTGCTGTGGCTCGACCTCAGGTGCGGTCGCCGCTAGCGGGGCCGGTGTACGCGGGCGCACCTATCCTGGGTGGCGCCCGCGGCGCGGCGGGCACACCTCGACCCTGGGGAAGCGAGAGATGAACGTACTCCTCACCGGCGGCGCCGGGTACATCGGCACCCACACCGCCGTCGAGCTGCTCGACGCCGGACACGACGTCGTGGTCCTCGACTCCCTGGTGAACAGCCACGGTGAGGCGCTGCGGCGCGTCGAGCGGATCACCGGCCGCGCCCTCACGTTCCACCGGGGCGACTGCACCGACCCGGCCGTCCTGCGCCGCGTCCTCGGCGAACACGGAGTCGACGCCGTCATCCACCTGGCCGGGCTCAAGGCCGTCGGCGAGTCCGTCGAGCAGCCGCTGCGCTACTACCGCAACAACCTCGACGCCCTGCTCACCCTGGCCGAGGCGATGGACGAGCACGGCGTCCGCGACCTCGTGTTCAGCTCCTCGGCCACGGTCTACGGCGACCCCGAGCGAAGCCCGATCACCGAGGACGGGGCGCTCAGCGCCACCAACCCCTACGGCGCCACCAAGCTCTTCGCCGAACAGGTCCTGCGCGACCTGGCCGTCGCCGACCCGCGGTGGCGGGTCATCGCGCTGCGGTACTTCAACCCGATCGCGCCCATCCCAGCGGCCTGATCGGGGAGGACCCGCAGGGCGTGCCCAACAACCTCTTCCCGTACCTGGCGCAGGTCGCCGCCGGGCGCCGCGACCGCCTCCGGGTGTTCGGCGACGACTACGACACCCCCGACGGCACCGGAGTCCGCGACTACCTGCACGTCGTGGACCTGGCCCGCGGCCACCTCGCCGCCCTCGCCCACCTGGCCGACGCCCCGGGGTGGCGCACGTACAACCTGGGCACCGGCCACGGCACGTCGGTCCTGGAGAGCATCCGCGCCTTCGAGCGCGCGACCGGCGTCCGCATCCCCCACGAGGTGGTCGGCCGCCGCCCCGGCGACATCGCCGTCTGTTACGCCGATCCGTCGGCCGCCGCGCACGACCTGGGCTGGAAGGCCGTGCGCACGGTCGAGGACGCGTGCGCCGACGCCTGGCGCTGGCAGTCCGCCAACCCAGGCGGGTTCGGCGCCGGGCGCTGAGCGCGACGGCGCACCCGGTCGAAGCCTCCCGCCGAGCCCGTCGGCAGGAAGGCGGCCGGGGCGTCGTCCGTGGGAGACGCCCTAGACTGGGCGTATATCCCTGTACTTCTGCGGAAGGTCCTCCGTCGTGTCCGTTGGTGCTGACAGCACGTTCGACACCGTCCTCGTCGTGGACTTCGGCGCGCAGTACGCGCAGCTGATCGCACGGCGTGTGCGGGAATGCCACGTGCACAGCGAGATCGTGCCCTCGACCATGCCGGTCGAGGAGATGCTCGCGAAGAACCCCAAGGCCATCATCCTGTCCGGTGGCCCGTCGTCGGTCTACGCGCAGGGCGCGCCCAACGTGGGCGCCGAGCTCTTCGAGACCGGGGTGCCCACCTTCGGCATCTGCTACGGCTTCCAGGCCATGACGCGGGCCCTGGGCGGCACGGTCGACCGCACCGACCTGAGTGAGTTCGGCCGCACCGAATTGTCGGCCAGCACCGACTCCCTGCTCTTCGAGGGCGTGCCCGAGGACCTCCTGGTGTGGATGTCGCACGGCGACTCCGTCGTCCGCGCCCCCGAGGGTTTCCGGACCACCGCGAGCACCGCCGGAGCGCCGGTCGCCGCCTTCGAGGACACCGAGCGACGCCTGTTCGGCGTGCAGTTCCACCCCGAGGTGATGCACACCGAGCACGGCCAGGACGTTCTGCGCCGTTTCCTGTACGAGGGCGCGGGCTGCCGCCCCACGTGGACGATGTTCAACATCGTCGAGGAGCAACTGGAGCGGATCCGCGAGGAGATCGGTGACAAGCGCGTCATCTGCGCCCTGAGCGGCGGCGTGGACTCCGCCGTGGCGGGCGCCCTGGTGCAGCGTGCCGTCGGCGACCAGCTCACCTGCGTGTTCGTCGACCACGGACTGCTCCGCAAGGGCGAGGCCGAGCAGGTCGAGAAGGACTTCGTCGCGATCACCGGCGCGACCCTGAAGGTGGTCGACGCCGAGGACCGCTTCCTGGCGGCGCTGTCCGGGGTCACCGACCCCGAGGAGAAGCGCAAGATCATCGGCCGGGAGTTCATCCGGGTCTTCGAGCAGGCCGCGCGTGAGGTCGTCGCCGAGTCCGGCGAGCACGGCGCCGAGGTCGAGTTCCTCGTACAGGGCACGCTCTACCCGGACGTCGTCGAGTCCGGCGGCGGCACCGGCACCGCGAACATCAAGTCGCACCACAACGTCGGCGGACTCCCCGACGACCTCCAGTTCACCCTGGTCGAGCCGTTGCGCGAGCTGTTCAAGGACGAGGTGCGCAAGGTCGGCGAGGAGCTGGGCCTGCCCCCCGAGATGGTGTGGCGCCAGCCGTTCCCCGGCCCCGGCCTCGGCATCCGGATCATCGGCGAGGTGACCCGCGAGCGGCTGGAGGTCCTGCGCGAGGCCGACGCGATCGCCCGTGAGGAGCTCACCCGTGCCGGGCTGGACCGCGACATCTGGCAGTGCCCGGTCGTTCTTCTGGCCGACGTCCGCTCGGTCGGCGTCCAGGGCGACGGCCGCACCTACGGCCACCCCGTGGTGCTGCGTCCGGTCAGCAGTGAGGACGCGATGACCGCCGACTGGTCGCGTGTGCCCTACGACGTGCTCGCCCGCATCTCCAACCGCATCACCAACGAGGTCCGCGAGATCAACCGCGTGACCCTGGACGTGACGAGCAAGCCCCCGGGCACCATCGAGTGGGAGTAGGGCCGGATCCCGTCGCCCGAAACGGTTCCCGAGGGGTGTCGTTCGGGCGCGGCCGGGGCGCCTGACGACGAGACCGCGCCGAAGCGTCCGTGGTGCCCGCCGCGGAACGGCGCCTCCCCCGGGCGGGCCGAGCCGAAGCGGGACCCACGGCGCCACGACGGGCCCGGTACGCGTTCCGTGCCGGGCCCGTCGTCGTTCGTCGCGGGGTCAGTCGATCAGGTGCATGATGGAGATCACCGTGCGGTCCTCGCCGGTGCGGTGCGTCAACTGGACCGCGGTCGGCTCCTCCTCCTCGGCGACGATGAACACCAGTTCGCCTCCGACCGTGGCTCCGGGAGGGACGCCGTCCTCGTCCCACAGACTGACCGTCTCGCTCTCCTCCTGGGTGGGCCGCTGCGCCGAGTAGGGGCCGTCGCCGCCGCCCGTGACCTGGATGAACTGCTGGTCGAACAGGAAGCTCAGCCGTTCGTCGCTGCGGTTGGTCATCTCCATCCGGACAAAGCAGTAGTCGCCTCCCTGCACCGGAACGGAACGCGGGCGGTATTCGGCGGGATCCCGGTCGCAGTCCACGCCCAGGACCTCGTACTCGACCATGCCGTCGGCGGAGGGGACCGGCACGCTCACGGGCGTCCCGGCCCCGGATTCGTCCCCCTTGTCCTCGGGCTGGTTCTCGCCGTCGGCGGGCGCCTGCTCGTCCGGGGCGTCCTGGCCCTGGTCGGCGTCGGCTCCGGCGTTCGACCAGGGCGCGGTCCCGTTGAGCGTGGACACCACGGCCAGGAGCGCCGCGATGACGATGAGGAGCGCGGCTCCGCCCACGGCCAGGCCCACGACGATCCCCCTGCGGCGGCCCGGCGCGGCCGGCTGGTGCGGGGGCGGCGGAACCGGCGGCACGTAGGGCTGCGGACCGGGGCGCGGGCCCTGCTGGTCGGCGCTCGGCACCATGGGGATCGGCCCGGTGGACGCCGGGTGCGGCTGCGCGGGGCCGGGGGCGGGGCGGTGCGGCGCGCTCTGGCCGCCCGGCTGGGGCGCGTTCCCCTGGGGCGGGCCCGAGGGATGCGCGGCGGGCCGCCCGAGCGGCGGAGCCTGCGGGCGGGGGAAGTTGCCGGTCTGGTGGGCCTGGGGCGGCATGGGGGCGGACTGGTAGTGGCCGGGCGGCGGGGGCCGCATGCCCGTCATCGTCTGCTGTGCGCGGCCCATGCCCGGTCGGGGGCCGCCGGGCGGCACGGGGGGCAGGTTCGGCCGCCACGACTGGTGCAGGGCGTGCGAGACCACGTCGTTCGGGTTGGTGCTGTCCTCACCGCCGGTGAGCTCCAGGAGCAGGTCCTGGGCGGTGGGGCGGCGGCCCGGCTCCTTGGCCAGGGCGCGCAGGACGAGCCGGTCGAGCGGGCTGTCCAGGTTCCCGATCTGCGGCTCGGCGAAGAGCACGCGCTTGCCCAGCGTCATCGCGTCGCCGTTGCCGAACGGGTGGGCGCCGTTGCCCGCGAAGGCCACCAGACAGCCCCAGGCGAAGATGTCCGCCGCGGTGGTGACCTGTTCCTCCAGCAGCTGCTCGGGCGCCATCCAGCCGGGGCTGCCCATGACGATGCCGGTCTGGGTGTGGTTGGTCGCGGTGTTCATCGCGCGCGCGATGCCGAAGTCGATCACGCGGGGCCCGGAGAGCGACAACAGCACGTTCGCCGGCTTGAGGTCGCGGTGCACGAGCCCGGTGCGGTGGATGGCCGCCAGCGCCGCGGCGACGCCCAGGGCGAAGCCGTGCAGGGTCGAGGAGTCCAGCGGCCCGTTCTCGGCGATGTGCTCGGCGAGCGCGGTTCCGGCGATGTACTCGGTCACCATGTAGGGGCGGTTCTCGAACGTCCCGTGGTCGAGGACCTTGGCGGTGCAGAAGGAGGCGACCTTGCGGGCGTTCTCCATCTCGTCGCGGAACCGCGCCCGGGTCGCTCGTCGAAGGCGAGCTCGGGGCGGATGACCTTGATCGCTACCTGTTGGTTGCGGTCCGGGGCACTGCCGAGGTAGACGGTGCCCATGCCGCCGCTGCCCAGCTTCCCGGACAGCACGTAGGGACCGATGGTGGCCGGATCTCCGGCTGCGAGCGGTTCCAGGTTCTTCGGGAGCTCATCCGACGGCAAGCGACCCTCCCCGACGGTGTCCAAACTCCGCCTCGCCCCAAGGTAGCGGTGTTTGTGCCCTGATTCCCACCCGCGCGGCGTTTCGGCTCGTTCGGGGGAGGGGCGGTGGTTGACATGACAGAGGTGACTGATCCCCGCTCGCGGTCCCCGGTTCGCGCCGACGGGTGTGATCCCGTCGGCGACGGGCGCGAAACACACCGGTTCCCCCGGTGGGGCAGGTGTTCACGCAAGGTAGGGGGTTCCTTTACGATTGGGGACTCGTGACCGTTAGTACCACCGTAACCGTGCGGGTCCCCGCGAAGGTGAACCTCCAGTTGGCGGTGGGGCCCAGACGTGAGGACGGGTTCCACGCGCTCGTCAACGTGTTCCACGCCGTCTCACTGTTCGACGAGGTTACCGTCAAGGAGGCCCCTCCGCGTCAGGAGCCGGGATTCGTGACTCTCTCGGCGTCCGGTGGGACGCGCGTCGACCTGGACGGGGTTCCGCTCGACGCCACGAATCTCGCCGCGCGCGCGGCCGTCCTGCTCGCGGAGGAGACCGGCAAGGGGTCCCCCGTCGAGATCCATCTGGACAAGCGCATCCCGGTGGCCGGGGGGATGGCGGGGGGCAGCGCCGACGCGGCCGCGACCCTCGTGGCCTGCGACCGGTTGTGGGGATGCGGACTGCCCGAAACCGACCTTGCGGACCTGGCCGCACGACTGGGCAGCGACGTCCCCTTCCCCTTGCTGGGCCGAACCGCAGTGGGGACGGGCCGGGGCGAGATCCTGGAGCCCCTCGCGGCCCCCGGACGGTACCGGTGGGTGTTCGCGCTCTCCTCGCGCGGGCTGTCGACGGCCCGCGTGTTCGCCGAGTACGACCGGCTGCGGCCGGACGCGCCCGCGCCGCTGCCCTCGCCCGCGATGCGGGAGGCGCTGGCGGCCGGGGGCGCCGCCGCGCTGGGCGCGGTGCTCACCAACGACCTGGAGCGGGCGGCGCTGTCGCTGCGCCCGGATGTGGCGGGCGTCCTGGCGGCGGGCCGGGAGGCTGGCGCGATCGGAGCCCTGGTGTCCGGATCCGGGCCGACCTGCGCGTTCCTGGTGGGCGATGAGGACGACGCGGCCACGCCGGGGGTCGAGGCCGCGGTCGTGCGCGCGGTGGAGGCCGCGGGCGTGGACTCGTGCGTGTCCGCGGGCTCCGGGGACGTCCCCGGAGCGACCGTGGTATGACGCGCGTCACCGCCTGATCGGCCGCCCCGGGTGTCGCTCCGCCCTTGACCTCAACCTTCGTTGAGCTTGAACACTGGGTCGCATGACGACCACAGCCACGCTCTCGCGCTACGCCGACCTGCCCGCGCTCATCGGCCTCATGAAGGGCGACGAGAAGCACAAGGGCGCCGCCAACTCCACCCTCGACGTCCTGTGGGTCCTCTACGACCGGGTCCTGACCGTCACCCCCGAGACCGCCGAGGATCCCGCCCGCGACCGCTTCCTGCTGTCCAAGGGACACGGACCGGTCGCCTACTACGCCGTGCTCGCCGCCAAGGGCTTCCTCGACGTGCCCACCCTGCGCGGCTGGCGGGCGTTCGACTCACCGCTCGGCCACCATCCCGACCGCGTGCTCGTCCCCGGTGTGGAGATCGGCAGCGGTTCGCTCGGCCACGGGCTGCCGCTCGCGCTGGGCACGGCGCTCGGGCTGCGCGCGCGCAACGTCCGGCGGGCCGACGGCCGACCGCCCCGGGTGGTGGTGCTCGTCGGCGACGGAGAACTCGAAGAGGGCAGCAACCACGAGGCGATCGCCGTGGCCGGCCGGACACGCCTGGAGTCGCTCACCACGGTGGTCGTCGACAACGCCTCGTCAACCCACGGGTGGCCCGGCGGCATCGGCGCCAGGTTCGAGGCCGAGGGATGGGTCTCCCGCGAGGTCGACGGGCGCGACCACGACGCCTTGCACACGGCGCTGACCGCACCCCACCCGTTCCGGCCCCTGGCCGTCGTCGTCCGCGTCCGCCCCGGAAAACGTTAGGAGCACGGCCATGCGAGAGGCCCTCGTCACGACCGTCAACGCCGCCCTCGACGACGACCCGCGCACGGCCCTGGTCCTCGCCGAAATCTCCGCCAGGCACTTCGGGCGGGCCGCAGCCCGGCATCCGGGCCGCGTGATCACGTCGGCATCCGCGAACAGGCCATGATCGGCGTGGCGGGCGGGCTCGCCCTCACCGGCATGCGCCCGATCGTGCACAGCTACGCGCCCTTCCTCGTCGAGCGGCCGTTCGAGCAGATCAAGCTGGATTTCGGACACCAGGACACGGGTGCCGTCCTGGTGAGCATCGGCGGGTCCTACGATGCGGCCGTCGAGGGCCGCACCCACCAGCGCCCGGGGACGTCGCGCTCCTGGACACCCTGCCCGGGTGGACCGTGTACGTGCCGGGCCACCCCGACGAGGTCCGCGACGCGCTCGCCGCCGCCATCCCCGGGGACCACCGGGTGTACGTGCGGCTGTCCGGGACGGGCAACCGGGCGGCGCGGCCGGTGTCGGACCGGCTTGAGGTCGTGCGCAGGGGGTCCGGCCGTGCGGCGGGCGTGGTGGTGGCGGTGGGGCCGATGCTCGACCGCGTCCTTGAGGCCACCGCCGACCTCGACGTCACGGTCGCCTACGCCGCCGCCGTGCGCCCCTTCGACCGTCAGGGGCTGAGCACCCTCGTCGCTGCGTCGGGCAACGCCGACGTCCTGGTGGTCGAGCCCTACCTACGGGGCACGTCCGCCCACGAGGTCGCCGCGGCCCTCGTCGACCGCCGCCACCGCCAGCTGGGGCTGGGCGTCGCGCGGGACACGGAGGTGCGCGCCTACGGCACCCCGGCGGAGCACGCGCGAGCCCACGGGCTCGACGCGCGGGGGATCGCCGGGGCCGCGCGGGAGTTCTTCCTCGTCTGAGCCAGGGCCCCGGGGCCCGCGTGGTGCGCCCCGGGGCCCGCCCTTTGCCCGATCGGGCGTTTGGCGGCCACACGGCCCGGGGGATGCCTCCCACGGGACGACGGCGGGTGAGCGGGGAGGCCGCGATGGACGCTCCCAGGGCGGAACTGCGTACCGTGGCGGGCGAGTCGGAGCTCCGGTTCGAGCGGCGCCTCGCGCACCCCGTCCCGAAGGTGTGGCGGTCGATCACCGACCCGATCGAGCTCGAACACTGGTTCCCCGTCTTGGTGGAGGCCGACCTCCGGGTGGGTGGGTACGTCCGCTTCACCTTCCTCGACGCCCCCGAGGCCGCCGGTGGGGGCGGCGAGGGCGAGGTCACCGAGTACGATCCGCCGCGCGTGTTCGGCTTCCGCTGGGGCGGGGACGAGCTCAGGTTCGAGCTGGGCCCCGACGGCCCCGGGTCCCTGCTCGTGTTCACCCAGGGCTTGGGCGGCGGCGCATTGGGCCGCCTCGGCGCCGCCCGCGACGCGCACGGGTGGGACGTGTGCCTGGCGGCACTGGAGGCCCGGCTGGCGCGCAGGCACTTCGAGGAGCCCCAGGACCACCTGGGGTCCGTGGAGCGCTACGTGGACGCGTTCGGGCTCGGCGAGGGGGAGGTCGAGTCGGCCGACGAGGGCCTCGCCGTGCGGTTCGCACGCGACCTCCTGTGGCGGTCGCTCGACTCGGTCTGGGAGGTCGCCACCGGGGGAGACGAACCCCGTGTCGGCGCGGCGCCGCCGACCCGCCTCACCAACGGGTACGTCCCCACGGGCCTGGTCACCGGCTGCGCGCCGCCCCGCGCGTTGGAGTACGCGTGGCTGTACGAGGGGGAACTGGCGGGCACGGTGCTGTGGGAGTTCGCGCACGAACCGGAGCTGGGCACGCGCGTCGAGCTGACCCAGACCGTGCCGGACGGCCTGTCCGGACTGCTGCCCGTGATGCTGGCCGCCTGGCAGACCCACCTGGAGCTGTTCTTCGCGGCGGTCAACGGCGACGAGCGCCGACCGTGGCCGAGGGACCGCACCGAGGAACTGCGGCGGCGCTACGACGAACGCCTCACCTGACCGGCGGCGGTCCGCGCACCGAGCGCGGGCGGTGCCGCTCCCCCTCCGACCGAACGCGGCGGTCCCGTCGGGAGGGCATCATGGAGGTGATGTGCAGGGACACACTACAGGACAAGGCTTCTAGCGAAGCGGAACCCCTCTCGCGTGTTCAGGGACAAGGGGAAGGCGACTCCCCGACTCAAGGACGGATGCCAGGGAGCCGCCGTTTCCCTCTCCCCCGGCTTTTCAGACCTCGGACACCTTGAGTCCTAGATCCTTGGCGAAAGCGTCGAACAGTTGCGGGAGTGGTTCGGGGCCACGTGTGCCCCCTTGAGAGATGAGACACCGATGATTCCGGAGACCTCACATTCCCGGATGTCCGTTCCCGCCATCTTGACGGAATCGAACTCAACGCCACTGAGCGAGCAGTCATCGAACACGGTGGAACCCAGATCTCCACCCGTGAAGATCGCTTCTCGGAACCGACAGTTCACGAAGGCAACGCTTCCCTTCACCCGAAGCCTGTTCAGGGTGGCATAGTCGAACTGGCATCCCTGAAACAGCACATCCGAGAGGGTCACGTTTTCCATCGTGAGCCCCATCATCCGGGAGTCAGCGAGAACCAGCGACAGGACAGCGTGAGCACGTGTCGAGTGCACAGGGACAGCAGAGCAGCGCACACAGGGCGCGCTGTACGCACAGGGGCCTTACTGAGGGGCCTTGCTGGCAACACGTCCTGTTGTCACGCCTGAGAGGTCCTGAGAGTCACAGTGAGGGCCTGACAGTGAGGGGGCCTTGCCCAGGGGTGCTGTTGGGGGTCTTGTGAGGCATGGCACAGGCCCCGCCCCGGGGTTCGGGACAGGGCCTATGGTGGGTCTTTGGGTGGTTGCAAGGGTGCCCCGAGAACCGGGGGAGAGGTCAGCACCGTGTCAGCACATGACCCCCAGCCAACCGTGGAGAACGAGGTTCAACCCTTGCCCCCTCAGGTAGTGTTTTCGCAGGACAGAGAGGAAGTTTGACCAGGTGAACACCAATGTGCTACGGGCGGGCGGCCGTTGATGAATCTGGTCAATCTTCAGGACGTGTCCCTGGCCTACGGGCCGCTCGTACTCCTCGACAAGGTGTCGCTGGGCGTGGACGAGGGCGAGCGCATCGGCGTCGTCGGCCGCAACGGCGGCGGTAAGTCCACGCTCATCTCGGTGCTCTCCGGACGCACCGACCCCGACTCAGGCCGGGTCGTGCACAACCGCGGCCTGCGAATCGGGTTCCTCCACCAGCGGGATGACTTCCCCGACACCACAGTCGGCGCCTTCGTGCTGGGCGACCGGGCCGAGCACGAGTGGGCCGGTGACGCCCGCGTCCGCGACATCCTGCGCGGCCTCCTCGGCGGCTGGGACCTGGACGCCGACATGTCCGGGCTGTCCGGCGGCGAGCGCCGTCGCTCCGCCCTGGCGCGGTTGCTCGTGGGCGACCACGACCTGATCGTCCTCGACGAACCCACCAACCACCTGGACATCGAGGGCATCGCCTGGCTCGCCCAGCACCTGAACGGCCGTCCCGAGTCGCTCGTGGTCGTCACCCACGACCGCTGGTTCCTCGACGCCGTCACCACCCGCACGTGGGAGGTCGGGCGCGGCGCGGTCGAGCGGTACGAGGGCGGGTACGCCGCCTACGTCCTGGCCAAGGCCGAACGGGAGCGCATGGCCGCGGTGGCCGAGGAGCGCCGCCAGAACCTCATGCGCAAGGAGCTGGCCTGGCTGCGCCGGGGCGCGCCCGCGCGCACCTCCAAGCCCAAGTTCCGCATCGAGGCCGCCAACCAGCTCATCGCCGACGTCCCACCGGTCCGGGACACGGTCGAACTCGTCCGGTTCGCCAGCTCGCGCCTGGGCAAGACCGTCGTCGACCTCAAGGACGTGTCGGCCGCCGTGCCCGACCGCGTCCTCCTGGACCGCCTGACCTGGCAGCTCGGCCCCGGCGACCGGGTCGGCCTGGTCGGCGTCAACGGCGCGGGCAAGTCCACCCTGCTCCGCATCCTGGGCGGCGAGCGCGCTCCCGACTCCGGTTCGGTGCGCACCGGCAAGACCGTCCGGCTCGCCCACCTGTCGCAGAACATCACCGAACTCGACCCCGACGCGCGTCCGCTCCAGACCGTCATGGACGTGCGCGAACACGTCACCATCGGCAGGCGCGACTACACCGCGAGCCAGATGCTGGAGCGCTTCGGGTTCCGCGGCGAACGCCAGTGGACGCCGATCGGCGACCTGTCCGGCGGTGAGCGCCGCCGCCTCCAGCTGCTGCGTCTGCTCATGGACGAGCCCAACGTCCTCCTGCTGGACGAGCCCACCAACGACCTGGACATCGAGACCCTCACCGAACTGGAGGACCTCCTCGACGGCTGGCCCGGGTCGCTGGTGCTGGTCAGCCACGACCGGTACTTCCTTGAGCGGATCACCGACCGCGTGCTCGCCCTCATGGGCGACGGCACCCTGGCCTTCCTGCCCGGCGGCGTCGACGAGTACCTGGAGCGCCGCGCCGCCACGGCGAAGCCGCCCTCGGTCCCGGCCGGATCCGCCGGGGCCGCCGCCCCCAGGGAGGAGCCCGCGGTGTCCGCGGCCGAGCGGCGCGCCGCCCAGAAGGAGATGCAGCGGGTCGAGCGGCGGATGGACCGCGTCGCCAGGCGCGAGGCCGAGCTGCACGAGCTCATGGCCGCCGCCGCGGAGGACTACACCCGGCTGGCCGAGCTGGACGCCGAGGCCAAGGCCCTGGCGGCCGAGCGCGACGAACTGGAGGAGGTCTGGCTGGCCCAGGCCGAACTGGTCGGGGGCTAGGGTGTGCCGCGGATGCCGCTCGGCGGGGTATGTGTCCGCGGAACACTCCTGGGGTCGCGCACGCGGTGCGGCACCGCGCGGACCGGCGCTCAGAGGGGCGGGGCGGCGGCGCCCCGCCCCGGGGTCACCCGACCAGCTCCTCGAAGGCGGTGGCGATCTCCTGGGCTCCCGCCCTGTTGGTGTGGATGTCCGGCCCGCGGTCGACGTCGCACATCCAGGTCAGGTCGCAGATCCGCTGCACGTTGGTCGGCATGCCGGTCGTGCTGTCGGCCGGGACGTTGAAGTCCGCGGAGGCGAAGGCCCCCTCGACGTCGGCGACCTCGACGCCGGCGTCGGCGTAGGAGTCGCGCAGGGACGCGTTCATCCGCTCCAGGACGCCGGTGGCGTACCCGACCAGGCCGTCGTCCGGGGCGGCGGCGGTTCCGTCGCCGTCGGCGCCCGCCCCCTCACCGGCGCCCGCCTCCTCCGGCGACGGCGACTCCTCGGCGTCATCCTCTCCTGCGTCCTCCAGGAGCAGGGCGGCGAGGAACGGGTTGTAGTAGGTCATCGCGATGATCGGGGTGTCCGGTCCCGCCGCCGTGCGCAGACGGTCGGCGATCTCGGGCACCTCCGTCCCGATCCGCTCCAGCCCGTCGTCCACGCACGCGGTGTCGATGGCGGGACCGTCCGGGTTCTCCAGGCCGCTCACGCAGCCGGTGAAGTTGTTGCCCCCGATGGTGACGGTGACCAGCTCGACGCGCCCCTGGTGCTCGGCGAGGAACTCCTCCGCGGCCTCCAGTTGGGACCGGCCCTCATACCGTTGGTCGCAACGGGGCACGCCGCCCTCGACGAACGTCGTGGTGTCCTCGCCGCCGCAGCCCAACCGCTCGTGGACGAGTGTCGAGTCCGCGTCGTACAGCCCCCGGTACAGCATGTCGGTGTAGCCGTCGGCGGTCTCCCCGGGAACACCGTTCTCGTCGGGCTGCACCCCCACGGTCAGGGAGTCGCCCAAGGACAGGTAGTAACGCTGCTCGATGTCCGTACCCTCGTCCCCGCCGCCGCAGCCCGTGGCGACCACGGCCGCGGCGGCCGTGGCCGCGATCCAGCGGAATCTCACTGTTGCTCTCCAACCCATGCCTGGAATGTGGTTCGCGCCCAGACAGCGGTTTCCCGATGAGAGACGGATACCGCAGGGTAACTAGCCTTGCGGACCTGAGGGCTCCCTGTCGAGGGGAACGAGCAGGCTTCTCAGTAACGATGCGAGCCGGGCGCGGTCCTGATCGGGCATCGGGGCCAGAAGCGACTCCTCGTACCGGACGAGGGAGGCGAGCGCCGCGTCGATGCGCTGGGCGCCCTTCTCCGTGAGCCGGACCAGGACACCGCGCTTGTCGGCGGGGTCGGGCCTGCGGCGCACCAGGCCCGCCGCGGCCAGCCGGTCGACCCGGTTGGTCATGGTCCCCGAGGTCACGAGGGTGGCGCGCAGCAGACGGCCGGGACTGAGCTCGTAGGGCGGACCGGAGCGGCGGAGCTCGGCGAGGACGTCGAACTCCCAGGGCTCCAGGGAGTGTTCGGTGAAGACCGTGCGCCGGGCACGGTCCAGGTGGCGTGCGAGCCGGGAGACCCGGCTGAACACCTCCAGCGGCGTCACGTCCACGTCCGGGCGTTCGGCTCGCCACGCCTCGATCAGCCCATCCACCTCATCGCGCATGGGACCAGCATATCTCTTGACATCAAGATAGTGAGGCGGGTAAGGGTAGGACGCCGCCCAGGGGCCGTCGCGCGGCCGGGCGGGGCACCCTCGGTCGGACGCCTCCGGCGCGGTTCCCCGCCCCTGCCGCTCGTGGTCGTCGGTCAGCCCGATCGGCGCCCGCGCGTGTTCAGTCCGGGCTTGGCCTCCAGCCGGGCGAGCCCGTTCCAGGCCAGGTTGACCAGGTGCGCCGCGACCACCTCGCGCTTGGGTCTGCGCACCTCCAGCCACCACTGGCCGGTCAGCGCCCACATGCCCACCAGCGCCTGCGCGTACATGGGCGCGAGCGCCGGGTCGTACCCGCGTTCGGCGAACTCGTCGGCCATGATGTGCTCGACCTGGCTCGCGATGTCGTTGATCAGGCTGGCGAAGCTGCCCGTGCCGGAGGCCACGTGCGAGTCACGGGTCAGCACCCGGAAGCCCACGGTGTTCTCCTCCACGTAACGCAGCAGCGCCAGCGCCGCCCGCTCGATCTTGTCGTGTGCGTGGTCGGCGGTGAGGGCCTCGCCCATCATGTCCAGGAGGGTGCGCATCTCCCGGTCGACGACGACCGCGTAGATGCCCTCCTTGCCGCCGAAGTGCTCGTAGACCACGGGCTTGGACACACCGGCCCGCGCGGCGATCTCCTCGACGGAGGTCGCGTCGAATCCCCGCTCGGCGAACAGCTCCCGGCCGATCTCGACAAGCTGTTGCGACGCTCCTTGCCCGTCATGCGCTTGCGGCGCACGCGGGTCCCCTGTTGGCTGTCGGCTGCTCCCATGATGGCTACCGATCCTAGAGGCCGACCCGCTTGGCGGCGAGCCGTTCCGCGTTGGGCCAGCGCACCTTGGTCGCCCAGCCGAACCGCTCGAAGATCCAGATGATCCGGGCGGAGATGTCGATCTGGCCCTTGAGCACGCCGTGGCGGGCGCAGGTGGGGTCGGCGTGGTGCAGGTTGTGCCAGGACTCGCCGAAGGACGGGATGGCCAGCCACCACACGTTGCGGGAGCGGTCGCGGACCTCGAAGTTCTCCTCGCCGATGGTGTGGCAGATGGAGTTGATCGACCAGGTGATGTGGTGCAGCAGGGCCACGCGCACCAGGCTCGCCCAGAAGAACGCGGTGATCGCGCCCGACCAGGACATGGTGACCAGACCGCCGACGACGGCCGGAGCGGCCAGCGAGAAGAGGACGATCGGGACGAAGAGCCGGTCGACGAGGACCACGTCCTTGTCCTTGAGCAGGTCGGGGGCGAAGCGGCGCGGCGAGGTCTTCTTCTCGTCCAGGTACATCCACGCCATGTGCGCGTAGTACAGCCCCTTGGCCACGGACTTCCAGTCGTCGCCGAAGCGCCACGGGGAGTGCGGGTCGCCCTCGGCGTCCGCGTACTTGTGGTGGCGGCGGTGGTCGGCCACCCACTTGACGACACTGCCCTCGATCGCCATGCTGCCCGCCACCGCCAGCGCGATCCGCAGGGGGCGGTTGGCCCGGAACGAGCCGTGCGTGAAGTGGCGGTGGAAGCCGACCGTGATACCCAGTCCGCTGATCAGGTAGAAGACCGCGGCGATGGCGACGTCGACGAGGGTCAGCCCCCAGCCCCAGAAGAACGGCACCGCCGCCAGCAGGGCGATCAGTGGGATGAACACGAAGGCGAACACGGTGTAGCGCTCGGCCTTGCCGCGCGGTTCCGGCTCGATCTCCGGGATCGCCTCGCGTTTGGCGGTCGCGCTGATGGGCGCCTCGGGGGCTGCGGTCATGTCTGGACACCTCGTCACGGGAGCGTTGTCGAGGTCAGGACGCGTCCTCAGCGCGCGGGGCACCCGTGTCGACGGCCCAACCTATTCCTACGCAACCGTAACCTACGACCCCGTAGGTTTGGCAAGCCCACCGCGAATGGCGCTATGTTGGTGCCGAGCGCCTGGGTGTGCCGCGATCACACCCGGTGCGTTCCCGGATGATGTAATCGGCAGCATGTGGGGTTTTGGTCCCCATCGTCCAGGTTCGAGCCCTGGTCCGGGAGCAGTCGCCCCCCGCCCGTCCCCGCGGGTGCGCCGGATGGTTCCCGAACTCGTGACGCGACGCTCCCCACACTTCGCGCCCGCCACCCGCCGCCCACGGCGTGCCCGCGCCGATCGCGTGGTCCTCCATGCCGCACCCCCGCGAAGCGGCGGTGACGCGCATGTATCCTTCCCATGTCGGCCGCTGGATCATCCGACGGCCGCCCGTGCGGCACGCGGGTCGGGCCGCCGAGGGGTGAGCCGACAGTTCAACCGCCAGCTATTCACGAGGGGTCTCCTTCAGTGAGCGTGAACCGCCCGGCTGCCGTCATCGTCCTCGCGGCGGGCGAGGGCACCCGAATGAAGTCCAAACTTCCCAAGGTTCTGCACGAGATCAACGGCCGCAGCATGCTCGGACACGTGCTCGCCGCCGCCGGCGACCTCACCCCCGAGCACACCGTGGTCGTCGTCGGCCACGCCCGTGAGCGGGTCGCCGAACACCTGGGACAGATCGCCCCGGACGCGACCACCGCCGTCCAGGAGGAGCGCAACGGCACCGGCCACGCGGTCCGGATGGCGGTCGAGGACCTCACGGGCAGAGGCGTCACCCTCACCGGGACAGTCGTCCTCACCTGCGGAGACACCCCGCTTCTGCGCGGGTCGACGCTGACCGAGCTCGTCGCCGCGCACGAGAAGGAGGGCAACGCCGTCACCGCCCTCTCCGCCCGCGTCCCCGACCCCGCGGGGTACGGGCGCATCGTCCGCGACGCGGACGGGGCGTTCACCGGCATCGTCGAGCACGCCGACGCCACCCCCGACCAGCGCGCGATCGACGAGATCAACTCCGGCATGTACGCCTTCGACGGCGCCCTGCTGTCCGCCGTCGTCCAGCGCCTGTCGACCGACAACGCCAAGGGCGAGGAGTACATCACCGACGCCGTCGCCCTGCTGCGCGGGGACGGGCACCGGGTCGGCGCCTGGACCGCCGAGGACTGGCACGAGGTCCAGGGCGTCAACGACCGCGTCCAGCTCTCCGAGGCACGCCGCGTCCTCAACCGGCGTCTGGTCGAGG
Source organism: Nocardiopsis sp. CNR-923 (assembly GCF_001942255.1). Classification (GTDB taxonomy): domain Bacteria; phylum Actinomycetota; class Actinomycetes; order Streptosporangiales; family Streptosporangiaceae; genus Nocardiopsis. The sequence goes on from NZ_MKKC01000120.1 coordinate 51,983, forward strand.
AGCACATGCGCTCCGGCGTGACGGTCGTCGACCCCGCCACCACCTGGCTCGACGTCCAGGTCAGGATCGGCCGCGACGCGGTGCTGGAGCCGGACACCCGGCTGCTCGGCGCCACCGTGGTCGGCGAGGACGCCGTCGTCGGACCCGGTTCCACGCTGCGGGACACGGTCGTCGGCGAGGGCGCGCACGTCCGCGAGACCACCGCTGACCGGGTCGAGATCGGCTCCGGGGCCAACGTCGGCCCCTACACCTACCTCCGGCCGGGCACCCGCCTGGCCGAGCGGACCAAGGTCGCGCCTTCGTCGAGGTCAAGAACTCGACCGTCGGCGCCGGGTCCAAGGTCCCGCACCTGACCTACGTCGGGGACGCGGACATCGGCGAGGGCAGCAACATCGGCTGCTCCACGGTGTTCGTCAACTACGACGGGGTCAGCAAGTCCCGGAGCACCATCGGCGACCACGTGCGCATCGGCAGCGACAACACCATCGTCGCGCCCGTGACCGTGGGCGACGGGGCCTACTCCGGGGCCGGGGCCGTGGTCCGGGACGATGTCCCGCCCGGTGCCCTGGCGGTCTCCGAGGGGCACCGCCAGCGCAACGTCGAGGGGTGGACCCGGCGCAAACGCCCGGGCACCGCCTCCGCCGAGGCCGCGGAGCGGGCCGACCGGCGCAGAACAGATAATTCCGACAAGCAGTAACCGTGGGGGAGAAGTACGTGAGCGGGATGAAGGCCACCGGGCAGAAACAGTTGATGCTCTTCTCGGGGCGCACCCACCCCGAACTGGCCCAGGAGGTGGCGAAGGAGTTGGGGATCGACGTGGTCCCCACCCGGTTCGACACCTTCGCCAACAGTGAGATCTTCGTCCGCTACCTTGAGTCCGTCCGCGGCTGCGACGCGTTCGTCCTGCAGTGCCACTCGGCTCCGGTCAACGAGTCCATCATGGAGCAGCTGATCATGGTGGACGCGCTCAAGCGCGCGTCCGCCAAGCGGATCACCGTGGTGACGCCGTTCCTCGGATACGCCCGGCAGGACAAGAAGCACCGGGGCCGCGAGCCCATCTCCGCACGACTGATGACCGACCTGTTCCGTACGGCGGGCGCCAACCGAATGATGGCGGTCGACCTGCACACGGACCAGATCCAGGGCTTCTTCGACGGCCCGGTGGACCACCTGTTCGCCCTGCCGATCCTGGCCGACTACGTGGCCGACCGGGTCGAGCACTCCGAGATCACCGTGGTCTCCCCGGACGCGGGCCGCGTGCGCACCGCCGACCGCTGGGCCGACCGCCTCGGCGCGCCTCTGGCGATCATCCACAAGCGCCGCGACCCGGACGTCGCCAACCAGGTGCGCGTCCACGAGGTCGTCGGCCAGGTCGCGGGCCGCACGTGCGTGCTGGTCGACGACATGATCGACACCGGCGGCACGATCGTGAAGGCCTCCGAGGCCCTGTTCGAGAACGGCGCGGAGAAGGTCATCGTGGCGGCCACGCACGGCGTGCTGTCCGGTCCGGCGGCCGAGCGCCTGCAGAACTCCCGGATCTCCGAGGTCATCATCACCAACTCGCTGCCGGTGCCGGAGGAACGCTCCTTCGACAAGCTCACGCAGCTGTCGATCGCTCCGCTGGTCGCCCGCGCGATCAGCGAGGTGTTCACCGACGGCTCGGTGACCAGTCTCTTCGAGTAGCCGCGGGTCCACTCGCGCACCCCGGCCGTGCCGCTGGCGGGCGCCCCGTGAACGGGGGGTGGCCGCCAGCGGGACGTGTACGGAGTCGTCGGTGAAGCCAGTAGACTTGACCGAGTGTCCCCGTGCCCAGCGGAGCCCCTTCGGCTGCGCAGGATCGCGCGGGCAGGGGTGCGCGACGAGTGTTCCCGGGCCGGGCGGGTCCGGTGGCGTCTCGCCGGGCACGCCTGGAACCACGGCGGCCGTGTCCCCACGTGGGTGACCCCGCCGCTTTCCCCGCCCAGTGCGGGAATCGTCGTACTACTGGAGTCGTGTTCCCCGTGCTGCGGGGTTGAACCCGAGGAGTTTTGTCGTGTCCGAGGTACGAATCGCTGCCGAGCCCCGCACGGAATTCGGCAAGGGCGCCGCTCGGCGCGCCCGCCGCGCGGGTAAGGTGCCGGCCGTCCTCTACGGCCACGGCACCGAGCCCCGCCACCTCAACCTGCCCGGCCACGAGCTCATGCTCGCCCTGAAGACCCCGAACGTCCTCATCCGTCTCGACGGCGTCGACAAGGACAACCTCGCCCTCCCCAAGAGCGTCCAGCGCGACGCCATCAAGGGCTTCCTGGAGCACGTCGACCTGCTGGTCGTCTCCAAGGGCGAGAAGGTCCAGGTCGACATCCACGTCGAGCTGACCGGTGAGGTCAAGGCCCCGGGCGTGCTCAACCAGGAACTCGTCGAGGTGACCGTCGAGGCCGAGGCCACCCACATCCCCGAGGGCGTGTCCTTCGACGTGGAGGGCCTGGAGATCGGCTCCACGCCGACCGCCGGCGACCTGAAGCTGCCCGCGGGCACCACGCTGGTCACGGACCCCGAGGCGATCCTGCTCACCGTCTCCGCTCCGCGGGTCGAGGAGGAGGCGCCCGCCGCCGAGGCCGCCGAGGAAGGCGCCGAGGAGCCCGCCGCCGAGTAGGGCGTTCCCCCGCACAGTCATCGCACCGAACGCGCGGTTCCCCTGGGGGCCGCGCGTTCGGCGTGCGTATAGGGTCGTGCACCATGGTGGACCTGTGGCGCATGCTGGGAATCAGGAAGAACGAGGACATGGCTGAGGCTGAGCGCTGGCTGGTCGTCGGGCTGGGCAACCCCGGCCCCAAGTACGCCGCGAACCGGCACAACGCCGGATTCATGGTGGTGGACGCGCTGGCGTCCGCGGGCGGCGAGCGCTGGAAGGCGCACAAGGCGCACGCCGAGGTCGTGGAGACCCGGATCGAGGGCGCCCCGGTGGTGCTGGCCAAGCCGCGGTCCTTCATGAACGTGTCCGGCGGTCCCGTCGCGGGACTGGCGAAGTTCTACAAGGTGCCGGTCGAGCGCGTCGTCGTGGTCCACGACGAACTGGACATCGACTTCTGCGCGCTCAAGCTCAAGCGCGGCGGCGGGTCCGGCGGCCACAACGGCCTGAAGTCGGTCACCGCCTCCCTGTCCACCCCCGACTACGTCCGGGTCCGCTTCGGTGTGGGCCGCCCGCCCGGTCGGATGGACGCCGCCGCCCACGTGCTGCGCGACTTCTCCTCCACCGAGCGCGGGGAACTCGACCTCAACGTCGAGCGCGCCGCCGACGCCGTCCGCACGATCATCAAGGACGGCCTGGAGCGGGCCCAGAACATCTTCCACACCGCCGTTTAGCCAGCCCCGGCGGACGCCTCCGGCCCGTCTCCCCGGTCACCCGGCCAACAGCCGCCACGTGGCCGCGGCGACCGTCTCCGGGCCGCGGTCGGGGCCGGGCTCGCCGACCGCCTCCGCGATCACCCCGACCAGCGCGCCCGCCAGGTAGGCGGCGTGGGATGCCACCCGCTGGGCGGGTCGTCAGCGCGAGGTCACGGGTGTCTGAAGAAGTTTCGGTCTCGACACAGACACGTTCTCAGGACGACCTGATCCTGCTTCCCCAACAGGCCGACACGAGACGCGACTTCTCCACTACTTTTAGTTACTGTTCGGGTCGTCAGTCCTTGATGCCCGACCACACCCCGCCCTGCCCTTTCGGGCTCCGCGGTGCCAGGTGTGCTTACTCATTGTGAGGATCCAGAAACACGTCGTACCCTTGGGGGGAAGTGTGGCCACAGCCAGCGGGGTGGAGACCGCTCAGAATCAACGCGTGCTGCCGGTCGGCGCGGCGGAGTTCGTCACCGATTCCCGTGGCGGGTCGTGGACGCGGTCGTATGTGGCGGGGCTCGTCTCCCTCGACCTGCTGGCCGCCGCCGCCGCGGCGTTCGGCGGAACGGCCGTCCGGTTCCATGACGCCCTCGGGGCCGCCGAGGCGTCTCCTTACCTGCACCTCTCGCTGCTGCTGCCGGTCGTGTGGGTCGCCTTCGTGTGGCTGGGCGGCGGATACGAGCGGCGGTTCCTGGGGGTCGGCACCGAGGAGTACCGCCGAGTGGCCGTGGCGGGGGTCTTCCTGGCCGCCTCGGTCGCCATCGGGGCCTACGCCGTCGCCTTCGACCTCTCCCGCGGCTACGCGCTCGCCGTTCCACCGCTCATCGTCGCCACGACCCTTGGTCTGCACTACGCCCGGCGCAAGGCCCTGCACCGGCGCCGCCGCTTCGGGCAGTGCATGAGCGGCGTCGTCGTGGTCGGCTACCGCTGCGCCGCCGGGGACCTCATCCGCCGGTTCCGGGGGGAGATCTACCACGGCATGCGGGTCGTCGGCGTGTGCCTGCCGCCTGGCGAGAGCGCCCCGGACGGCCTCGGGGAGGTCGCCGTCGAAGGCTGTCCGGTGCTGGGCGACTTCACCGAGGTGGCCCAGGCCGCCTCCCTCGTCGGAGCCGACACCGTGGCGGTGCTCGCCTGTCCCGAAATGGACGGAGTCGAGCTGCGGCGGCTGGCGTGGGAGCTGGAGAAGACCGGGACCGACCTCATCGTCGCCTCCGCTCTCATGGAGGTCGCCGGTCCGCGCACCTCCATCCGTCCCGTGGCGGGGCTGCCCCTGCTGCACGTGGAGCACCCCGAACTCGCGGGTGGGCGGCGCCTGCTCAAGGGGGTTTTCGACCGGTGCGCCGCGGCCCTGGCCCTGGCTCTGCTGTCCCCGTTGTTCCTGGTGCTGACGGTGCTCATCCGCTCCGAGGGCGGCGGGCCCGCTCTGTTCACCCAGACTCGCGTCGGACGGGGTGGGGCCGAGTTCACCGTTTACAAGTTCCGTACCATGGTGGTCGGGGCCGACACGCTGAAGGAGGCGCTCAGGCCCCGCAACGAGCACGACGGGGTGCTGTTCAAGATGCGTCGCGACCCCAGGGTGACGTCCGTGGGGGCATGGCTGCGCCGGTACTCGCTCGACGAGCTACCCCAGCTCGTCAACGTGGTCCGTGGGGAGATGTCGCTCGTCGGCCCCAGGCCGCCTCTGCCGGAGGAAGTCGCCCAGTACGGGTACGACGTCCGCCGCCGGCTCGTGGTCAAACCGGGTATGACGGGTCTGTGGCAGGTCAGCGGTCGGTCCGACCTCTCCTGGGAGGAGTCGGTCCGTCTGGACCTGAGGTACGTGGAAAACTGGTCGCTGACGTTGGACATCCAGATCCTGTGGAAGACGTGGTCAGCGGTGATCCGTGGGGCGGGAGCTTACTAGCCGGTGAAGAGCATCAGAAACGATCATGAGGTGGCCAGGGACCTGGCGACCGAGGCGGGTCAGCTCCTGCTGCGCCTGCGCGCCAGGCACGGGTTCGGCGAGCCCGAGGTGCTGCGCACCCTGGGGGACAGGACCTCCCACGAGTTCCTCTTCTCCGCCCTCGGCCGGCTGCGCCCCAGCGACTCGGTGCTCTCCGAGGAGGGAGCCGACGATCTTTCGCGGCTGCGGGCGCGACGCGTGTGGATCATCGACCCCCTCGACGGCACCCGGGAGTTCGCCGAGGCGGGCCGCACCGACTGGGCCGTGCACGTGGCCCTGTGGGAGAACGGCGACCTCGTCGCCGGCGCGGTCTCCCTCCCCGCGCAGGGCACCACCGTCTCCACGGTCGACCCGCCGTGGCTGCCGGACGAGCGCCCCGGCGACCAGCGTCTGCGCATCACCGCGAGCCGGACGCGGCCCCCCGCGTTCGTGCAGCGGATGGCCAACCAGCTCGGCGCCGAGGTCATCCCCATGGGCTCGGCGGGGGCGAAGATCTGCGCGGTGATGCTCGGGATCGCCGACATCTACGTCCACGCGGGCGGCCAGTACGAGTGGGACAGCGCCGCGCCCGTCGCGGTCGCGCGCGCCGCCGGTCTGCACACGTCGCGCATCGACGGGTCGCCCCTGCGCTACAACGTGGCCGACCCGCTACTCCCCGATATCCTTGTATGTCGATCGGAATTGTCGGGTATGTTGTTGGCAAGCATCCGCGACGGTGCGGACCTGGACAGCGCGGGGCCGCACGCGGGGGGCTGACCGAAGAGGCCCTCCGCCGTCGGCCGTGTCGGTATCACAAAGGCGGATTCATGGGTCAGTCCAGTCAGCAGGCGCCCGGGCGCTACCAGCTCTCTCAGCTCGACGTGCTCGAAGCCGAGGCGATCTTCATCATGCGCGAGGTGGCCGCGGAGTTCGAGCGGCCCGTTCTGCTCTTCTCCGGGGGCAAGGACTCCATCGTCATGCTCCGCCTCGCGGAGAAGGCCTTCTGGCCAGGCGCCGTCCCCTTCCCCGTGATGCACGTGGACACCGGCCACAACTTCGACGAGGTGATCGAGTTCCGTGACCGCCGTGTCGCCGAGGCGGGCGTCCGCCTGGTCGTCGCATCGGTCCAGGAGCAGATCGACGCGGGCAAGGTCACCGAACCGACCGGACGCTGGGCCAGCCGCAACCGGCTCCAGACCGCCGCCCTGCTGGAGGCCATCGAGGAGCACGGCTTCGACGCGGCTTTCGGCGGCGCCCGCCGCGACGAGGAGAAGGCCCGGGCCAAGGAGCGCGTCTTCTCCTTCCGCGACGAGTTCGGGCAGTGGGACCCCAAGAACCAGCGCCCCGAGCTGTGGAGCGTGTTCAACACCCGCATCGACCGCGGCGAGCACATCCGCGTGTTCCCGATCTCCAACTGGACCGAGTTGGACGTGTGGAGCTACATCGAGCGCGAGCGTCTGGAGCTGCCCTCCATCTACTTCGCGCACGAGCGCCGGGTCTTCGAGCGTGACGGCATCCTCCTGGCCGACTCGCCCATCATCCAGCGCGACGAGACCGAGACGGTCTTCGCCGAGACCGTGCGCTACCGCACCGTCGGCGACCTGACCTGCACCGGAGCGGTCAAGTCCACGGCGGTGGAGCTGGACGACATCATCGCCGAGATCGCCGCGACCCGGCTCACCGAGCGAGGGCAGACACGGGCGGACGACCGGGCCAGCGAGGCGGCATGGAGGACCGCAAGCGCGAGGGCTACTTCTAGGGCGTGTGCCGCGAACACATGCCCCGCCGCGCGACGGGCGGCATCCACGGAACACGCCCCAGCCACCGGCCCCAGCTCCCACCACTTCGACCCTGGACCAGGTAAGCATGAGCAAAGACATCCTGCGGTTCGCCACGGCGGGCTCCGTCGACGACGGCAAGAGCACCCTGATCGGCCGACTGCTGTATGACTCCAAGTCGATCTTCGAGGACCAGCTCGACGCGGTCGAGCGCACCAGCGCCGCGCGCGGCGAGGAGCAGACCAACCTGGCGCTGCTCACCGACGGCCTGCGCGCCGAGCGCGAGCAGGGCATCACCATCGACGTGGCCTACCGCTACTTCGCCACGCCCAAGCGCACCTTCATCATCGCGGACACCCCCGGCCACATCCAGTACACGCGGAACATGGTCACCGGCGCTTCCACCGCCGACCTGGCGATCATCCTCGTCGACGCGCGCAAGGGCCTCCAGGAGCAGAGCCGCCGCCACGCCTTCCTCACCTGCCTGCTCCAGGTCCCGCACCTGGTGCTGGCGGTCAACAAGATGGACCTGGTGGACTACTCCCAGGAGCGCTTCGAGCAGATCAAGTCGGAGTTCGCCGACTTCGCCAGCAAACTCGACGTGTGCGACCTCGCCTTCGTCCCGCTGTCGGCCCTGCACGGGGACAACGTGGTGAGCCGATCGGAGGACATGCCGTGGTACAGCGGGCCCTCCCTGCTGCACCATCTGGAGAACGTGCACATCGCCTCGGACCGTAACCTCATCGACGCGCGCTTCCCCGTGCAGTACGTCATCCGACCGCACAGGTCGGACGACCCCGAGCTGCACGACTACCGCGGTTACGCGGGCCAGCTCGCGGGCGGGGTGCTCAAGCCGGGCGACGAGGTGACCCACCTGCCCTCCGGGCTGAACTCGCGGATCTCGCGGATCATGACCGCCGACGGCGAGGTGGCGGAGGCGTACTCGCCCATGTCGGTCACCCTCCTGCTGGAGGACGAGATCGACATCTCCCGGGGCGACATGATCTGCCGGCCCAACAACGCGCCGAAGGCGTCGCAGGACATCGAGGCGATGGTGTGCTGGATGACGGACGCGCGCAAGCTCACGCCGCGCTCCAAGCTCATCGTCAAGCACACGACGCGCACGGCGAAGGTCATGGTCAAGGACCTGCGCTACCGGCTCGACGTGAACACGCTGCACCGGGACGAGGACGCCGACCACCTCGCGCTGAACGAGATCGGCCGGGTGCGGTTGCGCTCCACCCAGCCGCTGTTCGTGGACGAGTACGCCAAGAACCGCCAGACGGGCGGGTTCATCCTCATCGACGAGGCCACCAACGCCACCGTCGGCGCGGGCATGGTCGTCAAAGCCGACTAGTCCTCCGGCACGGACGGTTCGACCGGGGACCGCCTTCGGGCGGTCCCCCCGTGTGTCCGGGGACCGCCGAACCAACCGCGCGACGCTGTGAACACTATGAACAGAAATATTCACAATGATCACAATGTTTACGAGAGGGCAACGCGTAGGTCATTCTCGGACCATCAGTGCACGTGAGACCGGCACCACTGGAGCGGGTGGCATGCGACACACTCCACCTCCGCGATCGACACCGGTACCTGTTCGAAGGAACGGCGTGATGCCCTCCATAGCCAAGGCCGAACCGGGCCCCACCACCACCGATCCCGGCGAGTCACACCGACTACCCGGGGTCCTCGACAGCGCGCGCACGGCCCGGCGCGCGGTCGACCGTTTCCTGTGCGACCTGGGCCGCCCCGACCTGGTCGAGTCGGCCGCGCTCGTCGTCGGCGAACTCGTCGCGAACGCCGTCGTCCACGGCCGCCCGCCCGTGCACCTGGACCTCGCCTGGTCGACCTACGCCACCCCCGCCCTGCGCCTGGACGTCCATGACCACGGGAGCATCCTCCTCCACGCCGTGGACCGCCACGCCGACGACGAGGCCGAGCGCGGCCGCGGGCTGGTCATCGTCGACCACCTGGCCGCCCGGTGGGGTCTGGGGCCGCACCCGGTCCACGGGACCCACGCCTGGGCGGAGATCACCGCGGCGGAATGACCCCGACCCCCTTCCGCCACTCGACCCTCCTCCGCCACCCGGCCCCGCGCGACTGGAACACCTGTCACGTTTTCACCACGCACGGTGACACGACGCCTACGCTTGACCCGTGGATGGCTATCGTCTGGTGTTCGTCGGCGGCATGGGGCGCTCCGGTTCGACCCTGATCGAACGGCTCCTCGGTGAGCTGCCCGGGTTCTGTTCGGTCGGAGAGGTCGTGCACCTGTGGCGGCGCGGTCTCCTGGAGAACGAGCGCTGCGGGTGCGGGCATCCGTTCGCCGACTGCGGCTTCTGGTCGGACGTCGGCAAGGAGGCGTTCGGCGGCTGGGACCGCCTGGACACCGAGGCGGTGCTCCGCCTCAAGGCCGGCGTCGACCGGACGCGGTACCTGCCGATGCTTCTCAACGGGGCGGGAGGCGGCGTCCTCGCCGCGCGGGGCGATCGGTACACCGACCTCTACCACCGCCTGTACTCGGCGATCGCTCTGGTCAGCGGGGCGCACGTGGTCGTCGACGCCAGCAAGCACGCCTCGCTCGCGGCCTGCCTGCGGCTGCGCTACGGGGCCCGCATGCGGCTTCTGCACATCGTCCGCGACCCCCGGGCGGTGGCCCACTCCTGGGCCAAGCGCGTGCCGCGCCCCGACGCCACCCCAGACAGCAGCGAACCGGAGATGGCACGGTACTCGGCGGGCCGCGCGGCCGTGCAGTGGATGACCCAGAACGCGACCCTGGACGCGCTCGCCCGTCGCGGCACGCCCACCCTGCTGGTGCGCTACGAGGACTTCGTCGCGGATCCGGCGGCCGAGTTCGCCCGGATCGCCGCGTTCGCCGGGTACGCGGGCCCGCCGCCTGAGGTGGGGGAGGGAAGCGTCCGGATGTCGCGGACGCACGCGGTCTCGGGCAACCCGATGCGGTTCGCGCGGGGACCGCTGGGGGTGCGTCCCGACCACGGCTGGCGGGAGTCCCTGGCGCCGTGGCGGCGGGGGCTGGTGAGCGCGGTGACGGCGCCCGCCCGGAGGCGCTATGGCTACTGATCCGGGCGAGTATGGAATCGACATGGGCGGCAAGGTTGCCGAGTGTCCGAATTCTAACGTAAAGTCATTCTCCAAGTACTGTACGTAGTTCTGCGTCTGGGGGCGTTGACCGTGAACAGGAGACCGACACGAGGACTGGCGGCGGCGGGGGCCGTGCTCACCGCCTTGACACTGGCCGGGCCGGGGGCCGCGGCCGAGGCCCGCGTGCGACCGGTGGACGACCTCCCCGTCGACACGCCCGGAAGGAACACCGCCGCTCTCCTGGGCCTGCCGACCCTGGTCGAGTCCGCGTGCACGGTCTCCGACATCCTCGAACCCTCGTGCGGCGTGTGGTGGGGGGCCAGCCCCCACGACGACCGCGTCGAGCCGTTGGAGTCCGCCGCCGACCGCCGCATGGACATCGTCTACACCTGGCGCGGCGTCGACCAGGCGGACGTGCCGGGGGACCGTGAACGGAGGCTGATCGCGGAGGGCCGGTTCGTGCACACCAACATCGAGGCACGCCGCTTCGAACTCTCCGGGCACCCCGCGGTCCGCTACGAGGACATCATCGGCGGGGACTTCGACTCCTCGCTGCGTGCCCAGGCGCGCGCGATCGCCGACCTGCAGGTGCCCTACTTCGTCACCTTCGACCACGAGGCCGACGCCAAGAAGCGTTACCAGCGGCGCGGCAGCCCCGACGAGTTCGTGTCCGCATGGCGGCACATCGTCGACCTCTACCGCCAGGAGGGCGCCGACAACGCCATTTGGGTGTGGAACGTGACCGGCTGGCGCGGCAATCTCGACCGCCTGCCCGGCCTGTGGCCCGGGGACGACCACGTGGACTGGATCAGCTTCGAGGCGTACAACATGACCGGCTGCCCGCTCATGCCGAAGTGGACCGATGTGCACACCTTCGAGGACGCACTCCAGCCCGCCTACGAGTGGTTCCAGAACGAGGGGCCCGGGCACGGCATCGACCCCGCCAAGCCGATCATGATCGGCGAGCTGGGCACCACCGACATCGGCCCGCGCGACACCCTGCGCTGGTACGCCGACATCCCCGACGTCCTGCGCAGGTACGAGCGGGTGCGCGCGGTCAAGGTCTGGGACGGCGAGGTCGCCGGATGCGACTTCCGGATCGGCGCCAACGAGTACGCCCGCCGCGGCTTCGAACTGGCCGGCCGGGACCCCTACGTCAACCTGCCCGACCGGGTCCGCCGACTGGCCGCCTACGCCGCGAGCCGGAACTGAGCCCGACCGGAACGGAAGCCGTCCGACAGGTGCGGCGCACCCGCCCGACGCGGTCGACGTCGAGGCGACCTGAGCGGCTCCCGGCCGGATCCGGGAGCTGAGCGTCGAGACCCGGGAATCGAGGGCGCAGCTTCCCGGGTCGCCGCGGTCGGACGGTCAGACCCCCTTGCCGCGCAGATGGAGCGCGCGCAGCACCCATCCCGCGGGTACGCCGCACACCACGAGCAGGGCGACCACGGCGCGTCCCTCGGTGGGCCGGTGCCGCAGAGTGGTCCGGATCCAGCGCAGCGCCTCGACTCGTCGGCCGGACGCGGCCTCCGCGAAGGCGATCTGGCCGGCCACGCGCGCGTACCCGCGTGGCACGAGGGAGAACTCGGGGTAGCGCTCCAGCAGCCAGCGCAGCGCCGTGGAGATGGTCCGCCACCGGCCCGCGAAGTGCGACTTGCGGTGCCACAGCACGCGCACGCCCGGCTCGGGCAGGTTGCGGATGGGTCCCCGGCGGGCCATACGGAGCAGTAGTTCGTAGTCCTCGGCGTAACTGCCCGGGATCTCCTCACTCACCGCACCGCACCCGTCGATCATCGCCCGGCGGCGGATGAGGAACGTGGACGGGTGCAGCTCGGTCAGCCGTGAGCCGAGCAGGTCGCCGAAGGTGACCGAGGTGCGGTCCAGGACGCGTTCGGCCTCGACCCGGTCGTAGACCACCCGGATGCCGCAGCACACCATCTCGGTCTCCGGTTCGGTGATCATGACCAGTGCCTGGGACCGAAGCTTGTCGGGCAGCCAGGTGTCGTCGTCGTCACAGAAGGCCACCAGATCGGTGTCGGCGGCCAGTACCCCGGTGTTGCGCGCCCCGGCCAGCCCGGGTGTGAGGGTGTTGGCGACCACGCGCACCGGGCGGTCGCCGTCGTCCTCGGCGAGCGAGGCGTCGGGCTGGTCGTTGTCGAACACGACGATGGTGGTGATCCGCCCGGGGTACTCCTGCTCGCGGATCCCGCGCAGGGTGCGGCGCAGCAGTTCCGGACGGTCCCGGGTGGGGACGACGACGGTCACCTCGGGCCAGTCGCCGCGGACCGGCGCCGCCACGGTCTCGGTGCGGGGCGCCTCCGGGGCCTCGGTGAGCAGGTCGATGAGCTCACCGGCGCGCCGGGCGGCCCGCTCGGGCCCGCCGTCCTCGCCGGGGCGGACGCGGAAGTCGTCGGGGGAGGCCAGAGCGCGGTCGATCAGCGCGGCGAGCTGCTGGGGGGTCGAGCAGGCCCGGACACGGCCCGCTTCCTCCAGACGGTTGACGAACAGCAGTTGGTGGTCGTCGACGTGTTCGTCCAGTTCGGGGTCGCGTGCCACGACGATCGGCAGGTGGCCGTTCGCGCGCGCCTGGACGATGGTCCCCGGTCCGCCGTGCGTGACCACGGCCCGTGCCGCGCGCATGTGCTCGCCGAGAGCCTCACCCGCGAGGAACGCGGTCCCCGCCGCGCGCTCGGGCGGAGAGCTGTGCCCGTACTGGACCAGGACGCGCAGGTCCCTGTTGCGCCGGGCGTAGTCGTCGGCCCACCTGACGAGCCGGTCGAACCGGTGGTGGTCCGTGCCGAGGCTGACCACCACGTCGGGATGGAGGCGGTCGTCGTAGAGCGGTGTCGTGCGGGTGGTCTGTTCGGTCACAGGATTCTCGGGGCGCACTCCCAGGGCCTTCGGTCCGGGGAGGACGCCCCTGCCTCCTTCTCCATGGTGTAGGCGTTGACCTTCGGCCCGTCGCGGGAGCCGAGGGTTCTTCATCGAGGTCCTGGTCGGACCTGGGGAGGACACGGCGCGGCGCCCACCGGAGCGGACCGCGACTCTCCGCGTTCCGGCCCGCCCGCCCGGGGGACCACGGCGCGGACCGGGCCGCCGGTGGCACGATCCGGCGCATCTCCCGGCCCGCACGGAGCGCCGCAGCCAAGGTCGCCTCCTCATGGGTGATGGGCTCGGTCTGGTGAGGTCGGCCTCAGCCCGCGGGGCCGCAGGCGCGACCGCTCGGGACCGGGATTCCGTTACAGGAGCGGCCCTACCGTGATGGCGCTGGGCATGAACGATCGCTGCTCCTCCCACTGGGCCAGGTACAGCCGGGTGAAGGGGCGGCAGAGGCGGGCGGTGAGGGTGGGGGTGTCGAGCCGGTCGTAGACCTCGATGTAGACCGTCGGGACCCGCAGGCACCAGGCGAGGGCGAAGAACGGCAGCGCCACCCCGGCCCCGGTCGTCACGACCGCGCTGGGTCGCCCCTCACGAAGCACCCGGATCGCCAGCACGTGTTCCGCAGCAGGTTTCCGATGTGGCGGGTGGTGGGATGGAAGGCCCAGCGCACGTTCTCTCCGCCGAGGGCGGACTCGGCGTCGGGTGTGCGAAAGGTCACCCACAGTCGCGTCCTGTCCCGCCACCAGGGCCGTAGGGACAGGAGTTGGGCGAGGTGGCCGCCGTTGGAGGCGACCAGGAGAACCGGTCGAGCAGACATGGAGTCATCATGGCATAACTCAAAGTAGTGGGTCGGGGGGTCTGGCGAGCCCACACGCCTCATCTGCTCAGGCGGAGGTCGAGGTGGCCGCGCAGCCGCCACACGGTGGCCAGGTGGCCCGCGGCCCCGACTGCCACGGACACCGCCAGCGCCACCGTCCCCTGGCCGAGCAGGCCCACCGCCAGTAGTGGGACGGCCCCGAACCAGACCACGGCGCTACCCGCCGCGACCATCACCGGAGCGCCGAACGGGTGCAGGACCACGTTCGTCCGCAGCTGCCACAGCGGGAGCACCTTGCGCACCGCGACCGAGGCCACCAGGGCCACCGCGGCCCCCGTCGCGCCCAGTGCCGGCACCAGCGAGACGCACACCACGACGTTGGCCAGCAGCGCCAAAACGTTGTTCACCAGATTGAGGGCAGTGCGCCCGGTCATGGCCAGGATCAGGTCGCCCATCCCCAGCGCGGACCCGATCAGCTGCCCCGCGCACACGACGACCAGCGCGTCCGTCCCCGCCGCGTATCCGGCGCCGAACAAGGCCATCACCTGGGGCGCGAACACCAGCCCCGACAGGTACAGCGGCCAGGTCAGGCACACCAGCCACGACGTTCCCGCCTGGTAGAGCGACCGCACGCCCGCGCGGTCGTCCGTCGCCAGTTGCTCCGCGAACTGCGGCTGCGCGGCTGACAGCACGGCCTGGTTGCCGAACTGGCCGAGCACCATGATCCGCGTGGCGGCCGTGTACACCGCCGCGCCCGTCAAGCCGCTGAGCAGTGCCACGAGCACGACGCCGCCGCGCTGGACGCCCATCTGCGCCACCCCCGCCACCGCGCGCGGCAGCGCGAAGGCCCAGAATTCCCTGGAGGGGACGTCGCAGTCGGCACGGGACGCGTCGCCGTCCTCGGACCGCGGCGCCGCACGGGACAGGATCCGACCCAGCCAGAACCACGCCAGCACGCCCGCCGGGAGGTAGGGTCCCGCCCAGGCCAGCGCCAGCAGTCCGGCCGATCCGGACAACGCGACCGCTCCCACCAGCCCCAGCTGGGCCAGCGGCCGGCCCACCTTGTCCACCAGGACGGTCGTGGCCATGTCGTGGTGTGCGCGGGTGGCCGCCAGCGCGGTGTCGACCATGACCGCGAACGGCACGAACACGGCCAGCAGCCGCAGGTAGGTCGCGGCGTCCTCTGACGCCATGGCCTGCGCCATCGGATCGGCGAAGACCACCATCAGCACGCCCGTCAGCCCCGCGACGGCCACGGCCGGGCCCATCGCCACGCGGAGCAGTCGGGCCACGCCGTCGGTCCGGCCGACGACGCGCAGGCGGGCGATGAAGTACACCAGACCGTCCGGCGCGCCCGCGCCCGCGAAGGTCGCCGCGATGAGGAACACCGACGTCGCCGAGAACAGCAGGCCCGCCGTCTCCTGCGTGAACGCCCGCGTGATCGCCACGATGAGCGCCAGGTTGAGTCCCGCGCCCACGACGCGCCGGCCATGTTGAGCACGCCGCCGCGCAGGACGCGTCGGAGCCCGGCGCCCG
Source organism: Nocardiopsis sp. CNR-923 (assembly GCF_001942255.1). Lineage (GTDB taxonomy): Bacteria > Actinomycetota > Actinomycetes > Streptosporangiales > Streptosporangiaceae > Nocardiopsis. The sequence goes on from NZ_MKKC01000120.1 coordinate 67,389, forward strand.
CGGCGTCCTCGGTGGCGGTCATGCGCGCCACGAGGGGGTACGGCCCCACCAGGCGGCCAGTCGGGTGTCGCTCTCAATGAACTGGGCGGTCAGTTCCGCGCGCAGCGGTTCGGGCATCGAGGAGCGTCGGCGGGCGTTGTGGTGACCGGGGGGTGCACCGGGTCCGGGTGGCAGGCCGAGGAACCGTTCGATCCCGGTCAGCGCCCGCGCGGTGCCGTCGAACAGGTCCGCGTAGTCGACGACGTGCATCCGTTCCCGGCCCAGGTGCCGCTCGAACCGCGCGAGCTGGTCGGCGTACCTTCCGCGGGCCAGGTAGGCGTGGTGCTGGTGGGCGAACGAGTAGTACCCGGGATCCGCCAGCAGTCGTTCCTCCTCCCCGGACAGCCGCTTCTCCTCCAGACCGATCGCCCGCTCGAACGGCTCGGTCTCGAAACCGCGCGCGCTCTCGTGGGCGTGGGCCGAGTAGGCGCGTTCCACGGGGTCGCGCAGGACCACCACGACCAGCACGTCCGGGAGCGTGCGGGCGATCCGCTCGGCTGACAGCGGGTGGAAGAGGTAGTAGGGGCTGGACTCCATCGCGAGCACGCGCGGGCGTCCGTTTCGGGCCCGCAACGAGGCGCGCAGCGGGAAACACCCCCGGTACCAGTCCACGCCCCGCGCGTACCCGACGTCGAAGTAGTGCACCCCCTTGCGCAGTGTGGGGCCGGTGACCGCCGGATGTCGGGCCAGGGCCTTGAACAGCGACGTGGTGCCCGACCGTTGCGCGCCGCAGATGAGCACGTCGGGCAGGGCGCGCACGGCGCTGGTCACTCCGCCCAGCCCGTCCGCCAGGGGCAGGAGTGCTCGGCGCACCGGGTCGGAGAGGCGGCGCAGGGCGGCGGGCGGCGTGTCCACGGGCATCACGGTGTCCTTCGCTGGTCGTGGTGGGAGGCCCGTCTAGGTCGGGCAGGTCCGGTGGGCGGCGTCACCCCGTGTGCGCGGCCTCGTGCGTCGCTCTCTCCTGGAGGCCCTCCAGCGCGGGGAGCAGCCAGTCGTCGACGGACGCCAGGTGGCCGCCGCTCTCGTCCTGACGGTCGTGCAGGTAGCGGGTGGCCAGGTCGATCAGGTACAGGGCCATGACCGTGGACACCGCGTGCGGGCGCAGCCCCGTCTCGGCGATCAGCGGATCGCGCAGCAGCCGTGATCCGCTGTCCAGCCACCGGTGCACGCCCGGATGGACCCCCGCCTGGACGCACTCGTTGAGGTCGTAGTGCAGGGCGTCGAAGCCGACGGGCGCGTCCAGGGCCAGTCGCTCCCAGTCCCACACGAACGCCCGGCGGGCGGTGCTGGCGATGTTCCACCTGGTCAGGTCTCCGTGCCAGGCTCCGAAGGGGATGGTCACATCCGGCAGGCGGCGTAGCGCGGCCCGTAGCGGCGCCGCCTCGGGGCGGGACCCGAGGGCCACGATTCGCTCCTCCAGGGAGGTCCGGTACGGGCTGTCGGCCAGCCGCCGCTCGCGCACACTGGTCAGTTCGACGATCTGGGTGACGCAGCGCAGCAGCTGGCGCCGGGTCGGACGGTCGGTCTGGTCCCCGACCGGCAGCGCCTCCTGGACCAGCAGGGGGTGGCCGTTCCACTCGCCCTCGTAGAGCAGGCGCGGGACCGTCACGTCCCGCAGGCGGGCGTCGGTCAGGTGTCGCAGGGCGCGGGTCTCAGCGCGCACCAGGCGCGACGTCAGGTCGTTCACGGCGACCTTGGCGTATCCGATCGTCCGCCCGCCCGGAGTGAGCAGGAGCAGGACGGGCTTGCGGTTGGCCCGGGGCGGACCGAGGTGGATGGCGATCGCCAGTCTCCGGTCCAGGGCGGAGGTGAGCGCGTGCTCGATGCCGGGTCCCGCGCCCACGTACAGGCGGTCCCGCAGCAGCAGGGGGGCGAGCCCGGTGGCGAAGGCGCCGGTGAGCAGGGCCGCGCGAGCCCGTTCGGCGAACGAGTGTCCCCGGCAGAAGGACGCGATGCCCCGGAGGGCCGCCGAACGGTCGTGCGCGGGCAGGATCACGCGCGGGCTGCGCGCGCTGGGGACCGGCAGATACTGGTTTCCGCGTTCCTGGCGGACGAGGCGCCGGACGCCCCCGTCCCCGGGACCGAGCAGACCGCCGCACGGCCACAGGACCGCCGCCAGATCCGTCAGGTAGGTCGTCTCGCTGTTCACCGAAGACCCCCGCTCGCGCGCACGGCGTCCCGGCCGGGCGTCGGTCCCGCGTCGCCCCGCCAGAGCAGGGCGACGGCGACCATGGTGACGGCCAGCGGGGACATCAGCGCGACGTAGAAGAACATGTACCAGAACAGCAACAGCACGGTCAGCAGCGCGCCCTGTCCCGCAGGGGACGTCGTGGCCCGGTGGCGCCACACCGTCCAGGCGAGGAAGGCGAGTGGGAACGCGGTGCCCGCCCATCCGTTGGCGATCAGCGTGATCCACAGCTGACCGGCGTTGCCGATGACGTGCTGGCCGCAGCCGGGGCAGTCCGCGGTCGGCCCGATGGCGATCGACTCCGAACTGCCCGCCATCTCCCGCGTGGTCCCCCAACCGACGACGGGGGACAGTTCGGCCGCAGCCACGGACGCGGCGTTGCTCGCCGCCCGGCCGTCGTCGCTGTGGGGGTTGTCGGCACGGTTGCGGACCACGTCGGCCAACGGCGAGGCGGCCAGCACGAGCAGGGCGGTCGCGCAGGCGACCGCGCAGGCGCCCACGAGCACGACGCGTCCGCGGCGCAGCGCTTGGAGTCCGGCGTAGACCAAGGACAGCGCCAGCCCGACCCACAGTGCGCGGTTGAGGGAGTGGACGACGGGGGCCACCGACGCGGCCGCGGCGGCCAGGGCGGCCCACCGGGTGAGTCCGGACCCTTCCAGCACCCAGCCGACCACGAGCCACACCAGGAGCAGGGAGACCATGTAGCCCCAGATGTTGGTGTACTCCCAGGGCGCCTTGGGCCGGGCCGACTCGTACCCGAAGATGTCCATGATCTGGGCGGAGGCGGGATGCACGAGGGTCTGGAGGTAGGGGTCGGTGGCCAGCGCGCCGGGCAGCAGGTACTCCAGCGGAGCGGTGAACTCGAACCGTGGCGCGAACATGCCCAGGTAGCCCCCCGCGATCGTGGCCAGGCACAGGACGGACAGCGACCACACGACCGTCCGCGTGGGCAGTTCGCGCTCGGACAGGTTGCCGACGTAGAGCATGAGGACGGTCAGCACCAGGTAGTTGACGACGCGCAGCGCCGCGCCCGCGAGCCCGCCGCTGCCGGGAACCGTGTCGGGAACGTCCAGGGGGACCATGGCCAGGCCGAGCACGCACCAGAGCAGGAACAGCGCCCACATCCAAAAGCCCGGGGGTACCCGCAGGCCGACCGTCCGGTGGCGTCGGACCAGCTCCGCCGCCATGGGCACGGCGAACAGCCAGTAGGCGAACTGGCCCATGCCCAGCGCCCACCAGAGCGGGTATCCGGCCAGGAGCCAGACCACTGGTCGTCCGGTGACCGGGCGGGGGGCGATCGGGACCCCCGCCCCGGGGAGGGGGCGCGGGGTGGCGGGAGCGGCCATCAGTTCGGGGCCCGACTGTGTCGGAGGCGGGGTCCTCCGCGTCCGGGCGGTCGGCGGCTCCGTCCGACGCGGTCTCCCCGGCGGTCCCGCCCTCGGAGCCCTCCTTCGCACCGGCCTCCACGGCGGCTCCGCCCGCGGAGCCTCCCTCCGCGGCGGTCTCCCGTGCGGAGTCCCGCTCCGTCAGGGTCGGCTCCGCGGCGGACTCCGCGGCGGACTCCGCAGTGGTCCTCTCCTCGGCCGACCCCGCGACGGCCCCGTTTCCGTCGGCCACCGCCTTCTCGTCGGCGGATCCGTTCCGAGCGGCCTCGGCGCGGGGCTGGCGGGGCAGCGCGGCGACGCCGGCGACGGCCAGGTCGAACGGGGCGGCCATGGCGACCAGCGACGCGAGGTCGGCGCGGCGGGTGCGACCCAGTTCGACGGCCGGGAGCAGGAGGTCGGCCGAGGCAGCCAGGGCGTGGGCGTCGGCGCGCTCGGCGGCGGGCGACACGGCGATGACCACGTACTCGGCCTCCTCGCGCAGCAGGTCGAGCAGCACGGGCATCGCCGTGCCCTGGACGGGTGCGACGGCGCCTGGCCGGCCGTAGCGCAGGACGCGCAGCCGGGGCGCGTCGTGGGGGCGTACCTCCAGTTCGGTGGGGTCCTCACCGTCCAGGAGCGCCTCGGCCAGGCCGGGGCCCTCCGGCACGTCCACCGGGTCGGTCGGGGCGGCGGGCGCGGGATCGGCGCGTACGAGCAGGGTGTCTGAGCCGGTGCGGGCGAGTGACATGGCCAGGTGCACGGCGGCCGCGGGGCCCGAGCGGCCGGGCGCGGTGGCGGCCACGAGCAGGACACCGGGGGAGGGGACGCGGGCGCGCACCGCGTGGGCGCACTCGTTGACGCGCTGACCGGCGCGGTCGTCGTCGGAGAGAGGGCCGTAGGCGGCCTCGCCCGCAGCGGACAGGTCCAGCAGCACGGGCACGCGGCCGACTCGCTCGGTGTCCCCGGTGTCGCGCAGAACGGGGTCGAGGCGGTCGCGCGCGAGCGCGAGCAGGAGTCCGGCGAGCAGCCCGAGGGCGCCGCCGCCGGCCACCCAGACGGGGAGCACGGGGCTGGTCGCGCCCTCGGGGAGGCGCGCGGGGGTGATGATTCGGCCGGGGTCGACGGTCTCCTGGAGGGCGCTGAGCGGGCTGACGCCGCGGCCGAGGTCGGCGATCTCCGCGCGCAGGGCCTCGGCCCGGGCGTCGGAGGGGCCGGGTAGCTCGGCCAACTCCTGGTAGCGGGCCTCCTGCTCCTCGCGCAACGCCGTCAGCCGGGCGGCGATGAGGTCGCCGACCTCGGTCTCGCGCTGTTCGAGGTAGGCCTCGGCGTAGGCGGTGGCCCCGTCGCGTGCGGCCTCGGGGTGCGGGCCGCGTACGTGATCTCCAGCACGTCGCTGTTGGGCGGCACGGACAGTGACACGCGCTCACGCAGGTCGCCGGTGCTCGGCGGGGCCGTGTCGGGCCCGGCGAGGCGCCGCGCCGCGGCGGCCGAGACGCGGTCGGAGGTGAGGATCTGCGCCTCGGTGTCCAGGTTGACGTCACCGGCCAGCCGCCCGGAGCGCTCGCCCGTGAACTCGGCCATGCCGGTCGGTCGGACCTGGACGGCGGCGGTGGACTCGTAGGTGGAGGGCAGCGTGAACACCGCTGCCGTGGCGAGGACCAGCCCCCCGAGGACCCCGGCCCCGACCATCCGCCACCGGCGGCGCAGCAGGGCCGTGTACTCCTTCAGTTCCGGTCCGGGCGGGCCAGGGGCGTCGGTGTCCATCGGGTCCTCTCACACACGCGTGCTCAGCACTTTTAGTAAACGATTGCATACTAAGTGTAGTCCCTTTGGGCGTGCGCGGCGCTTGCCGAAACAGCCGGTTTCGGAGAGGAGGCGTCCGATGCGACCGCGTCCCCCCGGGCGTGCGCCCGGGGACGGAGCGGGCCGGGAGGGATCAGCTGGCGAACAGCGGCGACGGAGGCATCCCCGTCTCGGACTCCCAGGTCTGGTCGCACTGCTCCTGCGTGGACACCGTGTGCGCGCGGGCCGAGCAGTCACGGTAGGTCCGCACCTGCTCGTCGTAGACCACGAACACCGAGGTCACCGCGAGCGACATGACGATGCCGAGCGTTCCGACGGCCACGCTCAGCAGGGCGCCCGGCGCTGCGTGCTGTTCGCTCGGGCGGCCCGGCGCGCACGGAACCCCTGGACGACACCGAACACGGACAGCACGACGCCGTAAGGCTGGAGCAGGAGGCCAGCCATCCCCAGGAAGAGGCCCCACAGGCCGCCTCGCTCGACCCTGGGCAGCCGCCCGTCGGTCTGGGGCTCCGGGCTCTTGTCGGTCACAGGTTCACTCCTTCGACGCGCCCAGGTCGGGCGCCGCGGTCCGCGCTCGCCCGCGCGGACCGCAATTCGGTGTCAGTGGTTCCGGAGCGGGTCCGGAACCCGGTGGGGCGCGGTTGCGGGCAGGGTGGGCCCGGGCCCCGTGGGTCCGACGCTACCCGGACCGATAGGGTGGGACCACGGACGGGCCGCCACGGTTCGACCGCCAATCGTCGTGGACCCACGGGCACCGTTCCGCGGGGGACCGGCGGGCCACTCTCCAGCGACGCCCCTCGGCGCGGCCCGGAACGGGCGCGAGGCCGCACGGGCGCGCGAAGTCCCGGATGCTGCGCCGTCCCCCGGCGCCCCCGGGCACGGGAGCCAGCTCCCGCACCGCCTTCGACACACTGGGAGAAGCATTGTCCGCGCGAGTGGTCGTCCTCATATCGGGTACGGGCAGCAACATGGCCGCCCTGGTCGACGCGGCCGAGGACCCCGCGTACGGCGTCGACGTCGTCGCCGTCGGCTCGGACCGACGGGGAACCCTGGGCATCGAGCTGGCCGAGCAGGCCGCAGTGCCCACCTTCGTCGTCCCCTTCCGAGACTACTCCGACCGTGCCGAGTGGGACACGGCGATGGCCGACCGGATCAGCGGGTACGCGCCCGACCTCGTGGTCTCCGCCGGGTTCATGCGACTTCTGGGACCCGCGGTCCTCGGCCGGCACGACGCGGTGAACATCCACCCGGCGCTGCTCCCCTCCTTTCCCGGCGCGCACGCCGTGCGTGACGCGCTCGCCCACGGTGTCCGGGTCACCGGCACCACCATCCACTTCCTCGACGAGGGCGTCGACTCCGGTCCGATCATCGACCAGGTGGCGGTGCCCGTCGAGGACGGCGACGACGAGTCCAGCCTCCACGAGCGGATCAAGGCCGTGGAGCGGCGGATGCTGGTCGACACGGTCGGCCGGCTCGCCCGCGAGGGCTGGACGGTCGACGGCAGGCACGTGCGGTTCGGCCGCACCGAGCACAGCGTCACGGACGCGACCCACACGAAGGAGCAGCGGTGACCCAGCAGGCCATCAGGCGTGCGTTGATCAGCGTGTACGACAAGACCGGTCTGGAGGAGCTGGGCGTCGGCCTGGTCGAGGCCGGGGTGGAGATCGTCTCCACCGGCTCGACCGCCGCGCGGCTGCGCGACGCCGACATCCCCGTCACCCCCGTCGAGGACGTCACCGGCTTCCCGGAGATCATGGAGGGCCGGGTCAAGACGCTGCACCCGAACGTCCACGCGGGCCTCCTCGCCGACCAGACCAACCCCGACCACGTCGCCACCGTCGAAAGCCTGGGCATCTCCCCCTTCGACCTGGTCGTGGTCAACCTCTACCCCTTCCAGGACACGGTCGCCTCCGGCGCGTCCGAGGCCGACTGCGTCGAGAAGATCGACATCGGCGGCCCCGCCATGGTGCGCGCCTCGGCCAAGAACCACGCCAGCGTCGCCGTCGTGGTCGACCCCGCCGGCTACGACGCCCTCCTCCAGGCCGTCCGCGACGGCGGGTTCACCCTGGAGGAGCGCAAGCGGCTCGCCGGGCTCGCCTTCCGCCACACCGCCACCTACGACGCGGCCGTCGCCTCCTGGTTCGCGGGCTCATACGCCCCCGACGACGAGACCGCCGAGTCGGGTTGGCCCGCCTACCTGGGCATCGGCTACACCCGCCGGGACGTGCTGCGCTACGGCGAGAACCCGCACCAGAAGGCGGCGCTGTACACGGTCGACGGCGCCCCGGCGGTCGGACTGGCGGGCGCGCGGCAGCTGCACGGCAAGGCCATGTCCTACAACAACTACGTCGACGCCGACGCCGCCCTGCGCGCCGCCCACGACTTCGACCAGCCGTGCGTGGCCATCATCAAGCACGCCAACCCCTGCGGCATCGCGGTCGGCGCGGACAACGCCGAGGCCCACCGCCTGGCGCACGCCTGCGACCCGGTGTCGGCGTTCGGCGGCGTCATCGCCACCAACCGCCCGGTCCGCGCGGAGCTGGCCGAGCAGATCCGCGAGGTCTTCACCGAGGTCGTCGTCGCGCCCGGCTTCGACGCGCAGGCGATGGCGATCCTGACCAGGAAGAAGAACATCCGCCTCCTCGTGGCGGACACCCCCGGCTTCGGTTCGGGAGTGGAGAACCGCCAGATCAGCGGTGGTCTGCTGGTGCAGTCGCGCGACGCGGTCGACGCCGAGGGCGACGACCCCGCGAACTGGACGCTGGCCGCCGGCGAGCCCGCCGACGAGGCCACCCTGGCCGACCTCGCCTTCGCGTGGCGCGCCGTGCGCGCGGTCAAGTCCAACGCCATCCTGCTCGCCTCCGGCGGAGCCACCGTGGGCGTGGGCATGGGCCAGGTCAACCGGGTCGACTCCGCGCGCCTGGCGGTCACCCGGGCGGGTGACCGCGTGACCGGTTCCGTCGCCGCCAGCGACGCCTTCTTCCCGTTCGCCGACGGCCTGGAGATCCTCACCGGGGCGGGGGTGCGCGCCGTCGTCCAGCCGGGCGGCTCCGTCCGCGACGAGGAGGTCGTCGCCGCCGCGAAGGCGGCCGGGGCCACCATGTACACGACCCGCACCCGCCACTTCTTCCACTGACGCGAGGAGCCGACATGAGCGCGACGATTCTCGACGGCAAGGCCGTCGCCAAGGCCATCCGCGGGGACCTGGCCGAGCGGGTGGCCAAGCTGAGGGCCAAGGGCGTCACCCCCGGTCTGGGCACGGTCCTGGTCGGCGACGACCCGGGAAGCCACTCCTACGTGCGGGGCAAGCACCGCGACTGCGCCCAGGTGGGCATCGCGAGCATCCGCCGCGACCTGCCCGCCGACGCCACGCAGGAGGACGTGGAGCGGGCGGTCCGCGAGCTGAACGAGGACCCGGACTGCACCGGCTACATCGTGCAGCTGCCGCTGCCGAGGGGCCTGGACGAGAACCGGGTGCTGGGCCTCATCGACCCGGCCAAGGACGCAGACGGCCTCCAGCCCTCCAACCTGGGCAAGCTCGTCCTGATGCAGGAGGCCCCGCTGCCGTGCACCCCGCGCGGCATCGTGGAGCTGCTCACCCGCTACGACGTGCCGCTCCGGGGCGCGGAGGTGGTCGTGGTGGGCCGCGGCGTCACCGTGGGGCGTCCCCTCGGCCTGCTGCTGACCCGCCGCTCGGAGAACGCCACCGTCACCCTGTGCCACACGGGCACCCGTGACCTGGCGGAGCACACCCGCCGCGCCGACGTCGTCGTCGCCGGCGCCGGCGTGCCCGGGCTGATCACCAAGGACATGGTCCGGCCTGGCGCGGCCGTGCTGGACGTCGGCGTCTCCCGCACGGAGGACGGCCTGGTCGGCGACGTGCGGCCGGAGGTCGCCGAGGTCGCCGGGTACCTGTCCCCGAACCCGGGCGGCGTGGGCCCGATGACCCGGGCGATGCTGCTGGTCAACGTCGTGGAGGCGGCCGAGCGCGAACTCGCCTGACGACGGACCGGCCGCTGGGGCGGTGGTGGGCGACTCCACCGCCTCGTCGTGTTCGCACGGGGCGCCGCGGGACCGGCCCGGTCCGGGGTCAGCTGGCCCGGCGGGACGAACCGGTGGTCGGCATCGGACGCACCAGCCCGAGCGCCACGACCTCGTTGGCGAGGCGGGTCCGCCGGTTCTGGCCCTCGGGGATGCGGAACTTCTGGTAGAGCCGGAGCAGGTGCTGTTTGACCGCGGCCTCGGTCACGACCAGCGCCTCGGCGATGTCGCGGGCCGTGGCCGGGGCCACGAAGGCTTCCTCCGACAACGCGGGCTGACACAGGGCGGTGAGCACGTCGAGCTCACGCCGGGTCAGCTCGGGCGCGGCGCCGCGACGGAGTTCGATGTCGGGGCTGATCTGCTCGTGGGGGAGCCCGCCCACGCGGCAGCGCGCGGTGCCGAAGGTCACCACGTCGTCCTCCTCCAGCACCCGCCGGGCGATGGGGCGGCCGTTGACGCGGGTGCCGTTGCGGGACAGTCCCAGGTCGACGACGTACACGTAGGGCCCGCGGCGGACCAGTTCGGCGTGGAGCAGGGAAACGCTCGGATCGTCGAGCCGGACGTCGGCGCCCGCGCCGCGTCCGACGGTGGTGACCTCACAGGTGAGCTGACGAATGTCCCCGGTCTCTTCGACCCGAAGGTAGGGCCCGTCCACGGTGACTCCTCCCGGGCTGGTGGTGTGGCGTGGCCGGTGGGGGTACGGGTGACGGCGGGAGAGCGGCGGTTGTCGAGGGATCGGTCGGTCTGCGCGTTGAGTGGGCTTCATGGGGGGCTTGTCCTCGCTCACCGTTGCACTCGTCTCAGGTTGCATTACCCGGGTGGTACGCGTTCTACGCGCTTACTCCGGAGTTAGGTGGATACGACGCGGGTACACGCCCGTGTGACCGAACCGGAAGCGGGTAACGGACATCGGGTGCTCCGGGGCGAGCATCGACCGATTCCGTGAGCTCTGGGGTCTCGGCGAAGGGAGTCACCTGTCCTCTCCGCGGGCGCCTCGGTCCTCGTGCCGGGGAGGAATCGGCGCCTCCCGCCTCGGGGCGCGGTGACGGCCGACCGGACCGGAGCGAGTCGACCCACAGCTGACGGGGTTCTCCTCGCCCGTCGGTCCTCGCGGCTGGATCGTCGCCGCCGCGCCCGGCCCGCCGCAGACGGACGCGGTCCGGCCCCTGCCGGTGTCGAGGGCATGAGACCGCGTGCTCCGTCGGAGCGAGCGGCGGCCTGGGCCAGGAGCCACCGCGTGTCCCGTGGTGGAGGGAACCCGTTCCGGGAGCGCCCTTCCCTTCGAGGAGGGGGAGCAGTCAATACAATGGGCCGCGTCTCGACCGTTCGGGCGGCGGTGTCCCCCGGCGGACCCCCGCAGTCACCAGGTCCGGTGCGACCCGTGGCGGCGTGCGCCGTTTCGGACACGTCGGCGGGCGCGGTGTGGCCGATCTGGGCCAGGGTCGAGCACGTGGACGAGCCGCGCGGCGGCCGGAGGATGTCGGAACGGGTCGGATGCGCGGTGGACATGACGGGGCGGGCGGAGTTGGCGGACGCGGAGCGGGGCGGACGGGCGGATGAGACCCCCGGCGACGGGGAACACGTCTCGCGGGGCCCGTCCGAGGGCGGCCGTGGCGACGGGCACGCGGCGCCCGAGCCCGAACCGGAGGCCCGGCCCCACCCGGAAGTCCCCTTCTGGCTGGCCCAGGTGCCCTACGCGCTCGTGCTCTCGGCCCTGGTCGCCGGAATCGTGGTCGTGGCCGCCGCCCACTTCAAGCGCGGCCCCGCGATCATCGCCGGGGCGTTGCTGCTGGCCGCGGCCTTCCGGGCGGTCCTGCCCAGGGACTGGATCGGACTGCTGGCCGTCCGGCGCCGCTGGATCGACCTCGCCACGTGCGTCGGCCTCGCGGTCCTGCTCATCGTGCTGGCATGGGTGGCGCCGCAACTAACGTCCTGACCGTGGAATAAGCTTGATGTCGAGATACCGCGACACCGACAAGCCACCGCCTCCCCGGTCAGCACGGACACCGGGCGGGATCTGGGGATTGCCGAGCGGGCGGTGCGGTCACGGCCACGAACCGGCGCCGCGCCGGCCACGTGAGGCGGTAGCACAGACTGAAGGGACAGCCACACAGCCATGGCCAAGATCAAGGTCGAGAACCCCGTAGTCGAACTCGACGGCGACGAGATGACCCGGATCATCTGGTCCTTCATCAAGGACCGTCTGATCCTTCCCTACCTCGACATCGACCTGAAGTACTACGACCTGGGCATCGAGGAGCGCGACCGCACCGACGACCAGGTCACCGTCGACTCCGCCAACGCCATCAAGAAGTACGGCGTCGGCGTCAAGTGCGCGACCATCACCCCGGACGAGGCCCGGGTCGAGGAGTTCGGCCTGAAGAAGATGTGGCGGTCGCCCAACGGCACCATCCGCAACATCCTCGGCGGCGTCGTCTTCCGCGAGCCGATCATCTGCGAGAACGTCCCCCGGCTCGTCCCCGGTTGGACCAAGCCGGTCATCATCGGGCGTCACGCCCACGGCGACCAGTACAAGGCCACCGACTTCAAGGTTCCCGGCCCCGGCTCGGTGACCATGACCTACACCCCGGCCGACGGCGGCGAGCCGGTCGAGTTCGAGGTCGCCGACTTCCCCGAGGGCGGCGGCGTCGCCATGGGCATGTACAACTTCCGCAGGTCCATCGAGGACTTCGCGCGCGCGAGCCTGAACTACGGCCTGGACCGCGACTACCCGGTCTACATGTCCACCAAGAACACGATCCTCAAGGCCTACGACGGCATGTTCAAGGACGTGTTCCAGGAGATCTACGACACGGAGTTCAAGGAGAGGTTCGAGGCCGCGGGCCTCACCTACGAGCACCGCCTGATCGACGACATGGTCGCCGCCGCGCTCAAGTGGGAGGGCGGCTACGTCTGGGCGTGCAAGAACTACGACGGTGACGTGCAGTCCGACACCGTCGCGCAGGGCTTCGGCTCGCTGGGCCTGATGACCTCGGTCCTGCGCACCGCCGACGGCCGCACCGTCGAGGCCGAGGCCGCGCACGGCACGGTCACCCGCCACTACCGCCAGCACCAGCAGGGCAAGCCCACCTCGACCAACCCGATCGCCTCGATCTTCGCGTGGACCCGCGGCCTGGAGCACCGGGCCAAGCTGGACAACACCCCGAAGCTGACGGAGTTCGCCAACACGCTCGAAGACGTCGTCATCAACACCGTCGAGGGCGGGCAGATGACCAAGGACCTCGCGCTGCTGGTCGGCGGCGACCAGGAGTGGCTCACCACCGAGCAGTTCCTCGCCGCCCTGGACGAGAACCTGGCCAAGCGCCTGGCCTGAGCCCGTGCCGCCTCGGTCCCGGCCTCGTCCGGGTGACCCCCGGGAGAGCCGGAACGAGGCGGCGGGCGCGGGTGAGACCTTGGCCACGCCCGGGCGTCCCCACGCGGGGGCGTCCGGGCGTCGTCGTGTCCGGGCGGACACCAGGGTGTCCCGAACGCCCCGATCGGGCTGTGGGCGGGGGGGTCGGGCGCTCGCGGGGCGAACTTTCCCGGGGCGTTTTCCGTGTTCGGCGCACATCCGGGGCCGTCGGATGCGACGATGGAGGGGTCGCGCGGGGTGGGTGGCCGTCGGGTGCGACATAGGCCACGCGAGCAAGATTTACACCTTTCGCGAACTTTGACCTATTGTGGGGGAGCGCCGGTGAGAACCGGCAGGCCAGAGAGGGTGTCAGCCCCTCTGAGCCACCATGAACCGACGTACCGGCCGTGCGCCGCTGGGGGGTAGGCGCGCACAGTACGGAACGTCACGAAGAAGGGCCCGTCGCCTCGTGCGGCGGGCCCTTCGCCCTTGCTTATGCGCCCTCGCGGGCTCGGCCGGGGCTCGGGGCGCCACAAGGCCAGGGGTTCTTCATCCTCGGCTTCGCCTGTCGCTCGTTCCTCGCTCGCGGCTCGTCTCGTCTTGCAGAACCTGGCGTGCCCCTCGCGCTTGTGCGCCCTCGCGGGCTCGGCCGGGGCTCAGTCCTCCATGGCGCTCTCGGGGATCGGCTCGCCCGCCCGCATGGCCGCGAACATCTCCTCCGAACGGACCTCGTCCCAGATCACCACGGAGCCGACACCCTCCAGAGTCGGGGTCTGGCCCACCGGGACCGCAGTGGTCCGGGTGCCGCCCCGCATCGCCAGCAGCATCGTGACCAGGTGCCGCAGGTGGACGTCCTCGTCCACCATGAACGTGTCCGTCCCCGCCGCCGCCAGCGGCAGCGCCCGGAACGGGTTGAACATCGTCGACGGCGCGCTCGCCGTCTCGACCAGCACCGAGAAGAACTCCCGTTGCCGCTGGATCCTGTCCAGGTCGGCGCGCGGTGTGGCGCGGGTGCGCACGTAGCCCAGGGCCGTCCCGCCGTCCATCAGCTGGCAGCCCGCCTCGATGTCCAGACCCGCCTTCGGGTCCTCCATCGCCTCCTCCGGGCACAGCTCCACGCCGCCGACTGCGTCCACCAGGTCGACGAACCCGCCCATGCCGATCTCGACGTAGTGGTCGACCCGCACGCCCGAGGCGCTCTCGAAAGTCTCCACCAAGGGGGCCGGGCCGCCGCATATCTCCGCACCCGCCTCGTCGGTTCCGCACACAGCGTCGGCGAAGGCCGTGTTGATCTTGTTGTCGGCGTAGCCGGGGATGGCCATCGGCACGTAGGAGTCGCGCGGGACGCTGACGATGGTCGGCTCCCCGTCGTCGGGGATGTAGAGCACCATGATCGAGTCGGTCCGGCGGCCCTCGGCGTACCCGGTGGCCAGCTCGTCCATCTGCTCGTCGCTCAGGCCGTCCCGGCTGTCGGACCCGACGATCATGTACGTCGTCCCGGGTTGCCCCTCCGGCCTGCCGTCGTAGTCGCCCAGGGCGTCGACTCGGGTCAGCCGTCCGTCCGCCCAGATGTAGACGGCGGCCGGCGGCACGATCAGGACGGCGAGCAGCACCGCCACGACCGTCAGCGCGACGTTCCTGACCCGGTTCTCGCGCCGCTCCTTGGCCCGGCGGACCCTTCCGGTGCCGTCGTACTCGCGCGCGGTCCCGTGTGTGCGGCTCCGCTGCCGTGACCGCGACTCGGGCCCGCGGTGCCGGGGCGGCGCCTCCTCGGCGGCCTGGACCCGCCTGGCCCCGCCCAGCGAGCGCTGCTCCGACTCCCGCTGGCGGTACAACCGCTCGAACTCGTCCGGCTTGCCTGGGTCGCCCGCGCGTCGGAACACGCCCGGACTGTCGTGTTCACCGGCCGGGCCGGACCCGTCCCGATTCCGTGGGTCTGCCATCGAACCGCCCCATCCGCTCCGCGCCCGCAGGTCGACTGCGCCTGTCTGTCGTCTGTGTGATCGCGGAAACTGTAGCGGGGTTCACCCGGATCCGGCCGGGCGCCTCGACGCCCCCGGGCGGCGGCCGTGGGGCACGGGTCAGCGCAGCCGGTGGGCGCCCGCCGACGCGAGTGCGGCGCGTACGCGCGGAGGAACCCGTCCCCGGTCGGTGAAGGCCCTGTTCAGCGCCGCGCCGATCCGCTCCACCCGCTCCTCGGGTGCGAGCGCCACCACCGTCCCCGCCCAGCCGGACAGCCGGACACCGCGCGCGCCGGCGCGTGAGGCGGTCTCCGCGGCGAGTTCGACGTCGGGCGAGGGCAGGCCGAACCCGCGCAGGGACAGGTGCGAGGCGCTCAGGATCGGGCCGACCTCCCCGGCGCGCCCCGCGCGCAGCAGACCGACCGCCGCGTTGAGCCGGTGTGCCTCCGTCGCCTCGAACTCGATCCGGTCGCGCTGCCCCGGGTCCGGCAGGCTCGCCAGGGCGGCACGCAGGTCGCCCACGGAGCGGAGCGGGCCGAGGACCTCCTGGGCGGCCTCGACCGCGGCGGTGTGCGCGGGCCTGGGGTCGCGGCGGGGGAGCGCCCCGGTGTCGACGACCACCAGCCGCAGCCCCTCGGCGGCCAAGTCGAAGGGCAGGACCCGGGTGCGCAGCGTCCGCTGGTTCACCCGGACCGCGTGCCCCGGCCGCGCGGCGAGCACCGCGCGCCGGTCCGCCGCGGCGCCCTCCGGCGGCGGACCGCCCGCGAGGTCGGCGAGCGCGAGCGCGACGGCGGCCCCGACGGCCGCCGTGCGGCCCAGGGAGGCGTGCACGGGCAGATCGGACTCCAGGAGTACCCGGAGTCCTTGGTCGGCCCGGAGAAGGCCGCTCCGGCGCGCCTCGCCGACCTCCTCGGCCACCGTGCGCGCGGCGGCCTCCCGAGGTCTCAGGGGGCCGTGGGTCGTGGCCGCGTGCACGCCGCCGTCCGAGGTGAGTCCCGCAGCGGCGGTCACACCCCAGGGCAACGCCGCGTACAGGGCGGCGCCGCCGCTGGTGGCCGTGTGCTCGCCCATGAGCGCCACCCGGCCGGCGCGCGCCAGACCCCCTCGGCGGCCGAGCCGTACCGCAGGGTGAAGGACTCAGCCAGCGCGTCGGCGTCCGGGGCCGACGACGGCCAGTCTCCCCGCGGTCCCGCCGGACGCAGGCCCAACACGGCGCGCCACCGAGCCCCCATGCCTTCCACCGGTCCACCTTTCTCCCCGTCTCACCGCTGCCCCCAAGTCTGCCCCCACCCGGGGATCGCGCGTCGGGCTTCCCCCTCCACGCACCGCTCGTTACGGTGACGGTCCACGACCGGCGCGGAGGGGGAGCCATGCCCGCAGCCCTGGACCGGGCCAAGGACACGTCCCGTCACTACCGGAACCTGGCCATGGACGCCTACTGGGGGCTGCGGCGCCGCCGACCGGGCGTCGACCACCTGGTCCGTGCCTACGAGCGCTACGCCGACCGGAACGGGAGCCTGCTCGCGGGCGCCGTGACGTACTTCACCTTCCTGTCCTTCTTCCCGCTGATCGCGCTCGCCTTCGCGGCGCTGGGCTTCGTCGTCGCGGCGGGAGGGCCCGAGCTGACCGCCTACCTGGAACAGGCGTTGGACGAGGTCCTGCCCGGCCTGTCCGACCGGCTGCCGATGGACCAGGTGGCCGGCGCGCGCGTGGGCGCGGGCGTGATCGGCGTGCTCGGCCTGCTCTACGCGGGGCTGAACTCGGTCTCCGAGTTGCGCCAGGCACTGCACTCGATCTGGCTCAAGAGCGTCAAGGACGGCCCCAACTACCTGCTGCGCAAAACGGGCGACCTGGCGGTCATGCTCGGACTCGGGGCGGCCCTGCTGCTCACGGTCGCGTTCACCAGCGTCGCGCAGGCCGCCACGACCTGGCTGCTGTCGTGGGTGGGGTGGGACGGCTCTGTGCTCGCCAACCTGTCCCTGCGCGCCCTCGCCGTGGCGATCGCCGTGGGCGCCAACTCACTGATCTTCCTGCTCGTCTTCGCACTCCTGTCCGGGAGCGGGCGGCCGACCCGGGCGATGTGGCGCGGCGCCCTGATCGGGGCGGTGGGCTTCGAGATCCTCAAGGCGGCCGCGGCGATCCTGCTCGCCGGGACCCTGGCCAACCCGGTGTACGCGTCCTTCGCGGTGTTGGTAGGGCTCCTGGTGTGGATCAACCTGGTGATGCGCCTGGTCATGTTCAGCGCGGCGTGGACGGCGACCTGGCTGCCCCTGCCGCCGCCGTACACGGGCACCCTGCCGCTGCCGGAGCAGAACGGGCTCAACTGGTCTCGGCCGGCCCACGATCCGCGTGCCCGGCCAAGGATCGGGCGGGAGCACCGCGCCGCCCAACGGGCGTTGGCGGCGGCGTTGTCACTGGTCGGCGCCGCCGGTGCGGCCGGGGCCGCCGCGTGGGTGATCCGCCGCCGCCATTCCGGTCGGGAATGACCGCGGTTCACGCACACCGCGGTTCACGCACGAGGAAATTACCTCACTGTGCGTCCCCGTCCCGTATGCGCGGGGTGTCGACAGGGTAGTCCTCCCGTGTCCCGGTTGACCGATTCATCCGGGCACACCGACCGCTGGCCGTGAGACCGCTGGCGACACCCCCCTCGGAGGGCAGATGGGAATCGCATTCAAGTCGTCCGAACGCGCGACGCTCGGAGTGGAGTGGGAGCTCCAGCTCGTCGATCGGAGCACGCGTCACCTGCGGCAGGAGGCGCAGGAGCTGCTGTCCGAGCTGCCCGACCTCAGCGCGGGCGCGGACGTCCCCCCGCTTCGGCACGAGCTGATGCAGTCACAGGTCGAGGTCGTGACCGGCATCTGTGAGACGGTCGACGAGGCCAAGCGGGACCTCACCCGCAACATCCAGCGGATGCGTGACGTGCTCGAACCGCGCGGAACCACTTTGACCTGCTCCGGAACCCACCCGATCGACGACTGGCGGGACCAGTCGCTCAGCCCGGGAGAGCGCTACGGCGAGCTGGTCGAGCAGATGCAGTGGCTCGCCCGACGCATCCTCACCTGCGGGGTCCACGTCCACGTGGGGGTGCGCAGCCAGGAGAAGGCCATTCCCATGGTGAACGCACTTGCGAAGTTCCTCCCGCATTTTCTGGCTTTGAGTGCTTCCAGCCCATTTTGGAGTGGGCATGACACGGGCCTGGCATCCGCGAGGTCGATCGTCTTCGGCGCCCTTCCCACGTCGGGGCCGCCGCCGAACCTGTCGGGTTGGACTGCTTTCGAGGAATACCTCGAAACGCTTCTGCGGGCGGGTACCATCGCCTCTATCAAGGAAGTGTGGTGGGACATCCGGCCGCACCCGGATTTCGGCACCATCGAGATCCGGATGTTCGACGGGATTCCCACCCTGCGCGAGGTGGGAATGGCCGCCGCGCTCTGCCAGAGCCTGGTCGAGCTGTTCGATCACCAGCTCGATCGGGGATACGGTCTGCCCAACCCGCCGTCCTGGCTGGTGAGCGACAACAAGTGGCGGGCCACCCGCTACGGACTCGACGCTCGTGTGATCACGGACGTGCACGGAACCACGGTGCCGATCCGGGACGACCTCTACGAGTTGGTTCGCGAGCTGCGTCCGGTCGCGGCCCGCCTGGGCTGCGCCGAGGACCTGGACCTGGTCTCCGAGACCCTGGACAAGGGTGCCTCCTACGAACGGCAGCGCGCGGTCGTCGCCGAGGGCGGTTCGCTCGACGACGTCGTGGACATGCTCGCCGCCGAGCTCCGGGGCGGCCTCACCCGCGCAGAGGTCAGTGTCAGCGACGGGGCCGGTGTGCGCTGACACGCGATGAAGAGGGGACCCTCGCAATGCAGGGACGTGACCTGCCGGAACAGTTGACCGCTTTTCTGGCGCGCCATGAGCGGGAGTTCACCGGATTCCGCCGGGACCTGCACATGCACCCCGAACTCGCCTTCGCCGAACACCGCACGACCGGGCGGATCGCCGAGCGGCTGCGCGAGGTGGGCCTGCGCCCGCGTGTCCTCGCGCAGGGCACCGGGCTGGTGTGCGACATCGGCTCCGGGCCGGGTCCCTGGTCGCGCTCAGGGCCGACATCGACGCCCTCCCGCTCACCGACGAGAAGGCGGGGGTTCCCTACCGCTCGACGGTCCCGGGCGCGCGCACGCCTGCGGGCACGACGTGCACACCACGTCCTGCTGGCGTCGGCGGTCTTCCTCGCCCAGCAGGACCGCGTGGGCGCCCTGCCCGGCCGGGTGCGGCTGATCTTCCAGCCGGCGGAGGAGCTGCCCGGCGGCGCGGTCGAGGTGGTCAACGACGGGGCGATGAAGGGTGTGGACCGGATCTTCGCCCTGCACTGCGACCCCCGCCTCATGGTGGGCAAGGTCGGACTGCGCGTCGGCGGCATCACCGCCGCCTGCGACCAGCTGATGGTCCGCCTGTCCGGTCCGGGCGGACACACCGCCCGGCCGCACCTGACCTCCGACCTCGTCTACGCCATGGGCAAGGTGGTCACCGAACTGCCCGCCGCACTGTCCCGCCTGGTCGACCCGCGCGCCGGGTTCAGCCTGGTCTGGGGCCGGATCAGCGCGGGGGCGGCACCCAACGTCATCCCCGACGACGCCGTCGCCGAGGGGACCGTCCGCTGCCTGGACGACGAGGCTGGCACTCCGCCCCGGACATCGTCAAGGGGCTGGTCGAGTCGGTGGCCTCCGCCTACGGGGCGGAGGCGAGGTCACCTACCGCCGCGGTGTCCCGCCGACGATCAATGAGGCGCGGAGCGTGGAGACGATGCGCGAGGCGGTCGGTCTCTCGCTCGGCCCGGACGCGGTCGCCAGCACGCCCCAGAGCCTGGGCGGGGAGGACTTCGCCTGGTACCTGGAGCACGTCCCCGGCGCGCTGGCCCGCCTGGGCACCCACTCCCCGGACTGGGACGGCCCCATGCTGGACCTGCACCGGGGGACCTTCGACGTCGACGAGCGCGCCATCGCCGTGGGGACCCGGTTCATGGTCACCACGGCGCTGACCGCGCTGTGGAACACCGCCCACGCGGGGAACCGCGTCGACGACGAGGCCCTGGCCTGAGCGGTGTTCGCTGTGGGCCTCCGTTTCTCTTCGGCCCGAACGGCGAGCCCCCGGGGGTGACCGTTCCAAGGGACAGGCCCGGACCCCCGCGGACTCCGCGGGCGGATCTGCCGGATTCTCGGAAACTTGGCGTCGGCGTGGGCGGTCGCGCGCCGCCCGGGTGGCATTCTGAGGAGTATGAACCACCCACTCACAGTTGAGCAGATCCGGCGGGCGCCGAAGGTCCTGCTGCATGACCACCTCGACGGCGGCCTGCGCCCGTCCACCGTCGTCGAACTGGCGCGGGAGGCCGGGTACACCGGTCTTCCCACCTACGATCCCGGCGAGCTGGGCGTGTGGTTCCGCGAGGCCTCCGACTCCGGGTCCCTGGAGCGCTACCTGGAGACCTTCGCGCACACGACCGCCGTGATGCAGACGCGCGACGCGCTCGTGCGGGTGGCGGCCGAGGCGGCGGAGGACCTGGCCGCCGACGGCGTGGTCTACGCCGAGCAGCGCTACGCCCCCGAACAGCACCTCTCGGCTGGGCTCACCCTGGAGGAGGTCGTCGAGGCCGTCCAGGAAGGGCTGGAACTGGGTGAGAAGCGCGCCGCCGACCAGGGGCGCGTCATCCGCACCGGGCAGCTGGTCACCGCCATGCGGCACGCCGCGCGCTCCTCGGAGATCGCCGAACTGGCCGTGCGCTACCGGGACGCCGGGGTCTCCGGCTTCGACATCGCGGGCGCCGAGGCGGGTAACCCGCCCACGCGGCACCTGGACGCTTTCGAGTACCTGCGCCGCGAGAACTTCCACTTCACCATCCACGCGGGTGAGGCGTTCGGTCTGCCGTCCATCTGGGAGGCGCTCCAGTGGTGCGGGTGCGACCGCCTGGGCCACGGCGTGCGCATCGTCGACGACATCACGCTGAACGAGAACGGCGTGCCGCGTCTGGGCCGCCTCTCCCAGTACGTGCGGGACAAGCGCGTCCCGTTGGAGATGTGCCCGAGTTCGAACGTCCAGACCGGCGCCGCCGAGTCCATCGCCGCGCACCCCATCCGACTCCTGCACGACCTGCGGTTCCGGGTCACCGTGAACACCGACAACCGGCTTCAGAGTGGCGTGACGCTGTCCGAGGAGTTCGCCAAGCTGTCCGAGGCCTTCTCCTACGGCTGGGACGACCTGGAGTGGTTCACGGTCAACGCCATGAAGTCGGCGTTCCTGCCCTTCGACGAGCGCCTGGCCCTGATCAACGGCGTCATCAAGCCCGGGTTCGCCCAGTTGAAGTGGGCGGCGGTCTGATGGACCGGCCCCGGTCCACCACCCACGCGTCGACCTCCTCGCGGGTGCTGGCGCTGGTGTGGGTCGTCATCGCCGTCCTGCTGCTGCTCGACGTGCTGCTGCGCGGCGAGGGCCGCTCGGCGTGGGTGGCCTCGGCGGTGCTGGTGGCGAGTGTGGCCGGTGTCCACCTGGTGTGGCTGCGTCCGCGCGTGGTCTCCACCGAGCGCGGACTGCGGATGATCAACCCGCTGCGGGAGACCTTCGTGCCGTGGCCCGCGGTGGTCTGGGTGGACGTGACCGACGTCCTGCGCGTGCACACGCCGGGCGGGATCGTGCGGTCGTGGCCGTTGCGCGAGACGAAGCGCGCCCGTGTCCGTGAGAACCTGCGCCGCGAATCCGGGCTGGCGGACGCCGACGCCGACGAGGACCCCGCCGGGCAGCGCCCGGTCGACGTGGTCGCGCGGCAACTGCGCCGGGACGCCGAACGGTACAAGGCGCGCCCCCTGAGCGGGCCGATCCGGGACGTCGGCGAGGCGGGCCCGGCCGCGCTGGGCGCCGAGGACGCGCCGCAGACGATGGTGCCGGTCGAGGTGATCGTCGTCCTCGCGGTGACGGCGGTGTACTTCGTGGGGGTGCTGGTGCTGGCCTGAGCGCCCTCGGCCCCGAGCGTCGCCGCCCGGGGCAACGCCTGGTGGGACCCGGTCCCCGCGTCGTGCGGGGGCCGGGTCCCTTTCTCGCCGCAGGGGGTTGACGCCGCCCCACGCATCTGGTTAGGTAAGGCATGCCTAAGGGAGAGTGCGCCGAGCGGACGGGCTTCGCGCGGATGGTCATCCGCTCGGTTCCTCGCCCTGGGCGTCGCGCGCGGTCCAACTGAATAATGGGAAGGTGCCCGGTTCGCGAGTCCAACGGGGTCTGCGGGGATCCCGCGCGGACGGGCGCCGGGGAAGCACCGCCTCCGGCCGCGCCATGGTCGGTACCGTCCACCCCGGGCCTCGGGGTGTACGCTCGCCACGCCGGTACCGGCCTCGCCCGGTGCGGCCGGAGCGCCCCAGCCACACGACCTCGCGGGCTCGCCCCGCCGGTCTGGTGGCCTCGCCGGGGCCATCCACCCTCCCGTCTCCCTCCACCGCCCCTCAAGGGACGGGCCTTGGGGCGCGGCGTCTCCCTCTGGCGGACGCCTTCGGCTCGCTCTCGTACGGGCGCAGGGCTGATCGCGTGTCCGGGACCGCCCGGAGTCAGGCCCGGTCGAGGACCCGGTGCAGCAGTTCCCCCAGCGCCGCGCCCGGTGCCTGACAATCTCCAGCGCCTGGTCGGACTCGAAGCGCTCCAGCACCGAGCCCACCGCGTCGTTGGTGATGATCGCCAGGCCCAGCACCTCCGCCCCCATCTCCACGGCGGCGATGGTCTCCAGGGCGATCGACCGCCCCACCACGTCCGCCCCCGCCTGGCGGAGCAGCGCCAGTTCGGCGGGGGTCTGGAGCTGGGGGCCGACGGTGGAGACGTACACACCCTCCGCCAGCGACGGGTCGACGTCGTGGATGATCTCCCGCAGCCGCTGGCTGTAGGCGTTCGACAGGTCGACGAACCGCGCACCGGCCAGCGGTGAGCGCGCGGTGAGGTTGATGTGGTCGCGCACCACCACGGGCAGGCCCGGTGCGAAGTCGGCGCGCAGTGAACCGGCGGACCCGGTGAGGACGGCGAGCCCCGCTCCCGCGGACAGGCCGGTGCGCACGGCGTGCGTGGCGCGCATGGGGTCGTGCGTCTCGTACTCGTGGACGCGTCCCATGAACACGATCACGCGCTTGTCGCCGACCCACATGCTCCGGACCTTGCTGGAGTGTCCCTTGGCCGTGGGGGAGACGAAACCGGGCAGTTCGGTGACGTCGAACTCGATGTCGGACGCGCCGAGCGTGTCGACCGCACCCGCCCAGCCGGAACCGAGCACCACCAGGGCGTCGAAGCTGTCGGCGCCGGCGCGGGACAACAACTCCCGTGCCGCCTCGGCCGCGAGGTCCTTGGCTCCGTCCGTTGTCTGGGACGCCTGCTCTGTTTCACTCACAAGTCGGATGCTACCGCTGTGTAGTCGGATTGTTCCGGAACGCAACGCAGTGTGTCCGCCGTGTGGAATGGGCGGGCGGACGCCCTCGGGGAGAAGGGGAATCAGGGGCGGACGGTGACGCCGGGAGCGCCCCGAGCCACCTCTCGCGGTGACCGTTTCGCACGCGCGAAGTGGTGTTCGTCCCATTCCCCGGGCCTGTGCGACGGCGCACGGGCTGTGAGGCGGGCCCCCGGGGCCCGCCGGGATCCGGGGGCCGGCGGAGTCTGCGGATTCCTCCGGCCGGCATGGACGACAATGGGAACCAGCGAAGAACCTGGTGGTGCCCCGCCATGCCCGAATTCCGGCCCGGACCGGGAACGGGCGCCGCGGTCCAACCGAAGAGGGAGTGAAGCAGCGTGACGAAGGTCGTGATCATCGGTGGCGGACCCGGGGGCTATGAGGCGGCGCTGGTCGCGGCACAGCTCGGCGCGGACGTGACGGTGGTGGAGCGCGACGGCATCGGCGGCGCCTGCGTCCTCACCGACTGCGTGCCCTCCAAGAGCCTCATCGCCACCTCCACGCGGACCACCTACGTACGCGAGGCGGACGCCCTCGGCATCAACGTCCCCGAGATCCACGACGGCAAGGCGGAGGTGGAGGTCGACCCCGCCCGCATCAACCCCCGGATCAAGGCCCTCGCCCGTGCCCAGTCCGACGACACCCGCGCTCGCCTGGTCAAGGAGGGCGTGCAGGTCGTGCTCGGTGAGGCGCGTCTGGTCGACCCGCACATCGTGGCCGTCGGCGACCAGCGGATCCGCGCGGACGTCATCCTCATCGCCACCGGCGCGCACCCCCGGGAGCTGCCCAGCGCCGAACCCGACGGCGAGCGCATCCTCACCTGGCGGCACCTTTACGACCTGGACGAACTCCCCGAGAAGCTCATCGTCGTCGCTCCGGCGTCACCGGCGCCGAGTTCGCCAGCGCCTACCAGTCCCTCGGTTCGGACGTCACCCTCGTCTCCTCCCGCGAGCACGTCATGCCCACCCAGGACGCCGATGCCGCCGAGGTCCTGGAGGACGTGTTCATGCGACGCGGCATGACCGTCCTCAGCCAGACCCGCGCCGAGTCGGTGGTGCGCACCGCGGACGGCGTCCGGGTCACCCTCACCGACGGCCGGACGGTCGACGGCAGCCACTGCCTGATGACGGTCGGCATGATCCCCAACACCGAGGGGCTCGGCCTGGAGGAGGCCGGCGTCCGGCTGGGGCAGGGCGGGTTCGTCGACGTCGACCGGGTCTCCCGCACCACCGTGCCGGGCGTGTACGCCGCCGGCGACTGCACCGGCGTCAACATGCTGGCCTCCGTCGCCGCCATGCAGGGGCGGATCGCCATGTGGCACGCGCTCGGCGAGGCCGTCGCCCCGCTGAAGCTGTCCACGGTCGCCTCCACCGTCTTCACCCACCCGGAGTTGGCGGCGGTCGGCGCCAGCGAGGACGACGTGCGCAGCGGGCGCATCGACGGCCGGGCGGTGACGCTCCCGCTCAACACCAACCCGCGCGCCAAGATGAACGAGGTCAAGGAGGGCTTCGTCAAGCTGATCTGCCGCCAGCACACGGGCATCGTGCTCGGCGGCGTCATCGTCGGCCCGCGCGCCAGCGAAATCATCCTGGCGGTGTCGGTCGCCGTCCAGCAGCGCCTGACCGTCGACGACCTCGCGCACACCTTCGCGGTGTACCCGTCGCTGTCGGGCAGCGTCACCGAGGCGGCGCGGTCACTGATGCTCGCCTCCCCGGAGTAGGAACCCGCGGGTCCCGGGCCGGGAGGGGCGCGCCGGGCGTCGGGCCGAGAACGCCGACGGCGGGTCCCCGGGAGCCGCGGGCCGGGAGATCGCCCCGTTTACTCCGATCTCACGGTGGAGGGGGTAGTGTCTGGGGGGTGATCTGTCCCAAGTGCCAGAGCCCCATGCGTACCTACGACCGACAGGGCGTCCACATCGACCGGTGTGACGTCTGCCAGGGCATCTTCCTGGACCGGGGTGAGCTGGAGAGCATCATCGCGGCCGAGCAGCGCCACTACTCGGCGCCCCCTCCGCCGGATCCGAGCGCCCCCCAGCCCGGTTACCAGCAGGCCCCGCCGCGCTCCTACCCGCAGGCTCCGCCCCCGGGGTACCACCAGGGCGGCTACGCCGACTCCCCGCGCGGGTACGGCGGCTACCGCGACTCGCCGCGCGGGTACGGCGGCTACCGGGACTCTCCCAAGCCCTACCGCGGCCGTAGGAAGAGCTTCCTGGAAGAGCTGTTCGACTGAGCCGCACGTGCATCCGCTGATCTGCACGCGGTGCGGGGAACTGGACGAGAACCCGGACACCGGCGCGGGACCGTCCGTGCTGCGCTGTGCCTCCTGCGGCCAGACCCGGCCGTTCGCGCGCCTGCCGCTGTACTGCGTGTCGGGTCCGAGCGGCACCGGGAAGTCCACCATCGCCGGGATGCTGCTCGAACGGCTCAGTGACCGCTTCGTCGTGCTCGAACAGGACCTGCTGTGGGTGGGCGGTCTACGCGACCCCACCGAGCACCATCGCCTGTTCCGCTCTACCTGGCTGCGCACCGCGGCCATGGTGCAGCAGAACGGGCGTCCGGTCGTGCTCTGCGGGACCGTGGTGCCCCCGGAGTTCGAGCCCCTCCCGGAGCGCGCGCTGTTCTCCGCCATCCATTACCTGGCGCTGACCTGCGACGCCGACGTGCTCGCCGACCGGTTGCGCGCCCGCCCCGCCTGGCGGGAGTGGGACGAGGAGCGGATCGAGGAGACTCTCGACTTCGCCGCGTGGGTGGCGTGGGAGGGGCCCCGCCTCGACCCGCCGCTGACCCTCGTCGACACCACCGGGGCCGAACCGGCACAGACAGCCGACACGGTGTGCCGGTGGGTCCAGGAGCTGCACGCGCGCTCCGCGGCCTGACGCCGTCCCATCGCCGGTCGCACGCCCCGCGAACGCGGACGTCCCGGGCCAGCGTGCCCGGGACCGTCCGCGTTCGCGGTGGAAACCTCAGAAGTCGAAACCGCCGAAGTCGCCTCCGCCGCCGAAGTCCCCTCCGAAGTCGCCGCCGCCGAAGTCCCCGCCACCGGGTCCCCGGCGTCGCCGACGTCACCGGCGCCCATCATGCCGCCGCCCAGCATCGACCCCATCATGGAGCCCATCATCATGCCGGTGAACATGCCCATCATCATGTCCATGCCGAAGTAGCCGCCGGCGTAGGGCGAGTAGGCCGGGCCCGCGTCGTAGTACGGGCGGCGTTCGCCGTCGACCTCGACCAGGCGCACGTCCGGCTGCCCACCGGTCCGCACGGCCTGCGCGCACGCGGGGCAGGCGGTGACCGACCGGGGCGAGCCGCCGGGCGGGGCCCACATGACGTCCTCGGAGGACGGGCCGTGCTGCGGGTTGAAGAAGCAGGGGCCGCGGCGCTCGGGCACCGGCGCCCCGCTCATCCGCGCCCGGGTCGCGCTCATGTAGTAGCGGCCGTCCTCCAGGGCGCTGGTGACCATGCGCACCTGGTCGGGCTCGGAGATGGTGTCGAGCAGGGACTTGGCCTGGTCGTAGGAGTCGATCGCGCGCGTGTAGTCGGCGCGGGTGGCGTCGTCGACCGCGGTCAGGTCGATCTCCAGGCCCGCCACGTCCTCACCGAGCCGGACGACGTCCTCTGTGGCCATCTGCCGGATCTCGGCGAGCTGCTTGGCCTTCTTGGCCGCGCGCTTCCTGCGGCTGTTGTAGACGAACCAGCCGCCCGCGGCGACGACGAGCACCAGGAGGGCGAGCAGGACCAGGGCCGAACCCCCTCCGCCGCCGGACGCGGCGCCGGACTCCACGCTCTCGGCGGCGTCGGGCACGGCCGTGAGCGTGTCGATCTGGTTTCCCGCGCCCTCGGCGAGCGCGATCTCCCGGATCGCCTCGGTGTCCTCGATGTTCGGGGACGTCACCAGGAAGGCGTCGGATCCGGCCAGGACGCCGTAGGCTCCGTCGCCGACCTCGGCCATCACGGGCTCCATGACGGCGTCGACGCCGGCGTTGGACCCGGCCGCCCCCGTCGGGAGGACCACGTAGTAGACGGGCACGTCGGACCCGGCCGCGGCCGTTTCCAGGGCGGCCTCGTCGGCGGCCGGGATCTGGTCGATGCTCGGGTCGATGTAGACGCCGTCGCCCTCCAACTCGTCGACGACGGCCTGGGTGTCGGGGAGTTCGGGTGCGGTGTCGGCCGCGGCGGGCATCGCCGAGGCGGTCACGACCGCCGCCGCGAGTCCGGCGGTCAGGACTGTGGGTGTTGCCAAGCGGCGCAGCATGTCGTTCCTCTCGCCTCCGTCACTAGCTGGGACGAACGGGGTGCCCGCTCAGTTCCCGCCGCGTCCACGGTCTCACCGTGTCCCCCTCCCCACAACGCGGCGCGGCCCGCCGGATCGTCTCCGGCGGGCCGCGGTCGGTTAGGGCGGGGGTCAGGACCTGGCGGCGGGCTCGGCGTCCCGTTCGGCCGTCTCCGAGGCCCCGTCCTCGCCCCGCGCCCCGAGGGGCTGGGCGGGCTCCTCGTCCAGCGGAACGAATCCGCTGGAGCCGCGCGGAGCGCGGTAGCGCGTCACGTCCAGGATGCCCTCGCGCTTGGCGACGATCGCCGGGACGAACGCCTGACCGGCCACGTTGGTGGCGGTGCGGCCCATGTCCAGGATCGGGTCGACCGCGAGGAGCAGGCCGACTCCCTCCAGGGGCAGACCCACCGTGGACAGGGTCAGGGTGAGCATCACGGTCGCGCCGGTGGTGCCCGCGGTCGCGGCCGAGCCGATCACCGAGACGAACACGATGAGCAGGTAGTCGGTGACGCCCAGGTCGATCCCGAAGAACTGGGCGACGAAGATCGCCGAGATCGCCGGGTAGATCGCGGCGCAGCCGTCCATCTTGGTGGTGGCGCCGAACGGCACGGCGAACGCGGAGTAGTGGCGCGGAACGCCGAGGTTCTGCTCGGCGACCCGCTGGGTGACGGGCAGGGTGCCCATCGACGAGCGGGAGACGAAGCCGAGCTGCACGGCGGGCCACACGCCCGTGAAGTACTTGACCGGCGACAGGCCGTGCAGGCGGGCCAGCACCGGGTAGACGACGAACACCACCAGCGCCAGGCCGACGTAGATCGCCGCCGTGAACTTGCCGAGCGCGCCGATGGTGGTCCAGCCGTAGCTGTAGACCGCGTTGCCCAGGAGGCCGACGGTGCCGATCGGGGCGAGTCGGATGACCCACCACAGGGCCTTGAGCACCACGTCCAGGGCGGAGGCGGTGAAGTTGATGAACGGCTCGGCGGACTTGCCGACCTTCACCGCCGCGATGCCGAGGACCACGGCGATCACGATGAGCTGGAGGGCGTTGAACGACAGCGACGTGCTCAGCGAGCCGTCGTCGGCCTGGGAGGTGCTCGCGGCCAGACCGAGGAAGTTGGCCGGGACGATGCTCTCGATGAACGCGATCCAGGAGCCGTGGGTGGTGGGCTCGGCGGCGGTCGACGCGTCCACGCCGCTGTTCAGGCCCGGCCGGAAGACCAGTCCGAGCGTGATGCCGATCGCGACGGCGATCAGCGCGGTGATCGCGAACCACAGCAGCGTCTGCCCGGCGAGGCGGGCCGCGTTGGTGACGTTGCGCAGGTTGGCGATCGAGGAGATGACGGCCAGGACGATCAGCGGCGGCACGATCGTGCGCAGCAGCGTCACGAAGATCGAGCCGACGGTGTCCAGGGTGGTGGCGAGCCAGTTCGGGTCGCCGTCGCCGGTGGCGCCGAGCTGGAGGGCGACGACGCCGAGGGCGAGGCCGAGGACCAGACCGGCCAGGACCTGGACGGAGAAGGGGATGCGTACGAACGGATTTCGCGAACGTGCGGTGGCACTCTGCGAGGACACGGAGGTGACTCCAGAAGGGTGGCGATGACAGCCGAGGACGTGCGGCGGCACGGTGGGCGCCGCCGAGTTCGGCTACGGGGCAAGGGGGTGTCACCGGCAGGGGGGTGACACACGGTGGGGTGCGCGGCGCGCGCCTCGGCGGGCGCGCGTGAACTAGCTACACGCCTGACAGCCGCGGCGGCACAGGTCGATGTGCCACCGTCGCGTCAGTCCCCAGATGTTCGTCACGGTCAAGGACAATATCCCCTACGCCTTACTTATTCCATACATGTCATGGGATGAATCCCGCGTGGTCCTGTCTGGATCGCCCGAGTCCAGGGGGCTCCGTCGCGGGGAGAGCGGGGGAGTGCGGCGAGGATCACGCCGGGCGTCAGGGTCGGATGAGACAAACCAGGAAAGCACCGTACTGTCTTTCGACAAGTAGGGACACGACACAGACGGGGAGGCACCGATCCGGTGCCTCCCCCTGCCGTGCGGGCGGCGCGCCCTACGCGTCCTTGATCTCGCAGACCACCGCGCCGTTGGCCACGGTCTCACCCGCGGCGAGCGTCAACCCGGTCACCGTCCCGGCCTTGTGCGCGTTCAGCGGCTGCTCCATCTTCATCGCCTCGATGACCACCACCGGGTCGCCCTCCGCGACGGCCTGGCCCTCCTCGGCCACCAGCTTGACCACCGTGCCCTGCATCGGCGACACCAGCGCGTCCCCGCCGACCGCGGCCGAACCGCCGCCGGCGCGCGCCGACCGCTTCTTCCTCGCGGGGACCGTGCCCCGCCCCGCCGCCGGGGCCGCGCCCAGACCGGCGGGCAGCACCACGTCGATCCGCTTGCCGCCGACCTCCACGGTCACCGTCTCGCGCTCGACGGCCGCAGCCGTGCCCGGCGCGCCCGCCCACGGCTCGATCCGGTTGTCGAACTCCGTCTCGATCCACCGCGTGTACACCCCGAACGGCTGTTCCGCGTCGGCAGGAGCGAACGCCGGGTCGGCCACCACCGCCTGGTGGAACGGGATCACCGTCGGCATCCCGCCGACCGTGAACTCCGCCAGCGCCCGCCTGGAGCGGGCCAGCGCCTCCTGCCGGGTCCGCCCCGTCACGATCAGCTTGGCGACCATCGAGTCGAACGCCTGCGGCACCGTGAACCCGGCCTCGCACCCGGTGTCCACGCGCACGCCGGGACCGCCCGGCAGGGACAGATCGGTGATCGTCCCCGGGGCGGGCATGAAGCCCCGACCCGCGTCCTCGGCGTTGATCCGGAACTCGAACGAGTGGCCGCGGACCTCCGGGTCGCCGTACCCCAGCTCCTCGCCGTCGGCCACCCGGAACATCTCCCGTACCAGGTCGATGCCGGTGACCTCCTCGCTCACCGGGTGCTCCACCTGAAGCCGGGTGTTGACCTCCAGGAACGAGATGGTCCCGTCGACGCCGACCAGGAACTCGCACGTCCCGGCGCCCACGTACCCGGCCTCCTTGAGGATGGCCTTGGACGCCCCGTACAGCCGCTCCATCTGGTCCTGGGACAGGAACGGCGCCGGAGCCTCCTCCACCAGCTTCTGGTGGCGGCGCTGGAGCGAGCAGTCACGGGTGGAGACCACCACGACGTTGCCGTGCGAGTCGGCCAGGCACTGGGTCTCCACGTGGCGGGGTTTGTCCAGGTAGCGCTCGACGAAGCACTCGCCGCGCCCGAACGCGGTGACCGCCTCGCGCACGGCGGACTCGTAGGCGTCGGCCACCGCGTCCAGGGTGTGGGCGACCTTCAGCCCGCGCCCGCCGCCGCCGAAAGCGGCCTTGATCGCGATGGGCAGGCCGTGCTCCTCGGCGAAGGCCACGACCTCCTCGGCGCCGGAGACCGGTTCCGGGGTGCCGGCCACGAGCGGGGCGCCGACCTTCTGCGCGATGTGGCGGGCCTGGACCTTGTCGCCCAGGGCGGTGATCGCCGAGGGCGGCGGGCCGATCCAGGTCAGCCCCGCGTCGATGACCGCCTGGGCGAACTCTGCGTTCTCGGCGAGGAACCCGTACCCGGGGTGGACGGCGTCGGCGCCGGACTCTGCGGCCACGGCCAGGAGTTTGGCGATGTCCAGGTAGGAGTCGGCGGGGGTCGACCCGCCCAGGGAATGGGCTTCGTCGGCGATCTTGACGTGCAGCGCGTCCAGGTCGGGCTCGGCGTACACGGCGACGCTGGCCAGACCGGCGTCGCGGCACGCGCGGGCGACGCGCACGGCGATCTCGCCGCGGTTGGCGATCAGAACTTTACGCACGGTGGGAAATCCTCCTGCTGTGGCACGGAGCTGGAGAGCGCCGTCCGCTCAACGGAAATTCTACGAATCGTGGCGACGGGGTCACCTCAGGCTGAGGCGCCAGGCGTCGGGGCCGGGCCGGGGCGGCACGTGCGCACGCAGGTTCCGTGCGCGGTCCCGCCAACCGGAGGCCGGTTCCGTCGCCGCGTCGGTGTCGGCGTCGGTGGCGCGTCGGGCCGCGCGCGCGCTGAGCACGGCGGCGAGGGCCGCGAGCTCCTCGTCTGAGGGGGCGCCGCGGACCACGACCACGTGCGGCGGTGTCGTCGGTTCGTTCACCAGTTTTCTCCGAGGTTGCCTCGGCCCTCAGGCCGGCGAGGAATCAGAGCCCCCGTTGTCATCCACCCGCAGTGGTGGTGATCTGGCTCACACACGTAGGGGGTTCTCCCTTCTTCGTCGTGGGTTCTGGCTGGCGTGCCGATCGAGACGCCGCCACCACACACAGGCCAGGAGGCCGGGTACGCCCGGTTCGCCTTCCGGTTGCGTGTGCCGTCCACCGCCCTCCTGGGCTTGTCGGGTGAGTGGGACCGGTGTCGGTGGGTCTGGAACCGGTGCGTCGCCGAATCCCGCGCCGCGCACCAGGCGGGACAGGAGCGCGGTCCGGCCAGGTTGGACGAACTGTTGACCGGGTGGCGTGCGGCCTTGGGGTGGCTGCGCGAGGGCGGGTCGGCGCACGGCGGCCTGAGCCAGGAATCCCCGCGGGTCCCGTGGCGGGAAGGGTGATGAGGATCCCCTTCCCCTCGGGGAGGAGAGCAGTCAAAGCGGGATGTTTCCATGCTTCTTGGGCGGAAGCTGCTTGCGCTTGTTCCGCAGGGCCGCGAGGGCCTTGGTGACCTGGTCGCGCGTCTCGGACGGCATGATGACCCCGTCCACGTAGCCGCGTTCGGCCGCCGAGTAGGGGTTGAGGAGGGTGTCCTCGTACTCCGCGACCAGCCGCGCGCGCTCGGCCTCGACGTCCTCGGACTCGGCCAGGGTGCGGCGGTGCAGGATGTTGACCGCGCCCTGGGCGCCCATGACGGCGATCTGCGCGGTGGGCCAGGCCAGGTTGACGTCGGCGCCCAGATGCTTGGAGCCCATGACGTCGTAGGCGCCGCCGAACGCCTTGCGGGTGATCACGGTGATCAGCGGGACGGTGGCCTCGGCGTAGGCGTAGAGCAGTTTGGCTCCGCGCCGGATGATGCCGTCCCACTCCTGGTCGGTGCCGGGCAGGAAGCCGGGCACGTCGACGAGGGTCAGGACGGGGATGTTGAAGGCGTCGCAGGTGCGCACGAAGCGCGCGGCCTTCTCGGAGGCGTCGATGTCCAGACAGCCCGCGAAACTCATGGGCTGGTTGGCGACCACGCCGACGGAGCGGCCGTCGACGCGCCCGTAGCCCACCACGATGTTGGTGGCGAACTGGGAGTGCACCTCCAGGAAGTCGCCGTCGTCGAGGATCGCCTCGACGACCCGCTTCATCTCGTAGGGCTGGTTGGCCGAGTCCGGGATGAACGTGTCCAGCGCCAGGTCGGTGTCGGTGAGCTCGTCGCCCGGGTCGTCCTCGGGCGGCAGGACCGGCGCCTCCGTGAGGTTGTTGTCGGGCAGGTAGCCGAGCAGGGTGCGCACGTAGTCGATCGCGTCGTGCTCGTCGGCGCCCATGTAGTGGGCCACGCCCGACTTGGTGTTGTGGGTGCGGGCTCCGCCCAGTTCCTCCATGGACACGTCCTCGCCGGTGACCGTCTTGATGACGTCGGGGCCGGTGATGAACATCTGGGACGTCTCGTCGACCATGACGACGAAGTCCGTCAGGGCGGGAGAGTACACGTGGCCGCCCGCCGCGGCGCCCATGACGAGCGAGATCTGCGGGATGACACCGGAGGCGTGGGTGTTGCGCTTGAAGATCTCCGCGTACAGGCCCAGCGAGACCACACCCTCCTGGATGCGCGCGCCGCCGCCCTCGTTGATGCCCACGACGGGGCACCCGTTGGTGAGGGCGTGGTCGAGGACCTTGGTGATCTTCTCGCCGTAGACCTCGCCGAGCGAGCCGCCGAAGACGGTGACGTCCTGGCTGAAGACGGCGACGGGACGCCCGTCGACCGTCCCGTGGCCGGTGACGACGCCGTCGCCGTAGGGGCGGTTGCGCTCCAGGCCGAAGCTGGTCGAGCGGTGTCGTGCCAGGGCGTCGAACTCCACGAACGAGCCCGGGTCGAGGAGGGCGTCGATCCGCTCGCGCGCGGTCATCTTGCCCTTGGCGTGCTGCTTCTCCACGGCACGCTCGGAACCGGCGTGCACCGCTTCGTAGCGGCGTCGTTGCAGGTCGGCGAGCTTTCCAGCGGTGGTGTGGATGTCGATCTCAGCCGCGGACGGTGGTTCTGGGGCTTGGGTGGCCATGCCAACCGAGTCTAGTCGCTGGGTTGTTCAACAATCTGAGGTGGCCCTGGTTACTCGCGAGTAGGGGCGACGGGGCGCACCGGGGAAGCGGGGTCCGGCGCGCCGCCGAAAAGAGGTGGGAGCCCGGAATTCACGCGTGACCGAATGTGCATTCATCTCCGCCGCGCACAATTGTTAACGTGCTCGCAAAGCCGGTGAAATCCACCCCCGAACGCGTCCGCGCAGTCCCGACATCTGTAGTCTCGGCCCCATGACAGCGGTGAACGCAGAACGAGACAGCGCCAGGCAGGAAGTTCCCGAGCAGCTCCGAAACGACGTGAAACTGCTCGGCGAGATGCTCGGGACGGTATTGGCCGAGAGCGGCGGCGAGGACCTTCTCGCCGACGTGGAGAAGCTCCGGCACGCCGTGATCGGCGCACGCGACGGGTCGGTCTCCACGGACGAGATCACGGCGATCGTGTCCGAGTGGCCGCTGGAGCGGGCCAAGCAGGTGGCCCGCGCCTTCACCGTCTACTTTCACCTGGCCAACCTGGCCGAGGAGCACCAGCGGATGCGGGCCCTCCGCGAGCGCGACGACGCCGCCCACCCGCCCCGCGAGTCCCTGGCCGCCGCCGTGCGCGCCATCCGGGAGACCGACGGGGGCGAGGAACGCCTCACCGAACTCGTCGCGGGCATGGAGTTCCATCCCGTGCTCACCGCGCACCCGACCGAGGCCCGACGGCGCGCCGTGTCGACGTCCATCCTGCGGATCAGTGCCCAGCTGGACGCCTGGCACGCCGCCCACGAGGGCAGCAGCGCCGCGGCCGAGGCGCACCGGCGCCTGCTGGAGGAGATCGACCTGCTCTGGCGCACCTCCCAGCTGCGCTACACCAAGCTCGACCCGCTCGACGAGGTGCGCACCGCGCTCGCCGCGTTCGACAAGACCATCTTCCAGGTCATCCCGCAGGTGTACCGGGCACTGGACGCGGCGGTCGACCCCGGGGGAACGGGGGTGCGCGCCCCCCGCGCGACGCCGTTCGTCCGGTACGGCAGCTGGATCGGCGGAGACCGCGACGGCAACCCCTTCG
Source organism: Nocardiopsis sp. CNR-923 (assembly GCF_001942255.1). GTDB lineage: Bacteria > Actinomycetota > Actinomycetes > Streptosporangiales > Streptosporangiaceae > Nocardiopsis. The sequence goes on from NZ_MKKC01000120.1 coordinate 102,166, forward strand.
TCACGCACGAAGTGACGCGCGAGGCCATGCGCATCCAGTCCGAGCACGTGCTGCGCGGTTTGGAGAACGCGTGCGACCAGGTCGCCCGCACCCTCACCGCCTACTCCAGCCTCACCCCGGCCAGTCCCGCACTCCTGGACGCCGTCTCGGCCGCCAAGGCGGGGCAGCCCGGCCTTCTGGCCGAGATCACCGGGCGCTCGCCCAACGAGCCGCACCGCCAGTTCCTACTGCTGTGCGCCACTCGGCTGCGCGCGACCCGCGAACGCGACGCGGACCTGGCCTACGCCACCGCCGACGACTTCCTCGCCGACCTGCGCGTCGTCCAGGACTCGCTGGTCGCGGCCGGTGCGGTCCGGCAGGCCTACGGCGAGCTCCAGCACCTGATCTGGCAGGCGCAGACCTTCGGATTCCACCTGGCCGAGCTGGAGATCCGCCAGCACAGCGAAGTGCACGCGGCCGCCCTGGCCGAGTTGCGCGCCGGTGAGCGGCCGTCCGAGCGCACGGAGGAGGTGCTGGCGACCCTGCGGGTGATCTCCTGGATCCAGGAGCGCTTCGGGGTGGAGGCCTGCCGCCGCTACATCGTCAGCTTCACGCGCTCGGCCGAGGACATCGCGGCCGTGTACGAGCTGGCGGGCCACGCGCTGCCCGCCGACCGGGTGCCCGTCCTGGACGTCATCCCGCTGTTCGAGACCGGCGCCGACCTGGACGCCTCTCCCGGGGTCCTCGACGGCATGCTGGAGCTGCCGGGGGTCCAGCGCCGCCTGGAGCAGTCCGGCCGCCGGATCGAGGTCATGCTCGGCTACAGCGACTCGGCCAAGGACGTCGGACCGGTCAGCGCCACGCTGCGGCTGTACGACGCCCAGGCCCGACTGGCCGCGTGGGCGCGCGAGCACGACGTGCGGCTGACCCTCTTCCACGGCCGGGGCGGGTCCCTGGGCCGCGGCGGGGGCCCGGCCAGCCGCGCGCTGCTCGCGCAGGCGCCGGGCTCGGTGGGCGGCCGGTTCAAGGTGACCGAGCAGGGCGAGGTCATCTTCGCCCGCTACGGTCAGCCCGCGATCGCCCGCCGCCACGTCGAGCAGGTGGGCCACGCGATCCTGATGGCCTCGACCGACGCCGTGCAGGAGCGCGAGCGCTCGGCCGCCGAGCGGTTCCGCCCGTTCGCCGACACCATCGCGGCGGCGGCGCAGGAGACGTACCTGGAGCTGATCGGCACCGAGGGCTTCGCGGCATGGTTCTCCCAGGTCAGCCCACTGGAGGAGCTGGGAGAGCTGCGCCTGGGCTCGCGCCCGGCGCGGCGCGGCGCGGCCAGGGGACTGGGTGACCTGCGGGCGATCCCATGGGTGTTCGCGTGGACGCAGACCCGCGTGAACCTGCCGGGCTGGTACGGCCTGGGCACCGGTCTGGCGGCCGTCGAGGACGTCTCGGTGCTCCAGCGCGCCTACCGCGAGTGGCCGATGTTCGCGTCGCTGCTGGACAACGCGGAGATGAGCCTGGCCAAGACCGACCGCACGATCGCCGAGCGCTATCTGGCGCTGGGCGGTCGGCCTGAGCTGAGCGAGCGGGTGCTCGCCGAGTACGACCGCACACGCGAGTTGGTGCTCACGGTGACGGGGCACGGCCGCCTGCTGGAGAACCGCGCGGTGCTCTCGCGCGCGGTGGACCTGCGCAACCCGTACGTGGACGCGCTGTCGCACCTCCAACTGCGGGCGCTGGAGGCGCTGCGGGGCGAGGAGGCCGACTCCCTGTCCGAGCAGGACCAGCAGCACCTGGAGCGCCTGCTGCTGCTGTCGGTCAACGGCGTGGCGGCCGGACTCCAGAACACCGGCTGACCCGGGCGGACGCGTCGCGCCCCCGTGCCCGGGTCAGGGTGCGGGCGCGGTCGTGCGTGGGGACGGGCGCTCAGACCGGGAAGTCCGAGGTGTCCAGCGTGACGCCGAACGGTTCGGGAAGGTGGATCGCCTTGCCGAAGGGGACCTTGACGGCACTGGTGCAACGGCCTTCCCCTGGCTGGGATGAAGAGCGTGACCTCGCCCTTGCCCGTCTCCGGGGCCCAGCGGTCCACCAGAAGGTGGAGGGGGACCCCGGCGTGCGCGTATCCCCAGAGCTTGGCGTTGCGATCCTTGTCCGCGGTGCTCTTCGACGTCACCTCGACATGTCGACAACGCAGCCGACACCATGCTGCCGGGACGTGCTCCAGAACCGAGTCAGGGAGTACGACCAGGTCGGGGATGAACAGACTCGACCGGAACGGGATCCGCACGTCGAGCGTCTGGTGCACGTCGGCCTCCGCGGGGTCGCCGCCGTCACGGAAGATCTCGCGATAGGGCTGTTTCCGCAGCGGGGCGACGATGCGCGAATGCTCGCGCGTGGGGGCGCCACGAGAAGGAGACGGGCTTCGATGATCTCGGCCCGCCCACCATCGGGCAGGTCCCACTCTTCCCAGGCGCGCGAGGTCAATCCCCACGCGGACGGAGTGTCCACGAGCGTCCCCGCCTCCGCGACGCTCATCTGCCGAGCCGCCTCCGGTGGCTGAACGTAGCAACGTGTGATCACCGATGTGCTGGTTTCGGGGTGACTGGTGACCTCCGCCCGCGAGATGGTTTTCCCGGGGCATCCCGGCGCTGCTGTAATGGGCGTATGACCGACGACGACGTCCTCCGACCGCCGCTCGACCCGGTGGCGCTCAACGCCGCTCTGGCGCGCCCCGGAGGAATGTGGCGCGGCGTCGACGTGCTCCCCGCCGTGGGCTCCACCAACAGCGAACTCCTCGCGCGCGCCAAGGCCGGGGCGCCGCACGGCGGCGTGCTGGCCACCGAGCACCAGACCGCCGGGCGCGGCCGTCTCGGGCGCGACTTCACCACCCCCGACCGCGCCGCGCTCACCTTCTCCGTCCTGCTGCGCGTCACCGTTCCCGCGGACACGCTCGGCTGGCTGTCGATGCTCATGGGTGTGGCCGCGGTCGGCGCCATCCGCCGGGTGACCGGGGTCGGGGCGGCGCTGAAGTGGCCCAACGACGTCATCGTTCCCGCCGGGGCACGTGCCGGGGGCGCGACCGGCGACGGCAAGCTGGCGGGCATCCTCTCCGAGGCCGACTTCTCCGACCCCGGCGCTCCGGCGGTCGTGGTCGGCATGGGCGTGAACGTCTCCCAGACACGCGCGGAACTTCCCGTGGACACCGCGGTCTCCCTGCGCGGGGAGGGCGCCACCGACCTGGACCGCTCCGCGCTCCTTCGCGCCGTCCTGGCCGGTTTCGGGGAGCTGTACGTCGCGTGGTCGGCGGCCGACGGGGACGCCGAGGTCAGCGGGCTGGCCGACGCCTACCGGGGCGTCTGCGTGACCGTGGGGCGCCGGGTACGCGTCAACCTGCCCGGCGACGCGCTGCTGGAGGGCACCGCGACCGCCGTCGACCACCACGCCCGGCTCGTGGTGGAGACGCCGGGCGGGCCCCGGGCGCTCAGCGCGGGCGACGTCGTGCACGTGCGCCCCGGCGTCTGACCGCGCGCGAGGCCGTCTCGGGAACGGGACGGGTCCGCGGATCGTTGTCGGTTGCGTCCGCGTCCGAACGGAGGGGGCCGCACCTTCGCGCGTCCGGGCGCGGTCCAGGGGGTGACGAGGGTCCTCACCGTGGGGTCACCCTCGGTGTTGGTTCATCACCGCAGGTCAGGGTTTGGCTCTGGCCGCATGGAACCCCGGGCGTAAGCTGGAGGGGAACCGCCGGAATGAGCCCGGGTGCCGCGCGTCGCGCGGCACCGCACCGTCGGCCCAGTGACGAAGTGCTGGTTCCCCGCCCAGGCGGGGATGGTCTGAGAGAGAACGTATGCCGTCGCGTCCCGACCCGAAAGCGATCGAGTCCGTCCTGCTCGGCGGTGAACCGGTCTACAGCAGGAAGCAGGCGGTCGAGCTCTCCGGAGCCGACGCCGAACTCGCGGGCCGTGTCTGGCGTGCCCTGGGCTTCCCCACACAGGGTGACGACGACCCGGTCTTCGCCGAGAGCGACGTCGAGGCCCTGCGCATCGCCCACTCCCTGAGGGAGGAGGGCGTCCTGGACGAGGAGGGCGTCGTCCGCTTCGCCCGCGCCATGGGGCAGACCATGGCCCGCCTCGCCGACTGGCAGACGAGCATTCTCAGCACGCTCGTCTTCAAGGACGGCGACGAGGCCTCGGCCAGCCCGCTGATGAACCGGGTCAAGGAACTCCTGCCCGACGTGGAGCGGCTCCTGCTGCACATCTGGCGGCGCCAGCTGGCCGCGTCCACCGCACGAACCCTGGCTGTGATGTCCAACAACGGCGACATCGTCCCCAACTACTACCCGCTCATCGTGGGCTTCGCGGACCTGGTCTCCTTCACCACGCTCAGCCGTGAGCTCGACGAGGTCGAGCTGGCCGAGGTCGTCGAGGGCTTCGAGGCCACCGCGGCCGACATCGTCGCCTCCGGCGGCGGCCGGGTGGTCAAGACCCTCGGAGACGAGGTGCTCTACGTCGCCGACTCCCCGCGCGAGGCCGCCGACATCGCGCTGCGCCTGGCCTCCGGCGTCAAGACCCACGTGGAGGTCCCCGACGTGCGGGTCGGCGTCGCCTACGGGCCCGTCCTCACCCTGCACGGGGACGTGTTCGGCACGACCGTCAACCGCTCCAGCCGCCTGACCTCCTTCGCCCGTCCCGGCACCGTCCTGATCGACGACGGCCTCGCCGAGAGCCTGGCGGGCGAGGACGGGCTCCAGGTGGTGAAGGTGCGGGCCCGCCACGCCCACGGCCTCGGTCTCATCCAGCCCTACACCCTGCGGCGGGACTTCGAACCCGGCGGACACTGACCCGCGTGCGGCGCGAAGCCGTGTGTGCCGGGGAAAGCGGGAGATAGGCTCGAACCGCCGGACCCGCCCGCGACACGTACAGGTGGTGAGCCTTGTCGAGTGCCCCTCCTCCCGTGGAGAGACTCCGCACCTCGGGCGTCTTCAGCCTCGAAGGCAGCGAGTTCGACGTCGAGAACAACGTGTGGATCGTCGGGGACGCCGACTCCGCCGTGGTCATCGACGCCGCCCACGACCACGAGCGCATCGCCCGGGGCCTGGGCGACCGCGAACTCATGGCGATCGTGTGCACCCACGCGCACAGCGACCACGTGAACGCGGCCGTCGCCCTGGCCGACCTCACCCACACTCCGATCCTGCTGCATCCCGACGACGCCCAGCTCTGGCACCACGTCCACCCGAACCGTGAGCCGGACGCCCCACTCCTGCATGGGGAGACCCTGGTCGCCGGGGGCGTGGAGCTGAAGGTCCTGCACACCCCGGGGCACACCCCCGGCGGGGTCTGCCTGTACGCGCCGGAGATCGGCACGCTGTTCAGCGGGGACACGCTTTTCCCCGGCGGGCCGGGCGCCACGGGGCAGCCGTTCTCGGACTTTCCGACGATCATCGCCAGCATCCGCGACCACCTGGTCGACCTGCCGCCGGAGACCGTCGTCCACCCCGGGCACGGAGAGTCCACCACCGTCGCCGAGGCCGCGGCGCACGTGGAGGAATGGGCCGCCCGGGGCTTTTGAACCGTGCCGTCTACGCCAGGCCGCCCGCCGCGACCGTGCCCGGCCGCACGCGCGGGCTCAGACGGCCAGGAAGCTCAGGTAGCCGAGGACGGCGGCGGTGACGACGAAGAAGGCGCCGGAGAGGCGAAGCGTCGTCGTGGATGTCGTGGAGGCCCTGAGCACCAGGTGGGGGACGACGAGGTAGGCCGCGCCCCGGAGCATGAAGAGGATGCCGAAGAGGGTGACGATCACCGCCAGCGGGCTGTCCCAGGCGAAGTGGGCCGACACGATCGCGGCGCCGATGAGGAAGTGCAGCATCCCGGAGATGTTCACCGCCATCGGGTCCGACCTGTCGGCCTTCCCGGCGAGGTCCGCGTAGAACCGGACCGAGAAGATGACCCCGATCCCGGCCACCAGGAGGTAGGCGAAGAGGATCCTGCCGAGGAAGAGGGCCGTCATTTCTGAGGCGAACATGCTTGTTTCCCTTTCTGTTCTTCGGGTGTGCGCGCCTGGTGGGCGGCGCGCTCGTTGACGATTCCCCGGGTCAGCATCTCCGTGGCGGGCTCGGTGTAGGCCGCGATCGCCGAGGGGTCGTCCCGGTCCGCGAGGAGGTCGGCCCCGGTCAGTCGTTCGAGGTGTTGGTGGAGGACCAGTGCGCCGAGGGACCAGATCGCGAGGACGGCGGCCCGCTCGTAGGGGTGGTCGCTGGGTTTGAGCAGGCCCGACTCGACCCCCTGGGCCATGTACCGGGCGGCGTCGTCGACCAGTTCGTCGATCATCGCGGACACCTGCGGTGAGCCGTCGATGAGCGTCCTTGCCAGGTAGCGGCGGACGGGCGGGCCGCCGTGGGCCTCCGGCGGCGTCGGGACCGGGTCCAGGTCCGGACCGGAACGCATGCCCTCGCTCTTGCGCTCGCGCAGGACTTCGGCGACGTAGGTGTCGCAGGCGGTGCGCAGGGCTTCCTTGGAACCGTACTGATGGATGACCAGGGACGGGGCGACACCCGCGGCCACCGCGATGGCGCGGACGCTCGTCGCGGCGACGCCGTGCTCGGCGAAGAGGGTGATCGCGGCATCGCGAATGCGGATCTCGGTTGACCGCCCATCGCTACTGTGGGCGCTTTTTGAACGCATGTTCATAACGCTAAACAGTTGTTCAATAAATGTCAACACGAGAAGTCACGGCGCCCCGGCGCCGCTCGGTCGCGTCGGACCCGGAGCGTCGGGCGGGGGTCTGGTCCGATCCCGTGCGGGGCCCGAGGGGCGGGCAGGTCGGTCCGGCGGGAGAGCGGCTCGCCGCGCGCACCGGGCGTCGCGGTGGAGGCCGACGTGACTCACTGCACTCGGTGCATCGGTGCACTTGAGTGCAATCAGCTCATAATGTGACCTCATGGCCATCACCCGACCCACTGACCGTCGCGAAGCGCTCAAGTCACGGCACCGTCGCGCGATCATCAACGCCGCCGCCGAACTCATCTACGAGCGCGACGGTCCGACCTTCAGCGTCGACGAGCTGGCGGAACGGGCGGACGTGGCCAGGCGGACGGTGTTCAACCACTTCGCCTCCCTGGACGACGTCGTCATGGAGGTGTGCGGCGAGGCCGTCGGCGACCTCACCGACACCTTCCGCCGTTGTCTGAAGTCCACGGCGGAGGGCGGCACGGGGCCGCTGGCGGACCACTTCGCCGAGGCCCTGCGCGAGGCGGACCTCATCTCCACCGTCACCTACCTGACCGGCATCCTCGGCGCGCGCGACCGGGAGTGCTCGGGCCGGGACCTGGTCCTCGTGGACCGGCTGATGAACGAGTTCGGCGTCTCCCTCGTGGAGACCCTGGTCAGCCACCACGCCGACGTCGACCCCTTCGACGTGCACGTTCTGGTCGCCTCGTACATCGGCGGTCTCATGGCCGTGCTCCACCACTGGGACAGGGCCACGGGTGCGGTCGACACCTCCGAGTCCCGGCAAGTCTGGAACGACCTCCAGGAACGCCTGTTCGCCACCCTGCGCGACGGGTTCGGCCGCATTCCCGCCGCATCCGCCTGATCCTCACCCTCCACCACGACACCGGAAGTTGACCATGGCAGAACTGCTCTACCGACTAGGCCGCGCCGCCGCCAGACGCGCGCGCACCGTGATCGCCCTGTGGCTGGCCGCCCTTCTGGCCGCCGCGGGAGCCTACGCCCTCTTCGCCGGGGAACTGGAGGAGAACTTCTCCCTCCCCGGAACCCCGACCTCGCAGGTCAGCGACCGGCTCGCCGACGAGTTCTCCGCGATGGGCGGCGGCAGCGGCACCATCGTCCTGGCCACCCAGGACGGAGAACCCTTCACCGACGGCCAACGCGCCGACATCGCCGAGCGCATCGAGGACGCCGAGGCGGTCGACGGCGTCGAGTCCGCCGCGAACCCCTTCGAGGCCGAGGCGGGACGCGAGGCGCAACAGGCGGAGATCGAGGAGGGCCGCGCCGAGGTCGCGGGCGGCCGCGAGGAGGTCGAGGCCGGACTGGACGAACTGGAGACCGCCCGCGACCAGGCGGAGGAGGCGGGGACGCTCGAACTCGTCGCCCCCGAGGTCGACCCGCAGATCGAGGAGCTGGAGGGTCGCCTCGCCGAACTGGACGCGAGCGAGCAGAGCCTGGATGAGAGCGCCCGCCTCCTGGAGCTGTCCGAGGGCATCCGCGTCGTCTCCGAGGACGGAGCCACCGCCCTGGTCACGGTGGCCTTCACCGAGGACCAGAACGAGATCGCCCAGGAGAGCAAGGACGAGGTCATCTCGGCCTTCGGGGAGATCCCCGGTGTCGACAGCGAGTTCGGCGTTGACATCGCCATGACCCCGCCCGAGCCCTTCGGTGTGAGTGAGGCCATCGGCCTCGCCATGGCGGCGGTCGTCCTCGTCATCATGCTGGGCACCCTGATCGGCGCCGGGCTGCCGCTCGTGCAGGCCCTCGTCGGAGTGCTCGTGGCGGTGCTCGGCGCGCTGTCGCTGTCGGACCTGGTCGCCATGTCGACGGTCACGCCGATCCTGGGCATGATGCTGGGCCTGGCCGTGGGGATCGACTACGCGCTGTTCATCATCCACCGGCACCGACGCCAGCTGCGGCGGGGCCTGGACGTGCGGGAGTCGATCGCCCTGGCCAACGGAACGGCGGGCAACGCCGTGGTGTTCGCCGGCGCACGGTGCTCGTGGCCCTGCTCGGACTCAACCTGACCGGGATCGCCTTCCTGGGGATGATGGGGAACGTCGCCGCCGTCGCCGTCACCGTCGCGGTGCTCGTGGCGGTGACCCTCACTCCCGCGCTGCTGTCCCTGGTGGGTGAGCGCGTCCTGTCCCGCCGGGAGCGGGCCGGGCGGGGATCGGACACCGCCCAGGCGGAAGACGACGCCCCCGTGCGCACCATGGGGACCCTGGGAGCCGTCGCCCGGGTCGTGCTGGTGACCGCCGTGCTGGTGGTCGTCGCGGTGCCCGCCCTCGACCTGCGCATCGGGCTGCCGGACGGGTCGTCCGAGGCGGAGGACTCCACCCAGTACCGCGCCTACTCCGCCGTGGAGGAGGCGTTCGGGGCGGGGGCCAACGGGCCGCTCGTCGTCGTGGCGGACCTGCCGGGGTCGGACTCGGAGGAGGAGGCCGCCGGGCAGCAGCTGGAGGTCGCCGAGGCGATCGCCGAGCGGGACGCGGTGGAGTCGGTCGCGCCCATCGCCCTGTCGGACGACCGCAGCGTGGCCGTGTTCCAGGTCGTGCCGGAGGAGGGGCCGTCCAGTGAGTCGACCGAGGCGCTCGTCCACGAGCTGCGCGGGCTGGACCCGTTCGACGACGGCGCAGAGCTGGGCGTGGCCGGAACGGCCAGCGGCAACATCGACGTCTCCGACAAGCTCAGCGACGCCCTGCCCGGCTACCTGGCGGTGGTCGTGGGGTTCTCGCTGGTCATCCTGCTCGTGGTGTTCCGCTCGCTCCTGGTGCCGGTCGTGGCCACGCTCGGGTTCGTGCTGTCCTTCGCCGCCGCGCTCGGCGGTGTGGTGGCCATCTACCAGTGGGGCTGGCTCAGCGCCGTGTTCGGCGTCGGGTCCCCCGGCCCGGTGTTGAGCTTCCTGCCGACGATCATGGTCGGCATCCTGTTCGGACTGGCGATGGACTACATGCTGTTCCTGGGTTCAGGCATGCGCGAGGCGTACGTCCACGGGGCTTCGGCACGCGTGGCCGTCCGCAAGGGGTTGGTCGCCGGGCGCGCGGTGGTCACCGCGGCCGCGGTCATCATGATCTCGGTGTTCGCGGGGTTCATCTTCGCCCACAGCGCCATGATCAGGCCCGTGGCTTCGCCCTGGCGTTCGGCGTGCTGGTGGACGCGTTCGCGGTGCGGTTGACGCTGATCCCCGCGCTGCTGCACCTGGCCGGCGACAAGGCCTGGTGGCTGCCGCGGTGGCTGGACCGGATCCTTCCGGACGTCGACGTGGAGGGGGCCCGCCTGGAGCGGGTGCACACCCCGGCCTCCGGACGGGACGAGGACAGCACCGAGCCGCTCGGAACCACGGTCGGCTCGTAACCCGCCAGGAACACCGCCCCCGTCGGCGCGGCCGTCACGGTCGCACCGGCGGGGGCGTGTCCGTGTCGACCTCCGGGGCGCCTCGAACCGCGCCCGACGTCCGACCGCCGCGAGCTAAGGAATGACCATGGGTGAGCCCCCGCGCACCGTCGACGACAACAGCGACCAGCCGCCGCGGATCTCCGGGCGCACGGCGGTGACGACCACGGTCGCACTGCTGGCCGGGGCGGCCGTGCCACTGCGGACGCCCCGGTGAGCAGACGGCTAGCAGTAGACTGGCGCTTGTCCTCGTTGTCGTCCGAGCCCTCGCCGAGGGTCAGGTCGGCGACGTCGCCGAGCATGATCTCTTCACCTTCGGTGCGGTCGTCCATCAGCTTCCTTTCTGTTGAGGGTGAGCGTGCCTTCCTCTGATTCACGGAGATGGTCGGAGTCACGTTGTGACGCGGAGGGTGTCGACGAGGCGGGCGATGTCGGCAGTTTCCTTGTCGGCGTCGATGGTCGGGGCGAGCCGGTGGACCTCGTGGCGAGCTGGCCCAGGGTGTCCGCCATCAGCGTCAGCTCGGTGGTCGTGTGCGGGTCCCGGTCGGTGGTGATCCAGGAGTGCTCCGTGCACCGGATCCAGTACCGGTTCCCGTACTCGGCCCGGAGGCAGGCGAGGTCGGTCTTCGCGCTCATGACGCCACCCGCAGCGCTTCGGCGAGCCTCATCCGGAGTTCGGTGAGAGAGGTGGCGGTCAGGCCGACCAGTCCGTCGCGGCCGTCGACGCGCAGGGCTCGCCAGGAGCCGTTGGCCTCCCACGCCGTCCACCCCGGGAAGTCCCGGTGGAATGCGGCGATGCGGGGGTCGTGCTCGTCAGCCATCCGTGGCGTGTCGCGCGGGTCCACGCGTGGACAGGTCATCGGCCTCACCTCGCGATGTCGGGGTGAGGGTTACGCTACGGAGCGCACAGGAGGCTGGTGTCCCAACTTGGGACACCAGCCTCCTTGACGTGGATCAGCTGATCTGCATTCGAAGTGCCAACCCGCGCAGTGGCTCAGGGATTGTCCGATGGTGGTCGACGAGGTGAGCGGTGACACTTCGCGCTGACGGGTGGTAGCGGGTCATCTGCGGGGCGGCCTTCTCCGCCTTGAGCAGGTTCTCCAGGGCTTTCTCCATTCGCTCCAGCTCCACGTGGGCGCGCGCCATGTCGATGCTGTGATGGGCGCGCCGTTCGGCTGGGAGCGAGGCGAGTGTCTGCCCGGGGATCTGGGAGTCGCGGCGGAGCGCTTCGTCGTAGTCGCCCATCTCCACGGCGACGGCTGCCCCGTGGATCATCACGTTGGCGGGGTTGAACTGGAGCGCGTACCAGTCCTGGCAACGTTCGGGCAGTTGACGGGCGGCGTCGACGGCTCGCTCGTGGTGGTCCCACGCTTCGGTCTCGGTGGTATCGCCGGTTTGGGTGCCCCGTGCGGACAGCACAGCCGAACGGAGCTGGAGAGCGCCGTGGACGGCCAACGCCTGGGGAGTGTCCCGGTCGACTCGGGTCGCGGCGGCGCGCACCAGGTTGAGCCCGGCGACCCAGGACCCGTAGAGCATCATCATGAGCGCTCGGCTGAGTTGGGCGAGTGCGGGCAGGTTGGGGTCGTCGCCGCGTGCCGCTGACGCGGAGGCGTCCTTGATCGCGGAGTTGGCGAGGTCGGTGTACCCCAACCGGCGCGAGAGGGTGACGGCGAGGGCTTGTGCGGCGTTGACATGACGCCAGACGCGGGGGTCGTCAGTGGTGTGGGCGTGGAAGGCGAGTTCGGTGAGGACGGCCGGGAGTGACGCGCCGACCTGGAGATGTCGAGCATCTTTCGAGGCCAGCCGGAGCCGTGCGATCTCCCGGGCGAGTTCGGCGATGGGTCGGGGCGCCATTCCGAGGTCGGGGGGGACGTCGATGGTGTCAAGGGCGCGACGTACTTCGGGGATGGTGGCGTGCACCCGGTCGGTGGCGGTGGAGTCGCCCCGGTACGGTTGCCCGCTGATCTCGGTGGGGTCGACATTGAGGGCGGTGGAGACGGCGGCGACGAATGCCGGGGTGGCCACACGGTCTCCTGTTTCGACTTTGGCGATGAGACCTCGGGACATGTGAGCGCGTCCGGCGAGTCCGTGTTGGGTGAGTCCTCGCAGTTTGCGGAGGCGCGCTACTCGTTGTCCGGTGGTCTCAGTGTCCTGGGACATATTGCGCCCCACCCTTTCCTGTCGTGTCGCTGATTCCAGGTTAGGGCGGAGCCTTTCTCGTGTCAGGAGTACGGTCGTTCGGGGGACTTGGCGGAGTGCCGGTTATGCGTGGTTTTCGCCAGCTCGTCCAGGACTTCGTGCCACTGGGCAAGCCGACGCGCCGGGTCGTACAGGATGTTGACGCACGGGATTTCCTCCAGTTCGTGGAGGCTACGACCGAACGCCGGGTGCCGGGCGAGGGGTTGTCCGGTCTTGGGCACGATCACGGTGGGTACATCTCGGCCGATCATTTCGCAGAGCAATGCGACCGCGAAGGTGTCGGCGAGCCCCAGCGCGGTCCGATTGGTGCTGTTGAACGACCACGGGCACGCCAGCATCGCGTCGGGGGGCGGCAGCGACGCGCCGGTTCCGGGAAGTCGGAAATCGACTCGAACCGGTTCCCCTGTCAGCGCTTCGATCGCCTGGATGTCGTGGAAGCGGGCTCCGGTCGGGGTTGACACGACGGTGACGTCCCAGTCATTGGCGATGAGCAGCCGAACCAGATCCGGGACGGTTTCGGCGTCGGTGGTGGGAGCGCCCGAGACGACCAGGTAGAGGGTTTTCGCCATGTGCGAAGTGTAGGCGTCGGGATTCCGGCGCCTGGAGGGCGCACCGAAGGCGAAGGGACCCCGGTGACGTCGGAGGGGTGAGGCATCGCGCCGACGACCACCGTCGCCTCCGCCTCGCCCGCGCCGGGGAGGGCGTCTCCCTCGGCGGCGCGGTGGCCGAGTACGAGGCGAAGGAATCGCCGGAGTCGGTGTCCGCGACGGTCATTCCACTGCCTTCCGGCCAGGGAAAGGGCGCGGCCGCGTCGAGATCGAGGGATCGGGACGTCGCCTCCGACCACCCTTCGCGCAGGTCGCGGAGCCAGGCCACGGACTTGTCCGGGCCGGGCCAGCGGACCTCGTCCCGCTCCCTGGGGGTGCGCCCGGCCAGGTGGTCCTGGGTGACACCCCACCACCAGCCGATGTGCCAGGAGAGCCAGGCGATGGTCGGCACGGGCACGGGCCCGGCTTCCAGTGGTTTTCCGGTCCGTGGTCGTCTCTGCGGGGTTATTAATCCTTTCAATTCGGGCGAAGGGGATAGTTCCGGCGGGGTGGAGAAATGAGCGCATCCATTTCTGGTATGTGCTCTGAACTGGGCTGATGCGGGGAAGAGTGAAGTTCTTCGGGGCCAGTTCGCAGAAAGGTGAGCCTCCGCTCGCCGCGTGCCCTAGTCTTCTCTCCAAACCCACAACTCCATACGTCGAAAGACCCCGCGGCGGTAGCAAACCGTCCGGGGTCGTGGTCAGCAAGCACGTACCTTCAAGAACAGGATTGCCGACATGGCTCAGTCTAGCCGTGCGGGCCTCAGGTCTGCCCTGGAGACCCTCAAGACCCTCCTCGCCCCCGCGTCCGGCCGCCACTCGGCCCGCCGTCGCCGCTCCACCCGCGTCCGCCGCTACGCCCCGCTTCCGGCTCCCGAGCAGGCCACCGCTCCGCCCGAGCTTCCGGAACCGCCCGTTCCCGGATCCCGCCCCGCCCCGCCCAGCGTTCACGTGCGCGCCGACAGGGTCGCGCTCGTGCGCCCCTACTACGTCGCCTTCGAGCGCGAACTCGCCTACACGCGGGCCCACCCCGCCCGCCGCCTGCGCGCCCGCACCACCCGGCCGACCGTCGCCGTCGCGCCCGCCACCAAACGCGCGAACGCCTACACACTCAGGCACGCGGCCCCGCGGGTCCCCGTCCCGCGACCGGCCCCGGACAGCGACCTGCTCGCGGCCCCGGCGCCGCGCGCGCCCGGTGAGTTCGACGAACTCGCCTCCCTCGTGCGCACCTGGCACGCCCAGCGCGGCGAGGTGGTCGCATGACCACGCCACTCGTCAGGGAGCCACGGCCGATCGTGTTCTGGGAGTCCCGCGTCTACACCGGCGAACTCTCCGAACTCGCCCGGGTCCGCAACGACCTCGCCCGCGACCTGACCGGGTTCGCCCCCGATCTGGTCGACGCCCTCCAACTGTGTGCCAGCGAGCCGCACGCCAACTGCGCCAAGTACACCGACCCGGACCGGCTGTACGGCGAGGTCATCCGGGGCCTGTCCATGCCGGACGAGCGCACGTTGCGGCTCTCGTTGAGCGACTCGGGCGGTGGAGGTGGAACCCCGCGCATCCCCACTGAACGGAGCGAGGCGGACTGGGGCTGGGCCGAGGGGCAACGCGGACTGCGCCTCTTCGTCTTCACGGACTGACCACCCGTGCGGGGCGGCGGACCCCCGCCCCGCACGGCGCCGGGCCTCAGTCCCCGTCGGCGGGGCGCCGGGTGTTCGGCACGATCGGGGTGTCCTTGGGGCGCACGCCGATCTTCGATCCGAGCCAGACGAGCGGGTCGTACTTGCGGTCCACCACGCGCTCCTTGAGCGGGATCAGCGCGTTGTCGGTGATGTGGATGCCCTCCGGGCACACCTCCGTGCAGCACTTGGTGATGTTGCAGTACCCCATCCCGAAGTCGTCCTGCGCGATCCTGCGCCGGTCGGCGGTGTCCTCCGGGTGCATCTCCAGTTCGGCGACGCGCATGAGGAACCGCGGTCCCGAGAAGTGCTCCTTGTTCTCCTCGTGGTCACGGATCACGTGGCACACGTTGTTGCACAGGAAGCACTCGATGCACTTGCGGAACTCCTGCGACCGCTCCACGTCCACCTGAGCCATGCGGAAGTCACCGGGGCGGGTGGCGGGATCGGGGGTGAAGGACGGGATCTCCATCGCCTTGCGGTAGTTGAACCCCACGTCGCACACCAGGTCCCGGACCACGGGGAAGGTGCTCATCGGCGTCACGGTGACGACCTCGTCGGGCTCGAACACGCTCATCCGGGTCATGCACGAGAGCCGGGGTCTGCCGTTGATCTCCACCGAACACGACCCGCACTTGCCCGCCTTGCAGTTCCATCGCACCGCGAGGTCGGGCGCCTGCGTGGCCTGCAGGCGGTGCAGTACGTCCAGTACGACCTCGCCCTCGTGGACCTCCACCGTGTACTCGGTCAGCCGTCCCCCGTCACCGGAACCGCGCCACACCCGGAACCTGCGCTCGCTCATGACCGGCCCTCCTCGACCGTCGTGTCCTGCGCCGCCCCGCCCGGTTCGGGGTCCTCGGGCAGCTCTTCCTTGGTCAGGTACTTGGCCAGCTCGTCGCGGTCGAACAGGTCCAGCAACGCGGGCGGGACGTCGGCGATCGGCCGCCGCGACAGTGCCACGCCGTCGTCGCGACCCGCTCTGACCTCCAGGTTGACCCGCCGCCACTCGGGCGACATCTCCGGATGGTCGTCGCGCGTGTGCCCGCCGCGGGACTCGGTCCTCTCCAGCGCGGCGGCGGTGATCGCCCGTGACACCAGGATCATGTTCGGCAGGGCGAGGGCAAGATGCCAGCCCGGGTTGTACACCCGGTCGCCGGGCGCGCTGAGCAGACGCGAGCGCTCCTCCAGTCCGTCCAGGCGCTCCAGGGCCCGCTCCATCTCGGGACCGCGCCGGATGATGCCGACCAGGTCGTTCATCGTGTCCTGGAGTTCGCCGTGCACGTCGTACGGGTTGACGCCGTCGCCCTGCTTGAGCGGGTAGAGCGCCTCGGCGACCGCCTGTTCGGTTGCTCGCTCCACGACGGCCCGCGGCGGCTCGGAGCCGTCGAGCGAGTCCACATAGGCGCTGGCCCCGAGCCCGGCCCGCCGCCCGAAGACGAGCAGGTCGGACAGGGAGTTGCCGCCCAGCCGGTTGGACCCGTGCATCCCGCCCGCGACCTCGCCCGCCGCGAACAGCCCGGGTACGTCGGAGGCGGCGGTGTCGGCGTCCACGCGCACCCCGCCCATGACGTAGTGGCAGGTGGGGCCGACCTCCATCGGTTCGGCGGTGATGTCAACGTCCGCCAGTTCCTTGAACTGGTGGTGCATGGACGGCAGCCGCGTGCGGATCTCGTCGGCGGACAAACGGGTGGACACATCCAGGAACACCCCGCCGTGCGGGGACCCCCGCCCCTCCTTGACCTCGTTGTTGATCGCGCGCGCCACCTCGTCGCGGGGCAGCAGTTCGGGCGGTCGGCGGTGCCCGGAGGGGTCGGAGTACCAGCCGTCTGCCTCCTCCTCGGTCTCGGCGTACTGGGACCGGAAGACGTCGGGCACGTAGCTGAACATGAACCGCGTGCCCTCGGAGTTGCGCAGGACCCCGCCGTCGCCGCGCACCGACTCGGTGACGAGGATGCCCTTGACCGACGGCGGCCAGACCATGCCGGTGGGGTGGAACTGGACGAACTCCATGTTGATGAGGCGGGCCCCCGCGCGCAGGGCGAGCGCGTGGCCGTCGCCGGTGTACTCCCAGGAGTTGGACGTGGTCCGGAACGCCTTGCCGATGCCGCCGGTGGCCAGGATGACCGTGGGCGCCTCGAAGAGCACGAATCCCCCGTCCACGCGCCGGTACCCGAACGCGCCCAGGATCCGGCCGGGCCGGGAGTCGGAGGTCTCCTCGGTGAGCAGCCGGGTGACGGCGGTCTCGGCGAACACCCGCAGGCGTGCCTGCGGGTCGCCGAACTCGGCGGCGTCGGCCTGTTGGAGCGCCACCACCCGCTGCTGGAGGGTGCGGATCAGCTCCAGGCCGGTGCGGTCGCCCACGTGCGCGAGGCGGGGGTACTCGTGTCCGCCGAAGTTGCGCTGGCTGATCCGCCCGTCCTCGGTGCGGTCGAACAGCGCGCCCCAGTACTCCAGTTCGAGGATGCGCTCGGGCGCCTCGCGGGCGTGGAGTTCGGCCATGCGCGGGTCGTTGAGGAATTTGCCGCCGCGGAGGGTGTCGCGGAAGTGCACCCGCCATCCGTCGTCGGAATTGACGTTGCCGAGCGCGGCCGCGGCGCCGCCCTCGGCCATCACCGTGTGCGCCTTGCCGAACAGCGACTTGGAGATGACGGCCGTGCGCTTTCCCTGTTCGCGGGCTTCGATCGCCGCGCGGAGTCCGGCTCCGCCCGCACCGATCACCACGACGTCGTAGGCGTACCGGGTGATGCCGGATTCTGCTGTGGAGGGCATGTGCGAAGCTCTTCCTTCCCCGGGGCTCAGTTGAGGATCCGCAGGTCGGTGATGGCGCCGCTCGCCACCAGGGCGATGTAGGCGTCCGTGATCATGAGGGTGGCGATGCTGAACCAGCCGAAGTACATGTGCCGGTTGTTGAGCGCGGACAGCCGCGTCCACATCCAGTACCGGACGGGGTGGGTGCCGAGCTGCGCAGGCGCCCGCCGAAGACGTGGCGGCAGGAGTGGCAGCTCAGCGTGTACCCCCAGAGCATGAGCACGTTGACGAGCATGACCAGGTTGCCTACGCCGATCCCGAACCCGCCGTCGGTGCCGTGGAGGAAGGCGATCCCCATGTCCCACGTGTTGACGGCCGTGATGGCGAAGGCGGCGTAGAAGAAGTAGCGGTGCCCGTTCTGCGTGAGCATGAGCGGCCGGGTCTCGCCGGTGTAGGAGCGGTGCGGCTCGCGCACGGCGCAGGCGGTGGCGCCTGCCAGACCGACCGGTAGTAGGCCTTGCGGTAGTAGTAGCAGGTCACCCGGAACAGCAGCAGGATCGGCAGGCTGAGCAGGGCGTAGGGGACGAGGGGCGGGAACTCCACGGGGAGCCGCCCGAACAGGGCCGCGTCCGGCGCGCACTGCTGCGCCAGGCACGGCGAGTAGAACGGGGTCAGGTAGTGGTGTTCCTGGACCCAGTAGTGGTTCTGCTGGAACACGCGGACCGTGGCGTAGACGACGAAGGTGGCCAGTCCAGGGTCGTGAGGGCCGGGCCGAGCCACCATCGGTCGGTGCGCAGTGTGCGCTGTGCGATGCGCACCCGGCCGCTGTCCGGACGTGCTCTTTGTGTCGAGGTCACCGTGGTCTCCACCTCTCTGGGAGAGGGGCCCTCGGCTCGGGGGTGGGACGACGCGCTCCCCGAGGCCGCGGCCGCTCTCCGTGCGTGCTGGACGGCTGGGGAGAAGCAGTGGCGAAGCCGTGCTGCAACGCAACGTTAGGGCGCTGTGATCACGGTCACGTTCCAGTGACTGAGAAACCTGGAGTGAACGCATGTGAAATACGCCACTCTAGGGATTTGTTTTGTCAGAGTTCGTGGTTATTTGAGCCGAATGTCTTTTCCGTGCAGTTCACCCTTTGTGATAAAGCGAGTGAATCGTGGGGAAGCTGCTACCTTCTGGAAAATTGTTCTGACAGGTCCAGTTCAGGACCCCCTCGGCGCGCAGCCGGCTCCGGCCGCTCCGCGCGGCCGGTACGGCCCGCCTACGTTCCTTGCGCGCCCCGGTCGCCGGTGCCCCGCGCACTGGCCGCCGTCGCGTCGGGCGCGCCCGCGTCCGCGGCTGAGATGAGCACCTCCAGGTCCGGGCCCAGCTCCTCCGGGGCCAGGGCCAGCAGGTACCGGTTCAGGTGGCGGCGGAAGCGTCCGCCGAGTGCGAGGGCTCCACGTCCTTGCGGTGCGCCAGCGCCACTGTCCGCAGCAGTCGGGGACGGGCGAGGGGGGTGCCGCGCAGGCCGGGGCGGCTGCGCAGCACCATGCTCGGCACCACCGCCAGGCCGAGCCCGGCCTCCACGAACCGGAGGACGGCGTCCATCTCCCCGCCCTCCACGGCCAGTTCGGGATCGAACCCGGCGGCCCGGCACGCCCGCAGCGTCGCCTCGCGCACGTCGTATCCGCGCCGGAACATGACGAGGGGGCGGCCCCGCAGTTCGGTGATGCGGATCGAGGCGCGGCCGTTGGGCGAGGGCTGGCTCATCGGGCTGGCCACCACCAGGTTCTCGCGGAGGATCGGAGTGGTGGCGAAGTCCGGGTCGCTGCTCTGGAGAGGGAGGATGATCAGCGCCAGGTCCAGTTCGCCGCGGCCGAGGTCGCGGACGAGGTCGCGCGAACCGCTCTCCTCCACCTGGAGTTCGATGCCGGGGAAGCGGGTATGGAAGTCGGCGAGCACGTCGGCCAGCAGCCCCGCGCACAGCGACGGGGTCGCGCCCAGCCGCACCCGCCCCCGGCGGACCCCGGCCAGTTCCGCCACCTCGCGGCGGGCCGTCTCCAGGTCGGTCAGTATCCGCTGGGCCAGCGGCAGCAGCGCCTCACCCGCCGGTGTGAGTGTGATGTTTCCCCTGGCACGACTGAATAACGGTGCGCCCAACTCCCGCTCAAGGCTGCGGATCTGTTTGCTCAAGCTGGGTTGCGCGACGCGCGAAAGCTCGGCTGCGCGGGTGAAATGGCGTGTACGGGCTACCGCGACGAAGTACGCGAGCTGTTGGAACTGCATGCTCCATAGCCTAGAGCTATGGACACCAGGGTCATGATGACTTGGACGTCGGACTTATCTCGATTTTAAAGTGACAGGCTGTGGCGAACAGTACCTTGACCAAGAAGCGGTCTACGGCCTACGGGTCCACGGTGGCGCTCAAAGCAGCGATGGCGGTCACCGGCGTGATCCTCGTGCTGTATTTGATCGCGCACATGTACGGCAACCTCAAAGTCTTCCTGGGCCAGGAGGCCTTCGACGGCTACGCCGAGGAGCTCCGCGACCTCGGCTACCCGCTCCTGCCGCACGAGGGCTTCCTGTGGATCGCGCGGGTCGTCCTCCTCTCGGCCGTCCTCATCCACATCTACTGCGCCGTGGTCCTCACCCGGCGCGACAACCGCGCGCGCGGCGGCGCCAGCCGGTACCAGGTGACCAAGCGCGTGCAGCGCACGTACGCGTCCTACACCATGCGCTGGGGCGGGCTCCTGATCGCGCTCTTCGTGATCTTCCACATCCTGCACCTGACGGTGAACGTCATCGCGCCGGGCGGCGCCTCCGACAGCCCCTACGTGCGGCTCGTCAACGGCTTCCAGCCCGAGTACTGGTACGTGACCCTGTTCTACGTGGCGGCGGTCATCGCGGTCGGCTTCCACCTGCGGCACGGCATCTGGAGTGGCGCGGCGACGCTCGGCTTCAACAGGGCCGACCGGCAGGGCAAGATCAACGCCGTCGCCCTGGCCGTCGCGCTGGTCGTGACCGTCGGCTTCCTTCTCCCGCCGCTGGCGGTCACCTTTGGACTGGTGAGCAATGTCTGACAACGACCTGTACATCGAGGGCGCCCCCATCCGGGACGAGAAGGCGCCCGAGGGCCCGATCAACGAGCGCTGGGACAAGCGCCGCTTCTCGGCCAAGCTGGTCAACCCCGCCAACCGGCGCAAGCTCTCGGTCATCGTCGTCGGCACCGGTCTGGCCGGGGCCTCGGCCGCCGCGACCCTGGGGGAGGCGGGCTACAACGTCACGTCCTTCTGCTACCAGGACAGTCCGCGCCGCGCGCACAGCATCGCGGCCCAGGGCGGCATCAACGCGGCCAAGAACTACCGCAACGACGGCGACAGCATCCACCGGCTGTTCTACGACACCGTCAAGGGCGGCGACTTCCGCTCCCGCGAGTCGAACGTCTACCGTCTGGCGCAGACGTCGGTCGAGATCATCGACCAGTGCGTCGCCCAGGGCGTGCCCTTCGCCCGCGAGTACGGCGGTCTGCTCGACAACCGCTCCTTCGGCGGCGTGCAGGTCTCCCGCACCTTCTACGCGCGCGGCCAGACGGGTCAGCAGCTGCTGATCGGCGCCTACCAGGCGCTGGAGCGCCAGGTCGCGGCGGGCTCCGTCACGATGAACACGCGCCACGAGATGCTTGAGGTCATCGTCGTGGACGGCAAGGCGCGCGGCATCATCGCCCGCGACATGGTCACCGGCGAGATCGAGACGCACTTCGCCGACGCCGTGGTCCTGGCCACCGGCGGTTACGGCAACGTGTTCTTCCTGTCCACCAACGCCATGGGCTGCAACGTCACGGCCGCATGGCGCGCGCACCGCAAGGGCGCGCTCTTCGCCAACCCGTGCTACACGCAGATCCACCCGACCTGCATCCCGGTCAGCGGCGAGTACCAGTCCAAGCTGACCCTGATGAGCGAGTCGCTGCGCAACGACGGCCGCATCTGGGTGCCCAAGAAGACGGGCGACGACCGCGACCCGCGCCAGATCCCCGAGGAGGAGCGCGACTACTACCTGGAGCGCATCTACCCGTCCTTCGGCAACCTGGTGCCGCGCGACATCGCCTCCCGCGCCGCCAAGAACGTCTGCGACGAGGGACGCGGCGTCGGCCCCGGCGGTCTGGGCGTCTACCTGGACTTCGCGGACGCGATCACGCGTATGGGACGGGCCGCCGTCGAGGCCAAGTACGGCAACCTGTTCGACATGTACCAGCGCATCACCGGCGAGAACCCGTACGAGGTTCCGATGCGCATCTACCCGGCCGTGCACTACACCATGGGCGGCCTGTGGGTCGACTACGACCTCCAGAGCACCATTCCGGGCCTGTTCGTGACCGGTGAGGCCAACTTCTCCGACCACGGCGCCAACCGCCTGGGCGCCAGCGCGCTGATGCAGGGTCTGGCGGACGGCTACTTCGTCCTGCCGAACACCATCAACGACTACCTGGCGGCCGGTCCGTTCGAGAGCATCGACGAGAGCCACCCCGACGCGGTCGCCGCCAAGGAGCAGGTCACCTCACGGATCGAGAAGCTGCTCTCCGTCAACGGCTCCCGCACCGTCGACTCCTTCCACAAGGAGCTCGGCCACATCATGTGGGACTACTGCGGCATGGAGCGCAACGAGGAGGGCCTGACCAAGGCCATCGAGCGCATCCGTGAGCTGCGCGCCGAGTTCTGGCGCGACGTCAAGGTGCTCGGTACCAACGACGAGCTCAACCAGGCCCTGGAGAAGGCCGGCCGCGTGGCCGACTTCCTGGAGCTCGGCGAGCTCATGTGCGTCGACGCCCTGCACCGCCGCGAGTCCTGCGGCGGCCACTTCCGCTCCGAGAGCCAGACCGAGGACGGCGAGGCGCTGCGTCACGACGACGAGTTCGCCTACGTCGCGGCCTGGGAGTTCGGTGGCGAGAACGAGAAGCCCGTACTCCACAAGGAAGCCCTGGAGTACGAGTACGTCGAGATGAAGCAGCGGAGCTACAAGTGAACATCACCCTGCGCGTATGGCGCCAGAAGGGCCCGGGCGACGAGGGCCGGATGGTCAACTACGAGCTCTCGGACGTCTCTCCGGACATGTCCTTCCTGGAGATGCTCGACGTCCTCAACGAGAAGCTCACGCTCCAGGACGAGGACCCGATCGCCTTCGACCACGACTGCCGTGAGGGCATCTGCGGCGCCTGCGGCGTCGTGATCGACGGCGAGGCGCACGGCCCGGAGGTCACCACCACCTGCCAGCTGCACATGCGCAGCTTCGAGGACGGCGACACCATCACCGTGGAGCCGTGGCGCGCCAAGGCGTTCCCTGTGGTCAAGGACCTGGTCGTGGATCGGGGCGCGTTCGACCGGATCATCCAGGCGGGCGGCTACATCAGCGCCCCGACCGGTACCGCACCGGACGCCCACGCCACCCCGGTGCCCAAGGCCGACGCCGACCGCGCGTTCGACGCCGCGACCTGCATCGGCTGCGGCGCGTGCGTGGCGGCCTGCCCGAACGCCTCCGGCATGCTCTTCACCGCCGCGAAGGTCACCCACCTGGGCATGCTCCCGCAGGGGCAGCCCGAGCGTGCGACGCGCGTGGTGAAGATGGTCAACCAGCACGACGAGGAGGACTTCGGCGGCTGCACCAACATCGGTGAGTGCGCCGCGGTCTGTCCGAAGGGCATCCCGCTGGACACCATCTCCCAGCTCAACCGGGACCTGCTGGGCTCGCTCAGCAAGGGCGTGGGCTGACGCCCGGTCCGTCGTGGCACGGGGTCGCGCCCTCGGGGGCGCGACCCCGTCGCGTGTCCAGGGCGATCTACGCGGCCGTCAGTCCGAGTCCCCGGAGACGCTTCGCGATCTCCGGGACATCGACGACGTCGCCGGTCGTGACGGCGATGACGAACGCGTACGCGGTGTCCGTCTCGACCTTGCGCGTTCTCACTCCGTTGAGTTCGAGGAAGACAGTGGCACTGAGCCAGGCGAGCCTCTTGTTGCCGTCGGAGAGAGGGTGGCCGATGAGCACGGACTGCATGAGAGCGGCCGCCTTCTCCCACACCTCCGGGTAGGCGTCCTCGCCGAACGCCGTGGCCTGTGGCCGCAACACGGCAGCGTGGACCTGTCCGGCGTCCCGCAGCCGTGTGCTCGGGGGTAGGACGCGTTCGACGATCCCGAGCAGATCCTCCTTGGTGAGGTAGGTCGTCACTCGGCGAGCCTCGCCAGGAGCTCCGCGTCCCGTTCGGCGATGCGTGCGGCCAGCTCGCGTACCTTCGCGGTCTGCCTTCGGGCCAGGTAGTCCGAGATCGCGGTCACCGCTTCCGAGTTGACGCTGTTGCCGTCCTCGTCCGCCGCGGCCTTCAACCTCGCGTGGACGTCGTCGGGCAGGCGCAGGTGCATGTTCATGTCTGGAATGGTATCGGAAGGCGGTATCACGCCTTGGGCCATGGCCGAGTACGACGGGGTCGCGTCCCTTCCGGTGCGGACCGGGGGCGCGGCCCCGTCGCGTGTCCAGGGCGACTGACCAGACGCGGCGGCCAGACGGCGGAGCACGCGATCCCCGCGGCCGATGCGGCCGGTGTCGCACGGTGCGCCTTCCCCGGACGGAGCGGGCGGCCGACGAACTCGGCGGGAGGGGGATGACGGACGCGCTCACCCGACCTCCTCGTGTGAGTCGAGCGCGGCGGCCGCCGCCAGATCCGAGGGCGAGCCGATGCCAGCGACGTGCCGGTCGGGCCGGACCAGGTACGCCGACCCGTACAACCGGGCGGCGGACCTTCCCCGGTCGAGGGCGGTCGGGACGTTCTGCGCGGTGCGAGCCCGGGCCCAGTCCGGGGTGATCAGGCGGACGGCGCACGAGTCCGGCACGGTGAGCCCGACGGTCTGCGCGGGGTCGGTGAGCAGCATCGTGTGCCGGTCGTACGGCAGGAATTCGTGCAGGCGGCCGGCCCGTTGGCTGAGACCGTCGAAGAACTCCAGGTCGGGAAGCCGGTCGCCCCCGGCCAGACCGTGGGCGCGGCCCGCGACCCCCGGCGCGCCTCGGTAGTGGTGGTCGAGTTGGGAGAGGCGTCGGGCGAGCGCGCGCCGGGCGCGTTCGGAGGCCTGGAGCACGGTCATGACGGCGTCGCGCAGGTGGCGGCGGGGGTCGTCCCGCAGCAGCATCGCCTGGGCGGTGCGGTGGGTCATGGCGATGACGCTCGCGGCGACGGGGTGCCTCTCCGCCTGGTAGGCGTCGAGGAGACGTGCGTCGGCGCCGTGGGCGACGGCGGCCAGTCGCCAGGCCAGGTTCATCGCGTCGCCGATGCCGAGGTTGAGGCCCTGCCCGGCGAAGGGCGTGTGGACGTGCGCCGCGTCCCCCGCCAGGAAGACCCGGCCGCGACGGTAGCGGACGGCCTGCATGTGGGCCAGGGTGAACGGGCGGAGGTTGTCGACGGCCAGGATGGTGCCCTCCACGCCCGAGCGGGCCATGCTGCGTTGTGCGTCCTCCATGCTCGGTTCGACACCGGGCGTCGGGGTGTAGGCAACGCGGTAGCGCCGCTCCCCGGGCAGGGGGAAGACGCCGAAGAGCCCCTCCCCGTCGGCGGAGAAGGTCAGCTCGTTCCTGGGCAGGGGCCAGTCGATGTCCGCGTCGAACAGGACCCAGTCGTCGGGGTAGGGGGCTCCGGTCCGCTCGATGCCGAGGAGCCGTCGCACGGTGCTCCGGACGCCGTCGCAGCCGACCAGCCAGCGGGCCTCCAGGGTGCGGGTGCGCCCGCCGACGGCGACCGTGGCGCGGACTCCGTCCCCGTGCTGTTCGATTCCGACGCAGGCGGCGGCGCGTTCGACCGCCACCCCGCGCCGGGCGAGCTCCTCGATGAGCAGGTGCTCGGTCCGGTCCTGGGGGTGGTCGAGGAGGAAGGGGTAGGCGGTGTCGTGCAGGGTGCGAAAGTCCACGGAGATCCGGTCGCGGTGACCGGTCCGCAGCGTGAGGTGTTCGACGCGCTGGCCCTCGTCGAGGACCGCGTCGGCCAGACCGAGGTCGCGCAGGTGTTCCATGGTGCGGGCGTGCAGGGCGGCTGACTTGGTCAGTCCCAGGACGCTCTCGTGCTTGTCGATGATCCGGACGCCGACTCCCAGGTCGTGGAGGCGAAGGGCGAGGGCGAGTCCGGTCGGACCGGCCCCCACGATGAGGACATCGCTCATGACATCTCCAAAAACGAATGATCGTTCTTTTTGAGAATCCTCCGGGGTCGTGTTGCTGTCAAGAGCGAACGTTCGTTCTAAGATGTGGGCATGCCACGAGTCTCCGACGCCTACCTGGCCCAGCGGCGGGCGCACATCCTGTCCGCGGCCGCCGTGTGCTTCGCCCGCGAGGGCTTCCACCGAGCCTCCATGCGGGACGTCATCGAGGAGGCCGGCCTCTCCCCGGGCGCGGTCTACCGCTACTTCCGGGGCAAGGACGACATCATCGTCGCGATCGCACGCGACACGATCGGAGCCGTGGGCGACGTCGTCCGCGCGTCCGTCTCCGACCGCAAACCGCTCGCCCTGCTCGCCCAGGACCTGCCCGCGGCCATCGAGGAGATGGACCGGGCCGACTCGCGCACACGCCTGGCCGTGCAGGCGTGGGCCGAGGCCCTGCGTGCCCCGGCACTGGGCGACGCGCTGCGCGAAGCGATGCACGACGTGCTCGACCAGGTCCGAGCGCGGGTGGAACTCGGTCAGGCCGAGGGCGAGATCACCGCGCGGGTGGACCCGGCCGCCATGTCTCGGGTGCTGATCGGAGTCCTTCAGGGGTACATCCTCCAGCGCGCCTGGGATCCGGACCTGTCCGCCGCGGACTACGGCCGTGCCGTCCGGGACCTGGTGGCGGGCGCGCTCGGTGAGCAGACCGGCTGACGGGCTGGGTCCGTGCCCAGCGGGCGGCGCGCGGCTGCCCGGAACTCAGGCCGCCGCGGGGCGCAGCATGCAGTAGGCCGGCGGCGCCGACGGCTGGTTGACCGCGCGCACCACCCGGAAGTCGTGGTGCTCGTAGTAGCCGATGTTGGCCGGGTTCGTGGTCTCCAGGTAGACCGGCACGGCGTCGGCGTCCGCGCGGGCCAGCCCCTCGCACAGCAGCCGCGCACCGACGCCGGTCCCGCGCGCCACCGGGTCGGTGCCCAGCATCGACAGGCGCCAGTGCGGCTCCTCCGGAACGCGCCGCGCAACTCTCCCATGAACCGGGCGACCCTGCGCAGCCGCGAGGGCCCCAGAAGCCGCGCCCAGTGCGGCAGCGCCCGCACCACCGCCAACCGCCGCTCCACGTGCTTGACCGGGGGCGTCCACAGGGCCGCGCCGCGGATCACCGGCGGCGTGTCGCCGGTCTCGCGCGCCCCGTGCACGCTGGCGGTCCCGTCCGGAACATGCCCGAACCCGGTGATCAGGGCGCACGCGCGGGCGGTGCCGGCCAGGCGCTCGTCCTCGTTCGGGAAGAACCATCGAAAGAGCGGATCGGTGTGGAACGCGCGGCTGAGAACGCGCACCACGGCTGGAACGTCGTCCATCGTCGCGGCGCGGACACCGGTGTCCGACGGGGCCGTGGTGGTCATGCGCACTCCCTCTTCCCGTGTGGCGGAGCCTCGGTCACCGTTCATGCTAGATCACGGAAACATCACGGGTGAGGTATTCCACGAACCCCGCCGGAGTTCGCGTCAGGACGGGGTGCGCAGGAGGAAACGGCTGGTCCCGATGCCGGGGTGCTCGACCTCGCGGACCACCGTGAAGCCGAACCGTTCGTAGAACGCCACGCTCTCGGGGTCGAGCGTCTGCGTGAAGACGGGCGTGTAGGCGGCGTCGGCCTGGGCGAGCCCCGAGGTCAGAAGCTCCCTCGCCAGACCGGCGCCCGCGACCGCGGGGTCGACGCCCAGCCCCGCCAGGTACAGGTGGGGCTCCTGGGGCGCGGCCATCCTCCACTCCGCGAAGACGCGCACGAACGCGCTCAGCCTGGACCGACCGATCAGCGCCCCCCAGTGCGGCCATGAGCGCAGCGACACCAACGGGCCCTCGGGGTTGGTCGACGGCGGCGCCCACAGCGCGACCGCCCGGACGACGGACGCCTCCCCCGGCCCCTCGGCGACGGTGGCGACGCGGGTGTCCCCGGAAGGGACGTAGCCGAAGCCCGCCGTCATGGCGAAGAACCTGCGGGTGCGCGCCATGCGCTGATCGTCGTCGGGGAACAGCCACCGCAAGAGCGGGTCGTCGTGCAGCGCCCTGCTCAGGACACGTGCGACACCGGGCACGTCGTCGATCGTGGCGGGGCGGGCGGAGGCGGTGACGATCGGACTCATCCCAGGGACTCTCTGCTAGGGGAGGGGCGTTCCCGACATGCTAGATCGCGGGACTGTCACGACGGCCCGGGGTGAGGCGGTGGTGGGCAGGCTCACACCGCCTGGTCGAACACGTGCGCCCGCACCCAGGCGTGCATGGCCACGGCCGCGGCGGCACCGGCGTTGATCGACCGCGTCGAGCCGAACTGGGCGATGGACAGCACCGCCTCGCACACCTTCCGCGCCTCCTCGGACAGCCCCGGCCCCTCCTGGCCGAACACCAGCACGACCTCGCGCGGCAGCGGGTGGGTCTCCAGGGGGACCGCGCCCGGCAGGTTGTCGATCCCGACCAGCGGGAGTCCCCGTTCCCGCGCCCACGCCAGGAGCGACGCGGTGTCGGAGTGGTGGTGGACGTGCTGATAGCGGTCGGTCACCATGGCGCCCCGGCGATTCCATCTGCGGCGGCCCACGATGTGCACGGCGGCGCACCCGAACGCGTTGGCGGTGCGCACCACCGACCCGATGTTGAAGTCGTGCGACCAGTTCTCCACGGCGACGTGGAACGGGTGCCGCACGGCGTCGAGGTCGGCGACGATCGCCTCGCGCCGCCAGTAGCGGTAGCGGTCCACGACGTTGCGGCGGTCGCCCCCCGCCAGGAGTTCGGGGTCGTACCGCTCGTCCTCGGGCCAGGGGCCGACCCAGGGGCCCACGCCCACCTCACGTGCCTCGTCCTCGCCGGGAACGGGAGGGGGCGTCGGGGCGGTCACGGGTGCGGCGTGTTCGTTCATCCGTTCCAGCTTACGGAGCCGTCACAGGTTGACGGACCCGTGGATGTCCCTGGTCTGGATCACCTTGGCGCCGCCGCTGACGTCGCCCCGGATCGAGTTGTGAACCGCGCCGCCGCCCTCCTGGGAGGCCTGGGCGGTCAGTGCGTCGACGAGGCGCCGGATGTCCGGATCGGCCGCGGCCGCGCGTTCGATGTGGTCGGCCACCGAGGCGATCGCGTCCTCGTCGTCGGGCTCGACACGGGCCTCGTCGAGCGCCTCCTGGGCCTCGGGGACACCGCGGAAGTGCCGGAAGAGGGTCTTGCGGAAGGACTTGAAGTCGTCGATCGTCGCCTGGCTGACGACCTCGGCGATCTTGGACACGGCGCCGGTGGCGACGGCCGCGGCGAGGGCGAGGGTGGCGGGATCGGGCATGGGGCTCTCCTCCGGAAGGGGTGCGGTCACTCCCCAGTCTTCCCCGTCAGACCGAGCGCTGTCGCCGGTTGGCGGTGACCAGGGCCACCGCGCGCCAGCCGAGGAGGGTCACGGCGAGGAACGCGGACGTCACCGCGACGAATCCGATCGGGGCCCCCTCGCCCGTGGCCAGGCGCGACACCATGCCCCCGGCGACGGTCACCGCCCACACGAACACCCCGGTCGGCCAGATCCGGACAGGAGCGCGCCACGCCAGGGTGACCACCCACCCGAGGGCGAGGGCCGCCAGGAACGGCCACGCGGTCCAGAGCACGGCGGCGGGGGCGAGCCCCGTCTCGTGGTCGGCCTTGCCGATCACGACGAAGGCGAGCACGCAGACCACGTCGGCCGCCAGAGCGAGCGGCACGGTGAAGGAACGCATACCCCCAGGCTACGGCCGCCGGCGGTGGGCTGCCCGGCGGGTGGGGGCACGCAGGGTCGGCGGCTCCCGAAGGCCCGGCGTCGGGGCGGGACCGCCCCGACGCCGCCGCACCGCCTACTCCCGGGTGAGGCTGTCCCGCAGGAACTCCACCTGGAGCAGCATCAGGTTCTCCGCCACCACCGGGTCCGACGGCATGTGCGTCACCCCCGACAGCGGCAGCACCGTGTGCTTGCGCCCCGCCGCCAGCAGCGCCGAGGACATCCGCTGCGTGTGCGCGAACACCACGTTGTCGTCCGCCAGCCCGTGGATCATCATCAGCGGGCGCTCCAGCTTCGCGGCGTCCGCCAACAGCGAACTGCCCTCGTACGCCTCCGGCCGCTCCTGCGGCGTGCCCAGGTACCGCTCGGTGTAGTGCGTGTCGTACAGCCTCCAGTCGATCACCGGGGCGCCCGCGATCGCCGCGTGGAACACGTCCGGCCTGCGCAGCACCGCCAGAGCCGACAGGTACCCGCCGAACGACCATCCCTGGATCCCCACGCGCGAGGTGTCCAGGAACGGGTACCGCTCGGCCGCGTCCCGCAACGCCGCGACCTGGTCCTCCAGAGCGGGCGTGGCCAGGTCCAGGTGGATCTCCTGCTCCCACTCGACACCGATCCCCGGCGTGCCGCGCCCGTCCGCGATCAGGACCGCGAACCCCTGCTCCGCGTACCACTGCGCGGTCAGGTAGGCCCCTCGCGCGTTGAGCACCCGCTGCGCGTGCGGACCCCCGTACGGCGCCATGAGCACCGGCAGCGGGCGCAGGTCCTCCCGGTACCACGAGGGCAGCACGAGCGCCGTCGGGATCTCCCGCTCACCCGCCCGCCAGGTCGTCACCCGCAACTGCTCCGGCAGGTCGGGGCTCTCCGCGACGCTCTCGATGTCGGACCGCTCCCGCTGCGTCTCCGAACTGGCGTTGCGGAAGACCAGTGTGTGCACCCCGGGAAACTCCATCGACCGGTGCTGCACCACGAGCGTGTCCCCGCGCAGCCGCCCCGACCGCACTCCGCTGTGCGCCTCGGCGTCCGAGGCGGTGCTGCACCCGTGTCCGGGCACCTCCACCGGCGCGGCCAGCCCCGTCGGCAGGTCCACCAGCCACAGGGACACGTCCCAGGGACGACCGGCCGGGGAGCCCGAGTACAGGATCCGGTCCCCGTCCACGTCGACCACCGACCGCACGTACACGTCGGGCGGGCTGACCGGGTCGCCGCCCACGTAGACCCGCCGCTCCCCGCGGTCCGGGTCGCGCGCCACCCACACCAGGTCGCCGGAGGCGGTGTGGTCGGGCACGCCCGAAACGATCTCCAGCCACACGTCGTCGGTGTCGGTGCGCACCTCAGCGACCAGACCGGTCACCGGGTCGGCGCTGAACAATGTCATCGTGCGCTGGTCGCGGCTCTGCGCGGTGAACACCACCGTCGGGGTGCCGTCCGGGCCGGCGGTCCACCCCGCCCGCGCGAGGTACGGCAGGGCCCCGCGGTCCCACTCGATCCAGGCGGGCGCGCCCGTGCCGCCCGCCCGGTGCTGACCCGCCGTCCCGACGGACAGCACGGCCATCCGCACGTCCGCGTTGGTCGTCCCGGCCGCGGGGTAGCGCAGGACGGTCGGCTGCTGCTCGGGGTTCCCGGGGTCGTCCACGTGCCACCGGGTCACGTCGGCCTCGTCGACCCGCGTGGCCAGGATCGATCCGCCGTCGGGTGCCCACCAAAAGCCCCGGTGCCGGCTCATCTCCTCGGCGGCGACGAAGTCGGCCAGGCCCCAGGTCACGTGGTCGCCGTCGGGCTCGGCCAGGACGCGGTCCCCATGGTCCTCCCCAGCCGCGTTCACGTCGATGACGCGCAACGCGCCGCCGCTGACGTAGGCGACGCGGTCGCCGCGCGGGCTGATCCGGGGATCCACGACCGGTCGGGTGGCGGGCAGTTCGCGGGGCTCGTTGTCGTCTCCGACCAGGTCCACGTAGAAGAGCCGCCCCGAGAGGGTGAAGACGGCCCGGGTGAACGCGTCGTCGACCGAGTAGGAGACGATGCCGCCGCCGCTCTCCCGCAGCCGTTCGCGGCGGGCGCGCTCCTCCGGCGGGAGGTTCTCGTCGTCGGCGCCGAGCGCCCGGGGGTCGGCGGCCACCCACGCCGTACCCTGCTCGGTCTCGTGCACCCACAGGCAGGTGGCGGTGTCCACTCCGTCCCGCCCCCTCAGGAAGGCGACACGCCGTCCGTCCGGGGAGATCTCGAACGCGTACGGGACGCCGATGCTGAAGCGCTGGGTTCGGGCAAGTTGGCGAGGAAAGCTCATAGGGCGATTGTGTCCCATCACCGCGCCCGGCCGTCGCGCCGATGGCGGCGTGCCCCCTCCGCGCATCGGTTCACGACCGTCGAACCCGGTGCGCGGACCACGCGCCGTGGCCGACCGAGGGCGTACGTCGGGAAAACGGCGCCCCGCCCGGTATCGTTCGCTAGGTGATGGACAGGCGACTGATGATGGTGCACGCGCATCCCGACGACGAGAGCATCGTCACGGGGGCGACCCTGGCGAAGTACGCGGCCGAGGGAGCTCAGGTCACGCTGGTGACCTGCACCCTGGGCGAGGAGGGCGAGGTCATCCCCGACGACCTCGCGCACCTGGCCGCAGACCGCGGGGACACGCTCGGGGAGCACCGGACGGGCGAGCTCGACAAGGCCTGCGTCGCCCTGGGAGTGCGCGACCACCGGTTCCTCGGCGGCCCTGGCCGTTACCGTGACTCGGGGATGCTCGGCACCGCCGCCAACGACCACCCGCGCGCCTTCTGCGGCGCCGACGTCGAGGAGGCGGCGACCCTCCTGGCCGAGCTGATCCGCGAGACGCGTCCGGACGTCGTCGTCAGCTACGACGAGAACGGCGGTTACGGCCACCCCGACCACGTCCAGGCCCACCGGGTCACCCGCCGCGCCTGCGTCAAGGCGGGCGAGCGGACCATGCCCGGCTCCCCCTGGCGGGTCCGCAAGCTCTACGCGATCGCCCAGCCCGTGTCCCGGATCGAGGCGTCCATCCTCCGGCTCGCCGAGGACTCCGGTTCCTTCACCCCGCCCTCGCGCGTGTCCGACATCGCGTTGGGCACCCCGGACTCGACGGTGACCACGCGGGTCGACGCCACCGACCACTGGGCGGCCAAGACGCTCGCGATGCGGGCGCACGCCACGCAGATCACCGTGGAGGGCGACCGGTTCGCGCTGTCGAACGGCATCGCCCAGGAGATCGACGCAGTGGAGCACTACACGCTGCTCATGGGCCCGACTCCGCGCACCGCCGGCGGTGAGTTCGAGACCGATCTCTTCGCGGGCCTGTGAGCGGTCCCGGCGGTGCCGGCGGTGCCGGCCGCGTATTCTCCACTCTCATGAGCACCTCGCGTCCCGAATCGGAGGACGAACGCGCGCCCGGCACCTCGATTTCGGTGCGCCTGGCGACGCTCGCCGCCGTGGCGCCGTTGGGCGCGGTGGTCGGGTTCGTCTCGTCCGTCTGCGCGGGGTGGCTGACCCGGTACTGGGAGGCGGGCCAGCCCGCGCAGACGATCGCGGTGGTCGCGCTCCTGGTCTACGTCGTCCTGCTGTACACCGGCTGCCGACTCCTGGTGTGGGGGAGCGGGACGCCTGACGCCGCGATGGCCTTCACCACCGGTTTCGTCGTCGCCCTCTTCGTGGTGATCGGCTACAACCCCGGCGGCGACGTCGTGCTCACCGGCCACATGGTCCACAACGCGTTCCAGCTCGGATCGATGCTGGCGCTGGCGTCCGCCGTGGTGGTCAGCTCGCTCCGGAACGCACGCGGCGGACGGTTCGCCGCGCGCGGCGGTCGGGGCTAGGGCGTGCGCCCTCTCCCGCACTGCTTCGCCCAGACGTGCCCTAACCGGCCCAGAACTGCAGCAGCAGCTGCCCGTGGAACACCATGCCCGGATAGACCGGGTTCGGCAGGACCGCGTCGTAGAACCAGTAGAAGGCGCCGAGGAAGGGCTCGTTGACGACCGGGAGCCACAGCAGCGCGAAGACCGCGATCGAGCAGTACAGCGCGTTGGTCCGCAGGGCCGAGGCCGTCTTCGCCGGCAGGGCCGGTGCGAGCGGCGCGAACGCGTCCAGACCCGGGATCGGGAGCAGGTTGACCACGGCCGCGGTCAGGTTGGCGAGCGACAGGAACGCCATGGCGGCGATCGCCCAGTTGGTGGTGTCGTTGCCCGGCGGGACCAGGATCGACACGGTCACGGTCAGCGCCACCGACAGCAGGAGGCTGGCCAGCGGCCCGGCGAGCGCCACCAGGACGCGTCCGGGGACGGAGATCCGGTCCCACTTCACGTAGGCGGGGGGCCCGGTCAGGCCCAGTCCGCCGAGGCACAGATAGGCGAGCGGCAGGACCGCGCCGCCGAAGAACTCGCGGAACGCGAACGGGTTGAGCCGCAGGTACCCGCTTCCGCGCAGCGACCGGTCACCGGCGAGGTAGGCGGCGAGTGCGTGCCCGAACTCGTGGACGGTGGCGGAGACGATCCACCCGAGGACGATGAGCAGGGGCGGGATCAGCGGTGTGACCGCCGCGTCCTCGGCGGCCCAGTCCAGTTCGACCGCTTCCCATGACAGCCAGCCGGTGAACCCGGCCAGGCCGAGCAGCAGCACGAACACGGGGCTGGGCAGGAAGTCCGTCCATCCGCCGGACGCGGAGGGCCGGCCCTCCGACCCGGCCTCGGCGTCCTCAGCGCGCTCGGCGTCCGCGGCGGGCGCGTCACGCTGGCCGTCCACGTCGAGTCCGGGGACGTTGAGCGCGTCCTGCGGCATCTTCTCCCACGGGTCGGCGCCGGGCGCGTCCTGCGTCGTGTCCGCGCTCGGCGGCGTCTCGGGCGTGGGCATGGTGCTCCTGCTGTTCGCGGTTGGTTCGCGGTCCAGCGTATTCCCACCCGCCGCCCACCACCGCCCGGGGGCGCTTCGCGGGGTGCGGGCCACCGCCCTCACACCACCGCGCGCGGCGCCACCGCCGACGTGTGCAGACACGTGATGGCGAACGCCCGCCCCGGCCCGGTCAGTTCCCTGCGGCCCCCGCCGTCGTCCCCGGTGAGCAGGCCCAGCGCCTCCAGCAGCCACCCGACCGCCATCACCAGCGCGCGCACCTGGTCCGACGCGGTCTCCGCGGTCCTGCGGTGCGCCGCGGCGTGCCGCCCCGCCGACATCGGGACCTCCGCGGGCACCCACCCCGACTCGGTGAGCGCGTGCTCCGCCGCCACCACGTCCGGCACCCCGCGCCGGGTGTGTGCCCCCGTGCCCTGCGGCGACCGCGTCAGCAGCACACCCAGCAACGTCTCGGCCGCCGCCTGTTCGATCCCACCGGTACGGCACAGCGTCTCCGCGGCGGCCAGCCACAGCGCCTCGGGGTCCTGCCTCAGCTGGCGCCCGCGCCGGGTGAGCACCAGCCGCCGCCCCGACCGCCGTACCGCGCGCATCCCGCGCAGCATCTGGTGCAGCGCGATGAGCTGGGTCGCGTCGGTCTCGCTGCGCGGCGGGTCGGGCGAGGTCCGCCACCCGAAGTCGGCGCACAGCAGTCGGACCACGCCCGGCGCGATGTACCCGATCTGCGTCAGCGCGATCCCCTCCGCCGCCAGGTCCAACAGCGTCCGCAGCGGCGCCATGGCCGTGTCCGCCGCGCGCGGCACGTCCACCCCGGCGATGATCCGCCCCACCAGCGGCCAGAGCCCCTGCCTGTGCGGATGCACGGGCGATCCGATCCAGGCGCGCACCCTCTCCTCGCGGACCCGGTCCAGGTGGCTCAAACCCCGGCGGTCGGGCTGGGTGAGGAAGGAGCGGGTGAACCGCGCCTGCGCCGTCCGCCACCCGTGCTCGCCCGGGCGTACGTCACCGACAGCGACCGCCAGCTCCAGCGCCGCCGCGGTCTCCAGGCGGGCACGGATCTCGGCGTCGCCGACCGCGCCGCCCCACGTCAGTTCGGGCAGGTCCGGGGGCTCCACTCCCGACTCCCACATGAGCCGTTCGTACATCGCCAGACCGGCGTCGTGGTCCTCGTCGTAGGCCGACGACAGCGCGACCGTCTCCGGTGCGGAGCACACCAGCGCGTAGCGGTGCAGGTGCAGGAGGGTGAGGAGGCTGCCGAGGGAGCGGGCGGCGAACGCGCGGTCGTCCGAAGACCCCTGGAACCGTACGGGGAGCTCGAACCAGCAGTACCGTTGGACGGAGTACTGAGTGAGCCGTTCGATGTCGTGGTCGGGGGCCAGCGTGTCCAGTGCCTCGCGCGCCGCCACGGCCGCCCGCTCGTCCCGTCCGGCCAGTTCCGCGAGGGCGGACGCGACTACTTCGCGCATGATGGGCGCTCACCACCTCCCGCCGTGCATCGCGCCCGCTCGACGCGGGGAGTCGTCGGGGCGCGCCGCTGTCCTGCGTCCCGCGCCGAGCTGGCTCGGCTCGCGGCGGGACTCTGCCGTCTCCTACCCCGGACGGGGCGAAGAATGCCTGTGTCCAGGCGTGTTCTGACGCCCGACCGGCGAAGTCCGGCGGGCGGTGGTCGTGCTCCGAGTGGTCGTCGTTGAGCCGGGGCCCGCGTCAGGGCGCCTGGGAGGGGCGCCCACCGCGTCGGCGCGGGGGCGCGGGGGGAACGACTCGGCTGGCGGCGATGCCCGATTCGGCGACCTCGACCACCGAGTCGTCCCGACGGCGCACGGCCAACACGCCGTTCGCCCAGGACTCCACCACACCGACGATATCGGTGAACCCGCCGTCAGGGAGGCGGATTCGCACGGAAACGCGCTTTCCCACGTCCGCGTGGCCGATCCGGTGCACCAGACGGCCCCCCACGTGCATCGAACTCCACCCCCGATTGTGCGCTGAGTATTCTCCGACGCCATACTAGGAGTACGACATCTGTGCCAGCAGCTTGCGGAGCCCGGGTGCCGGGGGAGTCGGCGACCGCACGTCGGCCCCTCTCCGGGGCTCCGAAGTCCCCGCCCTCCCCGCGGGAGCGCGGGGGTGAGATCAAGGAGTTCGACGTGACCTACGTCATCGCGCAGCCCTGTGTCGACGTGCTGGACAAGGCGTGCATTGACGAGTGCCCTGTGGACTGCATCTACGAGGGCGAGCGCATGCTCTACATCCACCCGGACGAGTGCGTCGACTGCGGTGCGTGCGAGCCGGTCTGCCCGGTCGAGGCCATCTACTACGAGGACGACCTGCCCGACCAGTGGCAGGACTTCTACAAGGCCAACGTCGACTTCTTCGACGACATCGGCTCGCCGGGCGGCGCGTCGAGGGTGGGCAAGATCGACCGCGACCACCCGCTCGTCGCCAAGCTCCCCAAGCAGGCGGACTGAGCGGTCCCGAGCGACCGACCGCGCCACGCGGGCCGGTCGCGGGCACCCTGTGGCGCAGAGGGTGCTGCCCAGTGGCGGGCAGCCGAACGTGGGTGTCGCGCCGATCCCCGGACGGGGGTCGGCGCGATGCTTGTTCGCGGCCCGATCCGCGACCCGACACTCCCGACCCCGATCCGGATGGAGAACGCACCGATGGCCGCACGGCGACGCGTCACGGACCGCCTCCCGACCTTCCCCTGGGACCGGCTGGCGCCGTACAAGCGTACGGCCGCG
Source organism: Nocardiopsis sp. CNR-923 (assembly GCF_001942255.1). Classification (GTDB taxonomy): domain Bacteria; phylum Actinomycetota; class Actinomycetes; order Streptosporangiales; family Streptosporangiaceae; genus Nocardiopsis. The sequence goes on from NZ_MKKC01000120.1 coordinate 138,995, forward strand.
GCGGTCCCGGACGGCATCGTGGACCTGTCCGTCGGCACGCCCGTCGACCCGGTTCCCGTCACCCTCCGCCAGGCCCTGACCGACGCCGCCGACTCGCCCGGCTACCCCCTGACCTGGGGGAACCCGGAACTGCGCGCGTCGATCGCGGGGTGGCTGGCGCGCCGCCACGGCGTTCGGGTCGCAGACGGAGCCGTCCTTCCCACCGTGGGCTCCAAGGAACTCGTGGCCTGGTTGCCCACCCTGCTCGGCCTGGGGGAGGGCGACAGGGTCGTCCTCCCCGAACTGGCCTACCCGACCTACGACGTCGCGCCCGCATGGCCGGAGCCACGCCGGTGGCCTCCGACGGGCTGACCGCCCTCGGTCCGGCCCCGGTCGGCCTGGTGTGGGTGAACTCGCCGAGCAACCCGACCGGTCGCGTGCTGGACGTTCCGCACCTGCGCAAGGTGGTCTCGTGGGCGCGCGAACGGGGCGTGATCGTCGCCTCCGACGAGTGCTACCTCGACCTGGGTTGGGAGGACCGGGAGCCGGTGTCGATCCTGCACCCGGACGTGTGCGACGGCTCGCACGACAACCTGCTGGCCGTGCACTCGCTGTCCAAGCGCTCCAACCTGGCGGGCTACCGCGCCGCGTTCGTCGCCGGCGACCCGGCCCTGGTCGAGGAGCTGCTCGCGGTCCGCAAGCACGCGGGGATGATCGTCCCCGCCCCGGTGCAGGCCGCCATGCGCGCCGCGCTGGACGACGACGACCACGCCGCCGAGCAGAAGGAGCGCTACCGCGCGCGCCGGAGCCGCCTGCGCGCGGCCTTCGAGGGCGCGGGGTGGCGGATCGAGCACTCCGACGCGGGACTGTACCTGTGGGCGGGCCACCCCGAGTACGACGCGTGGGGAGCCGTGGCCGCCCTCGCCGACCGTGGGATCCTGGTGGCGCCCGGAGACTTCTACGGCCCGGCGGGCGCGCGGCACGTCCGGGTCGCGTTCACCGCCACCGACGAGCGGGTCGGCGCCGCGGTCGAGCGCCTGCGGACGTAGTCCCCGACGGGTCGGGTGTCGACCCGGGCCGCGCGTCGCACCGAGGCGCGCCCGCCGTCCGACCACGGCCGCGTACGGCCCCGCTCACGGACACGACGGCGCCGGGTCCGGCCGCGCCGCGGTCAGCCGAGGACGACGCGGCCCTCGGTGTCGGTCACCTCGCCGAGGGAGACCCACTCCGCCGCGCCGTCCACGCCGTCGGAGATCCGCCACTGCTGGTTCCCGTAGGTCACCGAGGTCAACCCGTACTCCTGCGCGTGGGCGACCGCCCAGAGCGCCATCGCCCACCCCAGGTCACCCGTGCTCGTGCCCTCCGCCGCGGTCAGCGCGGCCGGGTCGACCCCGAACACCCGGGCCATCTCCTCCTGGGCGCCCTCCACGTCGGGCTGCCCCGCGGTCAGGGACTCGACGGTCTCCGCGTCGTACCAGCAGGTCATCGCTGGCCCCAGGCGCCGGTGATCGCCTCGGCCATGTCCGCGGACAGCGTCTCGTGCTGGTCGTAGGCGTAACCGTCGGCACTGTGCTGCACGGCCTGGGCCGCCTCGAACACCGGCAGCTCCTGCCACCCGTCGACCTTCGCCAGCGCGTCGTAGAACGCGGCGCTGGCGTAGACCGGGTCGAGGATCTCCTCCGGCGCGCCCCACTCCTGCGACGGCCGTTGCTGGAACAGGCCCAGCGAGTCCCGGTCGCCGTACTCCAGGTTGAAGAACGTCGACTCCTGCCACACGGTCGCGAACGCCACCGTGACCGCCTCCTCGGGGAGGTCGCGGCTGAACGCCACGCCTCCGACGGTGGCGGCGTTCACCGCCTGGAGCGGCTCCAGGGTGTAGGACCCCTGCGCCAGGTCGAGGCGGCAGGCGGGCTCGGGTGGCTCCTCGGAGTCCCGTTCCAGCGGCTCGACCGTGGTCAGCACGTAGTATCCCCCGGCGACGAGCGCGCCGCACACGAGGAACAGGGCCATGAGGATCTTGACGAAGGCGGAGATTTTCCGACGCTTACTGGGCACGGGCGAACCAACGGATCGATGACGGGTGGAGCGCGTCGCCGGGGGCGGAAGCGGCCCTGCGTGCGTCGCGCTGGGGCGCGGTGAGGCGCGCCTGGGGCGCATTGTAGTCGGCCGCGCGTTCCCGGACGCAGGTGTGACGGGACGCGGGCCCGGGTCCGCGTCCCGGGGCGTTCACGGCGCACCGCCGCACTACCGCTAACGTGGGTGTACATGACCAGCTCGTACACAAGTCCGCTGCCAGACCGGATCGACGAACTCTGGGAGCGGCGCTCCGAACTCACCCCCGGCCACACCGACGCGCGCGAGACCATTATCGGCGCGATCGACCAGATCGACGAGGGCAAGGCGCGGGTCGCCTTCGTCGACCCCAGCACCGACGAGGTCGTGGTGGACGAGCGCGCCAAGCGCTCCATCCTGCTCGGCTTCAAGGTCCTGGACATGAGGGAGTCGCACGTCGGCGACTTCTACCACCACGACCGCATGCCGCTGAAGACCCGCTTCGACGGGGTCCGCGTCGTCGCGGGCGCGATCGCCCGCTGGGGCTCCTACCTCGCCCCGGGCGTCGTGCTCATGCCGTCCTTCACCAACATCGGCGCCCACGTCGGCTCCGGCACCATGGTGGACACCTGGGCGACCGTGGGATCCTGCGCGCAGGTCGGGGAGAACGTCCACCTGTCCGGCGGCGTCGGCGTCGGCGGCGTCCTGGAGCCGCCGCAGGCTCCCCGGTCGTCATCGAGGACGACGCCTTCCTCGGCTCCCGCAGCATGGTCGTCGAGGGCGCCCGCGTGCGCACCGGAGCCAAGCTCGGCGCCGGGACCGTCCTCACCTCCTCCACGCGCGTCTTCGACGCCGAGACCGGAGCGGAACTGCCGCGCGGCGAGGCCCCGGCCTGGTCGGTGTGCGTGACCGCCAACCGCGTCAGGAGCTTCCCCGGCGGGGACTTCGGCATGCCGGTCCTGCTGGTGCTCAAGCGCCTGGAAGAGGGGCAGGAGCACGACAAGCTCGCCCTGAACGAACTGCTCCGCGAGCACGGCGTCAACGCCTGACGCGACCGGAACTCCCGGGGCGTCCCCCGCTCGGTGCGAGGGGCGCCCCGCGCTCGTCCGGGGCGGGTGCCGTGGACGCCGCCCGTCGCGCAGCGGGGTATGCGTCCGCGGCACACGATCTAGGGTGGACGGCGGGCGCCTCCGCCGCACACGGCGCGGCGTCCGCGACGACCGACGACGACCCGAACGGGGCGAGACGATGCTGGACCTGACCTCGGACGCGGCGGACCTGACCGCCGCCATCGTGGACATCCGCTCCGAGAGCGGCGACGAGCGGACCCTCGCCGACGCCGTCGGGCGGGCCCTGTCTGACCTGCCGCACCTGAAGGTCGCCCGGGACGGGGACGCGATCGTCGCCCGGACTGATCTGGGGCGCCCGCGCAGGGTCGTCGTCGCCGGACACATCGACACCGTTCCCATCGTCGACAACGTCCCCTCGCACGTGGACGGTGGACGGCTGTACGGATGCGGGACCTCCGACATGAAGGCCGGGGTCGCGGTCCAGCTCAAGCTGGCCGCCCTGGTCGCCGAGCCGGTCCACGACGTCACCTACGTCTTCTACGACAACGAGGAGGTCGACGCCGCACGGAACGGCCTGCGCCGCCTGGCCCGCAACCATCCCGAGTGGCTGGCGGGCGACTTCGCCGTTCTCATGGAGCCGACGGACGGCGTCATCGAGGGCGGCTGTCAGGGCACGATGCGCGTGCGCGTCGTCGCCCGGGGCGAGCGCGCGCACAGCGCCCGCTCCTGGATGGGCAGGAACGCCATCCACGACGCCGGGGCGATCCTCGACGTTCTGCGCGCCTACACCCCCCGGGAGCCCGAGGTGGAGGGGCTGCGCTTCCACGAGGGCCTGAACGCGGTGTTCGTCGAGGGCGGCGTCGCCGGCAACGTCATCCCGGACGAGTGCGCCGTGACGGTCAACTACCGTTTCGCCCCCGACCGGTCGGTGGAGGATGCCGAGGCCCACCTGCGCGAGGTGTTCGACGGCTTCGAGGTGTCGGTCACCGACGCCGCCGCCCCGGCCCGCCCCGGGCTCGACGACCCGTCCGCCGCGGCCTTCGTGGCCGCCGTGGGCGAGGGGCGGGCGCGGGCCAAGCTCGGGTGGACCGACGTCTCGCGCTTCTCCGAACTGGGTGTGCCCGCTGTCAACTACGGTCCGGGCGACCCGACCTTGGCCCACACGCGGAACGAGTACGCCGAGATCGCGAGGATCCGCGAGGCCGAGGAGCGGATGGTCGCCTGGCTGTCCGGCCCGCGCTGAGGCCGGTGCTCGGCCGGCCGTCGCTCGGAACCGTTCCGACCAGGGCGTTCGTCGGCGAACCGGCCGCTGTCGGCCACCGCGGGTCCACGCGCGGTTCAGGCGGCGCCCGCTCCTGCTCGGATAGCCTCACGGCATGACGCAAGAGGAACACATTCGGCACGCCGGCCCGCTGACGTACCGGGGCCGGGCCATCCCGCAGACCACCACCGACCAGCGCCTGCTGGATCAGCGGGGGCCGACGGACTGGGTCCACACCGACCCCTGGCGGGTGCTGCGCATCCAGTCGGAGTTCGTCGAGGGCTTCGGTCTGCTGTCCGAGTTGCCGTCTGCGGTGAGCGTGTTCGGGTCGGCCCGGGTCGAACCGGACAGCGACACTACGCGCTGGGTGTCACGGTCGGTGCGAGACTGGCGCGGGCGGGGTACGCCACGATCACCGGCGGTGGCCCGGGGATGATGGAGGCCGCGAACAAGGGAGCCCAGGAGGCGGGCGGGATGTCCGTCGGGTTGGGCATCGAGCTGCCGTTCGAGCAGACGCTCAACCCCTACATCGACGTCGGGATGACCTTCCGGTACTTCTTCGTCCGCAAGACGATGTTCGTGAAGTACGCGCAGGCCTTCGTGGTGCTGCCCGGCGGTTTCGGGACGCTGGACGAGCTGTTCGAGGCGGTCACGCTCGTTCAGACCAACAAGGTGACCCGCTTCCCCGTGGTGCTGGTCGGCAGGGAGTTCTGGGGCGGACTGCACGAGTGGATCGAGTCGCGGCTGCTGGAGAACGGGCTGATCAGCTCGGCGGACACGGAGCTGCTCCAGTTGACCGACGATCCCGACGAGGTGGTCGACATCATCCGCAAGTCGCACCTGGACATCGCGCAGCGCAACGGCGAGGTGCCGCCGGGCGTCGGTTGACGACCGGTGACCCGGCGCCGGGCGGCCGTCCACGGGCGGCGGCGCGCGGTGGCCATCGGCGGGCGGGCGTGGCACGATCGTTCCGTGCCTGTCTTCATCATGATTCTGGTCGGTGCCGCAGCCTTGGCTGTGCTCGTGGGCGTCGTCTACGTCGTGCTCGGCAAGGGCGGACAGCTCGCCCGATTCGAGGCCGACTACCCCCCGTTGGACCTGCCCGCGGACGGCGCGGTCGGGTCGGCCGACCTCGGTCGGCTCCTGCTGCCCCTGTCGATGTGGGGCTATCACGTGCGCGCCGTGGACGAACTCCTCGCGCGTCTGGTCACCACGCTGCGCGAACGCGAGGAACGGATCGAGGACCTGGAGTGGCGGCTGTCCCGTCTCGACGCCTCCTACGTCCCCGAGGGCCACGGCCCCGACGGCTCCCAGGGGCTGCCCGGCGACGCCTATGCCCCGGACGACGGCGAGGAACCCCCGGTCTCCGGCGAGTCCGGACCCGAGGAGTCCGCGCGGAGCGCCCACACCGCGCCTGGCCAGGGCTGACGCCGGCCTTCTGCGGGTCTGGGTCGGTTCACCCCGCCCTGACCGACCTTGTCGATATGTCGTGAGTCACAGTTGACCTCCCGCTTTCGGCGGCCACGTCGGGTTCGGGTGCCCTATTCTCGTTCGCTGTACACACGTACCCCCCGTTCCACCGGAGCGGGCGGAGCATCGCTCAGGATGGCGAGGATGGACTCAGCAGCCGATCTCGATCCGGGACCCGAGAGCGCGCGCGGCGACAACGCCGCCCCCGTTCGCCAGATGTCCCTGTGGCAACCGCCCCGCTCGACCCGGTACACCCAACGGCGCCGCCGTCGGGTGACCGTGCTGACCGGCATGGGCCTCGGGGCCCTGGTGCTCGCGGGCGGTATCGCCGCCGCGTGGACCCTGGTCGGCGACGGGGGCGCCGACGTCGCGGAGAGCGCCGAGCACATGCAGCGGTTCGTCGGTTCCTGGTCGGGTGACATGCACCAGGTCGACACCGAGGGCGATCCGGTCGCCGACTGGCACGCCGAGGTCCGCATCGAAGCGGGCGCCGAGCGCGGCAGCACCGCGTGGACCACGTTCACCTGCTCGGGGACGTTGGAGCTGTCGGCGCGCGACGAGGAACGCGTCGTGTACTCCTACACCGAGACCGCCGATCCCGAGAACCGGTGCGTCGACGAAGCGGAGCTGACCCTGTGGCCGGGTGCCGACGATCGGGCGCTCATGTCGGAATGGTCGTCCGTCACCGACGCGGGGACGCGGATGATCTCCACCGGGGAACTCGGCTGACCGCGTCGAACCCCAGGTCGCGGTCCCCGGACGTCGAGGTGGTCGAATCCCTCTGTTTCGACCGGCGGCGCCGGGGCAGTAGTCCGGTCGGCTCCTCGCACCCTCATCGGGATTCGGTCAGGACCGATATAACCTTTACTGACCAACGATTCCTCGCCGGTGGACGCTCGCGCGGTCGCGCTGCGGTCGCCCGGCGCACATCCGGGGCCAACCTCCGAGATAATGGGCGAAGAGTGGTTCACGTCCCTTACCTCACGCGGGCGCGAGTCACACGGATCCGGTCGACAGTGCCGGGGCCGGGCCGCACGCGGTGGACCGGTGCCGGCGCCGTGGTTCGGCCCCGGCCACACGCGAGGAACATCGAGAAAGGGGAATGGCATGGCGGCGATGAAGCCGAGGACCAGCGACGGGCCGTTGGAGGTCACCAAGGAGGGTCGCGGCATCATCATGCGAGTCCCCTTGGAGGGCGGCGGACGCCTGGTCGTCGAACTGACGCCGGATGAGGCGGGTGATCTCCGGGACGAGCTGCACAAGGTCGTCGGCTAGCGACGACGACCCGTGCCCGTCCCCACACCGGGCCGGCGTCCCCTGACGACCACGTCGGTCGTACACCTCCCGATTCAGTGAACGATTGTGAGCGGCCAGTGCCCTTCGCCACGCAGATCCAGTCCCGACCGGGAAACCTCGTCGATTCCACCGCGGACCTGCTGGTCCTGCCCGTGCGTGCGGGGGACGGCGGACCGACGGCGGTCGAAGGGGTCGCTGAGAGCGGGCTGACCGGGACCCTTCCCGCCCCGCTCACCGATCTGTTCACGCACTACTCGCTCACCGGCACGTCCGGCGAGTTCGTCCAGTTCCCGGTGTCCCGGGACGAGGGCCTGGCGCGGCTGGCGCTTCTGGGAGTGGGCTCGGCGTCGCCCGAGGACCTCCGGAAAGCCGGAGCGGCCCTGTCCCGGGCGGCCAGGGGGCGGCGCAGCGCCGCCCTGGCCTGGCCCGGTGCGCACTCCGAGGCGGCGACGGCCTTCGCCGAGGGCGCGCTGCTCGCCTCGTACACGTTCAGCATGAAATCGGGCCAGATCCCCGAGGACAGACGCCCCGCCGAGACCATCGACGTGCTGGGCGAGGCGCCCGAGGACCTCGTGGACGCCCTGCGTCGAGGCGCGGACCTGGCCGCGGCCACCGCTCTGGCTCGCGACCTCATCAACACGCCCTCCCTGGAGAAGGACCCGGAGTGGATGGTCTCGCGAGCGCGCGAGGTCGCGGCCGGCAAGGGGCTCCAGGTTCGGGTCTGGGACGAGAAGGACCTCGTGGACGGCGGCTTCGGCGCCATCCTGGGCGTCGGTCAGGGCTCCTCCCGGCCCCCGCGCATGGTCCAGCTCTCCTACACGCCCGAGAACCCGACCGAGCACGTCGTGCTCGTCGGCAAGGGCATCACGTTCGACACCGGCGGGCTGTCGCTCAAGCCGAACGACAACATGATGCTGATGAAGACCGACATGAGCGGGTCGGCGATCGTCCTGGCGGTGCTCTCCGCGCTGGCAGAGGTCGGAGCGTCCGTCCGGGTCACCGGTCTGCTTCCGTTGGCGGAGAACGCCTTCTCCGGAAGCGCCATCCGGGTCGGCGACGTGCTCACGACCTACTCGGGCACCACAGTCGAGGTGCTCAACACCGATGCCGAGGGGCGGCTGGTGCTGGCCGACGCCATCGGTTACGCGGTCTCCGAGCTCTCCCCGGACGTCCTGGTGGATGTGGCGACCCTGACCGGCGCGGCCAAGATCGCGCTCGGCACCGGAACCGGCGCCCTCTTCAGCGACGACGACACGATCGCCGCCGAACTGGAGCGCGCGGGCCGCGACTCCGGCGAACCGCTCTGGCGCATGCCGCTCACCGACGCGTACGCCCCGACCACCGAGTCCCGGATCGCCGACCTCGCCAACATCGGCACCCGCGGCAAGGACTTCGGTCCGGCGGGCGCGACCGAGGCCGCGCTGTTCCTCCGAGCGTTCACCGGCGGTGTGCCCTGGGCTCACCTCGACATCGCCGGTCCCGGCCGGTCGATGAAGGAGAACGGAATCCTCAGCAAGGGCGGCACCGCCTTCGCCACGCGCACGCTGCTGCGCTGGCTCGCCGCGCGCTAGGCCGTCAGCGGCCGGGGCCACGGTCGCGGCACGCCGGTGACCGGATCGTCCACCGGCGTGCCGTCCACACCGGGCACCCCACGCGGCGGGTCCGGAACGAACCCCCGCCTCGGTGGGTCCGCCGACGCCACCGCGGTCGGACCGCACACGGGCGGGGTTCCCGTGTGGCGGAAGGGGCGGGGTCGACGGCGGATCGGTCGGGGAACCGCCGTCAGGGGCGGATGGCGGCCAGTAGTCCCTCCCCCACGGGCATCAGCAAAGGCACGAACGCGCCGTCCTCCCGCACCCGCTGCACCACCTCGCGCACGGCGGTCTCCGCCGGATCGGGGGCGCGCAGCGGCCCGTCCGGTTCGGAGGAGGCGGCCAACGCGCCGTGGAACACCGCCACGCCGCCCGGACGCAGCAGCCGCTGCGCCTCGGCCAGGTATTCGGAGTAGGACTCGCGGTCGGCGTCGACGAAGACCAGGTCGTATCCGCCGTCGGTGAGCCGTGGGAGCACCTCCAGCGCCCGCCCGCGAATCAGTCTCGCCCGGCCCGCGCCGAACCCCTCACCGGTGAACACCGTGCGGGCGTAGGCCTGGTACTCGGCGTCGGTGTCCACGGAGGTGAGGATCGCGTCGGTGGCCATGCCCCGCAGCAGCCACACTCCGGACACACCGCACCCCGTGCCGACCTCCACGACCGACCGGGCCCCGATCGCCGCGACCAGGAACCGCAGAGCCGCGCCCGTCACCGGGTCCACGGGCGGTGCCGACGACTTGCGCGCCGTGTCGTAGGCGTCGACCAGGGGGCCGTCCCCCACGGCGTCCTGGGCGAAGCGGTCCTGCTCGGTCCGGACCCAGGTGATCCGGGCCGCGCTCTGATCCGTGCTGGTGATGACGGCCTCCCGCTACGGTGGTCACGGTGTGGGCGGACCTCCTGACCAGCGACACGTCACACATCGTGGTGTGATGTTCGCGATCGGGTCACGTCCCTGGCGCAAGATTAGCCTGAACGGGCGCGAACTCCGAGCGTGGCGGCGGGAACTTAACGGGCGTTCCCCAGCGTTAAATCGGGAGGAACGCACGTCGACCGCCATGAAGTACCTCCCCCCGAGCAACCCGCGTGCGTCTCGTCGACGGGATGAAGGGAGCAACGGTGCCAGAGACCGGCCCAGCCGTGGAATTCGAGGCCTGGGAACCCCCGAGCTGGGAAGAGGTCGTCCGGGTCCACTCACCCCGGGTGTACCGGCTCGCCTACCGGCTCACCGGCAACAAGCACGACGCCGAGGACCTCACCCAGGAGGTCTTCATCCGTGTGTTCCGCTCCCTGGCCAACTACACACCCGGCACCTTCGAGGGGTGGCTGCACCGCATCACCACCAACCTCTTCCTCGACATGGCCCGCCGTAAGGCGCGCATCCGCTTCGAGGGGCTGGCCGAGAACGCCGACGAACGCCTGGAGGGGCGGGAGCCCTCGCCCGCCCAGCGCTACGACGACCGCCACTTCGACGCCGACGTGCAGAGCGCCCTCGACGCCCTGCCCGCCGAGTTCCGCGCCCCCGTCGTCCTGTGCGACATCGAGGGCCTCTCCTACGAGGAGATCGCCGCGACGCTCGACGTCAAGCTCGGAACCGTCCGCAGCCGTATCCACCGGGGCCGCGCCCAGCTGCGCCGCGCCCTGGAACACCGGCGGGCCCTGGCCGTCGGGAAGGACGCGGGCGGCGCTCACGCGACCAACGGGGAGGCGGAATGAGCATGGACCACCTCGGAGAGCGGCTCTCCGCGCTCGTCGACGGCGAGCTCGGCCCGGCCGAGCACGAACGCGCCCTGATCCACCTGGCCAAGTGCGAGTCGTGCCGGTTCGAGGCCGACATGACGCGCAGGCTCAAGCGGCGGTTGAACGGTCTCGGCGAGCCCGAGCCGGACAACGACTTCCTGGGGCGCCTGGCCAGCCTGTCCCGCGACCCCGGATCCACGTCGGACGACCGCGACCGCCCGGGGCCGCCGCCCGGAGGCGCCGGGTTCGGGATGCGTCCTCCCCTGGGCTCCTCCCGCCCCCTCGGAGGGCGTCCCCTCGGGGGGCTGGGCGGCCCGCCGGGTCCGCTCGTCGCCGAGGCGGCCGGCGCCGGCCCGGTGGCCACCGCGACGGAGCCCGTGGTCGCCGCACGGTCCATCCCCGACGTCCGCCCGGTGCGCCGCCGTGGCGCCCAGCGCCTCGCCCACCTGTTCCCACCGCTCCCGGGCGGGCGGTACGCGGTCGCGGGCGTGGCGGTGGCCACGGCACTGCTCGGCTCGGCGTTCGTCGCGGGCGGGCACGACGAGGGGACGCCGGTCGTCGAACCCCGGCTCGCCGACTACGCCGTCGAACACGCGATGACCACGCGGCACGTTCCGGTCGTCGCTTCGCAGACCCCGGCCGCCGAGTCGGGCGGCTCCGCGTCCGTCGGGGACCAGGGAGGGCGGCCCCAGACCGTGGGAGCCCCGAACCCGACCGAAACGACCCGGTGAGCGCGGAGGATTCCTCCTCCCGCCCGTCCCTCGCCCTGGTGGCCCTGGCCGCGCTGTGCCTGCTGTGCCTGACGGCCGGGTCCCATCCCGACTCCTCCGACGTGCCCGCCGAGGGCCGTGACGACGGGATGCAGGTCCTGCGGAGGGCCTCCCTCACCGAGGACGAACTGTCCTACACGGCGGTGCGCACGGTGTCCGGACCGGCGGGCGGAACCGGAACGGCCGGGCGCACGGACCGGGAGATCAGGCTGCGCGTGGTGAGCCGGCCGGGGCAGGGGATCGCCCTGGCCCGTCTCGGTGAGGGCGTCGACGGCGGGGACGCCGGTGGGGAGTTCGACGGCGCCTTCGTCGTGCGGGACTCCTCGGAGTTGGACGCGCTCGACGGGCGCCTGCTGCGGATGCTGGAGGACACCTACCGCGTCACCGACGCCGGTCCCGCGGAGCTGGACGGGCGCGCCGTCCGCCTGGTGGAGGCCGACCGGTCGGACGGCTCGGTCGCGGGCCGGTTCTGGGTGGACGCCGACACGGGGTTGCTCGTCGGCCGCACCGTCTACGAGGAGTCGGGCGAGGTCGCGCTGAGTTCCCGCCTGACCGACGTGCGCGTGGGGGAGGGCGACTGGCCCGTGGAGGCCCACGGCGGTGAGCCCTGGGGCGACGTGCTGACCCCGGACGAACGCGACGCCCTCCGCGACGGCGACTGGTGCCTGCCCGAGGACCTCACGTGGAACCTGCGGCTGGTGGACGCCCGGTCCACCTACCTGGGGGAGCACCGTGTCGTGCACGCCATCTACTCGGATGGTCTGTCCCAGGTGTCCGTCTTCGCCCAACGTGGGAAGCTGGGAACGGAACATCCCTCGACACATCGTGACGGACACACCGGAACCGGGGCGGGGGGAGGTGGCGCCACGACACGGCATGGCGGGATCTTCGGCGGTGACGTCGGTCAGTACCAGAGCGTGTGGCAGTCCGAGGGGTTCGTCTTCGCGGTCCTGGCGGACGCTCCCGCGGGCCTGGCCTCCTCCGCGGTGATCGCGTTGCCGGGGCCCGAGAGCTCCGGGTTCTGGGCCAGAGTGCGGCGCGGTCTGTCCAGGTGGGGGGTCCCCTGACCCCCGCCAGCGCACGCCGCGCGCCGACCCCCTCGACCACACAAGAGTACGGAACGGGTCTTGGGTGAGGACGACGGCCGCCCCGTCGAGCGGTGGAGCACCCCCAGATCCGGGCGCACGCGGCGTGGCGGCCGTCTCGGGACAGGAACCCGCGGCGCTCCCCCGTGGCCGGTTCCGGTCACTCGGCCCGATACCGCGCGGTATCGGGCGGGCGTCCCCGCCGACGCGTTCCCACCGGCCACTGGCTGGAACCGGATCACGCACCGAGTGCGGCGGGAAGGTGACGCTCACCGTCCAGGTCCGCAAGCACCGGCCAGCGTGGCCCGATCTGGCCGTGGCCGAGACCACCAGGACCGATTTCACGTCCGGAAATCTCACGGCGCGCGGCGACTGCGAGGGAAATGGCACGTACTTCACCGAGACCCGCAGCTCGACCGGCAACAAACTCGCCTCCGGGCGCGTCACTCGATGCTGAGGGAACCGACCGAAATCCCCCGATGACCACCACGCGACTTCAACGAGTGGAAACGGACGAGCCCATGCGCGTCACCGCACAGGACCTGGAATTCGGGTACCGGCGCGGGAGAAGGGTCCTCGACGGCCTCTCCTGGACCGTCGAGCCCGGTGTCACCGGACTGATCGGGCCCAACGGATCAGGGAAGACCACCCTGCTCTCGCTGCTGGTGACGCTGCTGCCGGTCGGAGACGGACGGCTGCTCGTCGGCGACCACGACCTCTCCACGCATCGGGGGCGGTCCGGTGCACGGAGGGCACTGGGGTTCGTCCCCCAGCGCTTCTCCCTCGCCGGAGAGCTCACCGTGGCGGACACGGTCGCCTACGCGGCGTGGGCGCACGGGGTGGGCCGGCGCGAGTGCGGGACGGCGGCGCGGCGGGCTCTGGACCTGGTCGACCTCACCTCCCTCTCCGGACACCGCACCCGCACGCTGTCCGGTGGCCAGCGTCAGCGAGTCGGCATCGCCGCCGCACTCGCCCACGACCCCCGGTTCCTGGTTTTGGACGAGCCCACGGCGGGTCTCGACCCAGGGCAGCGGCTCCGCGTGCGCGAGGTGGTGGCCCGGCTCGGGCGGGACCGGACGGTGCTGGTCGCCACCCACCTCATCGAGGACGTCGCCCACGTGTGCTCCCGGGTCGGCGTCCTGGCGGGCGGACGGATCGAGTTCCACGGCACGTTCGCCCAGCTGAAGCGGTTGATCGCGGGCGGCTCCGGCGGGAGCCCCCACGGCTCCGGGTTCGAGCGGGCCTACGACCGGCTGATCGCACGGATCGGGGAGCGCGCGTGAAGCCCGCCGCGACCCGCGCATCGCCGGTGTTCTGGCCGGTCCCCCCGATGTTCGTCCTGGTTCCGGCCGGGATCATCCTCCTCCTCACACTCACTTCGACGTGGGGCCACCTGTCCTGGCGCGCCCTCGACTGGGTCCACCTGTCCTCCGAGGTCGGAGCCCAGGCACGCGTCCCGGTCGTGGTGGCGGCGGGCGCCGCCGCACTGGTGGCCGCCCGGTTCACCCGTCCCACCCTCGTGTTCGCCCAGCGCTGGCAGCCGCGCGTGCAGCGGGACGTCCCGTGGCGGCACTGCGCGGTGGTCGCGGGCTGGTGCCTGGCCGCCTACCTCGCCGGGCTGGTCCCGCTCACCCTCGCCGTCGCCGGGCGGGGCGCCGGGGTCCCGGACGTGTCCGCGGTCGCGGGCGCCCTGGCGGGGTTCGCGGCCCTGACCGTGTTCGGGTACGTGTGCGGCGTCGCGCTGCGCGGTGCGCTCGCCGTCCCCGTGGCGACCGGCCTGGTGTTCCTCCTGACCAGCCTCCCCCTGGCGGCCGACGCATGGAGTGCGCTGGCCCTCCAGCTCCCCGTCTCCCCCTCCCTGGGGAGGCAGGAGAGCACGGCCCTCGGCCTCTACCGGCTGGGGTACTTCATGCTCCTGACCGTCGCGCTCTCCTGGACGGTCCCGTGGCTGCTGCGAACGCCGCGACGGGTCTCGGCCGCGCACGGGTTCGCCGTGGCTGCGGTCGCGGTCGCGGTCGCCCTGCCCCATCTGCGCCCGTTCCCGCTGCTGGCCTACGCCGGGGCCGGCGCCGAGGTCTGCGCCGAGCGGGACGGCGTCCGCGCGTGCGTCCACGAGGGGCACCGGGACGAACTGGCCACGATCGTCGGTCTGGCCGCTCCGGTGTTCGACGCCTACGGCCTGCCGAGCGCCGCGCCCGCCCAGGTGCGCGATCTCAGCCTGGCGAAGGACGACGACGAAGTGCTCAACGGGGCCGAGCGCGGCGTGCTCTGGCTGCGCGTGTACCCGGGGTGGGACCCGCACCAGGAGGTGCCGGCGGCCGCGGCGGACTGGCTCGTGCCCGACGTGTTCCGGTGCGGCTCCGGAGGTGTGGCCAGCCTGGATCCGGACGCGGAGCCGTCGGCGCGTCGGGCCGCGGTCCTGGAGGGCCTCCGGACCTGGCTGGTCTCCCGTGCCCGAGGCGGCCCGTCGGACGCCGGGCCCTTCACCGGGGTCTCCGCCGACCAGGTTCGGGCCTGGATCCGGCGCGACGCGGACCGTCTCGCGGCGTGTGAGGTGGCTCCGGAGGACCTGCCATGGCGAACGTGACCGCGCGGCCCTCCCTGCTGCCGATGACGGGGGCCCTGGTCGCCGCGGCGGTCGCAGCGCTGCTCGGTCTGGCAGCGGCGGGTGTCGTGGTGCCGGTCTCCCTCGTCGGCTGGCCTCATGAGGAGCGGCGCGTCCCCGTCGCGGAACTGCTGTTCGTGTGCGCAGCCTCGGCCGGTGCGTGGTCGAACCGGCCAAGGCTGTGGATCTGGGAGCGGCTCGGCGGCGTCCGCACCCGGCTGCGGGCCGCGGCGGTGGCGGCCCTGGGCGTGTCCCTGCCCGTCCTGGCGGTCCTGGCCGTCCTCCCCGCCGTCGACCACGCACAGGACCGGTGGCTGATGGTCACCAACGTGCTCCTCTCGGCCTCCGGCGTGTACCTGCTCGCTCCCGTCCTCGGCCCGGTCGTCTCCGGGACGACCGTCCTGGGCGGCGTGTTCGCGGGCGCCGTGGCCTGCAACGCCGTTCCGGGGCTCCACCGGGCGATCCCGTACGCGTACGCGGGCGGCCACGGGTGGGCCGTTCCGGATCTGCTGCCGCCCGGCGCGGTCCCCGCCCTGGCCGTCGCTTCCGCACTGGCTGCGGTGGGCGTCCACGCGGCGACCCGAGGCGCCACCACTCGCGTGCACCTGAGAACGGAGGCCGAGGGATGAGGACCGCCCCCCGACCGGGGTGAGCACGCTGGTTCAGCCAGTGCGGGACCTGTCCCCATCATCAGACGTCCTACGTACAATTTCTTGTACAACTATGCTCGGTTCGGGTGAGCTGTGAAGGGCTGAAGACATGAAGACCATGACCTACTCCGAGTCTCGGGCCAACTACGCCGCCACGCTCGACTCCGTGATCGACGACCGTGAGGAGGTCGTCATCACCAGAGCCGGGCGAGAGCCCGTGGTCCTGGTCGCACTCTCCGAGTACGAGACACTCAAGGAGACCGCCCACCTTCTCCGCAGCCCGGAGAACGCCCGTCGACTCGTGACCGCGATCGAGGAGCTGGAGTCCGGCCGCGGGATCGAGAGGGGATTGGCCGAGTGAGGCTGGTCTGGGCGGAGAGCGCCTGGGAGGACTACGTCTGGTGGCAGAACCAGGACCGGAAGATCCTCAACCGCATCAACACCCTGATCAAGGACATCGCCCGCAACGGCAACGAGGGCTTCGGGAAGCCGGAACCGCTCCGTCACGGCTTCCAGGGCTACTGGTCGCGCCGGATCACCGAGGAGCACAAGCTCGTGTACACGCAGGTCGAAGGCGAGATCTGCATCGCCGCCTGCAAGTACCACTATGGCAAGTGAGTTCCTCGCTCCTCGCCTCCGCTCGTCCGGCGAGGGGACCGGGGAGCCCCCAGCCCGGTGGGACACGGGTTCCCAGGCCCCGGGGCGAGCCGGACGCGGTGGCAGGATGGGCCCATGAGTCTGCACCAGAACCTGTTGGGCGAACCGCCCGCCACCCGACTGCCCGACGACCCCGAGGCCCGTGAGGCGCTGGCCGCGTCCGAGGACCCCACCCCGGTCGCGGGCCGGTTCCCCGCCTACTCCTCCGCCTGGGCGCGCCTCGCTGAGAACGCCCTCGCCCAGGGCCAGCCGGTGGCCGCCTACGCCTACGCCCGCACGGGCTACCACCGCGGACTGGACCAGCTGCGCCGGGCCGGCTGGAAGGGCCACGGGCCGATCCCGTGGGACCACGAGCCGAACCGGGGCTTCCTGCGCGCTCTGCACGCGCTGGGCGTCGCCGCCGGTGAGATCGGTGAGGCCGAGGAGGCCGAGCGGTGCTCGACCTTCCTGCGCGAGTCCAGCGCCGAGGCCGCCGACGCGCTCAGCGCCTGAACCGCGTGTCCCCAGGGTGTGGGCGCAGCCCCACCACCCTGTCCACACCCTGTGGACATCGCCGCCCCGAGCGCCGAATCACCGGTCGTGTACCCTCAATACGCAACGGCCCCTGTCGCTGCCTTGCGCCAGGGGTTCATCCATGTCCGGGGTGGGAAAGCCTCGGTCAGGCGTCGAGCGAAGAGGTTGAGACAATGCCGGCGATCACGCTCGTGGGGGCCCAGTGGGGCGACGAGGGCAAGGGCAAGGCGACCGACCTTGTCGGTGACCGCGTGGACTACGTGGTCCGCTACCAGGGCGGCAACAACGCCGGGCACACGGTGGTCATCGGCGACCAGAAGTACGCCCTCCACCTGCTGCCGTCCGGCATCCTCTCCCCGAACGTGGTGCCGGTCATCGCCAACGGCGTCGTCATCGACCCGGGCGTCCTCCTGGAGGAGCTGGAGGGTCTCAACGAGCGTGGCGTGGACACGTCCCGCCTGCTCATCTCCGCCAACGCGCACCTGATCATGCCGTACCACCGGGCCCTCGACAAGGTCAGCGAGCGCTTCCTCGGCAAGGCCCGCATCGGCACCACGGGCCGCGGCATCGGCCCCACCTACGCCGACAAGGTCTCCCGGCAGGGCGTCCGCGTGCAGGACATGTTCGACCCCAAGATCCTGCGCAAGAAGATCGAGCTGTCCCTCAACGACAAGAACCAGCTCCTCACGAAGGTGTT
This sequence comes from Nocardiopsis sp. CNR-923, assembly GCF_001942255.1. Lineage (GTDB taxonomy): Bacteria > Actinomycetota > Actinomycetes > Streptosporangiales > Streptosporangiaceae > Nocardiopsis. The sequence continues at coordinate 156,429 of NZ_MKKC01000120.1, forward strand.
CAACCGGCGCGGCCTGGAGGCCGAGCCGATCGTCGAGGAGTACCTGGGATACGCCGAGCGCCTGCGCCCCTTCGTCGCCGACACCTCGCTCATCCTCAACCGTGCGCTTGACGAGGGCAGGACCGTCTACCTGGAGGGCTCCCAGGGCACCCTGCTCGACATCGACCACGGCACCTATCCGTTCGTGACCTCGTCCTCCCCCACGGCGGGCGGCGCGGCGGCGGGCGCGGGCATCGGCCCCACCCGCATCACCAAGGTGGTCGGCATCCTCAAGGCCTACACCACCCGCGTCGGCTCCGGCCCCTTCCCCACCGAGCTCCACGACGAGCAGGGCCAGTGGCTGCGCACCCAGGGCGGCGAGTACGGCGTCACCACCGGCCGCGACCGCCGGTGCGGCTGGTTCGACGCCCCGATCGCGCGCTACGCCACTCGGGTCAACGGCATCACCGACTTCTTCCTCACCAAGCTCGACGTGCTCACCGGCCTCGACCGCGTCCCGGTCTGCGTCGCCTACGACGTCGAGGGCGTCCGCCACGACGAGATCCCGATGACGCAGACCGACTTCCACCACGCCGTCCCGGTGTACGAGTACCTCGACGGCTGGGACGAGGACATCACCGCGCCCGGCGATTCGAGGATCTGCCCAAGAACGCCCAGCGGTACGTGCGTACCCTTGAGGAGATGGCCGGAGCGCCCGTCTCCGCCATCGGTGTCGGCCCGGGCCGCGACGAGACGTTGGAGCTGCGCTCCCTCGTCTGATCCGGCGCCGCACAGTCAGTCCGCCTTCAACCCGAAGAGGCCCCTGTAGTGAAAGCCCTCGTTCTCGGCGGCGGAGGCCGCGAGCACGCACTCGTCCGCGCTCTGTCCCTTGATCCGGGTGTCACCAGTATCCACTGCGCGCCGGGCAACCCCGGTATCTCGGACCTGGCGGAGAACCACGTCATCAACGTGACCGACGGCCTGGCCGTGACGGAGTTGGCGGCGCGGATCCGCGCGGAGCTGGTCGTCATCGGCCCGGAGGCGCCCCTGGTCGCCGGGGTGGCGGACGCCCTGCGCGACCGCGGCATCCCCGTCTTCGGGCCAGACCAGGCGGCGGCCCGCCTGGAGGGCTCCAAGGCCTTCGCCAAGGAGGTCATGGAGGCGGCGGGCGTGCCGACGGCCCGGGCGCGCGTGTGCCGCAACGCGAGCCAGGTGTCGGAGGCCCTCGACGAGTTCGGCGCCCCCTACGTCGTGAAGAACGACGGTCTGGCGGCGGGCAAGGGCGTCGTCGTCACCGAGGACCGCGCCGCCGCCGAGAGACACGCGCGCGAGTGCGGCCGCGTGGTCATCGAGGAGTTCCTCGACGGCCCCGAGGTGTCCCTGTTCGTGCTGAGCGACGGCGCGCACGCGCTCCCGTTGCTGCCCGCCCAGGACTTCAAACGCGCCTACGACGGCGACGAGGGCCCCAACACCGGCGGCATGGGCGCCTACGCCCCGCTCCCCTGGGCCCCGACCAGTCTGGTGGACGAGGTCCTGGAGTCGGTCGTGCGGCCGACCCTCATGGAGATGAACCGGCGCGGCATGCGCTACCAGGGCCTGCTGTACGTGGGACTCGCGCTCACCTCGCGCGGTCCGCGCGTGGTGGAGTTCAACGCGCGCTTCGGCGACCCGGAGACCCAGGTGGTCCTGGACCGGCTGGCGACGCCGATTGGCGCGGTCCTCCAGGCGACCGACACCGGGGGCCTGGGCTCCATCGGCTCCCTCCAGTGGAAGGCGGGCGCCGCGGTCACCGTGGTCGTGGCCGCCGAGAACTATCCTGGCGATCCGGCCAAGGGCGACCTCATCGGCGGTCTGGACGCCGCGGACGCGCTCGACGGCGCCTACGTCCTGCACGCGGGCACCGACTGGGACGGGGCGCGCGACGTCAAGTCCAACGGCGGGCGCGTCCTCAACGTGGTCGGGACGGGCGCCGACCTGCGACAGGCCCGTGAGCGGGCGTACGAGGCGGTGAGCCGGATCGAGCTGCGCGGTTCGTTCCACCGGACCGACATCGCCGAGCGCGCCGCGGCGCAGCTGTAGGGGCTGGCGATGAGCGGCTTCGTCGTCCAGCCCCCGCACACCGAGGTGGAGGGGCTGACCCACCTGCACACCGGCAAGGTCCGCGACCTGTACGCGACCGCCGACGGCCGACTCGTGATGGTCGCCAGCGACCGGGTCTCGGCCTACGACTGGGTCCTGCCCACCGACGTCCCGGGCAAGGGACGACTGCTCACCCAGCTGTCCCTGTGGTGGTTCGACCAGCTCGCGGACCTGGTTCCGAACCACGTCGTCTCCGACCTGCCCCCGGAGAACGCTCCCTCCTCCTGGACCGGGCGCACGCTCGTGTGCCGGCGCCTGGACATGGTGCCGGTCGAATGCGTGGCGCGCGGCTACCTGGCGGGCTCGGCCTGGTCGAGTACCGCGCGGACGGCACTGTCTGCGGTGTCGCCCTGCCGGAGGGGCTGACCGACGGCTCCGAACTCCCGGAACCGATCTTCACCCCGGCCACCAAGGCCGAGGTCGGCGACCACGACGAGAACGTCTCCTTCGAGACCGTCGCCGAGCGGCACGGGGCGGGACTCGCCGCCGAGCTGCGCGACCTCACCCTGGCCGTGTACGGCAGGGGGCGGGAGATCGCGCGCGGGCGGGGCGTCCTGCTCGCCGACACCAAGTTCGAGTTCGGCCGCGACGACGACGGTCGGCTGGTCCTGGGCGACGAGGTGTTCACCCCGGACTCCTCCCGGTACTGGCCGGCCGACGCGTGGGAACCGGGCGGGCCGCAGCCCTCCTTCGACAAGCAGGTGCTGCGCGACTGGTTGACCTCGCCCGCCTCCGGGTGGGACCGGGCGGCGGACGTCCCTCCACCGGAACTGCCCGCCGAGATCGTGGAGCGGACCCTGGGCCGCTACGTCGAGATCTTCGAGCGATTGACCGGTACGAAGCCCGAGCTGTGACGTGCGGCGCGTGCGTGATTGGCGCACGAGCCCCCGTTTCGGCCACGGGAGCACGTATGGTGGTGGGGTCGAGTCGGGCTCCTGAGCGTGGCCCGACGCGCGACCCCCATCCCGGTCTTTTCTCGGCAGACTTGTGCCACTTTGGACGTTTGCCGGGACTCCATCCGTGATCTGCGGGTATACCACGTTCTGGGCCGGTACACGCGAGTGGGTGCTATAGAGTCGTCGCGACCGCCGGTTCACTGGCCACGCAGGTCACGCGCGAGATGGTTGCAACGTTCCAGGGGTGACCCGCGTCCAAACCGCATACAGGCGATGCCCGTCGAGGGTGACCCTTTTTCACATCTGCCTCACAAAGGAGCACAAGAGCATGGGCCAGGAGGTTCGTTACCGCGTCCGCGGCGGACGCCCCCTCAGCGGAACGGCGTTCATCCAAGGCGCGAAGAACGCCGTCCTGCCGATGATCGGCGCTGCCCTCCTCGCGGCGAAGGGCCGTACGGTGCTGCGCAATGTCCCGGTCATCGAGGACGTCTACCGCGCACTTGAGCTCGCCGAACACGTGGGCGCCAAGGTCGAGTTCCATGAAGCCGAGCGGACCGTCGTCATCGACGCCTCCGCCCTGAACGACCCGGAGCGCGCCGTCCTGCCCGCTGAGATCGCGGCCCGTTTCCGCGGCTCGGTGCTCTTCGTCCCGGCGCTGATGCACCGCACCGGCCGCGCCCGCATCGAGGGCGTCGGCGGGTGCAACCTCGGCAGCCGCAACCTGGACTTCCACTACCGGGGCTTCGCACGCCTGGGCGCCGAGGTCAGCGAGGACCTCGAACGCAACCACATCAACGTCGAGGCCAGCAACCTCCGCGGTGGCCGCCTCTATCTCGACACCCCCTCGCACACGGGCACCGAGAACCTCATCATGGCCGCAGTGCTGGCCCCCGGGACCACGGTGATCGAACACGCCGCGCTGGAGCCCGAGGTCCTGGACGTCATCGCGTTCCTGACCGCCATGGGCGCGAGGATCAGCGGAGGCGGAACCGGTTTGATCACCGTCGAGGGCGTCGAGGAGCTCTCCGCCGTCGAGCACACGATCATGTCCGACCGCATCGACGCCGGCGTGTTCGCCATGGCGGTCGCCGCCACCGGTGGCGAGGTCAGCCTCGTCGGCGCCCAGCTGGACCACCTGGGCGTGGCCCGTTGGAAACTCGAACAGATGGGTGTCGGCTTCTCCCAGGAAGGCGCCGTCCTGCACGTCCAGCGGGACCCCTCCGTTCCGCTCCGCCCGATCAACGCGGTCACCTCGCCGTTCCCCGGCTTCGCGACCGACCTCCAGTCGCCGCTGATGGCCCTGGCGACGCTGGCCGAGGGCGAGAGCTACATCCACGAGGCCATCTACGACGGCCGCTTCGCGCTGGCCGAAGAGCTCAACAAGATGGGCTCGAAGATCGAGGTGGAGGCACCCGCGCCATCGTGCACGGGCCCACCAACCTGCGCGGGGCCGAGGTCATCGCCCACGACCTCCGTACCGGCGCGGCACTGGTCCTCGCCGGACTGGTCGCCGAAGGTGAGACAATCGTGGCGCCTGGTTATCTGGTGGACCGCGGTCACTCCCAGTTCGCGGCGCGGCTCGCCGCGCTCGGCGGCGACGTGGAGCGCGTCACCGCCTCGTAGGAGTCGAAGGCGCAGTTCAAGCGGGGTGGGGGGTCGCCCCCCACCCGGGCTTTCGGCGTTGATATGGAAAAACGATCTTCTTTGGCCCCGCACAATGGGTACGATCTCGGCAATCATGCCGTGACAGAGATCGGGTCGGGAAACCAGTGGGCGCACATAGTGAAGAGCGTGGAATGGTAGCGGGGAGCAGCCCGAGGTGAGTGCCCAGCGTACTGGCGATTTGACGATCGGCGTCATAGGGCCCCATGAGGTGGTCGAACGGGTCATGCTCATGGGACCGGGGTCCACGGGGCCCCTCAACGCCAGACTCATCGCCGCCGCGTACCGAGATGAGCAAGAGGCGACGGACAAGGTCGTCAGGTTGGGTTCGGCGATCGACGCCTACCTGTTCGCCAGCCCTGTCCCCTACGAGTTCGCGCGCAAGGCCGGGGTCCTGACGATGCCCGCCACCTTCGTGCCGCTCGGCGGGGCGAGCCTGCACGAGGCCCTGCTCCGAGCGACCCTCGACGACCGCTTCGACCCGACCAGAGCCAGCCTGGACGTGCTCAGCCGTGCCGACGTCGTGGAGGCCTACTCCGAGGTCGACCTGCCCGTGGACGGGATCCACGTGCACGAGGAGCTGACGAACACCGCGCAGCTGACCTCCTTCCACGAGGGGCTGTGGCGGCGCAAGGCGACCAGAATGGCGATCACGTGCGTGCGCGGCGTGGCCGAGCGCCTGGAGGCGATCGGCGTCCCCGTCGTCCGGCTCCGGCCCACCAACGCGGGCGTGCGCAGCGCCCTCCAGACCGCGGGGCTGCTGGGAGCGCACCACCGGCTGGAGGAGGCGCAGCTGGGTGTCGTCGTGGTGGACGTGCCCACGTTGCGGGACTCCTCGCGCCGGTCCACCCCCCGCTACTGGCGGGAGGAGCTGCGGCTGTCGCTGCACCGGCTCCTGCTCCAGGAGGCGCACCGGATCAACGCCACGGCGCACCGGTTGGACGACCATTCGTTCATGGTGACCGCGACCCGCGGGTCACTGGTCACCGCGACGGAGGGTTTCCGGCAGCCGCCGTTCGTGGAGCGGATCAAGGCGGAGTTGGGGATCGCGATCGAGGTCGGCATCGGCATGGGGCGCACCACCCAGGACGCCGAGGCGCACGCCCGGGCGGCTCTGAACCGCGCCCAGGCGTCGCGTCAGAGCTTCGCGGTGGACCGCGAGGGTCGTTCCCTGGTCCCGGCCCAGCGCGCGCCCGCACGGCAGTCCTCCGAACCGCTGCGCACCAAGGGCAGGGAGACGCTGATTCGGCTGTCGGAGAAGATCGCCGAGGAGGACGGGCCTCTGGTCGTCGACGCGGAGAACGCCGGGCGGATGCTGGGCGTGACCTCACGGACCGCCCGGCGGCTGCTGCGCACGCTCGTGGAGGAGGGGCTGGCGTGGCCGCTGCCGCCCAACCGCACCCTCCAGCCCGGCCGCCCGCGCCAGCTGTACCGACTGATCGTGGAGAAACTGGACAAGGACGCCGCGGGCAAGTAGCCGCGTCGTCGCGCGTCGTCCCGTTCGCGGGAGCGTCCTCCAGGGCGCCCCCGCGCGCGTTCGGAACGCGCTCCGCCCAACGGAAACCGGTCGTCGACCCGCTCTACGGCCGGTCGCGCCCATCCGCCTCGTTCAGAAGCTCCAGTCCGTCAGTGTCCGGCGCGGCGGACTCCGGGCAGCGCTCGCCCGAGCCGCGACCGTCTACTGGAGGACGCCCCGGCGAGGGGCGTCCCGGACGGCGCGCTCGGCGTCAGCGGCGCTTGGCGTAGGCGGTGGCGACGGACAGGAACACGTCGTTCTCCCCGGGGGTGCCGAGGCTGACGCGGGCCCCCTCGCCGTCGAACGGCCGGACCGAGACCCCGGCCCTCGCGCACTCGGCGGCGAAGTCGAGTGTGTCCTCCCCCAAGCGCAGCCAGACGAAGTTGGCCTCGGTCGGCGGGACCGTCCATCCGGCGGCGGTCAGTGACTCCCGCACCCGGACGCGCTCCTCGACCGCGGCGGCCACGCGCTCCATCAGTTCGTCGCGCGCGGCGAGGGAGGCGATCCCGGCCGCCTGGGCGAGGTGGTTGACGGCGAACGGCACGAGCGTCTTGCGCACGGCGGCGACCACGTGCGGGTGGCCGACGAGGTAGCCGAGGCGCACCGCCGCCAGGCCGTAGGCCTTGGAGAACGTCCGCAGCACGGCCACGTTGGGGCGGTCGCGGTACAGGCGGACGCCGTCCGGCACCCGCGGGTCGCGCACGTACTCGTGGTAGGCCTCGTCGAGGATGACCAGGACGTGCTCGGGGACGCGGTCGAGGAAGGCCGTCAGCTCGTCCTCCGGCACGGTCGTGCCGGTGGGGTTGTTCGGATTGCACACCAGCACCATGCGCGTGTTCTCGGTGACGGCGTCGGCGATCGCGTCGAGGTCGTGGGTCTCGTCGCGCAGGGGGACGCGCACCGAGGTCACACCCGCCAGTTCGGCCAGGAGCGGGTAGGCCTCGAAGGAGCGCCAGGCATAGACGACCTCCGCGCCCGGTTCGCCGACTGCCTCCAGCAGCTGTTGGAGCACGCCGACCGAACCGGCGCCCAGCGCCACGTGGTCTTCGGGGACCTCCAGGAACCGGGCGAGGGCGCCCACGAGCTCGTCGCGCCGGGATCGGGGTAGCGGTTCAGCTCAGCGGACGCCTGGGCGACGGCCTCACGCACCGACGGAAGCGGCCCGAGCGGGCTCTCGTTGGAGGACAGCTTGATGGACCGCCCGTCCGGCCCGACGACCTTCCTGCCGGGCTTGTAGGCGGGGATGCTCTCCAGCACCGACCGCAGATATGGCGATTTCGGCTCCGACACCATTGTCCTTCCTCAATACTTTGTGTTACCCCCGCGACACGATCAGCGACACCGCGCCCCGGATCGATCACCGCTCCCAGCGGAAATATCGCACAAACGAGGAGATAGCACCATGCTTTCGCGTCATCGCCCCGCCGACTCCGGTCGAATCATGGCAGGTCAGGGACCTGACATGCACAAGGGCCAAGAATTCATCCGGTCACTGGTCGTTCCCATGGCCCTGTCCACGGTCCTGACGTTCACGGCGTGCGGTTCCGGCGGGCAGGAGCAGGAGCAGGCAGCGGCCGACCCCAACGCCGAGGCGGCCGCCCGGCTGCACGAGGCCCAGCCGACGTCCTTCCGCGACGCCACGCTGTTGCCCGAGGGCAGCGAGAGCGGCACCTATGCCGAGCTCGCCACGGTCCAGTACAGCGAGCAGGTCCGCGAGAGCACCGAAATCGACAAGCCCGAGTGCGTCGACGCCGCCAACCGGTGGGGCGACCTCGACAGCGTCCGGGCGGCACCCGCGTCGGTGGCCGCCTACGAGTGGCCCGGAGCTCGGTGTCGAGCGTGCTCGTCGAACTCGACGAGGAGGAGGCGGCCGAGGCGATCGAGATCGAACCGCCGCCCTCCTGCACCGCGTACAGCGCCACCTACGCCGACGGCACGTCCTCCGAGTACGGCGTCCGCGAACTCGACATGCCCGTGGTGGGCGACGAGTCGCGCGCGTTCCTCGTCGAGGTGCGCACCGGGGACGAGGCGAGCCGCATGCTCAGCCTCCTGTACCGCAACGGCGACCTCCTGGGCGCCACCTCCGTCCTCGGCGGCGCAGACGTGGCGGAGTACGAGGACATGCTGGCGGGGTTCACCGAGGCCGCCATCGATCGCCAGGGGCAGATGCTGGAGTGACGGGCTCACCCGCGGCCCGGGCCGCCCGCAACGCCCTGGCCTCGCGCTCGGGGTCCCGAACCGCGTCGTCCCGTTTGGCCGCCACCCGGGGGCCGGGCAGCTTGCGGGGCGGCCCCAGCAGTTCGCGCCTGGTCACGGCGCCGAAGGACGCGGAGACGATCCCGCTCTCCCGGTCCACCAGTACCGCGCGCACGGCGGTCCGACCGCGTCCACCGATCCGGACCGCGAAGACCACGTCCACCCGGCGTCCGTGCCGCATGCCGTCGTAACGCAGGAACCTCCAGCAGCCGTGCCGCCACACGTCCTGGGGATCGGTCCCCAGCATGACGGTCTGGTTGGTCCGCCACACGTCGCTGGAGCGCAGCCGCGCCATGGTTCGGCGCTGCGAGGCCGGGCGCAACTCGCACGGCTCCTTGCTCGTCAGGCGCGCGGCCAGCTCCCGCGACTCCGGACTGAGCACCACCAGCAGGGCTGACTCCACGCCCAGGACGACCACGTGCGTGACGGTGAACCCGGTGAGGACCGACCACCCCGTCGGGGCGAGGCCGAGTGTGGCCAGAGCGGCGACCGCGAGCAGCCCGGCTCGGGTCAGAGTGCGACCACCGATCGGAGCCCGGCTCAGTCCGCCGAAACATCCGCAGCCCGCCTCCGGGTCGCGCCGACGCGCCAGGAGGAGGACGACGACCGATGCCGCGAACAGCGCGGCCGTCCCCGCGCGGGCGGCCGTGCCCAGTGCCCCCGCGAACCCGACGAGTCCGACTGCGAGCACGGCCTCCAGCAGCCCCGAGGCCAGGGTGACGGGGCGGCGCAGGCGTCGGACAGCAGGACGGCCAGACCGGACGCGGAGGCCCCGCTGGTGAGCTTGGCGACGGCCCCAAGCACCAGCAGCACCGCCAACAACGGCAACTGGACCTCGCGGACCGCCTGGACGATCTCGGGCAGCATGGTCATCTCTCCCCCTGGGCGACGGTCATGGTCGCGTTGAAGCAGCCGTCCTCAAGTCGCCCGCCGAGGGCGACGAACGCGGTCATGGTGAGGGACGCGATCCGGCCCGCGCTCTGCCCCCCGCAGGTCGGGCACATGTCGCAGAACCAGCTGTCGGCGGCGGCGCAGTCGACCACGGGCACCACCGTGGTGTCGCGCGTACAGTCGTTGCGCAACCGCAGTGTGGCGCCGGTCGACAGGAGCGGCAGGGGGGTGCAGGGCGTCCGCCGGTCGCACCCGTCGTGGTGCCCCACCGGGTCGATCGCCGGATAGGCGGCGGCGTTGGCCAGGGCGCGGGGGTCCAGGTGGGTGGAACGGCCGAGGACAGGGTCGTACCAGGTGGCGATCCCGCCGACGGTGTCGGTGTACCCGCGCGTGGGCGGACGGTGCGGTGTCGCCTGGAGCGGGTACGGCGGCTGCGTCGTGACGGGTCGCGTCACCCGGATCGCGCCGTCGCGCCACACGCCGACGGCGTCGAAGACGTGGCCGGGCTCCGTGCGGGGATGGCGGACGCCGATCCGCCCGGAGGCGCGGTAGGGGATGACGACCGGCACGCGCGGGCGCCCGTGGCCCGGATCGATCTCCAGTTCGTCGCCGTCGCACGCCACGATGACGCCGGTCGCGCGGGCGGCCTGGGCCCAGACCCGTTCGGCGACCAGGCGACCGTCGTGGGAGCACACGACGACCGCGTCGTCGCCGGGGCTCAGGTCAGCGGGCCCGGCCTCGTCCCCCCTCCAGAACGTGGTCACGCGCTCGAAGAGGAAACGCTCCTCGCCGCGGGTCGTGGCCAGGCAGAGCATGTACGAGGTCGCGTCGACGACCACGCCCCGCGCCACGCGGTCGCCGAGCGCAAGCGGCTCGGGCACGGTGTCGGGGCCCAGGACCGCCGCGGTGAAACGTCTGCGGTCACGCCCCCTTCCAGTCATCACTGACATGTCGTCCGCGCCCCCTTGTCACCCGACTCGTCACTCAGTGCCCATTGTCCTGCTCACCGTCCCGTCCGGGCGTTCACACGCCGGAGGGCACCGGGTCGTGCCGCTGCCATGTCCGGGACATTGCCCCGGCGACGGCCCGGAACGCCAGTCGCCCCATACGCGCGGTTTGTAGGCGCGTGGGACGTAAGTTCCTGAATGTTGGCATTCGCTGTGTGAGAGTGAGAGGAAGAAAAGTGACTGAGCTCGTCGAGCGCGCCTGAAAGTCGGTGGTCGGTGTGGAGGGAACGACCCAGACGCCCCGGTACAACGAGTTCAGCCGCTACGTGGAGGAGCGCGGTCCGGCGCTGCTGCGAATGGCGCGGTCACTGACCAACAGCCACGCCGACGCCGAGGACCTGTTGCAGGCGGCACTGGTCAAGACCTTCCTCGCCTGGGACCGCATCGCCAACCCGAGGGCCCGCGACGGATACGTGCGCAGGGCGATGGTCAACACGCAGATCTCCGAGTGGCGCCGCAGCCACCTGGACGTCTACCCCACCGACGACATCCCCGAGCAGCGCGTCGACGACCCGACCTGGCGCAGTGACCTCGCCGACGTCGTGGAGCGGGCGATCGAGAAGCTGCCCGACCGGCAACGCACGACGGTGGTGCTCCGGTACTACGACGATCTCACCGAGGCGCAGATCGCCGAGCGGATGGGCGTGACGTTGGGCACGGTCAAGAGCACACTGTCCCGGGCCGTGGAGAAGCTGAGGCGCGACGCCGACCTGATCATCGAGCGCACGATCGGCTGACGGCCCGGAGCCGGTTCGTTTTGCGCAACTCCCCATGGGGTCTGTACCCTTGTCACAGCACAGGAGGATTCGCCTAGTCAGGTCTATGGCGCCGCACTGCTAATGCGGTTAGGTGGCAACGCCTTCCGGGGTTCAAATCCCCGATCCTCCGCGCTCCGGCCTGGGGCTTCTCGCATCGCGGAAGCGAGAGAAGCCCCAGGCCTTCTCATGTTCAGGGGTCGCCTCGGGGCCAGCAGGCACCAAATCCGTGCCTGCCGAGCCGCCGTCGCAGGCGCTACGCCGCCAGAGTGCAGGCAGCACCCCGGCCGCCGTCGACACAGGTCCGAACCCGGCCCCTCAGCCTCGGCGCCGCGAAGGACACCCTCTTCCGAGAGCCCCTACGCACCCCGACGGGTGTGACCAAGCCGCCAGACGAGACCCGAGTCGATGACTCTGAGTAGTCAGTTATCGCCGCGTCGAGTTACCCCGATTCGGACCGCCCTCTCCGCTCCAGGCGCTCACGGCGAGCCACGATCGCGTCGATCGTCTCGCGTTCCTGCGTGCCGTACCGAGCATCGATCATCGCGGCCAGGACATCCCTACCCGTCGCCTCTGGCTGCTCAACAAGGGCGCGAACCGCCACCTCGATGTCCTGCGAGTAGTTCCTCCTGATCATCGACTTCACATGGGCGAGCCGCTCCGCGTACGCGTCTTCGCTCTCGCCCCAGCGTTTGGCGACCGGATACCGGGCCTCGTGCGCGTCTTTCTCCGCCTGGGCGGACGCCACCCTTTCCGCTTCTACTGGAGCGTGCTCGGCCTTCATACGCTCACATTCCGAGCACCATGATTCAGGACGCCCAGCGGTCGAGGCGCTACCATTCCACGTCACACCGTCGGCGAAAACATCGTGATCCACGCAGTGCAGGATCACATCCGCCCGACCGCCATCCACCTTGGACGGCAGGTCGACATCGAGATACGGTGACACACGCGGATCATGGAGGGGGATTTTACCAAAAGAGAAATCCACCCTCCTGACCACCACACTCGGAGCGCCATGGCGCCAATCACCGAGCGGAACACGATGTTGCTTGAATTTCGCCACTCCGCCATCACCTCGACGTCAACTTGGGAGCCGCCCGTGGAAGCGGCGGAAGGAACTCCGCCGAAGCAGCTCTGATCGGTCCACCCATCCTTCCAGAAGCCCCAGACAGGCAACCGGTTCAACCACGCGTGGACCCCGCCAGCACCACCTGCGCACGGGGCTCGCGCCGACCGACAGGTGGCCTTCGGCCCAGGCCAGCATGCGCGTGCGACGCGGACCGACCCCAGCCCAGGACCCCGCCACCCCGCAGAGATCCCATGTGATTTACATCCCCGAAAGACAGCGAACCCGAGGACACCATGACCAGAAAAGCAAAACCGCTTCCTTTCAGCCTCCCATCCGGAAAGGCATTCCCCTGAGGCCGGAGCAGAAGAGGCGACCCAATACCGACAACACAGACCATACGGACAAGAACGCCAATTCATCACATAGTTACATAAATTAGAAGCCGGGGATTCCGAACGAGAATCTTGGGGAACATCTGCAAACGTCCCCCCCCAATCCCCACCCAGGAGGTTGACATCAACGGCCACATCAGTCAGTTGTGTTGGTGCCGCAACCCCGAGACGAAGCGACCGTACCCCAAAAGGCATGCCCCAAGCTCAAGAAGCCAGGGCATGCGAAATGGTACGCGCGCTTCGATGTTCCCACCGCAGACGGAAAGCGACGACAGGTGAGGATCGAACCGTTCCGCACACGCGCGGAAGCCCAGGAGACCCTCCGCCACGAAATCTCCCGCATCAGCTACGGCGGCGTCCCCTCCGCGCACAAGATCACGGTGGAGTAGCACTTCAACGACTGGCTCGCCCGGCAGCGTCCGCGGCTCGCCGTGTCGACGTTCGCTGACTACGAGCGTGTCATCCGCAACATCGTCCAACCGACGTTGGGCCAGGTGAAGCTCGTCAGGCTGACGACCCACCACCTGCGCTGCCTGTACGCGGCACTCGGTGCGGACGGCATCGAGTCCAACTCCTCGGTCGCCCTCATGGCGGAGCGCCTGGCTCCGTCGAAGACGGGCCCCGATGCGCCAAAGCGCAAAGGGACATGGAAGTACCCGCTGAGCGCGAAGCGCATCAGGAAAGTGCATTCCATCATCAGCTCCGGACTCACACACGCATGCAAGACCGGGCTGATAGCCCACAACCCGGCCTGGAACGCCGGCCTGCCGAAGGTGGTCGAGGAGCCGGCACTCGTGTGGACCGAGCCCAGGGTCACCCACTGGCGCGAGACTGGAAGGAAACCGGCCACCGTCATGGTGTGGACCCCCGAGCAATGCGGCCAGTTCCCTCTCTGTCAGGTTGGGATGAAACATCCCCTCATGTCTGGTCAGACACGCAGAGACCACCAGGAGCATCACCCACATGACCAGCAAAAGCACCGACCCGGCGGCCAGACCCAAACGCCGAACCTTCCCCGCCGACTACAAGCTGCGCACCGTCGCCGAGTACGACGCCTGCACCACCGGCACCGAGCGCGGAGCCCTCCTGCGCCGCGAACGCCTCTACCACTCCCACATCGCCGAGTGGCGCACCGCCCGCGACTCCGGAGCACTCAAAGCGCTGACCGACCGCCGCACCTCGGCCGCGCGTACCAAGAAGCATCCCGCCCAAGCGGAAGCCGAGCGGCTGCGCGCCAGGATCGAGCGACTGGAGAAGGAGCTGGCCGAACGCGACCACGCCCTGGAGGTGATGGGAAAAGCCTCCGCGCTCTTGCAGGCACTCTCCAAGAGCGCGGACTGAACAAGCAGGTCGAGCCCGTCCTGCACCAGACGGTCCAGGACCTACGCCCCCACCTGGGAGTGGTCCAAGCCTGCCGGCTGACCGCACGCTCCCGCGCCACCCACCATCGCCGTCTCAACCCGCCCGAGCCCAAGGAACCGGCCCCGCGCAGGCCACCGCCAGGCACTGTCCCACACCGAGCGCGCCGCCGTCCTGGCGCTGATGAACAGCCCCGACTACGCCGAACTCCCACCCGCCCAGATCTGCCCGGGAGCTGGACCAGGGCCGCTACCACTGCTCGGTGGCCACGATGTACCGGATCCTGCGCTCCCGCGACCAGGTGGGGGAGCGCCGCCGCACGGCCACCCACCCGCCCAAGACGGTGCCCGAGCTGCGGGCCGACGGACCCGGACAGGTGTTCACCTGGGACATCACCCGACTCAAGGGGCCCAGACGGGGTGAGTACTTCCACGCCTACGTCGTCATCGACATCTACTCGCGCTACGTGGCCGCGTTCACCGTGGAGCGGGCCGAGTCGGGCCAGCGGGCGGCGGAGCTGATCGCGCACCTGGCCGTCGCCCACGGCGTGCCGCCCGGTGTGGTGCACGCCGACCGGGGCGCGGCGATGACCTCCAAGGAGGTGTCCCAGCTACTGTTGGACCTGGGCATCGAGCGGTCGCACTCGCGGCCCAAGAACTCCAACGACAACCCTTACTCCGAGGCCCAGGTCAAGACGGTCAAGTACGTGTCGGACTACCCGGAGGAGTTCGTCTCGCTGGCCCACGCGCGCGAGTGGCTGGACGGTTTCATGGCCTACTACAACCACGAGCACCGGCATTCAGGGATTGGCTATCACACCCCGGCCTCGGTGCACTTCGGCACCGCCGCGCAGGTGCGCGAGCAGCGGGCCGTCACGCTGGCCAAGGCCTATTCCGCCCGCCCGGAGCGGTTCTCGCGCATGCCCCGCCCACCCGAGATCCCGCAGACGGTGTGGATCAACGACCCGGCCCGTCGCCGGGACAGCCCATCACAGACTGTTTGACCAGGCCACCGTCTCATTTGACTTGACATCTTCCGCCCGAGCCACTGAGGGCGTTCTGCCACCTGCATCAGAACCGCGTCGGGAAGTTCACCCAAGACGTCGTCGTCCCAGACGCTGCCCCCATCGAGGTGGAAGCGCTCCCCGTTCATCGTGAGCTCCGTGGCCAGCAGGTGCGCTTCCGAAGGGGTCAGGGGTCACCGCGGAATCTCTTGTTGAAGAGCGGTACCCACGAGTGGACCGGCTGCATGGCCGCAGCGATCACCTTGCGGATCTTCTCCCTGGTCGCTGCACCCACCGCGGAGATGTCCGCCTCGCCTCGCCGCCAGGTCGCAGGGAGATGCCGGCTCGGCGGGCCGCCGCGGCCTGGCTCAGGTTCAGCGCTTCCCGTGCTGCCCTGATGTCCTCCGACTCCGACACGATGCCTCGCTTGTGAGTGCTCAGTGAGTGCTCAGTGTATGTGAGTTCGTGGGATGGTGGGCCGTGGAGGTTCTGGCTTTCGGGCTCTGGTGTCGTGCGGGGCGTACAGCTACACTTGAATCATATTGACGGACACTGATTCAGTCTGGTGGGGTGGTGACGATGGCAATGGCGGATGTCGGCGCACGGATCGAGCGCGCCCGCGTGGCAGCGGGTCTGAGTCAGCGCTCCCTCGCTAACGCCACGGGTATCTCGCAGTCCACCCTGTCGCGGATCATCTCCGGAGACCGGGTGGCGAAGATGCCGGAGCTCGTGGCGATCGCGTGGGAGACCGGGCACACACTCGTCCAACTCACCGGAACCGGTGCGGTGTCCGAGCGCGTGCAGTGCGCGGCCCGGGCCACCAACCGCGCGGACATGGGCGGCATGCGCCAGACGCTGCTGGACTTCCTGGAACTGGACGCCTACCTGGATGACCAGGCCATCCCCGCCACAATCTGAAACGGTGCTGGAGAACTGTGAGCGCTGAAGCCGAAGGCCGCGCCGCCGCCGAACGGTTCCGAGAGGAACAGCACCTGGGCGTGCAGCCGCTGGGTGACCTCGTGGCCATCATCGAGCAGGCCACGGGGATCGACGTGGCCGTGCTCGACGCCGACCGGGACGAACACGGTCTGACGATGCGGGACCCGCAACGCGACGCCGTGTTCATCGGCGTCGCGCGCACCCGCCACCCGATGCGGCAGCGCAGCACGCTCGCCCATGAACTCGGCCACGTCCTGTTCGGTGACGTGACAGGCGGTGCGGCGGGCACCTGGAGCGACCGATCCCCTGAGGAGATCCGAGCTGACGCCTTCGCCCGGCACCTGCTCATCCCGGCCGAGGGTCTGCGTGCATTCCTCGGGGAGCAGCGAGGGCTGCTGACCCAGTCCGTGCTCTCCGACGTCGTGCAGCGCTTCCTGGTCTCACCGGCGATCGCCACGATCGCGCTGGGCCAGGCGGGGTACATCGACGCCACCAAACAGGAGTGGATGGCACTCACCGCGCCGCGGTTGGCCACCCGGTTCGGGTGGAGCGACCAGTACCGCGCCTTGCAGGACGAATCCGATCAGCGCAGGGCACCGCAACGGCTCCTCGCCCGAGCCATCAGCGCCTACGCCGAAGGCGTGCTGTCCGTGCAGGCCATCGCCACCCTGCGCGGCATCACTCGCCAGGAGGCCGAAGCGGAACTGCGGGAAGCGGGTGTGGTGCCGGCCGAACGACCGGTGGCGTGGACCGATTCGACCGAGCTGCCGGAGCCGGACGTGGACCTCGCGGCTTTGGACGAGGCCCTCGACGAGCCCGATCACGACACGGACTCTCCTGACGTGACAACGCGAGGGAACGGATGAGCCACAGGCCGATCATCGACGCCGGTCCCGGCCTGAACTTTCTCTCCATCAATCAGGAACGTCTCCTCATCCGTGTCCTGGGAAAGCTCAGTGCTCCTGAGACCGTACAGAGCGAGGTGTTCAACAAATCCCGACAGGATGAGCGCTTCCGTGCCGCCGCGCGTATCTGGCGCAAGTTGACACCGAACTGGATGCAGATCCTGTCCGACGACCAGGCCCCCGAACTCGCGGCCGTCGTCCAGCGCATCACCCATCAACCCATGGCCGAACGGCTCAAGCGCCCCAAAGACTTGGGTGAGACCATGGTCATCGCGCACGCGGTCGTCGCCGCCGAAGCGGGGCGGACGGTGACCGTGCTCATCGACGACGGGCAAGGAGCACGGACCGCCACCTCGGAGATCAACCGCCTCGAACGGCTCCGCCGTAGCGGGCGTCCGGTGGGGTCGATCACCCTGGCCAGCACGCTGACCATCTTGGAACGCGCGGCACAGAAGCAGTTCGTCGCGGGTAAGGCGGACATGCGCCAGCTCTACCGGCGGTTGCGCGAACTGGATGACGGACTGCCGCCGATCGAGACGACCAGACTGCTGTCGCCCGACCTCTGGCACTGAACAACCGAGGCGACCTCGCTGTTCTTGTTCGTGAAGTGACACCCAGGCCACCCGAGGAAAGTAAGGGCGCCGTACGGCGCTTCGCGAGCCGGACGCCCCTGACCTGCGTTCCGCGTAATTCAGCGGCCTGGAGCGCGGAATCTGGGCTCTGGCCTGGGAAGACATGGGTGTGACCGCCTGGAGGGCGTTTCTCTAGGCGGTGGCGTTTCCGCTGGTCAGCGAGACGCGGGCTGAAGGTCGAGGACCTGCTTGGGGCGGGGGATACCGAGCCTGGCCAGCAGGTCGATCTGGGGCTTGGTCAGGTCGGTGAACTGCAAGAACGTTCCCGTGGGGCCGGTGAAGGTCCCCACGTGCAGGCGCTGGAGTTCGCGGCGGGCCCGAGCCCAGGTCACATCCGCCTGGGTCTGGATGACGCGGACGAGCAGCAGCGCGAGCCAGCACAACACGACGTGGGAGCGGATGCGTTCTTCGAGCCGGTGGTAGACGGGCCGCAGGTCGATGATCTGCTTCATGTCGCGCCAGCCCCGCTCGACCTCCAACAGCTGCTTGTAGCCCAGGGCGATGTCCTCGGCGCTGAGTTTGGGGTCGGAGCAGCGCAGCAGGTACTTGCCGTCCAGGTTGGCCTCCGTCTTGACCTTGGCCGCATCGATGCGGAGCTTGCCCGCCGGGGTGGTGCGCAGGTAGCGGTTCAGGCCGGGCTTGTCGGCGATCTTCCCGCGCAGCTCGCCCCGCGTGAAGTCGCTGAGGGAGTCAGTGCCGGCGATCAGCTCTTCCAGGTGGGCGACGAGCTGTTCACGCATGTGTTTGTCGCGCTCGGCCGCTTCGGGGTTGTGGCAGATCACGAACCGGTCGGTGTCGCTGATCCGCACCTCCTTGACCCGCAGGTTCTGCCCGACGTCGGTGTAGCGGCCCTGCCGGGACAGGGCGGCCTTCACCTCGGGGCTGCCGGAGCGGAGCTTCTCGCCGATGATGTAAGCGTGGTTGCCACTGCGCAGGTAGCGGCGGTTGGCCTCGGAGGAGAAGCCGCGGTCGG
>NZ_MKKC01000121.1 GCF_001942255.1 Nocardiopsis sp. CNR-923
CCCGTCGGCCAGTCCCGCCTTCCATGTTCACGATGAACATGGAGGCGGGGGCGTGTGGCGGCCGTGGGGGCTCGGGGGTCTGGCTCGCGGACCCCCCGGGGCCTGGGACGCCGGAAGGCCCCCAGAATCGCTCTGGGGGCCTTCCAGGCGCATGCCCGTCTACAGGAAGTCGGCCAGATCCTTCTCCAGCAGGCGCAGCGGCTTGGCGCCGATGATCTGCTTGACGACCTCACCGTCCTTGTAGACGTTCATCGTCGGCAGGGACAGCACGTTGTACTCGCGCGGTGTGCTCGGGTTCTGGTCGGTGTTGAGCTTGACGACCTCGATCTTGTCCCCGTGGGTCTGCGCCAGCTTGTCGAGCACGGGAGCCATCTGCTTGCAGGGGCCGCACCAGTCGGCCCAGAAGTCGACGAGGACGGGCTTGTCGCTGCCGAGGACCTCCTCCTTGAAGGTGGCGTCGGTGACGGTCTTGACGGTGGACATGGTTCTCCTTGGGTCGACGAGACCGGGGTGGTCTGGGTGGTGTGCGCCCTGGGGCGGTCACCCCAGGGGTCGCCGTTCGCGCATCCGGGCGGCGGTGAACGGCTGGCCCGAGGCGAGACGCCGGCCCGGGACGACACGGGTCAGTTGCCCATCTCGGCCAGGTGGCGCTCGGCGTCCAGCGCGGCGGAGCAGCCGGTCCCGGCGGCGGTGATCGCCTGGCGGTACTGGTGGTCGACCACGTCGCCGCAGGCGAAGACACCGTTCAGGTTGGTCCGGGTGGACGGGTGGTCGACCTGGACGTAGCCCTCCTCGTCCAGTTCGATCTGCTTGTCGAACAGCTCCACCCGCGGGTCGTGGCCGATGGCGACGAAGACGCCGGTGACGTCGAGGGTGCTCGTCTGGTCGGTCTGGTTGTTCACGACCTTGAGACCGGTGACGCGCTCCTCGCCGAGCACCTCGACGACCTCGGTGTTCCACAGGAACGAGATCTTCTCGTTGGCGTGGGCGCGCTCGGCCATGATCTTGCTGGCGCGCAGTTCGTCGCGGCGGTGCACGACGGTCACGGACCTGGCGAAGCGCGTGAGGAACAGGGCCTCCTCCATCGCGGTGTCGCCGCCGCCGACGACGGCGATGTCCTGGTCGCGGAAGAAGAAGCCGTCGCAGGTGGCGCACCACGATGTGCCGCGTCCGGACAGCTCCTTCTCGCCGGGCACGCCCAGCTCACGGTAGCCGGAGCCCGTGGCGAGGACGACGGTGTGCGCGAGGAAGGTCTCGCCGCCGGCCACGACCTCCTTGACCGGCTTGGTGAGGTCGACGTCGGTGACGTCCTCGGGTACCAGCTCGGCGCCGAACCGCTCGGCCTGCTTGCGGAGGTTGTCCATCAGGTCGGGGCCCATGATGCCGTCGGGGAACCCGGGGAAGTTCTCCACGTCGGTCGTGTTCATCAGCGCGCCGCCGGCCGTGATCGAGCCCTCGAACACCAGGGGCCGCAGTTCGGCGCGTGCGGCGTAGACGGCCGCGGTGTACCCCGCGGGACCGGATCCGATGATGATGACATTGCGGACGTCACTCACGCTCGTAGGCCCTTCACACAGTCGCTGCCCTGGCCACGGACGTGACCCCAGGGGAAAGTCGGTTAGTCACAACCGATGGTAGGCGCACCGCATTCCCGCTGGGACATGCCCGCAGTGTACCGGGGTGGGGTATGGGTGAAGCGTCCGGATCCGGGGGCAGGGGAACCGTCCCGGTCACCGCGCGCGACGGTGGAGCATCCGGTCCGCGCCGAGCGCGAGCAGCCCGGCGAGGGATCCCCAGAGCGTGTCGACGACGAGGACGCCAGCGAACGCCGCCGGGTCCGTCAGCGGTCCGCGCAGGGGTCCGCCCAGCACGGGGGGCACGACCGCGCTGAGCACGATCGAGAGCACGCCGTGCAGCGTGCCCGCGCAGACCAGGGTGGGCAGGGGGCGGGGCGCCCGTGCCGCCACCACGGCGAGCACCCACACGAGGGTGACGACCACCGCCAACGCCACCTGCGGGAAGGGCCCCCGGGCCGGTGCGTCCACCAGGCCGATGACGGCTGCCAGCGGCGGCAGCAGGGCGAGCGAGCTCAGCCCCAGGACCAGCGACCAGGCGATGCCCGGCGGGGATGCGAAGGACGGCGGGGGATCGTCCGGCCGCGATGACCGGTCTGTCATGGGCTGCCTCACGGGTGCGTCGGAGCGAACCGTTCGCTCCGGTGACGTGTCCGACGCTAGGTCCCGGGGGGCGCGGCGCGCGTCCGCCGCCCGACCCGACCGCCTACGTTCCCGCGCGTACTCGGTGTGGTGCCGGGCGCGCACCCGTCCGCGCCCGCGGGACACGGCGACGGCGGGCCCCGCCTCGTAGAATCTCCCACATGACACGTCAGTCCGGTAGACAGGACGTCATCGTCGACGGCCTCCTCGGGTTCGCGGTCTTCGCCGTGGTGGCGATCGCGGCCGGGGCCGACGTCAGCGACACCGGCAACCTCACCCCACTCGCCTACGCGCTGGCGGGGGTGCTCGGCGGCCTCATGCTCGTCCGCCGCCGCTGGCCCGTCACCGTCGTCCTGACCACCTCGGCGCTCATCGTCGCCAACTACGTGCTCGACCTGCCGACGATCGGTCTGGCCGTGCCCGCCGCCGCGGCGCTGTACTCGGCGGCCGAGGCGGGCCGCACCCGGTGGTCGACGGGGTCGGCCGCGGCGCTGGTGCTCGTCTCCACCCTGGCCCGGCTCCTCCAGGCGCCGACCCCGCCTACCTCCTGGGGTACGAACTAGCCTCCACCGTGGCGGTCATGGGCGCCGCCATCGCCCTGGGACACGTCCAGTGGCAGCGGGTCCGGGCGGAGCGGCAGCGGGCCCGGATCGCGGGTCTCGACGCGCAGGCGCGCGCCGCCGAGGCGGCGGAGACCGTGGCGCTCGAACGGATCCGGATCGCCCGCGACCTGCACGACGCGGTCGGGCACCACCTGTCGGTGGTCTCCCTGCACGCGGCCGTGGCCGTCGAGGCGCTCGACGACGTTCCGGCCGACGTGGGCGGGGCCCGCTGCGAGCTCGGGCACGTTCGCCAGGCCTCCAGGCAGGCCCTGAACGAGATGCGCGCCACCGTGCGCGCCCTGCGCGACACCGACCCCGACGGAGGCCGGGTCGCCTCGCTCGCCCGGCTGGACGAGCTGGTGGCGTCGGTCCGCGCGGCCGGGGCGGACGTCCGGGTGGAGGGCGCTCCGGCGCCGGGTGAGGTCTCGGGGATGGTCGACGCGACCGCCTTCCGGATCGTCCAGGAGGCGTTGACCAACACGCTCCGGCACACCGGTCCGGGCCGGGTCCGGGTGGTGTTCGCGCGTGAGGGCGAGGAGTTGGACGTGGTGGTGGCCGACGACGGCGGACGGGCAGCGGGGACCGGCGGGGAACGTCCCCCGGCGGCGCCCGGGACGCGGTCCCAGGGCAGCGGGCTGGCGGGCATGCGGGAGCGGGTCCGCATGGTCGGCGGCTGTGTGGAGGCGGGCCCCGGTCCCGGGGGCGGGTTCCGTGTGCGCGCCCGACTGCCGCTCGGGGGTGACCGGTGATCCGGGTCCTGCTCGTCGACGACCAGCCGCTCGTCCGCGCGGGGGTGCGCTCGCTCCTGGAACGGGACGAGGGGATCGAGGTGGTCGGGGAGTCCGAGAACGGCCGGGCCGCACTGGCCGACATCGACCGCCTCCGGCCGGACGTGGTCCTGCTCGACCTCCAGATGCCCGGTATGGACGGTCTCGCCGTCCTTCGCGAGTGGGGGCGACGTGTCGACACGTCGGCGAGTCGACGCCTGGACGGGGGAGGACGGGGACACGTCGACGTGTCGACCTTCCGACACGTCGACACCCGGGTGGTCGTGCTCACCACCTTCGGCGAGGACGACAACGTGTTCACCGCCCTGCGGCTGGGCGCGTCCGGCTTCCTGCTCAAGGACGCCGAGCCGCGCACCCTCCGGGACGCGGTCCGCACCGTCGCCCGGGGGGAGGCGCTGTTGTCGCCCGGAGTCACCCGCCGGGTGATCGAACGGCTCTCCGACGCCACCGTCGCGCCGGAGGCGGCGACCCGTCTGGACGTGCTCACCGACCGCGAACGCGACGTCCTGGCGCTCGTCGGGCGCGGCATGTCCAACCAGGAGATCGGGGCGGAGCTGCACCTGAGCCCCGCGACCGCGCGCACCCACGTGGGGAGGGTGCTGGCCAAGCTCGGGGCGCGCGACCGGGTCGGCCTGGTGGTGATCGCCTACGAAAGCGGACTGGTTCGCCCCGGGCGGGACCGCTGAGCCAGGGGGATCACGGGGCGTCGAGGGCGGTCCGGGCCAGCACGGCCCGCTGCGCGTCGCCGCCCTGGGCGCAACTCGGGTCGACCACGAACACGTCGACCCGGTCGTCCCCGGGGGCGAACATGATCCAGGCGCGCGCGGCGTCGCCGCCGTAGAAGGCGTCGTCCACCAGGGTGACGCGGTTCTGGTACGCCCTCTCCAGCCGGACGGAGCACTGCTCGACCTCGAACGTGACGGTCTGGTCCGTGGAGTGGGACTGGCCGCCCGCGGAGTCCGGGTCGTGCTCGGGGTCCGAGCCGTCGCCGGCGAGGTCGAAGGTCTGGGCAGCCTGCTCGGGGAGCGCGTCGTCGCTGTAGACCGTCCCCGTGGTCACCAGCTTCGGGACGTAGGCCGGGAGCGCGTCCCCCTCCTCGGGGGCCTCCTCCGTGCCCAGGGGGGCGGAGACCTCGCCGGCCCCGCCGCCGCTCGACAGCACCGCGTTGACCACGGCGGTGCCGCCGCCGACCACGAACACCCCCGCGGCGGCCGCCACCAGGAGCTTGGGCAGCCCGAACGCTCGCCTGCGACGGGCCCCGGCGAGGGAGGTGACGGTGGCGCCCGCCGCGGGGTCCTCCGGTCCCGTCGCCGCGGGGGCGAAGGCGTGGGCCGCGATTCCGTGCCCCGCGCGCTCACGCGCGGCGTCGGCGACGCGCTGGTCGAGGAGGTCGGCGAGGTCGCTCGGAAGCTCGGGGGCCGGGGTCGCCGCGAGGATCTCGGACACGCCCGTGAGCTCGTCCAGTGTGGCGGCGCACGGGGAACAGGTCTCGACGTGCGCGGCGACGGCGCGCTCCTCGCCGGCGTCGAGCAGATCCTCGGCGAGGAACGCGAGTGCCTCCGCGTCCGGGTGGGGTGTCACGATGGGTTGGCACCTCCTCTCCCAGATGTGACGTCTCGCGGCGGCTGAGGGTTCCTCAGATGGGTGAGAGACGGCAGAAGTTTCGCGCGACCGCGCGCACACCTGCTCTTGACCGTGCCGGACGCACGTCGAGGATGCGGGCGCCTCCTCGACGCGGTAGCCGAGCATGTCCACGAGCGTGAGCGCCAGTCGCTGGTCGAGGGGCAGCTGCTCCAAAGCGGCCTGGACGTCCAGGCGCGACTCCGTCCGCGCGGCGTGGTCGGGCGCCCCGCCGAGACGCCCCAGGCGTTCGTTGGACATGACGTCGAGCGTCTCGTCGTCGGTGGGGGTCGCCGGGCGCACCTTGCGGCGGCGGAGGCGGTCGTGGCACGCGTTGACCACGATCCGGTGCAGCCACGTGCTCACCTGGGCCTCGCCCCTGAAACGGTCGGCGGCGCGGAACGCGGACAGGAAGGCGTCCTGGAGGGCGTCCGAGGCCTCCTCGGGGTCGCCCATCATCCGGACCGACACAGCCCACAGGCGCTCACGGTGCCGGCGCACCAGGACCCCGAAGGCCTGGTCGTCACCCTGAGTGTGCCTCGTCAACAGCTCCCGGTCGGGAAGCTCGTGGACCGCGTCCATCAGTTCAGCTCACGTATCTCCGCACCTAGGCCACGCCTCGGATCTCGACCTCGTTGACCGTACCCCGCCATTCGCCACCGCTGTTCGGCAGGGCGGTGAACCAGATGAGGACGTACCGTCCGGACGCGGGCTCATCGAGTTCGAGCACCTGGGACCCGCCGTCGCCGTCCCCCGTGCCGACGACCGCGTAGTCGTCCTCCGCCGCGCCGTCTCCTTCCGCGATCCGGACGTCGAACTCGTAGCCGCTTCCGGTCAGGTCGAGTTCGACCTCGTGGACCTCGCGGACCTCGCCGAGGTCGAGCTGGAGCCCGACGCCGGGTTTGATCATGTCCAGGGGATCGCGGTAGCCCTGGGTCTGCCAGTCGGTCTGCGGGTCCTGGTCGTAGGTGTTGGGCGTCTTCTCGGTGTGCTCGTCGGTGTCGCCGTGGGGGTTGAGACCGCGCGAATCGCTGATGTCCAGCGCTTCCAGCTCCACCGGGTCCGGTGCGCCCTCGGAGTCCTGCGCGTCCGGAGCGGTCGGCTCCTCCTCGCCGCCGGGGCGCATCATCGAACCGATCGTCCACGCGCCGACGACCACCGCCGCGAACACCACCAGCGCGACCACGCCGATGAGGATCTTCCTGGGTGAGTTCTGGGCTCGGGCGGCGCGCTCCTCCATCCGGGAGGGCTGACGGCGCTCCGCGGCGGACCGGCTCGTCGTGGAGCGCTCGGCGCCCCGTGACGACGCCCCGTTCCTGGTGCCGCGACGCGGGCCCGTGGAGTCGAACTCGCCCGTGCGCCGGGACGTGCCCTGCTCGGGCGGCGGCGCGGTCTCGGTGGGGGTGACGGGCAGCGGGATGAGCCGCGGCACCTCGGCCAGCGCGGCGCACAGGTCGGCGGGCGAGGTGATCGGGCCGCCGGGCACCAGCTGCCCGGCCAGTTGCGGCAGGGCGGTCCGGGTGGTGATGGCGGCCAGGGGCTCGCTGATCCCCGGGCGCACCTGGTTGGGCGGGTAGGGGCCGGCGAGGCCCTGTGGAGCGGACGGGAGGCCGTCCTGCGGGCCGCCGGGCCAGTGGCCGGTGAGCGCCGCGTAGAGCAGACCGCCCAGCCCCTGGGCGTCCACGGCGGCCGGACTGGCGACGTTGGCGCCCAGCAGGGCGGCGTCCACGCCGATGCCGATCACCTTCACCGCGCCGCCGCTGCTCCACATGAGCTTGGCTGGGGTCAGGCACAGGTGGTGGAGGCCGCCCGCGTGCGCGGCGGCGATCGCCTCGGCGGCCTCGGCGACGAGACCGGCGGCGCGCTCGGGGTCCATCGGGCCCTGGGCGAGGAGGTCGGCGAGGGAGGAGCCGCTGACCCACTCCTCGACGACGTAGGGGACGGGGGAGGTGTCGTCGGCGTCGAAGACCTGGGTGACGCGGGCGCGGGAATCCGACTGGTGGCGCGTGCGGCGTGCACGACCTCGGACGTGCGCGGAAAGCCGTCGGCGAAGGTCCACACGCCGACGGGGCGCGCGAGGGTCTCGTCGGTGGCCTTCCAGCGGGTCGCTCCACCGGTCTCGCTCACGACGTGGTCGAGTCGGTACCGGTTGGCCAGCTTCGCCCCGGGCTCGATCAGGAAGGTGCTCATGATGGGAGTGACGGGTCGCAGGGCCGGAGGTTCACACGGGGTTCCGTCACGCCGGGGGAAGTGGCGCGTGTCGGTACGGGGGTGTGTCCTGTGAGGGGGTGTCGGCCCTGCGTGCTGTCCCCAGCTCCCTTCGGGCAGCTCGGTCGGAAGTTGCTATGTCGATTGAGCGATGCGAGTCCATGCTAGGACGCTTGAACAGCATCTTTGGAGGACAGGGGACCACTGTTCACCTTCTCGGGCGATCCGGCGCACGACTACCCAACGTCATCCATTCCTGGTGATCAGCGACGTCGCAGCCGTGTTCTGAGCAATTCGAGGAACGATGTGACTTCGGTCACTTTCAGGATTCTCGCGGTGAGGACGAACAGAACGGCACCCCCCGCGCCACCTGCGGCCATCGCCGCCAGGACGGGCCACACGTCGCCGGGAATTCCCCGGAACACGTGGAGCATCGCCCAGCCGAGGAGGGCCGCCGGGATGGCGGCGAGGTGCAGCTTGAACAGGACCCGTGCCGTGCGGCGGCCGTCGAGGCCGTTGAGCCGTCGGCGCAGCAGGGCCCACATGATGACGGCGCCGACGACGTAGTAGAGGCCGTACGGGACCGGCAGCCACAGGACGACGGACTGCGGATCCATCCACAGCAGCAGCGCGAACGCCGTGGTCGCGTGCGCGATCTCCGCCGGGATCGACACCAGCGCCGGGGTGCGGGTGTCGCCCAGGGCGTAGAACACGCGCATCTGGAGCTGGAACAGCGTGAACGGGACGAGCATCACGACGAAGACCATCAGGATGCGCCCGATCGCCTGCGCGTCCTGCGGGCTCGTGCTGCCCTGCGCGTAGATCATCACGCAGAACGGGACGGCGAAGACCAGCATCGCCGCGCTGACGGGGACGAGAAGCACCGACGACAGCCGGAACCCGCGCGAGAAGTCCGAGCGGACCTGGTCCCTGCGGCCCGCGGCGACGTGCTCGCTCATGCGCGGCAGCAGCGCGGTGATCACCGAGACGGCGATGATCGCGTACGGCAGCTGGAACAGCATGGACGCGAACTTGTACGCGGCGATGCCCGCGCCCGTCCCGTACCCGAGTTCCACCGCCGAGCGCCCGCGCGCGTCGCCACGTTGGTCGAGACCAGCGCCCCGGCCTGCGCCACGACGATGTAGAGCATCATCCACGACGCGGCCCCCGCGGCCTCGCCGAGCCCCGAACCCCGCACGTCCAGCCGGGGCCGCCACCGGAAGCCCGCCGCGGCCAGCGCCCACACCAGAACCGCGGCCTGCACGATCTGGCCCAGCGCGGTCCCCAGGCCCAGCAGGGCGAGCTGGGAGGGGTGGGCGAGCATGTCCTCGGGGGTGCCGCCCGGCCCCGCGACGGACAGGAACCACAGGCAGACGCCGATGATGACGAGGTTGTTCACCACCGGGGCCCACATGGGGGCGCCGAACCGACCCCGCGCGTTGAGCATGGCGCTCGCCAGCCCGCTCGCCCCGATGAAGAAGATCTGCAGCACGAGGTAGCGGGCGAGGATCACCGAGACGTCGTACTGGGCGCCCTCGAACCCGCCCGCGTAGATCCGGATGAACCACTCCGCGACCAGGACCGAGATCACCGTCATCGCGAACAGGGCCAGCAGCATGAGCGTGACCAGCCGCTGCTCGGTCCGGTCGCCGCCGTCCGCGTCGAGCCTGCGCCGCTTGACCAGGAACGGCACGAACACGCTCGCCAACAACCCGCCGATGAGCAGGTCGTAGACCATGTACGGCACCATGCCCGAGACCTGGTAGGCGTCGCCCAGCAACTGGGTGCCGATGGCCGCCGCGATCACGATCGTGCGGACGAAGCCCGTCACGCGCGAGAAGATCGTGCCGACCGCCATGATCGCGCTCGACCGGGCGATGTTGCCCGGGGAGGTGTGCGCGGTGCCGCCGATCTCGTCGCCGTCCTCCAGACCGGCGCGGTCGGCGGTGCCCGCGTCGCCGATGTCGCTCGGGTCCCGGACGGTCGCCAGCCCGGTCTCCGGCACGGTGTCCGGGTCGTCGCGCTCGTAGGTGTCGAGCACGTCCTCCGGCATGAGCAGGAGCCGGCGGCGCTCCTCGCGCGCGTCCGGTCCGGCGTCCGGGACGCGGGCCTGCTCTCTGGGATGGTCGCTGGGCACCGTCGGGCCTTCTCTCGGGGGCGTGCCGGGCCGGCGGGGTCAGCGCCGGGCGGAGGAGTTCGGGATCATCGACGCAGGCGGCCCCGGATCAGTTCCGCGGCGAGGTGAGCTCGGGCACCCGCAGCAGCCTGGCTGCCCCCAGGAACAGGAGCGCGCCCAGGAGACAGCCCACCGCGGGGGCGCCGACGTAGCCGACGAGGCCGGGGCCGACATAGGTGTCGAAGATCCAGAGCACGCCCAGTCCGGCGGCGATGCTCGGGACGGCGGCCACGTGCAGGCGCAACAATGTGCCAACCGCGTGCCTCCCGTCAAGCCCCCCGAGACGCCGACTGAGGACGTTGCCCGCGACGGTCAGCCCGGTCACGAACGAGAACATGAACCCGGCGGCCACGCCCACGACGACGCGGTCCGGCGGCAGGAGCAGGTAGGAGGTCAACGCGAGCGCGCTGTGCACGGCGAGGTTGGCGACGGCGATGATCGCCGGGGTCCGGGTGTCGCCGAGCGCGAAGTACACGCGCAGCATGAGCTGGAAGACGGTGAACGGCACCAGGCCCAGCGCCATGACCGCGAGGATCTGGCCGATGTTGGTCGCGTCGGCCACCGAGATCGACCCGCGCGCGAAGGCCAGGACGGACAGCGGGACGGCGTACATCGCGATCGCGAAGGACAGCGGCACCAGGACGAAGGACGAGATCCGCAGCGTCCGGGAGAAGTCGGAGCGCACCGCCGCCCAGTCGCGGTCCTCGGCGTGTGCGCTCATCCGGGGCAGGAGAACGGTGATCAGTGAGACCGCGATGATCGCGTACGGCAGTTGGAAGAGCTGGTACGCCAGGTTGTAGGCGGTGATGCCCGCACCGACGTCCCGGCCCTGCTCGATGCCCGCCACGTTGGCGGCGTTGGCGATGTTGGTGGTGATCCACAGTCCGGCCTGCGTGAGCAGGGTGTAGAGCATCATCCACCCGGCGGTGCGCAGGGCCTCGCCCAGACCGCTGCCGCGCAGGTCGATCCGGGGCCGCCAGCGGTACCCGGAGCGGCGCAGCGCGACGAACAGCACGAGCGCCTGGAGGGCCATGCCCGAAGCCGTGCCCGCGCCGAGCAGGGTCAGTTGCGCGTCGGGGACCGGCGGCTCGCTGCCCGGACCCGCCGCCCACAGGAACATCCCGCCGACGGCCATGATCACCAGGTTGTTGAGCACGGGGGCCCACACCGGCGCGCGAACCGGTTGCGGGTGTTGAGCATGGCGCTGAGCAGGCCGCTCATGCCCACGAAGAAGATCTGCGTCAGCAGGTAGCGCGCGAGGAACACCGAGTCCTCGAACTGCGCCGCCGTGAACTGGGACCCGTACATCCAGATGAGGAACTCGGCCGACAGCACGGCGACCGTCGTGAGCAGCAGCAGCGCGAGCAGCGTGGTCGTGAACAGCCGGTCCTCGGTGGCCTTGCCGCCGTCGGCGTCGCGCTTGCGGCGCTTGACCAGGAACGGCACGATCACGCTGGCCATCAGACCGCCGATGAGCAGGTCGTTGAGGATGAACGGGATCGTGTGCGCGGTGTTGTAGGCGTCCCCGAGCAGGTGGGTGCCGATCGCCGCGCCCAGCACGATCGTGCGCGCGAACCCGGTGATCCGGGAGGCCATGGTGCCCACGGCCATGATCGCGCTCGACCGCATCAGCCCGCCCGAGGATCCGGAACCGGAGTCGGACCCCCCGTCCTCCCCGTCGCGGCGGGCTTCCTCCTCGAACACGGGCTCGGGCAGCTCCCCCTCCTCGAAGGTGGGGGCCGGGCCGCCGCTCGGACGGATGGGGTCCTCACCGGGGACGAGCCCACGACGGTGGCGCGGCTGGTACTGGGGGGAACGGTCGGCGCGGTGTCCGCCGTCGTTCGGGGAGTCGGTGACCACCGTGGATCAGGCTTCCTTTCGTAGGACCGGGGAGGGCGACGTGTCGTCGTGTCGACAGGGAGACACGTCGGCGGGGGACTCGTCACCTCGTCGCGGCGTTCCCGCCCGCGTCCTGACCAGTGTCCCCGGTGGAGTCGGCTCGCGCGGCGCGCGCGGCCTGCCCGCGCAGCCACTTGCGGACCGCGCGGGGGGCCAGCGCCGCCACGAGGATGAGCAGCCCGATACCGCTGATCAGGAGCGCCTGGGTGCCCAGGCCCGTGGCGTTGACCGGTATGACGGTCGCCTGGGCGCTGATCGGCTCGCCCGCCTCGTTCTGGAGGCTCGCCTGGAGTTCGGTGCGGCCGTTGATCCTGGCCGTGAGCGGAATGTACACGGTGGTCTTCGCGCCGGGGGCGATCTCGAAGGACCGGGTGTAGCCGCCGACGCTCAGTCGCTCGGAGTTCTCCGAGTACACCGACAGGATGACGTGGACGGTCTCGTCCTCCAAATCGTTGGCGACGACGATGCCGGTGGTGCCCGTGCTGCTGGCCAGCGTGACCGGTTCGCCGGGGATGATCCGCACGTCGCCGAGGTGCTCGTCGATCGAGTCCGACACCAGCGACCGGACGACTCCGGCCAGGTCCTCCCGATCGCGCCAGTGGAACGACTCCATCCGCAGCACCGCCGGGCGGAACGGGTCGGCGTCCCCGAACAGGACGCTGTTGAACAGGCGCACGTCGCGGTTGACGTCCGCGACCTGGCCGAGGTAGGTCGAGGTCAGCTCGTCCTCGTAGCCGCGCTCAGGGTAGGTGAGCGCCCGGCGGGTGTTCTCCCGGCCCTCCGCGTCGGCCGGCTCGACGTCCTCCAGCGGCTCGGGCGACAGCCACGGCAGGGCGTCACTGGCCTCCAGGACCCCGGCGGCCAGCTCCGCGCTCGGGTTCCAGTCGGGGCCGGGGTAGGCGACCACGACCCGGTCGCCGCCCACGTCCTGCCCGGCGATCATCGCGGTCTCGGCGGCGAACCGCTGGAGGGCGAGCTCGCTCTCGCCGGGCTCGTGGGACGGCATGGCCAGCACGTCCGCCAGGCCCTGGTCGGCGACCAGGGCGAACGGCTCCTCCTCGGGTCCGCCCTCGACCGGATGCAGGGCGGACTGGGCGGTGGGGGTGGTGGACGGGTCGGCCGCGGCGGGCTTGGCGGCCTCGTCCAGGAGGAACCGGTGGGCGCGTCGACGGAGAGGAACTCGTACACGGCCTCGTCCATGAGCCCGTCCGCGGGGAGCGCGAAGGACCCGTCCGCTCCCACGCCCAGCGCCCGCTCGACCGCGCTCCGGCCGATCTCCAGCGAGGCCGCCGCATCGGCGTCCATGCCGTTGCGCAGCAGGGACGCCAGGTCCACGGACGCGTAGGGGGTGGCGATGACGGTCTGCTCGGCCAGGGCCGCCCTGGCCTCGCGCAGCCACACCTGGGCGGCGACGTCGGCAGGGCGCTCCTCGCGTCCCGGGTCGGAGCCCTCCGAGACGGCGCCGGGGTCGTCCAGCACGTCGTGGGACTCCCGGGCCAGGCGCACGACGTCGTCCAGGGTCGCGGGGTCCACGGCCCAGGTCACCGGGACGCCGGCGGACTCGGCCGCCACGGCCTCCTCCGGGCCGGAGTCCTCCGCCTCAGCGGACCCCCCGTCGTCCTCGCCGTCCGTCGCCCCGACCGCCGTGGGCTCCGCGTCGGAGGGTTCGGCGGTCACGCCCTCGGTCGGCCCCTCCGTGGGGTCCGGCCCGGCGGTGGCCTCCGTCGGCTCCTCGTCCAGTCCGAGCAGCTCGACCAGGTCCTCGTCCCCGGCCTCGAAGGACAGGTCGCGCTGGGCGCCGGCCTCCAGCAGACGGCCCAGACGGCCGTCCTCGCCCACCGCTCCCGACAACGCGCCGCCCAGGAAGGTGTCGTCGTCCGCGCGCTGGGGCCGGGCCATGAGCGGCCACACCCACGCGATGTCGACCGAGGGGACGTCCTCGCCGTCCTCACCGGTGTAGGGGAGGAAGGTGTACTGGGCGCCCAGGCGCTGCCCGTCGCCGTCGACCGCCTCGATCACCAACGGGTACACGCCGAAGGACGTCAGTCCGAGTCCTCGACGGGAACGCTGAGCGAGAACTCCTCGCCGACGTCCGGCTCCAGGGAGCCGGCCACGTCCTCGTCGGGACCGGACGCGCCCGGTTGCCAGCCGTCGCCCGAGGCGAACCCGTCCAGGTCCTCGCGGTCGCCGAACGGGTGACGGGAGTAGCGCATCCGAACGGTGACGTCCTCGACGCCGTCCCCGGTGGTGTTGGTCACCACCCCGGAGATCCGCAGGGTGCTGTCCGCGTCGACGGCGTCCGGAGTGACGCGCTCGACGACGAGCGGCTCGACCGACCCGTCGTTCTCGGGCTCCGCCAGAGCGGTCGTGGCCGGTATCGGAAGCAGACCTGCGGTCATGGCCATGACCGCGGTCGCGGAGGCAAATCGACGCAACGCTTGACCGGTTTCCTGATTCGGGTCCAGGTGGCCGTCCCGCCGGGGACACGGCGCGGGGGCGGGATCGGTCTCGGTGCCCGCACGGCGCACGCGGCGGACGTGGGTCGGAGGGACGTGAGGCCGACGGATGGTCCCACCACCGCTCCCGAAGATACCGCCCGAGGCCGCCCGGCGTCTCCTCAGGCGGGCCCCGGCCGCGGTCGGCGGGAAATGCGGCCGTGGAACATGCCCTAATCTGCGTGGTGTGCCGAACACAGAGTTTTCGAGTGAGAACGACACCGCCCAGCGTCCGAACACCCCGCCGG
This sequence comes from Nocardiopsis sp. CNR-923, assembly GCF_001942255.1. Lineage (GTDB taxonomy): Bacteria > Actinomycetota > Actinomycetes > Streptosporangiales > Streptosporangiaceae > Nocardiopsis. The sequence continues at coordinate 14,253 of NZ_MKKC01000121.1, forward strand.
AGACCGTGGAGGGTGCGCTGACGGGTGAGCAGCGGGCGGCGATCACCGCGCTGGTCGACTCGATCCAGCCCGTCTCGGGCGAACTCGGCGACCGCTTCTCCGCGCACGACCAGCAGCTCGCCGTCGTCGGCGGTCCGGTGCGCGACGCGTTGCTCGGCCGAACGTCCAACGACGTGGATCTGACCACGGACGCCGTGCCCCAGCGGATCCTGGAGATCGTCGACGGCTGGGCCGACTCCGTGTGGACGGTGGGAATCGAGTTCGGCACCGTGGGGCTGCGCAAGCGCGGCCTGCCACTGGAGATCACCACCTACCGCAGCGAGTCCTACTCGCCCAAGTCCCGCAAGCCCGAGGTCGACTACGGCACCGACATCCGCGACGACCTGCTGCGCCGGGACTTCACCGTCAACGCCATGGCGGTGCGCCTGCCCAGCCAGGAGTTCATCGACCCCTTCGGCGGTCTCGCCGACCTGCGGGCCGGTGTGCTGCGCACGCCGGGTCGGCCCGAGGACTCCTTCAGCGACGACCCGGTGCGCATCTTGCGCGCGGTCCGCTTCGCCGCCCAGCTCAGCTTCACACTCGCCCCCGAGGTGGCCGAGGCCGCCCGGGACATGGCGGACCGGCTGACCATCGTCTCCGCCGAGCGGATCCGCGACGAGATGGTCAAACTGACGCTCAGCCCGAACCCGCGGCGCGGGATCGAGCTCATGGTCGACCTGGGGATCGCCCGGCACGTGCTGCCCGAGGTCCCCAGAATGCGGTTGGAGATCGACGAACACCACCGGCACAAGGACGTCTACGAGCATTCGCTGACCGTTCTCGACCAGGCCATCGACCTGGAGCGCCGGCGTGGGCACGCGCCCGACCTCGTGTTGCGCCTGGCCGCCCTGATGCACGACGTCGGCAAGCCCAGGACGCGCTCGTTCGAGTCCGGAAACCGGGTCACCTTCCACCACCACGAGGTGGTCGGCGCGTCCATGAGCCGCAAGCGCCTCACCGCGCTGCGCTTTCCCAAGGACGTGGTGTCGGACGTCAGCACCCTGGTGGCACTGCACCTGCGGTTCCACGGCTACGGCAAGGGCGAGTGGACCGACTCGGCCGTGCGCCGTTACGCACGCGACGCCGGGGACCTGCTGGAGCGGCTGCACATCCTCACCCGCGCCGACTGCACCACGCGCAACCGCCGCAAGGCCGCCGCGCTGGCGCGCTCCTACGACGACATCGAGCGCGGATCGACGAGCTCGCCGAGCAGGAGGAGCTCGACCGCATCCGGCCGGACCTGGACGGCAACGAGATCCAGGAGATCCTGGGCATCGGGCCCGGTCCGCTCGTCGGCCGCGCCTACCGCTTCCTGCTGGAGCTGCGCCTGGAGAACGGGCCGATGCCCAAGGAGGACGCGACCGCGGCGCTGCGCGCCTGGGCCGCCGAACACCTGGAGCAGGAGGCCTAGCGTCCGGGTTTGACGGCGGTCACGGCCATCGTCATGCCGAACACGCGCAACGGAGTGTCCTCCAAACGGTCGGACACCGTCTGGACCGGTCGGGGCCGGCGGTCGAACGGCGGCATGATGTAGCTGATCGCCCGCACGCGCAGCCCGGCCGCGCGCAGGAGGCGGCCCATCTCCTGGGTGCTGAACGCGCGGGCGTCGGACATGCGGTCGTGCAGCGGGCGGACCCACGGCAGGAACGGGGCGGTCAGGGCCGAGAGCCGCCGCTCGCCCCAGAGCACCCCGTGGGTCTCGAAGGGGAACCACCGGTTGGGCGTGGTCAGGGAGAACGCGCCGCCGGGCCTGAGGACCCGGCGGACCTCCGCGAGACCGCTCTCCAGGTCCTCCAGGTGCTCCAGCACCTCGAACGCCGTCACCCGGTCGAAGGAGTTGGCCTCGAAGGCGAGGGACTCGGCGGACATCTTGTGCACGCCGACGCGGTGCTCCAGTTCGGTTCCGGCGATCCTCTCCCCGAACTCGCTCAGGCTTTCCGGTTCCACGTCGACGGCGTCCACCCGCACGTACCCGCGCGCCAGTTCGACGGTGTAGGCGCCGTCCCCGCAGCCCAGGTCGAGCAGGCGGTCGCCGAAGGCCGGCAGGTGTCGGGACACGGCCCCCACGCGCTTGGCCACCCCCCGGGCGCCGAGGGCGCTCGTCGGTTCCCGAGTCCGTATCCGCCGGTCATGGCGCACCATCCCCTGCTCGTAGGCGAGTTCTTTCCGGGGACACTACATGAAGTGACGTTCCCATCACCCTGGGATGGGGGAGTTGGGCTCGGTCGTCTCGTCCCGTGTCCCAGTACGTCAGCGGGGAGGGGAGGCCCGCGGACATGCGGCGGGAGGTGAACGTCCTGGATGCGGACCAGGCGCTGGTCGAGCGCGTGGCCGACCTCGCCGCGACTGTGGTCTGCGCGGGCGCGCAGCGATCCACTGCGTGTCCGCCGAACGCCTCAAGGGCGGCGAACCAGGCGCGCGCCCTCCGTCCGGATCACCTGGGAGTGGGCGGACGGTGGGAAGCGTACAGAGAGCGGGCCCGGGCCGCCCAGGCCGCGGCCATGGCCAGGTAGCCCACCGACATCGCCGCCACCACCGGCACGCTCACGCCGGACGGCGGGACCAGTGTGGCCGTGAGCGCCGCGCCCAGCACGAACGTCGCGTTGAACAGCACGTCGTACACGGAGAACACCCGCCCCCGGAACGCGTCGTCGACATGTCGCTGAACCAACGTGTCGACCGTGACCTTCACGCCCTGGGAGACCAGGCCCAGGACGAACGCCGCCACCGGGAACAGCACGGGGGAGAACGGCAGCCCGAACGCGACCAGCGTGACCGCCGCCAGCGCCAGCAGCACCGCGATCCACGTGCTCGGGCTGACCCGCGCGGTCGCCCACGGCGTGGCCACGGCCCCGAGGAGGAACCCGACCGCAGACAGTCCCATCGCCACGGAGAACCCCGCGAGTCCGGCGACACCGCCGCCGGTGAAGGTGTTGTTGTACAGCAGCAGCGTGATGAGGGTGGCGATCCCGAACAGGACCCGGTGGCCGCCGATCGTCAGCAGGCCGTCCCTGGGCGCGGGACGCCTCCACACGTGCCGAAGCCCGGCGACCATCCCGCGCACGACGTTGCGCACGGCCGCCCGCACCGCCTCCGGTTCGCGCTCCAGGTGGGGGCCCAGTTCCCGGTATCCCAGGGTGAGGGAGGCTCCTGCCGCCCCGGCGAAGCCCAGCGCGGCGGCGAGCAGGATCAGCCCGGTGCCCAGGGCCGCCGCGCCGCCGACCAGACCGATCGCCGCGCCCGCCCCCGCGCCGAGGAAGCTCGCGACGGTGCCGCTGGTCGGAGTGACCGCGTTGGCCATCATCAGCTTGTCCCGGGGCACGACGTACGGCAGACCGGCCGAGAGCCCGGACAGGAAGAAGCGGTTCACGCTCATCACCAGCAGTGCGGCGACGAAGAACGAGGGACCCTCCCCGTCGGAGACCAGCAGCGCGGTCAGGGCGGCCAGGGCCGCCTTGGCGAGGGAGGACAGCAGCAGGACCTGGCGGCGCGGCCACCGGTCGATGAGCACACCGGCGAACGGCGCGACCACGGAGAAGGGCAGGAGCAGCACGGCGAAGGCCGCGGCCACCGCGCCCGCGCTCGTGTGTTGCTCGGGGTTGAAGAAGACGAAGCCCGCCAGGCCCGCCTGGTAGACGCCGTCGGAGAACTGGGACACCAGCCGGGTGCCGAACAGCCGACGGAACCTCGGCCCCCGCAGGACCACGCGCAGATCGCCGAAGAAGGACACGCGATCAGCCTAGATGAGTGATTCCGATGTCTGAACTGGTTACGGACATGGCGAAGGGTGCCCGAGAGTCTTGCTGTGACACGAGACCTGGACACCCTTCTGACCGCACTCTACGCCTTCTGCGACGACCACGTCGTCGGACCCCGCAGGGTCGGCCGCCCACCCAAGCTCACCGACGCCGAACTGCTGTGCCTGGCCACCGCCCAGGTCCTGCTCGGCTTCCCCTCGATGCGGCACTGGCTGCGTTTCG
>NZ_MKKC01000122.1 GCF_001942255.1 Nocardiopsis sp. CNR-923
AACTCCGGTGAGTATTTGCTTGCCCTGCCCAATTTTCCCCTCGTTTCCTTACAGGATCATCGTATTGGATCTCTGTCCGGAAACCTCGGGGCACCCCAAGTACAGGTGGGTGTCCGGGGTGGCCTGGACACCATCAGCAACGGCGGCTTTGAGCCACTGGTGGACCGGCTCCCAGGAGCCGTGACCGGTGCGGGCGCGTTCGATGTGCAGCAGGGCGATGCCCGCCGCGCCTTGGGCGAGCGACTGCGGGGACCACTGGTTGCGGGAAAGCTGGCGGCCCTGTTCGGGTGTGGCCAGCCGGTCAGCGACTGCACGAGCGACGGCCACGGCGGTGTCGGGGATGTTCACGTTCCTCCCTCGGTACGGGTGAGCTGGAACAGGACCTCGGCCGGGCGGTGTTGGCACCAGCCAAACGACCTCACGTCGGGGGCTTCGCGCAGCACGGCGGCCCCACTGGTGGTCAGGTGGGTGCGCAGCAGGAACCGGTGCGCGAGCTCGGACAGGTCCAGACACAACCTCTGATCACTTCCTCCCAGCTCGACGTGTCGGGGCAGGTGTCGGCGATCGGCCAGGTCAGTCCACGCCTGGTCCCACACTCGCCACGGAGCACGGTCGGCGGGCAGATCGCGGGGGCGCACACGCCACTGTGCCGGGGATAGCACGATCCGCCCCGACCGCACCCGGGGCAAGAACGGCAACTGGGACGCCGCCCCCCAACAAAAAGCCGAGACCGGCATCCGATCGGCGCGCGGCAACTCAGCCAGGAACCTCACCAGGGCCGGGGCGTGCCGCAGGTTGAACGCGTGCGGCACCACCGGCTCCACACGAGCACCCAGGGTGCGCGACCACAGGAACACACCCTCCTCGTCACAGCCCACCATCAGGTCATCGACGCCCAACGCCCCTAGTGGGGGGTGTTCGGCGACGCTGAGCACGTGATCCAGCAGCCTCGGAACGCGGGCGACATGGGTATGGCGCGCCAGGTTCGGCGGGAACGACAACTGCACCGGCACCACCCCCGGCGTCGAGGCCAGGGCGACGGCGAGCTGGCCCCCGGTGGCGGTCATCGCGGCGAACCGTCCCGCCATGGCCGCGGCTGTACGGGAGGTTCCAAGCACCACGACGCGGAACCGGCCCGAATCCAGTGCGGCCGGGCTGGGGGATTCCACCCGCACGTTGATCTCGCTGTGGGCCACCGGGGGTGCGTGGTCCTGGCCGCGGACCCGGTCCAGCAGAGCGTCGGCGTCGATTTCACGACGGCGGTCCAACGCTGCGGCCTGGGCGTGCTCCAGCAGCCACCGATCGCGGGCAGCCAGCGGCCTGTCCGCAGTTGTCCCCCAGTTCGGGTAGCCGACCTCGGCCACGACCTGCTCGACAGGGATCAGCACCCCGGTGCCGTACCGGTCGGTGAAACTGGTCCGCCACCCGGCCCAGCCCACCAACCCCTCCGGGTGAGGACTCAGGTCCTCCAGCAATCCCATGGCGTCGGCGGCGGTACGGGCGACCGCATGGGGCAGGGCGATGTCGGCGTCCAGATGCGTGTCCACCCCCACCGCGGGCTCGTCGGAGAGCGCCCCCATCGCCTCCTCGACGGCCTCAAGGTCGTCACCGGTCGCGTTGTACTTCGCGAGCGCGTCCTTGGCCCGCCCCACCACTTGGGCTGCCGGCCTTCCTCGGGAGCCCAACGTCGGGAGTGTGGTCTCCAGGTGCTCCAAGGGAGGGACGGTGGAGGGCGGGTGCAGGTTCGTCAGCAGCGCCTTGACCCTCACCAACCCGGCGAGCATCCCGTGGATGTCCGTCTCGGCCTCGTCGGGATAGGCCTCACCTACGGCCTCCACGACCGTGGCCCACGGCACCGGGTCCCGCGCGACGTCGAGCACCGCCTGGACCGCGTCGGTGTGGGCGACCGCCGCCTTCGCCGTGGTGGCGAACGGCCCCGAGTCTGGTCGGAACGTTTGGGGGATGACCAGTTGGCCGTCCTGGGCGGTGGTGGCGGGATTGGCGATCACCCTCGTGTGGGACAGCACGTCCAGCGACGACTCCAGACCCGTGACCGCATCAGCGACCCAGGCACCAGTGGGGGACGCGACCAGCCGGTGACCGTCCCACCGGACGTGGACACGTTCGCCGATCCGGGCGGTGGTGATCCCCGCGAAGTGGCCGAAGGGGGTGGCCCGGTGTTGGGCACGCAGCACGTAGCGGATCACGGAGGCCACGACCCGGCGTGCCCGCGTCCTGCGCATGGGGGTATGGCGCAGGAAGGCGTCCACCCGGCTGGCGAGAACGGGGGATGCGTGGCTGATCGCGGCGGAAACCTCCTGGTCTTTCCACACCTGGCGTACCCATTCCCGCCAGGAGTCGAGGGTGCCATCGATCAGGTCCGGCCACAACGGTAGGGAATGGTTGGCGTGTACACAGGCGCGGATGTGAGCGTCCGCTGATACACGCCAGCACGTGTTTTGGGGGGTCATTTGTTGCCTCCAACGCCGTGGGTGCGTGACCCGAAAGGCCACGGCACCTGGTCTGGCTATTCGTCCTGGGCGCTGGTGCAGCAGGCTCCGTCGCAGGTGTTGCCGCAGTTGTCGTCGGTCGCGCAGTTGTCGTCAGAGGCGTTGATGGGGTAGATGGGGACGTCCTCGATGAGGGTGATGTCCAGGCTGAGCGGGCTGGCTGGGGGCGCGGTCATGAGATTTCCCTTCATGCGTGTGTTGATTCCCTGAGCCTGCGTGGAGACTCAGGGAAGTGAAGATAGCAATCCGCATTGCTTCTGTCACGGGAAATCAGAATGCACACTAGGGCGATAACTGGGTACACCTTTAAAGCGGCTCGCCCAATGGCACTACGCGGGTCGCAGGTCAGGTTTCCTGGTGCGGTTGTGACTAGTGCTTCGCTTGTCCTCCTTTCTGCTTTATTGGATTTCTCGTCCTATTCGGCGTCAGTGATGTGCATGGCCGCGAGCCGGTTCTGCACACGTTCGGTGTCGGGATGCCCTGTGGGTTTGAGGAGCTGGAGTGCCTGGGTGAGCTGGGCGACCTCCTGGTCGTGGTGGCCGCGGTCGCGGGCAATGTCCGCGAGGGCGACGTGCACGGTTGCTTCCTGGTGAACGCCCCCAGTCGCGCGGGCCTCGTCCAGGGCGGTGTAGGCAACCTGTTCGGCCTCGTCGGGGTCACCAAGTGCCCTGTGGGCCTGCACTTCCGCTTGGAGGCACCTGGTGCCCTGGTACCTGTCAGGTACCTCCAAGCTGAGGAGCAGGTTCCGGGCACGGCGAAGTGCTGTAAGGGCTTCGGCAGGGCGGTTCTGCCAGATCCGCACCTCCGCCAGCTTCCGGCTCTGCAACGCAGCGCCCCGGCGGCGGGGCGGGTTCAGGCGGAGATGGAGTTCCACCGAACGCTCGAACTCCTCGGCAGCCTGGTCGAGGTCCCCGCCCTCACGGTGCGCGGTCCCCAACGACTCGTAGGCGGACGCCACCCCCGGCGCGTATCCGGTCCGCTGGTACAGGGCCAACGCCTTCTTTGCGTGGTCGAGTGCCTGCTCCCAGTCTTCGTTGGTGCGGGCGAGGAGCTGGCGCATCAACCCCTCCGCGGCCAGGTTCCCCACCTGCTGGGCGCATTCCAGTGCGGCCGGGTACAGCTCGCTGATCAGCGCCCAGGGTTTGCGCAGCGTGGCGTAGCTGCTGGTGTGGTCGGCGAGCTGCCACACGGTGTCGTGGCGCCCTGCGTCCGCGGAGAACCGGGCGACGGCGCGCAAGTTACCCATCTCAGTATCGAGCCAGCCGATCGCAGCGTCCCGATCCACGAACCACGGGTCGTCGTCACTTTGGAGGTCTTCGGCCAGGCCCACCCCGACCTCGTCGATCCGCCACCGCCACGGGTTGATGACCTTCCCAGCGGCGGCCGACCGAACCCGGTAGTACTGGCCGATCGCGTCCACGGCCTGGTCACGCAGCTCAGGGTCGAGACCGCAGCGCACGGCTTCGGCGATGACCTGGTGATGGGTCCACCGGGCACCCCCCAGGTCGGTCAGGAGTTCGGCGTCCACCAACGCGTGGAGCACGGCGCGGGTGTCATCGGTGCTGGTGCCCAAGACGCTCACCGCCAGACCGAGGGGCAAGTGGGGGCCGGGGTGGACGGCCAGGAGCCGGGCGGCGCGCTCGACGGGGGCGGGCAGGCCGGTGAGGATACGGGTGACACGGTCGTCCACCATGCTGGTCTCCTGTCGGTGAGTGAGCTGTTCGGGGGTGGTGGAGGGGTGACGGGCCAGGTAGGCGGCGGTAAGCACAGCGGTGAGGGGATGCCCCCACGAGCTGGCCACGGCCGCGTCGAGCACTGCCTGATCCGGTGTCCCGGGTGTGAGGCGGCTGATCAGGTGCCGGGTCTCCTCCGCCGAGAGCGGGGCCAGGGGGACCACCCGCGCTCCGGAAGCGACCAGGTCCGTCATACCGGCGCGGCTGGTGGCGATCCCGGCGCAGTCCGGCCCGACCGGAAGCAGATCAACGGCGTCGCCTGCGGTGGTGTTGTCAACGACGACCAGGAGCTTGCGGTGGGAGGTAACGGTTCGCCACTGGGCGCGCAGTTCGTCCGGCCGGTGGGGGATGCGGCAGGTGCCGAGTGCGCGCAGCCACCCGGCCAGGACCGTGTCCGCGTCCGTCGTGGCGAGGTCGGCGTACACGGCCCCGTCCGGCCACCACCGGGCTCGGGAGTGCCCCCACTCCGTTGCGAGCGCGGTTTTGCCGATGCCGGGCGGACCTTCTACCCCGGCCCACATCGGGCCTGTCCGAGTGCGCCACACGACGTCGAGGAGGTGCCATTCCCCGGACCGGTTCACCAACAGTCTCGGCGGCGGAAGCTGCCGGGGCGGCAGATGAGGCTGGTTGGGAACACGGAGATGTATTCCGCCGTGGATGGTGTGGGCCTGAATGACCGTCCCGTGCGCTGTTCCACGGAACGTGTTCGCGGTGCCCTCGCTCATGGCCGCCTCCGTAGCTCGTACTGGGCGCTGGTCGGCTTGTGGTCGCTGACCTTGGGGTCGCCGGGGTGGACCCGGAAGGTGCCAGGCACCAGGCGCAACCCAGGGGTGGCCAGGATCCAGTCGATGTGCCGGGCCTGGTCGGTGTGGGTCGTGGGAGCGATGATCCCGGCAGGGCGGCTTCGCTGCTCCCAGTCGACCTCTGCCACGCACCTCAGCGGGGCATGCTCGTACAGGCGCCGGTTCTGGTACGGGTCCCAGGGGCCGCACCAGGTATCGAAGGCGTCGGACACCTCGGCCCAATAGGGGTCGAGGCCAGTGACGGGGTCGGGGACGATGAGGCGAGCACGGTGCGACGCTTGTGCAGGGGCACCTGGGCCCAGTCGCGGTCGCCGAACTGGGAGCCGGACGGGATTTCGTTGCCGTCCACCAGCAGGAGATGGTCGAGGTCGGGGGTGATCTGGGCGCGGAGCGTCTCGGCCTCGATCACCCTCTGGGCGGGGGAGACGTAGTCCAAATGGGCGACCTGCACCCGCAGCACCGTTCGACCGGGGGCGTGCACCCACGACAGCCATCCGCTGTTGTGGGTGTACAGGTGCTGGTCGGTGACGGGCCCGGACCAGGCGTCCAGGGTGAACACGTCGGTGCGCCAAGCCAAGGCGGGCGGGTGCCAGCTACGGCGAATGCCGCCCACGCGCAAGTCGTAGGGCGCCCCGTACAGGTCGGTCAGGGCGCGGCGCACGGCGGCAACGGTGCGCTCACGGTCATTGGAGCCGTTCCAGCGGGCTTCCTGGATACCGATCAGGGCGGGGGCTTCCCCAATCGCGGTGGTGCCCAGGATGTGGGGGAGCTGGTCCAGGGCACGCCCGGCGTCCAGACCTCGCAACAAGTTGGTCTGGACGACGCGGATGCGGGGGGAGGTTGTGCTGGGGTCGGATTCGTGAAGGTGTTCGGGGGCGAAGAGCAGACAGTGGCCCTGACGCTGGAGAGGCGGCTCGGGTTGGTGGTCGGCTCCTCGGGGGAAGTCTTCGCGCGGGCGCGCTGTTCGACGACGGATCGGCGGTAGCGGCAATACCTGCCATCGGGGGTGAATTCGGTGGGGATCTTTCCCTGGCGTGACCACTGGTACACGGTGGCGGTGCCGACGCAAGCAGACGGGCAGCTTGGGAACGGGTCAGCAACGGGTCGTCTTGACCACTCGTGGTGGCGGGCTCTGTCCCCTCCGAGGGAGTGAGAATGAACCGGTCACCGGTCACAGTGATGCCAGGGCGCACTCGAACTCCTTCGGTGTCGGGTGTCTCGTTGGGTACGGGGCTCGGCACCTTCCCCGGTCAAGCCCTGGTCTGGTGTAGTGCGGTGGAGGACGGTCAGGGGGTGCGTCCCCGCCGCACCGGGTCACAGGGGCGGGGTGTTGCTGGGCGTGTCGGCGTGCGTGGTCGGCGAACACCTGCCGCCAGTCGTCGATGTGGGGGTGGTGTTTGAGGAGTCGGCGGCGTTCGCGTTCGGTCATCCCACCCCAAACCCCGAACTCGATGCGGTCGTTGAGCGCCTCGGCCAGGCAGCCGCGGATGATCGGGCACGGAGCGCAGACGGCCGTCGCCTGGCGTTGGGCCTCACCGGAGACGAACAGCGCGTCCGGATCGTGATGGCAGGGCAGGCGACCGAGAAGGGAGGAGTCGGTCATGGAATCTCGTCCTCCATGCAAAAACGGGGGGTGTGGGGGTGGTCACCGACGAGGCGCGGCCAATAGGTCGGGCAGGTCGCGCAGATGGGCGATGGTGGCATGCGCTCCGGCGCGCACTGCCAGGGCGGCACCCGGCCCGTGCGGGCCGTCGGGGTGCACGTACACGGCGTGCATGCCGTGGATGCGGGGTCCGGCCACGTCACGGATCAGGTCATCGCCCACCCACAGCACCCGGCCCGGATCGCCACTGATCAGGTGGAGCACGTGGGTGTAGAAAGCGGTGTTGGGTTTGGCGACGCCGAGCTGGCTGGAGGCCACCAGGCGGGCTGTGATCCCGGCGCCGGCGAGGGTCTTCGCGCGCTGCTCTTGGGTCCTGCACGTGTTGGTCACCACCACCACGTCGAACCCCTCGTCCTGAAGCTGGGCCAGGGTTCGGGCGGCTTGGGCGTCGACGGGCACATCCCCGGCCTGGTCGAAGACCTCCTCGGCCAGGCGGCGGGGGTCGAGGGCGCAGTCGATGTGGTGGACGGCCAGCACACGGGCGATCAGTTCACCGATGGCGCGGGCGTTGGCGAGCTGCTGGTGCAGGGGCAGCGCCTGGTCATAGTCGAATCGCGCCTCCTCGGGCAGGGTAATGCCGTGGTCGGCCAGGACGGTGAGCAGGTGGCCGCCGTGGGGTCGGTGGGCGAGGCTGGCGCTCCGGGTGAGGGTGCCGCCGTAGTCGACGACGACAGCGGTCGGGGCCAGGGGGCGGATCATCAGGACACCTCCAGGGTCGGGTCGGCGGACAGCCAGTCGGCGGTGTGGGTCACCGATATCGCTGGGTGCAGGTCGCTGGTGGTCAGGTGTGCCCATGCGGGCACCTGCCGTAGGTGGTGGACGAGGCGCACCAGCTGCCTCTCGCTCAGATCTGCCTGTCCCCAGGTCATCGAGGGCAGCGTGCCGGGCGGGATGTGGGCGTGGCGGCGCAGTGCCCGCATCAGGTACGGGGCCACCCAGTCGTGCGGCAGCGCGGCGGTGGGCAGCGGCAGCGTCCTCGTCAGGTCCGCCGGTGTGCGCGGCGGATAGGGGTGGCCCAGCGTGTACAGCTCACCGAAGGCATGGGCGACCTCGACTGGATCGCAGGTGAGAATGCTGACGTGGTGCTGGGGTGCGGCGGCGTCGCGCAGCGCGCGTGCGAGCACGGGGCGGGGCGCGATCTCAACGAAGACGGTGGGTTCGGTGGCGGCGCGGACTTCGGCCAGGAGTGGCTCGGGGTCGTGCGGGCCGTCGTCGGGGTGGTGAATCCACTGGGCGGCATGGATCAGCGGCAGATGGCCGCGCGCGTAGGCGGCGACCGGCTTTCCCCACCCCGCGCCCAGGCAGTTGTGGGGGAGGATGCCGCGGTCGGTGAGCAGCGACGTCAGCGCGACCTGCCAGACGAACGCGGCCTGTTGGCGGGTACGGAGGGTGAGCGGCTGACCAGGCTCCCACACGGCGGGGGAGTGGGTAGTCAGGGCGCGCTGGGCGGTCAGGACCCCGCGGGCGTAGGCGGCCAGGCGCAGCCGCGGCGTGTGGGCGTCGACGTCGGCGTCGCCGGTGTGGGGGTAGACGAACACGATCCGGGGCGGAGCTCCGGCAAGGTGGGGCCCGACCACATCCGGGTTGGGGGCGCCGTCCTGCACCGATCGCAGCCCCTGCAACGCCGCGCCCACGTCGGAGGCCACCACTGCGGCCCGAACCGTGTGGCCACCGTCGCGTTCCTCAGCGGCCCGAGCGGCCGAGGCCAGGCTCCCGGCAGTCAGCACCTGGTCGGCCTGCCGTTCGGCCTGTACCTCCAGGTCGGTCAGCGTGAGGGCCGACACCACGATCGCCTCGGGCAGGGCAGGGGACCGGTCTGCCCACAGGGTGGGCGCGGTGCGGCGGGAGATCGGTCCCACACCCGCAGACCCGGTCCGATCACGGCGGGCAGGGGCGAGAAGGGGCGGCTGCGGGGACCGGGTGGAGATCATCGACGGCTTTCTTCAACGGACGGACAGAGACGGGTACACGGCGTTGTGGACTCGTTCAGGGGGTGGGCACGGCGTCGGTGAGCAGGCTGCTGATGCCGCCCACAGTGCGGGCCTGGTGCAGGTCGGTGTGGGTCAGGTGTGACCAGTGCGGGTGGGCGGATCTGAGGTGGCCGGTGATGGCGACCAGGTCCATGGAGGTGACCCCCACCGCCTCCAGGTCCACCTCGACCGCTTCTTCGGGGTCGAGGTGCTGTCCGGTGACCTGGAAGATCAGCGCGCTCAGCAGCTCCAGGACCTGCCTGTGGTCGCGGGCTTCGATCGGGGGCAGCGGCACCAGCCGGTCGGCTTCCTCGGTGGTGTGGTGCCAGGCGTGGGCGGGCGGCACCACGGGGACGGCTCCGTGCCGGAGCGGCCCGGTGGGGGTGTGGCCGTGCACGTACAGCCCGCCCACCGCCCGCATGAGCAGGTCGGGGTCGGTGCCCGCGGTCGCCACAGGGGTGCCGGGGGCGGTGGTGGTGATGTGTCCGGCCAGGATCGGACGCGCCCCGACCTCCACCACCCCCGTCGGGTGTGAGGTCACGTGGCTGATCGCCTCCACCAGCCTCACCGGGGCGCGGACCTGATCGGCCCAGTACCGGCCGGTAAGTGAGGTACCGGGCACAGGGCGGCCGGTGACGGTGGAGACGAACTCGGCGTGCCCGTCCTTGGGGGCCAACCCGTCCAGGTCCGCCAACAGGGGCTGGCGCAGGGGTTCCACGGCGGCGCTGTGGGCAGGGATGATGTCGGTGATCGGTTTGCACCACACCTGCTGTTCGTCGAGGCGGGCGCGTACCTTCTCCAGCGCGCGCCAGGGGCCGGACAGCACCGTCAGGGTGAAGCTGTTGAGGACCGCGACCTGCGCCTGTCGCACCGCCAGGCGGGAGCGCGCTCGTCCCAGCGCGGGCCAGCGCCGGGACCACGCCCTCAGAGCGGGGCTGTGGAGAAGGGCGGCCTCGATTCCGTTCCCCTCGGCGACCTGGCGGGCGTCGTCGGCACCCAGGGCGACGGCGAGCATCCCCCCACTTCCCTCGAGGGTGGCCAGGCGGGCGCTGCGGGCCGCCATCACCCGAGCGGACTGCTCCAGGTCCAGCACCCCGGCGGCGTAGGCTGCGGCGACCTCCCCGGCGGAGTGGCCCACCACCATGGAGGGGCGGATCCCCCAGGCGGCGAGGGTGTCGGTCAACGCCACCTGTACGATCCACCCGGCGTGCTGGATGGTCTCGAAGTCGCCCAACGCCTCGCCGGGCGCCCACACCGGCCGCCCCACACACGCCGCCAACGCCTCCCGGGCGCGCTCGGCCGCGTTGGCGAACACCGGCAGGACGGCTTGGAGTTCGACGGCCATGGCCGGGTAGTGGGATCCGTGACCGGAGAAAGCGAACGCCACCCGCTCGGGAAGTAGCCCGGTAGGGGTGTAGGGACCCACCACCGCCTCGTGCTGCTGCCCCCGAGCCAGAACCCGCAACGCCTCACGTGCGGTGGGGGCGTCACGGGCGATGATCGCGATCCGGTGCTGGTGGTGGTCGCGGCCTTCCAACGCCGCTGCGGCCACGGCGTGCACATCGTCTGGGAGGTGCTCTGCCCACCGGTCCGCCGTAGCGGCCAGGGCGGCACGGGTATGTCCGGACAGGGGGATCATCGCGGGCAACAGGCGAGGTGACGTGGAGTCGACCGCCGTGCTCCGGGCCGCCGGGGCCAGGAGAGTGTGACTGTTGGAGCCACCGAACCCGAACGAGGACACCCCCGCAGCCAGCGGGGTGCCGTCGGAGTCGACTGGCCAGGCTTCCACCTCGGTGGGGACCCGCATGCCCTTCTTGGCCACCAGCGGCAGTGGGCGGGTGTGGTTCGCGGTCGGCCACACCCGACGCCGGTACAGGCCCAGGGCGGTGGCGATCACCCCCAAGATCGCGGCCGCGCCCTCGGTGTGGCCGACCGCGCCCTTGACCGAGCCCACCAGCAGCGGCCGGTCGTGGTCGCGTTCGCCCCCGTACCCCTCGGCGAGGCCGTCCAGCTCCCTGCGGTCGCCTGCCTTGGTGGCGGTGCCGTGGGCGGATGCCACCCCCACCCGGTCAGGGGTGATCCCGGCATCGGCCAGCGCGGCGCGGATCGCTGCGGCTTGTCGTTCAGCGCGCGGCGCCAACAGGTGGGGGGACCGTCCCGCGTGGGACAGGCCACTGCCGATGATGTGGGCGTAGACCCGATGGTCTTGGGAGTTGACGTCGGCGGCGCGGCGCAGCACTACCACACCCACTCCTTCAGATCGCACGTACCCGCGGGCGGAGACGTCGAAGGGCGCGCAGGTCCCGTCGTCGGCGAGCACGCCGAGTTCGTGGAAGCTGGCGGTGATGGGCGCGGATGCGAGGCTGTTGGCACCGGCCACGATCGCGGTGTCCACGTCCCCGGACCGCAGATCCCGGATCGCGTAGTGCAGGGCGGTGCCGGAGGAGGAGCAGGCCGTGTCGACGTTGAGCGAGGGCCCAGCCAGGTCTAGGTGGTGGCTGAGCCTGTTGGCGAGCACGGCCATGGACGAGCTGGATCCGGCGTGAACCGACGCGCGCTCGCCGGGGGTGAAGGCGTAGGTGGCGTGGTCGAAGCTGGCGGCACCGGTGTAGACGCCGGTGCGGGTCCCGGCCAGGGAGGACGGGCGAATCCCGGCGTCCTGGAGAGCCTCGACGGTGACCTCCAACAGCATGCGCTGCTGGGGATCCATCCCTGCGGCCTCGTCAGCGGGGATGCGGAAGAAGGCGTGGTCGAAGGCGTCGACGTCGTCGACGACCCCGGCCACCCACGGCCGGTCCGGGACCTGGGAGGGGTGCAGACCCGCACGCATGCGCTCCCACCGAGCAGCGGGAACGGGCCCCAGGACGCTGCGGCCCTCGGCAAGCACACGCTCCAGGTTCGCTGGCGAGGCGAGGCCGCCGGGCAGGCGCACCCCGACGCCGAGCAGGGCGATCGGCTCTCTGGTCATCGGATCGGCCCCCGCATCACGAACACCGCAGCGCAGCCCATCACCCGCACCTCGACCTCGCTGAAGCGCAGGTTCAGCTCGCGCTCCAGGTCCAGCAGTCGGTCGCCGGTGTTGTGGAAGGTGTTCTCGGCCCAGTTGTAGGAGCGCATCAGCAGGCGGGCGAGCAGGTTCGGAGAGATCGCCGGATCCTGGGCTCCGAGGAGCGTGTATCCCCACGCGACGCCGCCGTCGGTCAGCACCCGGGCCATCTCGTCGATCGCCGCCGCCTTGGCGGTGAACCCCGCCCCGGGTACGCAGTGCAGGACGTTGCCGCAAGCCAGCGAGTCCACGGATCGCGCCTTCACCGGCCAGGGGGCGGTGAGGATGTCGTGCTCATGCAAGGCCACCTGCGCCCGACCCCCGAGGTTCTGAGCAGCCATCTCCAGGGGGGCCTGGTTGATGTCGAGCACGTCCACGTGCCACTGGTGCTCCAACGCGGGCGCGGGGGTGTGGCCCAGGAAGAACAAGTCGGCGGGGCCGATCTCCAGGTGGCGGTCGGACACGTACCGCAGGTACAGGTCCTGCAACTCGGCGTTGTTGAGCTTCCACGCGAACCTGTGGGCCTTGCCGACGATGAGATCGCCGTACCGGTCGAGGTTGGCCGGACTGTACAGCCTCGGGTTGGGCTGCGAAACCCAGGTGATGGGGGAGTTGTGAGGCATGGCGAGGAAACCCTCCAACAGGGGGACAGGGGGGACGAGGAGTAGAGAGTGGTTCAGAGCAGCGAGAGCATCGCCGTGAGCTGTCGGGGGTCGTCGAAACCGCGCACCCAAGCGTTGGCGAACTCGGTGTCGGTGCCGGCACGGGCCATGGCCTGCATCAGCTCCGGGGGCAGGTTGCCGCTGTGCACGGCGTGGACCATGTGGGAGAACGCCGCCGTGTGCTGGATGTGCTGCTCCCAAAGCACACTGAAGGTGTCGGTGAAGAACGCCTCGCTGAAACCGCCGTACCGCTCGTAGTGCTCGACCATACGGTCGGCGGTGAACACACCGGCCCGGGTCGACAGATTCCACCCTTGCCCGGTGCGCGGTTCGGTGGTCACGAGTGCGTCGCCCAGACCCACCACGAACCCGTCACCAACCCGCGCGACGGGAGTCCGCACCACAGGGGTGACGGCTTCGCACAGGGCGGCGCGCTCGTCGAGGAGCTCGGCCTGGGCGTACCGCTCAGCCAAGTCCGGGAGCACCGTGGCCAACCGCGAGCCGAGGTAGGTGTGCACGTCGCGCTGTCGGGGCGGGATGGTGGTCAGGTCCAACGGGTTGTCGTCGCCAGGGCGAGCTGTGACCAGGATCGAGTGAGCGGGACCGTAGGCGGTGAGGGTGGGGATGACGTAGATCTCCCCCTGAGGCAGGGAGTAGACCTCCACATCCGTGTCCCCTGCGGGCCAGTCCACCATGTAGACCTGGGAGACCACCTGGTCTTCGGCAGCCAGAGGCCGAGAGGGGTCGGCTGGGAAGAGCTGCCCGAGTTCCCCACTTCCGACCGTGACGAGAATCCCGTCGAACATGCGGGTGAAGTAGGCCAGGTCGGACACGGTGATCCCGTGGATGACGACCTTGCCGCCCTGGTCCTCAAAGTACTCCAACCAGTCGGGGAGCTTCACGCGGGGGTCGATCGCCGCGCCGGCCGCGCCGAGGTCACCGGTGAAGCTCAGGGTGTGTCCCTGCTGGGTGTGGGTGGTCAACCGCACGGTCTGGTAGAAGGGCACCAGGCTGGCCCACATGTCCAACCTCAGCTCCCGCTCAGTCACGAGCGTGCTGGGCAGGGTCAGTTGGGTCATCTGCGCCCGAGCGGTCCGCAACTCGACAGAGGACATCGAGGTGGCAATGGTGACGTCCGCGCCCCGCTGGAGGAGCCGGTGGGCTGTGATGAGCCCGGTCTGCCCAGCCCCGACGATCATGATCTTCACGCGGCCTCCACACAGCAAGGCGCTGTGACGCGCAGGAGCGCACCACGAGGGGGTACACGGATTCCCGTACGCATCGGAGCCGAGGCCCCGTTGAGGGGTAGCAGAAGGTCATCCACGGCAGGCCTCCTGGGTGAAGACGCCACGCAGCGCAGCGGGAGTACTGGCGGCCTCCACTCGTCTCAGGAGCCTGGCCAGGGTCGAACGCGTCGCCGGTCGGGAGCGGGCGTCGGTGATGTGGATGAGGTCAGATTCGACACCGAATCGTGCGGCGATGTTCGACGGGTCGGGATGACTGCTGTCGATGTGGTTGACGACCATCAGCAAGGGGAGCCGGGTCTCGTGTGCGGCTTCCAGAACCGGGATCGCTGTCCACGGGCGGTGGGAGTTGACCAGGACGAGAATGGCCGAGGCCGCCCGCGTCACATCCACCCACAGCGCGTCGAAAACGGCCGGTGGAGGAGCCGCCAAGAGGTGGACACGGCCGTTGGGAGACACATCGACGGCCCCCTGTTCCAGGCAGTACGAGGTAAGGGCACCCGCACGGTCCGGGATGGTCTCCAGCAGCCGGACCGGTGCGTGCCTGGCGGCGGCTCCCACGAACGTGCTCACACCGGCACCAGCGGGTCCAGTGACGATGATCTTCATCGAGGACAGGCTCGCCGCACGATGGTGTTGGTCGCCGGTCAGGGCGGCGATGGCCTGGCTCAGGAATCCGGCAGAGGGCGTCAAGGGGCTGATCTGGACCAAGCCCTGCCTGGCCAGGTGCGTGATGATCGTCGTTGCCACGACACGGGGCAGGCTCATCCGGTGGGCGATCTCCATGGCCGACATCGGGGTCCTGCTGTCGGCCAACAGACGGTGGACGGCACCGGTCATCTCGTCGTGGGCGAAGTCGTCCGTGAAGTCCCAAGAAGGTGGGCATGAGGTGCTGACCATGGTGTGGTCGCACACCTGCGGCCTGGTCCGTTGACCGGTGGAGCACGCCATCATCAGGCCGCTCCCTGTTTAGCGGGGCGGTGCAGGTGCATGGCCCCAACGCAGTGCGGCAGTTCGTCCGGCAGGAGTTCGGCCAGGTGGTCGGCGACCTGAGCGGATCGTGCCGCGAAGTCGGACACCTGGTCGGAGTCGACGACGACCAGTAGCTGGGTACACACCGTCACCCATGTGACCACGATCGCGCAGTGCGGCAAACACATGACGACGCTGTCGAGGCCCCCGCGGCCCAACTGGGCGGTCGAGGAGTCCAGCACGCCGGTGAACATAGCGAAGGCTGCCGACGCCTTCTCAGCCATTTCCTGGTCCACACCGTGGTAGGCCAGGGTCATCCCGTCGCTGGTGCCGAGGATCGCCATGGGCACGTCGAGCGTCGCCAACCGGGCGCCGATCTCGTTCGCGTTCACGGGAGGAGATCCCGAGGCGTTGCTGTGAAGTGTCGCTGGGAAGGACATGCCGATAGCTTGACCGGCCTGCGGTTATTACACCTATTACAATCCGTAATAGGGTGTCATGGATTCTACATGACAGGATCGGGGAGATGTTATGGCAGGCCACCCCCGTTGAAAGGCCGTCGCGATGAGCGCCATCTGTGAAACCTGTAGCCGCCCCCGATGCGTGTGCATCCCTGCCGGCTTCCTGTCTAGGGCGGACGTGTGCGATGCCGTGCGGAGCAAGGACGCGACCCGCCTGTTGGTCCTTGCCGACCGGCATCTGGATCTGTCGCAGTCGAGGATCGCTCAGATCTGTGGTGTCTCTCAACCCTACGTGTCCTTGGTCCTGAGCGGGAAACGGCGGGTCAAATCCGAAGAAGCAGCAGAATCCATCATAAAAGCGTTCTCACAGGAACAATCCGATCATGTGGATTCCATACCGTCTGGGTTGATCGGGCCTGTCACCGATCATGACCTGGCCGAAGGACTCATCCGGTTCGCCGGAGCGGCGGTCTTCGGTGACCTGAGCGCGGTGGCCCCCGATTTGATGGACGGGATGGCACCCACAATCACCGTTCCGGACCGTGTGAGCGCCCAGGACGTTGACTACCTGGACAAGACCACTGACCTCATGGAGCGGTGGGACTTCAGATTCGGCGGTGGCCTGTCCCGCAACGCTGTCCTGGGACAACTCCGCCACGTACACGACATCTACCGGCTGGCGTCCTACACCCCCCAGGTGCGCACCCTGGTCCAGTCCGCGCTCGCCCGTATCTCCAAGGTCGCTGGCTGGATGGCGTTCGACGCCGCCGACATCGCCACCGCCCGCCGTTGCTGGGTGCTGGGCTTGTCCATGGCCGCCGAAGCTGAGGATGCTCTGGTCACCACGAGCCTGCTCACCGACATGGCCCGCGCCTCCATCCACACGGGCGACCCCACCACCGGTCTGTCGATGCTGGGCATGGCCACGGCGTCCGCCACCAGGGCCACCCCGATCCTGCGCACCGCTGTTGCTGTCGTCACCGCGCGTGCCCATGGTGCCCTTGGTGACCGTCGTGACTGCCTCACCGCGATCGACGCTGCCCACGCCCACTTTGACCGCCACGATGCGCAGACCGAACCCTCCTGGATGGCGTTCTTCGACGCCGCCCAACTGGCGGGAGACGCCGGCCAAGCCTTGGTGCCGCTCGCCGTCACTGGCGTTGAACATGACCGGGCCGTGGACCTTCTCTCCCACGCGGTCACCCAACACGCTCCCGACGCCGCCCGCGCCTCGGCCCTGTCCCTGGCCCAGCTCACACGGCTCCATATCGTCGTCGGGGACCTGCCCAGCGCAGAGCAGGCCACCGAGACACTCCTGCCGACGGCGACGATGGTCCGGTCCGCGCGGGTGCGCGGCAACCTGCGCGACCTCGTCGATGCCACCATCCCCTACGGTGGCGATCCCGTCGCTGGGCGAGTCCGTCACCGAGTGGAACAGGCACTCGTTCCGCCTCTCGCGTAGGGGATCAGAACGCCTTCCATCCGTGGATCGAGGTGCCGTTGCGCAGGTCCCCGATCCGGCGTTCCACCTCCCGGCGTACCCGCTCGCCGGGGAGCTGGGCGAGCCAGGACGTCATCCTCAACAGGCGGATGGCGCGGAGCACAGGGTAGGTCGGGCTGGTGGTGATGTCGTACCCGTAGCCGGTCACGAAACCCTGGTAGGCGTCGGGGGAGACCCATCCGCAGTCGCGTTCGATGGCGGTCAGCACCAGATCCCATTCGGGGTGGCCCATGGCGACGCCGTCGAGGTCGACCCACCCGAGCCGTCCTTGAGGGTCAGCCAGCAGGTTGGCTGGGTGGGCGTCGCCGTGGATCAGCCCGAAGGGCAGCTCGTACTCGAGGCCGGAGTAGTTGTCTTGCAGCCGGGCGGCCATGGAACACAGTGCGGCGCGGTCCTCCTCGTCGATGTCCACGACGGCGAGCCGAGCGTCGACCTTGTCGACGGTCGCCGCATCGGGCAACTCCAGGTCGGGTAGTGGCATCTCATGTAGTGCCCGCAGCGCCGCCCCCAGCTCGGCCGGGGTGGCTGGCCTCGCCTGGGAAACCTCCTCCCACCAGGTCACCACCCGGCCGTCGGCTCTCACCGGATTGGGAAGGCCGTCCACAGGGAGGGTGGCGGGGACCTGGTGAGCATGCATCCACTGGGCCAGCCGCACACCCCTTTCATGCAGGGGGTAGCGGTCCGCGGAGCGGGCGACTCGGGCGATCAGCCCGGGGCGCACTCGCCACACTGCGTTCTCGCCCAGCCGGATCAGTTCCGGGGAGGGAGCAACCAGGTCGACGGCCTCGCACGCGGCTCGCAGGGTCTGAAGACTAGTCGGAACGTCGAAGACGGCGTTGGTGTGCATCGCGCCCATTGTCCACCACCGGCCGTCAGCGAGGCCGGTCGGGAGCAAGCAAGACACTGCGTCGAGAGCTCATGGTGACGGTCACCTCGAGCTCGACCGGCGCGGAGCCGAGATGCTGTTCCAGGTGCTGACCGAGCGCGAGGAGCCACTCAGGGGCATCGACACCGACCACGCCAGCCAGCGCAGCATCACTCCTCGGGAGTCCGCCGGGAAGTAACCATGCCGGCGCCGTCGGGCGTTCCGCACGGACGCCCGACGCGCCTGAGTAGCCACGCTCCAGTTCGCGCTCTGGAGCAAACAGGGAGTGAGCCTGGAGCAAATCTGGAGCATCGGAACCGCTCCAACCCCCTCCAGACCCCTCCAGAGCACGCAACAGACCCCAAATTCACCAGAGTCCGCGCCGCCGTCATCAAGGTGGTCCGGGTGTCGACGGGCGGCCTGTGGCTTGGTCAACACCACCCAGATCCGCCGCACCGGCACCCCAGAGCCAACCGACCGGGCAAAAGTGTCACACACCACATCAGCGCGATACGCACCCCGAACCACCTGCTAGTACGCGGTTCTCACCGAGGTCACGGGCCTGGGGTGAGCCCACTGTTTCCCGAGTGTTACGACGCGACACGTCCAGGCAACGCGCACTTCCTACCTTCG
>NZ_MKKC01000123.1 GCF_001942255.1 Nocardiopsis sp. CNR-923
GCGCGGCATCGCGACCCGCTTCGACAAGATCCCGGAGAGCTACGAGGCCGGGCTGCACCTATGCGGTGCGATGCTCTGGCTCCGCAGCATCGCACCGCGCCCATAACTCGAACTCCAGACAGGACCTAGACGACCGCGGTGTAGGTACCGCTCACACTGATGGAGTGCGTCTCGAACACGCCTGGGGCATTGGTGCCGTACCAGAGGCTGTCGTGGTCGCCACCCGGGCCGTACCACAGGACATCGAAGGCCCCGTCACCGTCGAAGTCTCCGGGAATCGGTTCGTAGGTTCCGTGAACGCTCGCATCGATCCCTGTGGTGAAGGTTCGGTTCCCTTGTCCGAGCCAGATGGTGTCGCGGTCCGAACCGGGCCCGTACCAGAAGACGTCGTCGCCCGCGGCCCCGTCGAAGTTCCCTGAGAAGGGCTGGTAGGTGCCGTTGACGGAGATCGCCTGTGTCGAGAAGGTGCCCTTGGTTCCTGTGCCGAACCAGAGAGCGTCATGGTCTGTTCCCGGGCCGTACCAGAGCACGTCGCCGTGTCCGTCGGCGTCGAAGTCGCCCGCCAGCGGGGTGTAGGTGCCGTTGACGTTCACGTCGAAGCCGGTGGCGAACTTGGTCGAGCGGCTCCCGCTGCCGAACCACATGGTGTCGCGGTCCGAACCCGGGCCGTACCACAGGATGTCGTCCTGGCCGTTTCCGTTGAAATCCGCGACGATGGGGGTGTAGTGACCGCTGACGTTGACGCTTCGGGTCTCGAAGACGCCCTTGGTAGCGGTGCCGTACCAAAGGCTGTCGTGGTCGCCACCCGGGCCGTACCAGAGGACGTCCGCGTGCGAATCGCCGTCGAAGTCTCCGAGAACGGGGAGGTAGTCCCCGTTCACCTCGATATCGACCCCTGTCACGAAACCTCTCTGGCCGCTGCCGAACCACATAGTGTCTCGGCCTGCCCCCGGGCCGTACCACAGGATGTCGGAGGTGCCGTTTCCGCTGAAATCGGAGCGTGGGATATCGACGGGTTCGGGGTTCTGGCCACCTGCGTCGACTCCGAAGTGGACGAACTCCGATATGCCCAGAGCAGAGGGTGTTCCGGTCCGGGTGCCGTAGTTTCCCGGGCTCGCGTAGTTGTACTCGGAGACGGTGATGGTGCCGTTTGAGTGGACTGATTCCACGAACGAGACGTGACCGTATCCTCCAGCGGTGGAGGTGTTTACTGCGGCGGCCGCGTATGTGGGGGTGGTGCTCACCGTGAGCCCCTCTTTGCCGCCGGCCAGCGCAGCCCACTGCCCGCCGTTGCCCAGCCCGCGGGTGCTGCTGTCGGGGACTCCCAAGGACTGGAGTTTCCAGGCTACGTAGTCGGTGCAGTTGCGGTAGGCGTAGCCGTACGGTGACCACTCGTTGCCTGATGAGTCGGTCCACGTGTACGTGGACGGGTTCGTTCCTGGGCCGTGGTAGGTCGCGTAGGGGTAGCCGCCCGAGTTGGCCTCTGCGTGGTCGGGTTCGAGAACAGCGGTCGAGGCCATGAACAGTAGGGCGAGAAGGATGATCGCTAGGGAGCGTGTCGTTGTGCCGATACGTGTCGTGAGCAGTGGTCGGCCTTTCGTCAGTATTGGGAGCCAGGGGTGGGCCTGCACGCGTGGGACGGTGAGCGGGACCGCTCACTTGGCCGAAGGTCAGGGCTCGGGAGATCGGGTGGGCTTCCGCTGACGTGCGTACGATTGGCGGGTCGTGCCCAGAGCTGATTTCCCTGAGGTTGCTCGGGTCCTGTTTTGCAGGTGCATGCGTGGTCTGACCCCGGTTTCTTCCGCCGGAGGGAGTGGTGGCTAGGCCATCATGACCGATGAGGCGCGCGTTTTCAGGTGAATGGCCAATTCTGGGAGCTAACGGGTGGAGGTGTGGCCATTGTGCTGCGTGTGAGTACGCGGGTTTGCTGTCTCTGGCGGTTTGTCCTGTCTGACTGCGCCGGAGGTAAGAAGTACCCCGACGGGGGCGGGGTGGAGTTGTTTCGTGCCGGGTGTGATGGAGGCTGTGGTGTGTGCCGGGATCGCCTTCCGTCACCTGTTCACCCTCGGATGGTGCCCTTGCTCCTCTGAGCGCCCGTCGGTCTCGGTGTCGTTTCTCCAGGCCCCGGTGGTGGTGAGACTGGGCTCGGGGGTGGCGGTCATGGGGTCTGGTTCGGTGTTCAAGCGGTGCGGGTGCCGCGCTTCTGGTGTTGGTGAGCAGGTGTGTCCGGGGCTGAGGCGGCGGGGGCATGGGAGTTGGTACTTCGCGGTAGATCTGGGACATCTGCCGGGGGAGCGGTGTCGGGTGCGTCGTGGTGGGTTCGCCTCCCGTGAGGCCGCACGCGCCGCCCTACGTCGAGCCCAGGGTCTTGACACAGCCGAGAGGGATCCGGCGGCGTGGACGGTGACCGAGTGGCTCCAGCACTGGCTGGACACCCGGACCCGGTTGCGACCGCGCACCCGGAACGGGTACGCCGAGCACATCGACCGCTACCTGACCCCGCACCTGGGCGGTGCGCTGTTGAGCGAGTTGACTCCCGGCCTGGTGCAGCAGGCCTTCGACGCGATCTCCTACCACACCACGCCGACCGGAGATCGGCTCTCCCCGGCGACGGTGCAGCGGGTGCGGGCCACGCTGAGGGCGGCGTTGAACACCGCGGTACGCGAACGCCTGCTCCCTTCGAACCCCGCCCGAGGCCTGCGGTTGGAGCCCGGGACGGGAGCACGACCGGTGGTGTGGACCGACCAGGCCGTGGCCGAGTGGCGCCATGGCGGTGTGCGTCCGGCGGTGGCGGTGTGGACGAAGGAGCAGACCCGCCAGTTCCTGGACTTTGCCTCGGATCATCGGTTGTACGCGTTGTTCCACCTGGTGGCGTTGACGGGGTTGCGGCGCGGCGAGGTCGTGGGTTTGCGGTGGGAGGACGTTGATCTGGTCAAGGGGACGGTCCGTGTCGCGCGTCAGCTCCAGTCCAACCGGGGTGGGTTGGTGGAGTTGGCGCCCAAGAGCGCGGCGAGCCGCCGGATGGTGGCCCTGGACCACACCACGACCGGGGTGTTGCGCCGCCACCAGTGGCGGCAACAGCAGGAGGCACAGGCGCGCGGGCAGGAGTGGGATCCGCGCGAGTTCGTGTTCACCGGGGCGCGTGGAGGCCCGTTGGCTCCAGAGCGTCTGTCGCGCCTGTTCCGGAAGCTGAACGACGAGAGCGGGCTACCGCCGGTGCGGTTGCACGATCTGCGTCACGGGGCGGCGACATTGGCGTTGGCGGCCGGGGTGGAGTTGAAGGTGGTGCAGGCGATGCTGGGGCACGCGAGCATCGTGCTGACCGCGGACACCTACGCGAGTGTGCTGCCGGAGGTGGCCAGGGAGGCGACGGAGCGGACCGCGTGGCTGGTGCTGCGCGATTCCGGGAGGGTTCGTCGGTGTGCGCGAGCGCGCAGGGGGCGTCGGGTCCTGGACTCAGCTTGGACCCACCCTGGACCCATCAGCACGAATTCTCGCCTGAGCTGAAGCGGCTCACCCCGTCTGACCTGGGGTTTTGTGGCGCACCCGGCAGGATTCGAACCTGCGGCCATCGGATTAGAAGTTGCCGCCACGTGTCTTTTCGTGCCGTTTCGTGTCACCCCATCCGATCCGTCGTGCCGTCTGAGGCCGTGTGATGTCGCCGGGTGTCGTGTCAGTACGGAACTGAAGAGCACGAACGGAGCACGAAACGGTGGTGGGCGGCGTCCGATGGCACCTTGCGAGGTCCGCGGTGCGCAGCTGGCACCTTCCCTGTGCTGACGTTGGACAGGTTGGGCAGCCTTCTGGGGCCGTCTGACACTAGCGGCACGTTAGCTGGCCGGAGCGAGCTCGTCGGCCTCCATCCCTGGCTCGAAGTGGGCTGGTCCGTCGGATGTCCGAATCCGGCCATGTGGTTTGATCCAGCTTGTACGGGTTTGATTCTGTCTGCGGCTACCCGTAGCGATACCTTGTGACTCATGATCAAGCAAGTTAGGCCACACGGGAATGAGGTGCATCGATGACCGAGGCCGGGGTTGACCCCAACGAGGCGCACGAAGGTGGAACGGCTGCCGCGAATGCAGCAGCTCTCCTACATGACTTGCCCGAGGATTTCGATCAGCTCGTCCGCATGACCCAGTCGATCATGAACGCAGCCCCAGGTGTCGAAGGCTGGAACGCGTTCGGTGGCGACCATGAGGTCCACATGATGGACGTCAAAGAACACGCCGACACCCTCGCGCGCAACATCCAGGCAGGCGCCACGGAAGGAGCCCGGACGGACGAAGCTTCCTCCGAAGATTTCGCGTCCGCCTCCTCCGAACTCAATCGCCCCGTCAACTTCGGCCCCAGCTTCATCAGGTAGCCCCCAACCAGCGGACAGAAAAATGGCGGATCTCGAATACACCCCATGCCAGATCGACCCGGGCTGGCTCATCTCCCACCAGCAAGCCTGGGAGGACCTGCATGCTCGGATCAGCGGCCGATCGAACGAATTCTCCACGATCGCTCAGCCGGTCGCACTCCACTTCTCCGGGCTCATCAGCACGGAATTGCGAGGAACAGCGGAGGAGAATCGTGAAGCGTGGTCCAGTTCACTGATGGCATGTACCCATGCCTACGGAGTGATCTCGAAAGTCCATGGCGACGTTCAGTGGTATGACCGGCGCATCGATGAGATCAGGGAAGGTCTAAGGTGGGCGATCCGCTACAGAGGGTCGACCGAAGAGTCTGAGATCGTCGAACAGTATAACGAGATGGCCGACCAGGCATGGCGAGCCCTGGAACGTAGGTGTAACGACTCCGAGGACATGCTGCGGGATGGGCCCACGCCGGAGAATATCCGAGCACTGACGGAGGCGGGTCACCTTCCGGGAGGTGCGGGTGGCATCGGCTACCACACCACCGAGGACCTGGATTATTACCACATCACCAACGAGGACGCCGAAACTTTCCTGATTCATATCGAGCAGGGAATGGAGCACGGCTATGGCGGAAGCCTGGAAACGCTGGATGAGATCAGCCTTGCCCTGCTGAACCTCGTCAGTCGGCGGGCCGTGGAAGCGAGGGAAGCGGGCGAACGCCTTCCCGATAACGAGATGGCGTTCCTGCAAACGATCATCGACGGTTTGGCAGAGAGCGGCGATCCGCGAGTGGACTCCGATTTCATGGGCTTCCTCGCTGAGATGGATGGGAACGAACATCTGAGCGGGACGCTCAAGAACGATCTTCGCCTGTCACTGTCCAACGCCATGCTGGCACTGTCGAATGAGGAGCTCGGTGGCGGGTACGACAGACTGCCTGAGGACGTTCTCGATGTCGTGGACGGCATGGAGGACCCTGACCCCTTCCCCAATAGCGGATACGGCGTTCTCGGGTCCACCATCGAGTGGCAGTCCGACTTCACCCGTCTGATGAACTTCTTGGGTGCCTCCGGGTCCGGTGTAGTCGGAGGAACGGAGTTCTCTGTCACTCTCATGGGGACTGCCGCAGACCATCTCGACCTTACGGAAAGTGCCGCCTTGTCCATCACGGACAGCCCTTTCGGTACAGCGCTCGACGTCGCCTCCCGGAACCCAGACGCAAACCACATCATGCTCACGGGGAGATACCCAGGTGAGTACGGACCCGACGGCGAGTATGAGGACGGGGCCGTCTATGAACACCACGA
The DNA here is from genome assembly GCF_001942255.1 of Nocardiopsis sp. CNR-923. Lineage (GTDB taxonomy): Bacteria > Actinomycetota > Actinomycetes > Streptosporangiales > Streptosporangiaceae > Nocardiopsis. The sequence continues at coordinate 5,669 of NZ_MKKC01000123.1, forward strand.
GAACCACACACACATGACCCCAGAGAGGTTCCTCGAAGAGCTGTACACCTTCGACTGGGGTGACGACGGACGTCAGGTGCGCGGGATCACCGACTGGATCGACGATTACCAGGCGAGTGACGACCCCGAACAGAACCGGATGGCGTCTGATGCTTTCCTCGCCTTGGTCGACACCGTCACCTCGGACGAAATGCAAGAGGTCCTCAGTCAGACGGGCCATGACATCGAAGATGAGAACCACGACGTGACCTGGAGAAACGTGTCCTTCGGGCATCTGAATCCAGAGATCGCTGACTCCTTCGCTGAGCTCTTCCTGGCTAATATCGATGTGATGGAGAGCTCCGCCGGATTCAACATCACTGGTGGGCAGGACCCGACCGTTCACCAGATCGAAAACGGCTATGATCGAAACGGTAATCTGCGCCTTGACCCTGCGGACCGACTCGCCTTCGCCGAGTACATCATGGGCAGCGAGGAAGCCGCAGTGCGGTTGCACAGCGCGTCGTTCTTCAGGTCCGAGGAGGGGATGGCAGACTACTTCAGCCAGTTCCCCCCGGAGCGCGGCGAAGCCCGGGAATCTGGAATCCTCAGGGCGCTGGTGGAGACTGCCCTTCAAAACGAGCACGAAAACAGGGTGAACAACACCAACGGTGCCATTGACTATCAGAATGCTGTGATGAGTGGAAGCGTCGATCTTGCTGCTGCAGCCTTCAGCGAGATCGACGCCCCTGGTGTCTCCACTATCGCTGAAGTGATGAAACTCGGTTTCAAGGCAGTGTTGGAAGAGGAACATATCGAAGTCTCTCGGGACGCCAGTGGCGACTTCAGTCCTATGGCGCTAGAGATCCGGTCCACCCTGCACGCCGCGAACGTCCTGGAAGAACAGGGACTCATCGAGATCGGGGGTGTCGATCAGATGCGCGATCCCGATACGGGTCAGATCAGCATCGACCCCCAGCACTGGAGAGATGGCTCAGAGTCACTGGAGTCAGAAGAAGTGGTCGGCCATATCGACACGATGCACACGGCGATCTGGGAGACTGTCTGGCCCGGTGCTGAAACGGCGACAGCCAAGGAAATGATTGATGATTTCACAGGGGTTTACGGCGACGCGGTCACGGCCCTGGAGAACATTGGATGAATGACGGGCTCGGTCGGTTGGTTTCTCAGATGAAGATGTCCAGGATGTCTCTCCGGCGTGGTACGTGGACCATGGGCACTGCCTTGGTGCTGCTGACGGCCTCCTGTAGTCAGGGTGGTACTGATCCGGAGAGTCCGGGGGGAACCAGTGGTGCGGACGTTCCTGCCCCGGGTCAGATCAGCTCAGTCTCCGAAGTGGGTTGGGATTGGGAGTCTCCCGAGGGGGCGCAAGCTACTGACGTGCACCCCACACCCGTCGGGGCTGTGGTGGAACTGGAAGCCGGCTTGATCGGGCTTCGCGGCGACACGGGGGAGGAACTGTGGAGGTACCCTGCCTCCGACGACGAGGATGTTGGCGCCGAAATCTCGGCTGACGGCACCCACGCTGTCGTGCGCTCCATCGCTGACGATGCGGAACCCACTGCGGTTCTACTCGACACCACCACTGGCGCGATCGTTCAGGAGGTCATCGGATGGGACGGTCAATCGCTACTGGTCGACGATGAACGTCAGGTTCGGAGGCACTTCGACGGGGACGGTCTACTGGTCGAGGTAGCTGACCTGGTAGAGGGGCAAGCCCTATGGGGTCAGGAGGAACCCGCCTCGTGTACGGCCGGTGGGCTCTCCCGGCAGGTCAGTTCCATCGTCCACCCCGCCGCGATCGTCCTGGTCGTGTACTGCGCCGACGACGTGTCTGAGGGAGCCCTCTACTCCCCGAGCCAACAGGCCACTCATGCCCTTGTCGCGCTGGATCCTGGCAGTGGCGAGGAACTGTGGCGGTATGAGTCCACTGAGGAGGACACCGAAGGCTTTCTTCCTGATCCTGAAGTCGCCCGGTTCGGTGACGTGCTCGTGGCCCGCTTTCCGGGGGTGAGTGATCATCTGCTTTTCGACATAGTGGACGGTGACCTTGTCGCGGAGAGCCCCGGCCCTGTTCTCGACGTGACTGAAGAGACGTACTTGGCCCGTGGGGGACAGGAAGGGGATTCTTCCTATGAGCTCCGAGGGTTCGATGGCCAGGTCCTTTACTCGGTCGCTGCGGATCCGGTGGATGCCGTGGTGGCCTTGGATGAGGGCATGGTGAGGGTTCGGATGGAGCGTGGCCCGGACGGTGACCCCATCGATGCCGAGGTCACCCTTTGGGAGGAAGGGGAGGGCACTGTGGTGGAGACGGGGCTGGTCGTGGAGTCCGCGAGTAGGTCCGAACCGGGCCGTCTGCTCAGGGTTCCAGGTGCCGTGCTCTTGTACCCGCCGGTCGCCCCAGCAACGGGAGCCGACGAGATCGGACACATCGTCGCCCTTCAGTGAGCTGGTCTGAGTTGTACTGCTCCGTGCCGCGTGTGGGCCGGGATCGCCTCCCGTCAACCGTGTGGGGTGTTCGTAGAGGGTGCCAGAAATCGACGCACGTTGGCCCCCGGAGGAGGAGTTCCGGGGGCCAACGCGACGTGGAAGGGTCAGCGGCCCTGGCTTTTTACCCGGGCGAGGAAGCCGCGCCACTCCGAGACAGGGAAGGCCAGCTGCGCGTCGTCGGGGTGCTGGGAGTCGCGGACGGCGGAACCGGTCGGCAGCTCCGCCACCTCGACACAGTTCTGCGCTCCTCCACCGCTGTAGGAGGACTTGCGCCACGACAGGTTCTGCATCAGTGTTCACTCTCTAACGCCACCAGGACACCCTGGAGGAACTCACGTGACTGAGCCGGAGTGGACGCCGCGTTGTGCACCTCGTGCCACATGGCGTTGTACCGGGCCAGCTCAGGATCGGTCTCTACGAACAGACTATCCGTAGGAGTCTCGGCGAACCCGATCGAAGGGTCCAGGGGTTCGGGGAAGTCCATGATGACGAAGCTGCCGATCGTCGCGGCATGTAGCCCTGCGCTGAACGGCAGCACATGGATGTGGATGTTCGACCGAGTCGACACCTCCACCAGGTGCTCAAGCTGCTCCCGCATGATGTCGAGATCGTGAGGCTGTCGGCGCAGCGCGGCCTCGTCGATCACCGCGTAGTACTCCGGCGGATAGAACCTGGTCAGGATCTGCTGTCGTTCCATCCTGGCGTCCACGTGCCGCTTGATCTCGGTGTCGTCCAGCGCCGCAGTGCCTCGAGCGAGCGCGTCCGCGTAGCGAGGCGTCTGGAGTAGTCCGGGGACGACCTGGCACTCGTAGGTGCGGATCACCGACGCTTCGGCCTCGAAATCGGGCAGAGCGTGTTCGCCGAACACATCGCGGTAGCGCGACCACCACCCTCGCTCACCCGCCTCCCGGGCGAGGGTGTGCATAGCTTCCCGGGTGCCCTCGTCGGTGATCTTGTACAGATCCATCAGGGCGTCCAAGTCGGCCGTCTTGACGGTCTTGAGGTCGCTGGTCTCGATCCTGCCCAGACGGCTCTTGGGGATACGGGTGCTCTGGGCTGCCTGCTCCAACGTCATCTTGCTCTTGGTGCGTAGGCGCCGAAGCTCCGCCGACAGTCGCCGTCGACGCACGCTGGGGCTGTGGGTGCGTGGTACTCGTCTCATGGCACCGATCCTAACCTTCCCTGTCGAATCAAGGATTCCTCTTGACAGTTGGGAATCCCAAGTCATTATTGAAGAGGGTTGGCGAACCAGAGCATCCTGGTTCGTTCTCGATCTTCCAGTGCCTGCACGCTATCCCGGTGGCCAGGCGGGTGTGAGGGGGTCGAGCGCAGATGAGGTGGATCGGAGGAGCTTCGCCCAAGAAACGACGAAGTCCCGGCGACTGTTGCTTCAGCCCCGGGACGCGGTCATCCTCATGCGCTCTCGACACATCAGGTGACAACATGCAGAAGATTACCCGGATCGGGACAGGTCGGGACAGCATCCCTGACCCTTCTACTGGTCTGCCGCGCAGGATCAGCTGCGAGGACCCCAACACGTGGATCGCGGAGTTCGGACCCGAACCCGAACACGTCCGATCAGCCGCCCGCTGGCTGCTCCGCGCGTCGGAGCCGCCGCCGGTAGAGCCCCAACCACTGCTGACCGCACTGGGCATCCTTCACCACAACGCGCTCCAACACACCGCCTCCGGACTCCCCGGCGGAACGGTGCGCATCAGCCTCACCCGCAAGCCCTTCTCCTACCGGCTCGCGGTCACCGACAACGGACCCCGGCCAGGCGAGCCACTCACCTTCCCAGTACCCCCTGAGAACCCTGACCCGGGCATCGGCACGGGGCTCCACCGCCTCGCTGACCTCGCGCTGTTCTGGGAGTGGGACGGCTGTGCCGGAGGCCCCCTCACCGTCTGGGGGATCTTCGACCGTCCCCCACGACCTCTGATCTGAGGGACCACGTCCCGGCGCCCGAAACGGCATGTACCACGGCCACCCTCCGGCTCGCCCGAGGCCGCGCCGCGCGAGCACCGGGCACACGTCCGGCGGCACACAGCTGAACTCCCTACCCTGCTCTCTTCTTCACGGAGAACACCTATGCCCAACGAACACTCAACCCCGCAACCGCTGATCAGCGGCCCCGTGCTGACCCCAACGGACGTCGCCCGAACCTTTCGAGTGGATTCCAGGACTGTCTCCCGCTGGGCCAAGGAAGGCCGGATCACCAGCTTCCGAACCCCCGGTGGCCACCGCCGCTTCCTCAAGCACGAGGTGGACGCGCTGCTGGCCGCGAGCACCTTCCTCGCCCACTGACTCCGTTGCCGACGAAGAAAGCAGTCCCCATGTCCAGGTCCCTGCTGTACCTGCTCAACGTCTCCAACGCTTCCCGGCTCAGCGCCGACTCCGGATGGATCTACGCCGACATCCTCACCCGCGCCCTGACCGACGCCGGATGCGACATCACCCTGGTCTGCCCTACCCCGGTCAGCGACCCCCGCGTGCGCCATATGGTGCCCCCACCCACCGCTACCAGCAAGTACCGGGTGCGCGTCACCCACGACGTCGGCTACCTCGCCCAACTCCTGCGCGCCACGTGCCCGGACACGATCGTGGTCAACCAGATCGAAGCCACCCCCGCGGTGCGCGCGGCCATGCTCGACGCCCACAGCACCGCCCAGGCGTCGGCTACTGCCACTACCTGCCCTTCTCCCTGGACGAACACGGACGCCTGGTCAAGGACCCCGCCTTCAGCGACGGCGGCCTCGAACTGCCCATCCGCCTCGCCTTCGCCAGCGGCCTGGCCGCCTGCGACCGGATCCTCGTCCACTCCCGCACCGCCCACGACTGGACCCTTGCCGCCTCCGACACCTACCGCGCCAACATCCACGACCGAGTCCACATCGTGCCCCCGCCCCGCGACCCCCGGCTCGTCCGCGCCGACGCCACCGCACCCGAACACGCCCTGGGCCTGTACAACCACCGGCTCTACGCCCACTACGGCACCGACCACTTCATCGACCTGGCCCGCCGGGTCACCGGCAACGGGCTCCTACTACGGGTGATGGACCTCTTCGGCCGCCGCGACCCCGACCGCGTCGCCCTGGACCCCAGCCCCGAACACGCCCTGGCCCGCCTCAGCGCCACCCCCGGTATCACCATCTGCACCGACGGAGGCGACCGCGACCGCTACCGCACCCTGCTCGCCGACACCACCGTCGGGTTCGCGCCGTTCCGGCCCGGGTGCACGTGGTCGATGTCGATCATCGACCTGCACGCCATGGGCGTCCCCGTCGTCGCACCCCGCATGGCCTGGATGGCCGAAGCAATCCACGAGGACCTGCTCTTCGACCCAGCCGACCTCGACAAGGCGACCAAGATCGTCGACCGGCTCGTGGAGGACCCCGCCTTCTGGCACGCCCACAGCCGCCACGCCCACGACTCCACCCGCCACCTGACCCCCGAACAGGTCGCCGCCGACTACCTGGAGGCGCTCCAGTGAATCCCCACCCCGACGCGGTGATGCTCTCCTACGACGAGCCCCTCGCCAACGACCTGCACACCCACCTTGAACGCGTCCTGGACCGACCGGTCAAACGCCTGCACGGCGTGGTCGGCATGCGCCGCGCCTACCAACTGGCTGCCGAACTCGCCGATACCGACACCTTCCTGCTCGCCGACGGCGACTTCCACATCCACCCCACCTTCACCCCCGACCCTGAGCCCCTGCCCGAGGGTGTGGCGATGCGGGTGTGGAAGGCCACCAACCCCGCCACCGGCCGCACCTACGGCTACGGCGGCATGAAGCTCATCCGCCGCGACTCCCTCCGCCGCCTGGGCGAGGCCGTCGACGTCCTGGCCGCCCTGCCCGGCAGGGTCGAGTTCTCCACCCAGGTCGCGGGCACCACCCGCTTCGACCAGAGCCCCTACCACGCCTGGAAGGCTGCCTTCCGCGAGGTCGCGATGCTCACCCGGGGCTGCGAGTACGGGGCCGACCCCGACACCACCCGCGAACAGATCCGCGCCTGGACCTCCCCTGTCGGAGGCCGGTTCACCTCGTGGGTGCGGCTCGGTGCCGCCGATGGTGCCGAGTTCGCCCACGCCACACCCGCCAACAGCCCGGTTTGGCAACGGCTGAACGATCCCGTGTGGCTGCGCGCCCAGTTCGAGGCTGTCTCCGCTCGGGAGCGGCTTTGAGGCGGGCGGTGGTGTTGGTTGAACCGGCCACTGAGCATGCGGGCCACTGGCAGGACGCTCTCGTCCACCTCGCCGCGGCGGCCACCGGCGAGGGCCACCAGGCCGTCGTGGTCACCCTCAACGGACTGCCCGCACACATCCACGGCATCCTCCGGGAGCACGGGGCATTCGTGCTCACCCGGCCTGGCGGATCTGCGGGGAGGCTTCTCCTCTCGTTCGGGAAGACGGCGCATCGGGTCGCCGCGATCGCGCGACGCCTGCTGCCGCACCGCCGGTCGCCGCACCAGATCACCCTCGTTGCCCGGTGCTTAATCGAAGCGGCCTCCCTACGCACTTCCCGCCACCTACTCGGCAGTGTGCCCGGAGTTGTGGTGATCCTGACCGCCAGCGAGGCCCTCCACGGGATGGCCTACCTGCTGTCACGCACCCCGCACCTGCGGGTGGTCCACGAGGTGAACACCACCGAAGACCGCCCCCTACGGGCACTCGGGTACCTCGCTCCACCCATGCAGGTCGTCGCCGTGTGCCCCACTCGCGCAGTGGAAGGGGAGGTCCGTGAACGCTTCCCCGAGCTGCGGACCACCACCCACCCTTTCGCTCTGGCCACACCCCAGGAGCGGATCACCGACGACGAACGTGTCCAGGCTCGCCGCGCGCTCGGTATCCCTGACACGGTGCCGGTGCTGTGCCTGGTGGGTGGGTGGTGGCCCCACAAGGACATGACCACCACGGTTGCAGCGCTGGAACGCCTCACCCAGCCACTGCACGTCCTTGTCGCGGGCGAGCACACCGACCCGAACCTTCTACACCGGATCGCCGCAGCACCACAGGTCACGCTGAGGACCCTGCCCGGCCCACTCACATCCGCCGACATCCGCCAGGTCTACGCGGCCAGCAGCTTCACCGCTGTCCTGCGCCACCCCGGTGTGGGCAAGGAGTCCGGACTGGTCGCCGACTGCGCCCGACTCGGAGTCCCGCTCCTGGTCTCGGACCACGACCCCGACCTGACCCGCCGCGTCAGCGCCTGGGCCACGGTCCTCCCTCCCCGCGACCCGGTCGCGCTCGCCGACGCCCTCGTCCAGGCGGCAACGCACCCACCACCCACACCGTCGCCCAGCGCTGCCGAGGACCTCGGGCTCCGCACCCCACGCCAGATGCTCGCCCTCTTGAAGGAGCTGATGCCATGACCCCGCCCCTGATCGCCGTGATCGGCCCCCTCGAGACACCCCTGCTCCAAGCATGGATCGAGCACTACCGCACCCTCGGCATCGACGACTTCCACCTCGCCCTCCACCTGCCCGAACACGCTCTACCCGGCACCGAACACCGGCTACGCGAGGCTTTGGCCCGCTGCGGGATCGTCCCTGCCTGGTGGAACACGGCCCCTGGCACGAGACCACCAACGCCCACCTGCGCGACCGCCTCCGAGCCGAGGCCGGAGAGGAGTGGCACCTGATCGCTGACAGCGACGAGTTCCACACCTTCGCCACCTCGCTGGACGAAGCGATCGTCACCGCGGAACAGGCCGACCACACCGTCGTGCGGGGACTCATGCTCGACCGCGTCACCCGCACCGGAGAACTCACCGCCTGGCCCTCCCACGAACACACCACGACGGAGAAGAACGAAAGCCTGCGGGAAGATGTGGACGTCGCCTACCCCCTGGGAGGTTGGCTCACCCACCGGCTCCTGCTGGGCGACCCCCGCAAGATCGTCCTGGCCCGCGCCCACGTCCCCCTCGCCACGGGCAACCACCGCGCCCCCGGACACCACCCCGCCAACGGTCAGGTCGCCGTGGTGCACCACTTCAAATGGCGATCCGGGATCGAGGCCGACCTCAGGCGCAGGATCACCCGCTTCACCTCCGGTGCCTGGACCGAGACCAGCCCGGCCGTACGCCATGAGGCCGCCCGCTTCCTCACCCACCTGCGCGACAACAAGGGACGGATCGACACCGCCGACCCCGCACTCGCCTTCCGGCCCGTCACACTCGACCACACCCCGTCCACCTGGCAGGACGAGGCCCACCCGATCCTCACCCAGTGGCGGCCGGCCCGGTCGGGAACGAGCCAGGGGCGATGACCTCCTCACCCTCATCCTCGGGCGGATCGAACCGGGCCACGAAGTCCGCCAACGCGTCCGGAGTCACCGTCAACGCGTTGGCGTCCTGGCGGCGGTTCCGCTCGCCCAGCCGTCGCAGCAGCTCCTCCTGCTCCACGGGGAAGTACAGCAGCCGCCACCGGCCCCCTGAGGCCTCGATCAGCTTCTTCCACTCCTCCCGCTCCCCGCGTCGCCACAGACCGTGGTCCACCACCACGTCACGCCCCTGGGAGAGCAGCTCGCCCAGACGGTCGCGAACCCAGTCCACGACCGGGGCCTGACGCTCGAAGTACTCCCACTCCGGGTAGTCGACCCCGTACCGGCCATGCCGACGGTGGACCTCCTCATCCACCGACAACCGCACCACACCAGACGGCTCGAGCACCGTGCGCGCGTAGGCGTCTTGCCCGACCCGGTCAACCCGACCAGCAGAAACACCGTAGGAACCCGTCCCACACGCCCTCCTCCTCGGAGCCGCCGATGAAGTTCTTCACACGAGCAACTCTACGAACCACGATCCAACGCGCACCCGCCCTCATCCCCCAGTGCGCCATCCGCTGGCTGGACGACGACCTCCTACGCAACCCCGTCACCACCACTGCCTCGACACGGTTCGGCGCCCATGTCCCGGTCACCACCAGCGACATCATCCAGCGCTACCTCTACACGTTCGCCACCTGGGAACCCCACCTGACCGCGTGGATCACCCACCGCCTCAACGCGGGGGACACCTTCGTGGACGTGGGCGCGAACATCGGCTACTACACGATGCTCGCCTCACACCTCGTCGGCCCGACCGGACACGTCGCGGCGATCGAACCCGTCCCGCGCTTCCACCAGCACCTCCAGGCAACGCTCCTGCTCAACGAGGCGCACAACGTCCGCACCATCGACCAGGCTGTCGCGGCGGAACCCGGCCGTGTGGAGATGTTCCTGGCCGACCCGGGCAACCTCGGCGGCACCTCCACGGTCCGGCCACGGCACGTGCACGACGCCTTCCACGTCGACGCCGCACCGCTCCCGGACATCCTCACACCCGCCGAGATCCGCGATGCGCGGTTGATCAAGATCGACGTCGAAGGAGCCGAAGCCGCAGCGGTCCAGAGTCTGGCACCCCTCCTCGACCTGCTGCGGCCCGACGTCGAACTGATCATCGAGATCACACCGCGAACTCTGGCCAAACAGGGGCTGGCAGTCGAAGACGTGATCGGGCCACTACGGGCGGCGGGCTTTCATACCTACCGGATCGCCAACGACTACGACCCGATGACCTACCTCACGGCCATCGGAGCCCCGGAACCGCCGCGACGGTGGGAGCGGGAAGTCACCGAGATGAGCGACCTGGTGTTCTCCCGGATTGACGCCGCATACCTGTGACCCCAACCCCTCTTTTGGGGTTGGTGACTGTTCTGGGCGGAAGGGGTTGAAGTTTCTCCCCCATCCAAGCGACCATCGACCAGCCCTGACCAGGCTTGACACCCATTTCTCAGGAATTGTGGCGTGTTGTGTCTATTTGTGTGGGTTTGTGGGTGAGAAGCGCAGTTCCGAGGGCGCGCGACCTCGGAGCCATTGGCACTCGCCCGACCACGCAGGGACAGGGGACAGCCTCGCCTCGGGGCTGGAGAAGAAGAAATGGAAGGGGTGCCCTGGGTCGGTGCTGTGAACACCGGCCCAGGGCGTGATTCCCACCTGGATACATCAGGAGGAAATCGTGGGGAAGTCTATCGGGCGGCACCGCAAGCGCCGCCAGGGTTGGGGCGAACACGTGCGCTGGATGCTCGGCGCGGTGCTCGCCGCCGTGTTCTGCGGCCCCACAAGCCGCAACGCCCCGCCAACGTCAGAACCCGAGGATCGCCGATCTCCTCCGAAGCGGCGTGTTCGGGCAGACCAGCACGGCGTCTGTGAGAAGGCGGCGGGCGAGAGGCCGGGGGAGGCTTCGCGCACCCACCGGGGGTCTGGATTGCAAGGGGAAGCGTCTGTGGTGCCGCGTCAGAGGAACCCGTATACGGGGCGGCGTGGGTGGTGTGTGGACGACGATGGGGTGCGTGGGGTGCGTCCTTACCTTGCCCGAGCGGAGGCACGCTTCCTCCGCGACCGTACCGAAACGCCTGTAGAGGTTGGTCACGGCGACCTCCTGGCCGTCGTTCACGAGCCAGCGCCCGTGTCCGCTCCCGCTCCGGTTCCTGAGGGTGGCGGTGCGGGTGAGTTCGCTGAGCTGGCCCGCCTCGTACGCGATTGGCAGGACGTGGCCACCTGATCGGTGGGAGCGTGCGCTTCGGGGTGGTGCCGACCATGCTCGTGGTCGGCACCACCCCCGGGGGTTGTTCTTCGTTCTCGCCCTGGTGTCACAGGTCGGCCGTGCGCTATCAAAGGGGCGCAGCAAGAAGAGAATCCTGGAATGGTTTCGGGTGTGTATCGCGCCTGCCCGGGAGGGGTTGCTGAATCCCGAGTGAACACGATTTGAACCAGGGCCAACGGGTGGGCCGTCGTGCGGGCCAACACCTGGGCCGCCCCTGTGGCCCACCCCTCCAACAACATCTTCGCAGGTCACATGGGGTTCAGGTGGGCCGACGCGTGTCCAGACTCATACCCAAGTGGGTAGTGATCTTCGCGTAGGGGGCGGGGCCGCCCGCGACGAGCGCGAGGTGGCCCCGCCCGCACCTGCTCAAGGGCTCACTCTCCACCACGTCTGCGAAACGTCACCCGCCCCCTTTCCTGAAGATGTTCAAGACAAGCTTATTCTCGTGGAACCGGGTATTGCCGCCATTCTCCTCGACTTCTTTCCTTGCATTTTCAGGAATGAATTGACCCGAGGAGGGGCCTCCTGGATGGGGCGTGTTCGCCAGGGGCGGGATGGGTGGTCTCGTGGTGGGGTTGGGCGAGGTGGTCTGGCCCGACCATCGCACCGGCGACGCGGTCCGGTGTGTTCCGCGGTGGGCCTCGGACGGTGTCCTGTGACCGGTCCGGTAACTCCGCCGGTAAGTGGACCGGCAAGTGATCCTGTGACTGCGCCGGTAGGCGGGCCGCTTACAACGCCCACCCGCAGGCGACTATCCGCGCAGGTCAGGGCCGGTCTGGGTGGGCCGATCGCAATCCAGACTGATACCCAGTGGGTTCTGGTCTTCGCGTAGGGGGCGGGCGGCACCCCGCCGACGAGCGGCGGGCACAGCCCGCCCCTGTCCCTCGAGGAGGGCTCCCTGTGGGTTCCCCTCTCTCCCGTCTTGTTTCTTGATCTGCTCTTTCTTCCGTTTGTTGATCCGGGTGGAAGAGTCCGGGTGGTGGCGCGGTGGGTCGGCTGAGATCGGTCATGTCCCTTGGAGTGGTGTAACTCCGGGATGGGTGATCTGACCTGGACGGCTATAGCGACAAGGCGAGCCACCGTGTGACCGTCAAGTGAGAG
>NZ_MKKC01000124.1 GCF_001942255.1 Nocardiopsis sp. CNR-923
TTCTCGGACATGCGGGCTCCTGGGGGGTAGGGGGCGGCTCGCTTCCCGGGGGGAAGGGGCGAGAGGCGCCGTTCCCCATCCGGCCACGCGATCCGGTACGCCCCAACCAGCGGACGGTGAACGTTGGCCGCTCCAGAGTGACGATCAGGCGACGATCCGTCGCCGTGTCGGTCTGTAGCGTCGTTGCTGGTTCACCACGATACGAACCCATGTGGCGACGCACGGTGACATTACCGTCGTGTCGCTCGGAGAATTCCGGTACGCCGTGTGCGGAGCGTTCGGCGAAGGCGTGGCGCCCGCGTGCGCGCACGGTGACGCGGCGGGGCGCGCCCGTGGTTCCGGACACCAAGGAGGTGCTCGCCGACGCCCGGCTCCAGGCCGCCATCACCGGCCCCAGTCGGGCCACGGTGACCTCCCTGGCCCAGTTGGGCACCGACCTGTCCACTCTCACCACCTACGCGGTGTACGCCGGTGTATTCGTCTTTCTCGGGCACTCCGGGACGTTCGCCCTGCTCGCGGCCCCCTATCTCGTGGCGTCCGTGCTGTGGGCGGGTTCCGGTGTGCGACGGACCCGAGACAGGTCGTGTGCGAGGCTCTAGCATCGGTAACCGTGGGATATCAGATGACGAACACCGCGAACACCGACGGCCCGGGCACTGCCTCCGTGCGCGGGATCGACATCAGCTACACCGACCGTGGAGCTGGGTATCCGCTCCTGCTGATCCACGGCCATCCCTTCGACCGGACGATGTGGGATCCGCAGGTCCAGGCGCTGGCCGGGCGCGGCTACCGGGTCATCGCACCGGACCTGCGCGGGTACGGGCGCAGCTCGGTGGTGCCCGGGATCACCACTTTGGAGACGTTCGCCCGCGACCTGGAGGCCCTGCTCAACCACCTGGACCTGGGCATGGTGGGGATCGTCGGGTTGTCCATGGGCGCCGAGGTCGCGTTGGAGCTGTACCGGCTCTTCCCCGACGGTGTCGACACCCTCACCCTGGCGGCCACCACGCCGCACCCGGTGACCGAGCGGGGTCGACGCGACCGCCAGCGCATGGCGGCGCGGCTGTCGGCCGAGGGCATGAGCGGGTACGCCGACGAGATGCTCGTGGGCATGGTGAGCCCGGCCAACGTGTGTGAGATGCCGGAGGTCGCCGCGCACGTGCGCGCCATGATGGGCGCGGTGCCGCCGGAGGGGGCCGCGGCCGCCCTGCGCGGTCGGGCCCGGCGCCCCGACCACGTGCCGCTGCTGCCCAGGGTGTCGTGTCCGACCCTGCTCGTGGCGGGCCGGGAGGACCCCTTCACGCCGCCGGAACTGGCGGAGAGCATGCACGTGCTGGTGCCGGACTCGGTCGTGGAGATCGTGGAGGGGGCGGCCCACCTGCCCAACCTGGAGCGGCCGGAGCGGTTCAACGAGGCCCTGCGCCGGTTCCTGGAACGCAACCGCACCCGCGTGCGGAGCCGGTCGGCCTGACCCACCGGTGCGGGCTGCAGGCCGGGGCAGCCGGTGGGTCACTCCCGGGCGGGGGCAGCCCCGGCGTCCGCGCCGCCCGGCGGATCCTCCGGGGCGTCCGGATCGCCGAGCATACCCCTCTCCGTTCCGGCCACGACCCGGGTTCCGGTCAGGTCGCCGGTGACGTTGCACATCGTGCGGGCCATGTCCAGGATCGCGTCGATTCCGGCGACCCATCCCACGGGGGCCAGCGGAAGCCCGACCGAGGTGACGGCCATCGACAGCATGACCAGTCCGGCGCCGGGAACCCCGGCGGTGCCGATCGACGCCAGGACTCCGACGAGCACGACCGTGAGCAGCTGGCCGACGGTGAGCTCGACCCCGGCGATGTTGGCCACGAACACGGTGGCCGCGCCGACGTAGATCGCGGTCCCGTCCATGTTGACGGTGGCTCCGAGAGGCAGGCTGAAGCCGTAGACGCCCTCGCGCACGCCCATCCGCTTGGCCGCCGCCGTGGTGACCGGGAGCGTGCCGCTGCTGGACCGGGTGACGAACGCGGTGAGCATCGGGTCCTTGGCCGCGGCGAAAAACCGTCCGATCTGGGCTCGGAACAGCGCCAGGATGAGGACGTAGGCGATGATCTGGACGGCGATCGCGCCGTAGACGACGGCCGTGAGCCGCACCAGGGGCAACAGCACCTCGGTGCCCGTGTCGGCGAGCACGGCGGCGATCAGCGCGAACACACCGACCGGCGCGTACTCCAGGACGCCGCGCACGACCCTGAAGACCAGTTCGACCGCGCCGTCGACCGCGCGCTTGAGCAGCACGCCCAGCCCCTGGACGCGGTCGTCGCCGCTGCCGAGCATGAAGGCCAGGGCAAGACCGGTCACGATCGCGCCGAACATCACGGCCAGGACGTTGCCCTCGGCCAGGGACTGGAAGGGGTTGGCCGGGACGATGTCGAGCAGGACCTCGGAGACCGAGGTCGGCTCCGGAGCCTCCTGGCCCTGTTCGGGCAGGTCGAGACCGGTGCCGGGGGAGACGGCCAGGGCCAGCGTCAGCCCGACCGTCATCGCCACGGCCGACGTGACCAGGTAGAACGCCAGGACCTTGAGGCCGATGCGGCCCAGTCGCTGCGGCGAGAGCGAGGCGACGCCTGTGATCAGGGTGGTGATGATCAGGGGAAAGATGAGCATCCGCAGCAGGCGGAGGAAGAGTTCGCCGAGAGGTTCGAGGACGGGCAGGGCCCAGTCCTGCCAGCCCAGGACGTTGGCCGCCAGTCCGAAGCACACTCCGGCGGCCAGGGCCACGGCCATCTTCCAGATGAGGGGGATGTCGAGGTAGCGCCGCCACAGCGAGCGCGGCGCCTCATGGGTGGTGGACATCGTCGTCCTTACGCGGTGTGGGGGAACGGGTGATCGGTTCATACCGATCCGTGACGCCAACGACACGTCACGATCGGATATCCGGCCGTGACAGGGCGGCCCCGCCCCCGTCCGGAAGGCCCACATGCGACCGTGACCGACGACGAACCATCCCGTCGGCCCCGCGACCGCGCGTGGACGGGGACCCCCCGCTGCCGCCGCACGCGAGCGCCCTGGGCGCTTCGCCGAGCGGGCCGGGGAGTTGGGACCGTGGGACCGGCGCTCCCGAGGTCCCACGCGGGGTTCAGGAGCCGCCGGTCGCCTCGGCCACCGCGACGCTGCCCTGGGCCACGGCGCACAGGGTCTCCTCGCCCCGCTCGTCCACCGTGTACAGGTCGCACCGGCACACCGCGCGGGTGCGCCCGGCCCGGACCACCCGCGCCCGGGCGCTCAGCACGGCGCCGCGTGCGGGGCGCAGGTAGTCGACGGAGAAGCCCGCGGTGACCAGGCTCGTCCCGACCGCGGTGCCCGCGGCGAAGGTCAGCGCGTTGTCCGCCGCGTAGCTGAGCACACCGCCGTGCACGAACCCGTTCTGTTGGCGCAGGTCATCCCGGATGTCCAGTTCCAGCGTGGCGGCGCCGTCGCCGAAGGCGGTCAGGCGGGCGCCGAGCAGGACGCTGAACGGCTGGGCCTCCAGCACCTTCCGCGCCACCGTCAGGTCCAGGGTCTCGTCCACGGCACACCTCGATCCGATTTCACTTCACTGGTGAAGTGACCATGTCGCGTCCGCGGCACCTCTGTCAAGATCGACACATGTCCGAGCCCGACCAGCGCCTGTACTTCCTCCTCCAACGGGCCGCGCACCAGCTGCGCACCACCGCCGACCGCCGCCTCCAGGCCGCGGCCGGGATCACCACCGCGCAGCTCGGCGCGCTGTTCGCCGTGCGCGCCGGTCCTGGCACCACCCAGCGCCAGCTCGCCCAGGTGCTGGGACTGCGCGAGTCCGCCGTCACCGCGCTGGTCACCCGCCTGGTCCGGGCGGGTCTGGTCGCCAAGCGCGCGCACCCCAGCCAACACCGCGCCGTGGTGCTGGAACTGACCGACGACGGCGCCGCCGCCCTGCGCGCCGCCCAACCCGAGATCGACCGGTTCAACGGCCAGATGCGGGCCCTGCTCGGCGACCAGGGGTTCGCGCAGACCAACGCCGCCCTGCGTGCGCTCGCCCGCTGGCAGCCGGAGGAGGCGGCCGGGCCCTGACGCCCTGCCGACCGTCGACGTCGTGCGCCGGTCCGGTGGAGCGGTGGACACCGCCGAAAACCGCTGGACCGCAGGTCCCCGCGTGGAACCATCCGACACGGACCGTCCCCCGTGCCGGACGTCCGCGGTATCCAGCCACCACGTCGATTCCAGGAGGGCGCCCGACATGCGCACAGAAGGGCCCACCGACGAACAGGTCGAACGGTTCATCGCCGACGGATTCCTCCACCTGGAGGAGGCGTTCCCACGCGAGCTGGCCGACGAGGCCCGCGCCATCATGTGGGAGGCGACCGGCAAGGATCCCGACGACCCCACGACGTGGGACGAACCGGTCGTCAGACTCGACAGTTTCGCGCAGCGCCCGTTCTATCTGGCCGCCAACACCGACCAGCTGCACGCCGCCTTCGACCGCCTCGTCGGCCCCGGCCGTTGGAGGGAGGTCATGGGCCTCGGGACCTTCCCGGTGCGCTTCCCGCACCCGCAGGACCCCGGAGACGACGGCTGGCACATCGACGCCGGATGGCACCCCGAACTGGTCCGGATGGCCGGCCGCGAGCATCAGATCGACTGGGCCTCGTTCGACTGGGGCGGGTTCCGCACCAACCTGCGCTCCCGTGGCCGCGCGTTGTTGATGCTCTTCCTCTTCTCCGACGTGGAGGCCGACGACGCGCCCACCCGGATCCGCGTCGGATCCCACCTGGACGTCCCCCGGTCGCTGGAACCGCTCGGAGAGGAGGGCGGGAACGTCACCGGCGAGCAGGAGAGCATGCACCGCCCGATCGCCCTCGCCACCGGCCGTGCGGGCGACGTCTATCTGTGCCACCCCTTCCTCGTGCACGGCGCGCAGCCGCACCGCGGCACCCGGCCCCGCTTCATGGGACAGCCTCCGCTGGTTCCCAGCACGAAGATGCGGCTCCACCGCCCGCACGGGCGTTACTCCCCCGTCGAGATCTCGATCCTGCGCGGCCTCGGGCGTGACCCGGGCCTGGCCCCCTGGGAGGCCGCCTGACCGCCGCCGGCAGGGGTGCGGCCGTCTGAGCGGCGCTGCGACCAAGCACCGTCGCCCCGCCGTTCCGCTCGGGCAAGCCCAGGGCATCCTTGGGCAAGGAGCACGTCTGGACCGACGTGCCGACCACCGGTCGAGAGCACCATGGAACCCAGGATGGCCTGACGGCCGACCCTGAGAAGGAGGTGGGCGGGGCGGGGGAGACGCGCCCCGCGCGATCATGGACCTTGGTTTTCTGCGTCCGCTGTACGAGAGCGGCGCCCCGGTGGCCTCGGTGCACCTGGACACCAGCCGCGGCAGCAGGGAAGCCGACAGGGAGATCGAGCTGCGCTGGCGCCACCTGCGCGAGGAACTGGCCGTGCTGGGCACGGACGAGGCCACGCTCACGCCCTGGAGGAGGCCGTGGGCGGAGGGGACTCCCAGTCCTTCGGCACGCACGGCCAGTCCCTGTTCGCCTCCGACGGGCAGCTGCTGTCCTCCCACACGCTCACCGAACCCCCGCGCCAGGACCGCGCCACGTGGTCGCCCGTCCCTGACGTCCTTCCCGTGGCCGTCGACCGGGACCGCCACCAGCCGTTCGTGCTGGTGCGCTCGACCGCGTCAACGCGCGCGTGACCGCCTACCCCGCCTACCCCAGCCACGGACCCGCCTCCGAGCGGGACGTCACCGGAGACGACCTGCAAGGCATCGACGTCATGAGCCGCGGCGGCCCCGGCAACCTGGGCGGCTACAACGGCCGCTTCCCCGGCAAGTCCGTCGCCCAGGACATGTGGCGGGACAACACCGCCAAGGTCGCCCAGCACGTGCGGGACGCGGTCGCGGAGGTCGACGCCGCGGTGATCTTCGTCGGCGGAGACCAGGAGGCCATCTCCTACCTGCGCGACAACCTGTCCGAACGTCGCATGGACGTGCCGATCCTGCTCGTGGCGGGCGGGCGCGGCGGCCCCGACGCCGAGGAGCGGCTGCACGAGGCCGCGGCCGAGGCGCTGCGTGAGTTCGTCGTCCAGGGGCAGGAGCACGTCGCCGCCGAGTACCACCGCAAGCTCGCACACGACCAGGCGGTCTCGGGGACCGAGCCCACGCTGCCGATGCTGTCCGAGGCCCGGGTGCGCACGCTGCTGCTCGGCGCCGCGCGGGACCGCGAACCCCAGTTGTGGGGATCGCCCACCGAGCCGATCCTGGTGAGCTCGCACCGCACCGACATGGACGACCCCGAGTCGGCCTTCCGGGCTCCGGCCAGCGCGTTGATGCTGCGCTCGGCGGTGACGTCCGACTCCGGGTTCACCGAGCTGCGCGAGAACGGCGAGCCCAGCGGGGACAGCGGCGCCATCCTGCGGTACGCCAGCCACACCTGAGCGGCGCTTCCCGGCACCGCGCGGCCGTGCGGGGTCAGGAGGCTGCCGTGGCGACGCGCACGCGCCGGCGTCGCCGGACGTGCCGGCGGTCCTGGGGTACCTGCGGTCGACCCCACCCCGGCGCCGGAGGGCGACCGCAGCCGTCCCGGCGGAAACCCCCAGGGCCCCGGCCGCGGTCCGGACGCTAGAGTCGTCGTCGCTGCGCCGACCGGCCAGCGGAGGGGGAGACCACGGTAGTGGCGGCGACAGGGCGGGACGTGCGGGCTCGGACCGCGGCGGCGGTGGCGCTCGCGGGCGGGCACGCGCGGGTCCTGGTCGCGGTCCTGGCCGGGCTGGGCACGGCCGCCCTGACCGCGGCCGGGGCCGTCCTGGCGGTGGCCGCGCTACCCGCCCTGGCCTGGCCCCGCGCCCGCCGGCGGGTGGCGCCCGCGCTCGCCGCGGGCGTGCGGGCGGTCGCCGACCTGGAAGTGCGCCGTCTTTCCCGCTGGGCGGGGCTGGGGCTCCACGCGTGCCCGGACACGGCGCCACGGGCGCTGTACCTGGGCGTCCGACTGGTGGTGGCGGCCGTGACGGCGGCGGTCCTGTTCGTGCTCGGCGGACTGTGGGCGTTGTTCACCGGGGGCACGGTGTGGGAGGCGGTCACCGGCACCGCGTCGCAGGTGTGGATCACCCTGCCCGGGGTGAGTCTGTCCACGTCCACGCTCGCCCTCGGCGCCTCGTTCGCCCTCGTCACCTTCCTGGGACTGTGGGGCGCCCTGGCCGGGGTCACCGCGCTGGACCGGTCATTGGCCCGGCGGATCCTGGGACCCAGCACCGAGGACCTCCTCACCCGGCGCATCGACGAACTGGCCCGGAGCCGTTCGGGGATCGTCCGCGCCGTCGACGAGGAGCGCCGCCGCATCGAACGCGACCTGCACGATGGCGTCCAACAGCGCGTGGTGGCCCTGGCCATGTTGCTCGGCAGGGCACGGCGGGGCGACGACCCCGAACGCGCCGCCCGCCTGCTCGGCCAGGCGCACGAACAGACCCGGGTCTTGCTGGACGAACTGCGCGAGGTGGCCTGGCGGGTCTACCCCACGGCGCTGGACACGCTCGGGCTGGAGTCGGCCCTGAACGAGATCGCCGAACGCGCCCCGCTGCCCGTCACCGTCGAATGCGACCTGCTTGAACCGCTGCCGCCCACCGCCGCCACCGCCGTCTACTTCACGGCGCGCGAGGCCATCACCAACGCCGTCAAGCACGCCCGCCCCCACCGGGTGGAGGTGCGGGTGCGCGCCGACCACACCCGCGTCGAGCTGAGCGTGACCGACGACGGCCCCGGCGGCGCCGACCCGCGCGGCCAGGGCCTGACCGGCCTGCTCCGCCGCGTGCGGGCACTCGACGGAACGCTGTCCGTGCACAGCCCCGACGGCGGTCCCACGGTCGTACGCGCGCACGTGCCCCTGACCGACCGACCCACCGCACCCACGGACACGGAGCCCACATGCGCCTGGTGATCGCCGACGACTCGGTCCTGCTGCGGGAGGGGCTGGTGCGACTCCTGGAGGAGGAGGGGCACCAGGTCGTGGCCGCGGTCGGCGACGCCGACACCCTGCTCGACGCCGTCGCCGAGCACACCCCCGACGCCGCCGTGGTGGACGTGCGCATGCCCCCGACCCACACCGACGAGGGACTGCGCGCCGCCCTGCGGGTGCGGGCCGACCACCCCGCCGTGGCGGTGCTCGTGCTGTCGCAGTACGTGGAGCGGCGGTACGCGGCCGAACTGCTCTCAGGGTCCTCCGGGGGCGTGGGCTACCTGCTCAAGGACCGGGTCTCGGAGGTGGGGGAGTTCCTCGACGCGCTGGAGCGGGTGCGCGCCGGCGGCGCCGCCTTCGACCCCGAGGTGGTGCGCCGCCTGCTGGCCCGCAGCGCCCACGTCGACCCGCTGGCCGCGCTCACCCCGCGCGAGCGCGACGTGTTGGAGCGCATGGCCCAGGGGCTGACCAACACCTCCATCGCCGAGCGGTTGCACGTGTCGGTCAGCGCGGTGGAGAAGCACGTCAACGCGATCTTCGACAAGCTGGGGATCGCCCACACCACCGGCTACAGCCGCCGCGTGCTCGCGGTGCTGCGCTACCTCGGTTCCTGAGGCCGGCGCCGTGGCGGACCAACGCCGACCCGCGCGGGACCGTGCGGCGCAGGGTCGCCGAACGTCGACCGCTGGCGCGACGGGGCGACCGACGCCCTGCTCCGCCAGCTCACCGGCCCGGCGTCCGCGCCCGCCCCGGAGGCGGCCTGAGCGGGCTCAGGCGCCGGTCATGCCGAGTCGGGAGAGCAGTTCGGCCTCGGTGATGATGTCGATGCGCTGCCCGCGCTCGCGGTAGGTCTCGGCGCGGCGGTGCTTGGCGGTCTTGCCGACCCCCGCGTGCGAGCCGACGACGAGCACGTCGGTGGTCCTGGTGACGTTCCTGGCGGGGTGGCCGCCCGCCTCGGCGACGCGCCGCCAGGCCTCGGGCTTGTCCATCGCGGCCAGGTCGCCGGACAGGCACACGGTACGCCCGAACAGCGGGCCGGAGGGGTCGGCGTCGGGACAGGCCTGGGGCATCGGGGTCTCGGCGGCCCTGCGCCAGTGGTCGAACCGGTCGGCGGCGGGCCCGACGGGGGAGGGGGCGGCGACGGGGGTCGGCGCGGTCACCGCGTCCAGGCGGCCCAGGCGCAGTCCCGCGGCGCGGGACAGCTCGGCCAGCGAGGTGGTGCCGTGCTCGGACATGGCGGCGATCATGATGCGGGCGGCCGCCTCGGCGTCGGCGTCGGCGCGGTGGTGGCGGGTGACGCGGTGGCCGATGTGCGCGCACACGGTGGGCAGGCGGTGGTCGGCCAGAGCGCGCCAGGTGCGACGCGACAGGGCGAGCGTGCACGCGTAGTCGATCGCGGGGTGGCCGAGCCCGGTGTGGGCGCACGCCCTGCGCACGACGCCCATGTCGAAGGGCGCGTTGTGCGCGACCAGGGCGCCGCCGTCGGCGAAGTCGAGGATCCGCCGCCACACGGCGTCCCAGGCCGGGGCGTGGGCGACATCGGCGGCGGTGATGCCGTGCACGGCGACGTTGTGGTGGGAGAAGTGGCGCACGGGATCGGGTGGGCGGATGAGGGTGGAGTGGCGTTCCACCGGCCTGCCGTCGACCACGCGCACGAGGCCGACCGCGCAGGCGCTGCCGCGGTCCTGGTTGGCGGTCTCGAAGTCGATCGCGGTCCAGGTGTCGGCCACCGCGCACCTCCCGTTCGTCACTCGCCGCCCGTCGACGGTTGGAGCGTACCGGTACCGCGACGCGTGTGCGGACCGAACGGGTGGAACGGGGGACGCCGATCGGGCGGACTGGGACGCGCCGGCCAAGAGCGTCGCGCAGGTGGACAAACAGGCCCTCGCGGTGGGCGTCGACGGTGGCGGTGAAGCACGCGTCGTCCATGTGCAGCCGACCCGGGCCCCGGTGGATCTGGGGTGTGCGGTCGTAGAACCACCGGGCGATGTGGTCGCGGTGGCGCTCGGCCAGGTCCATGGCGGTGGCGCTGACGCGCCTCCCGCCGTGGCGGACGACGGCACCGGCGGTGGACGCGAGAGCGGCGGGTGGGATCGGCGTCGGGGTCGACGGCGACCGCCGAGCCCCACCCTCCCGTCCGACCGACACTGCCCCGCCATAGCTGAGTTTGGACAGGTTGTGATAGAAAGTTAGGCGTGCCGAACTTCAGAGATGAGTCCCCCTCAAGGTCCTGGCCGTTCGCGCTCGCCGCGGCCACGACCGGTCTCGCCCTGACCGCCTGCTCCGCCGGTTCCACGTCCGCCGAGGACACCCCCGACGACGGGCGCCCTCTGGTCCTGACGACGTTCACGGTCATCGCCGACATGGCCCGCAACGTGGCCGCCGACCGGGTCGAGATCGTCTCCATCACCCGGCCCGGCGTCGACATCCACCTCTACGAGCCCACCCCCGACGACCTCGCGCGCGGCCAGGACGCCGACCTCATCCTGGAGAACGGCATGGGGTTGGAGGCCTGGTTCCAGCAGTTCACCGAACGCATCGACGCCCCCACGGCCACCGTCAGCGACGGCATCGAGCCCATCGCGATCGCCTCCGGCGACTACGAGGGCGAACCCAACCCGCACGCGTGGATGTCGCCCGACAACGCCCTGGTCTACGTCGACAACATCCGCGACGCCCTCGTCGGACTCGACCCCGAGGGCGAGGCGGACTACGACGCCGCCGCCGAGGCCTACCAGACCGAGATCGCCGACGTCGGCGCCTACCTGGAGACCGAACTGGCCGGGGTCCCCGAGTCCAGCCGGGCGCTGGTCACCTGCGAGGGAGCCTTCCCCTACCTGGCCCGCGACGCCGGTCTGACCGAGATGTACCTGTGGTCGGTCAACTCCGAGGGCGAGGCCACACCCCAGCAGACCGCCGCCGTCACCGAGTTCGTCCGCGACAACGACGTCCCCTCCCTCTTCTGCGAGAGCACCGTCAACGACGGCACCCAGCGTTCGGTCGCCCGCGAGACCGGCGCCCAGATGGGCCGCACCCTCTACGTCGACTCCCTGTCCGAGGACGACGGGCCCGTCCCCACCTACCTCGACCTGATCCGCTACGACGCCGAGGCGATCGTCGAGGGTCTCAGCGCCGGTTAAGGAGACGACATGATCCCCGCCATCGAGGTCACCGGGGCGACCGTCCGCTACGGCGACGTGCTCGCCCTGGAGGACGTGAGCCTGACCGTGGGACCCGGCCGCGTCTGCGGCCTGCTCGGCACCAACGGATCGGGCAAGTCCACCCTGTTCAAGACCATCCTCGGCCTGGTCTCGGCCGACCGGGGACGGATACGGATCCTGGGCCGCACCCACACCGCCGCGCGCAGGGAGGGGCTGGTCGGCTACGTCCCCCAGTCCGAGCAGGTGGACTGGGCCTTCCCCGTCCGCGTGCGCGACGTGGTGATGATGGGCCGCTACGGGCACATGGGCCCGCGCCGACGACCCCGCGCCGCGGACCGGCGGGCCGTCGACCACGCCCTGGACCGCACCGACCTCGCCGACCTGGCCGACCGCCAGATCGGCGCCCTGTCCGGAGGCCAGCGCAAGCGCGCGTTCGTCGCCCGCGCCATCGCCCAGGGCGCCGACGTGCTGCTGCTCGACGAACCCTTCGCCGGGGTCGACAAGCGCTCCGAGGCCACCGTCGTCGACCTGCTCGGCTCCCTGCGCCAGGACGGCGCCACCCTGCTCGTGTCCACCCACGACCTGGCCCAGGTGCCCGACCTGTGCGACGAGGCGGCCCTGCTGCAGCGCCGCCTGCTCGCCCACGGGACACCCGACGAGGTCCTGCGCCCCGACGTCCTGCTGGAGGCCTTCGGAGCGCGCCCCGCGCGGGGAGCCGCCGCATGGACGTGATCACCGCCCTGACCCAGTGGTTCACCGAACCGATGCAGTTCGAGTTCGTCCAGCGCGCCCTGCTGGTCAGCGTCGTGGCCGGCGTGGCGTGCGCGGTCCTGTCCTGCTGGATGACCCTGGTGGGCTGGTCGCTCATGGGCGACGCCGTCTCCCACGCTGTCCTGCCGGGCGTGGTGCTGTCCTACCTGTTCGGCGCGCCCTTCGCCGTGGGGGCGCTGGTGTTCGGCGGCGGCTCGGTGGCCCTCATCGGCATCGTCAACCGCACCTCCCGGGTCAAGGAGGACGCGGTCATCGGGGTCGTGTTCACCGCGATGTTCGCGCTGGGGCTGGTGCTCGTCTCCCGCGTGCCCAGCCAGACCGACCTGAGCCACATCCTGTTCGGCAACGTGCTCGGGGTCTCCGACGCCGACATCTGGCAGGTCGTGGTCCTGGCCGCGATCGTGCTGGCCGTGGTCTGGTTCAAGCACCGGGACCTGACCCTGTACGCGTTCGACCCCGTCCACGCGCACGCACTGGGCATCAACCCGCGCCTGCTGGAGACCCTGCTGCTGGGGCTGCTGTCGGTCACCGTCGTGGTCGCCCTCCAGGCGGTGGGGATCATCCTCGTGGTCGCGATGGTCATCATTCCCGGCGCCACCGCCTACCTGCTCACCGACCGGTTCGAGCGCATGCTCCTCATCTCGGCCTCGGTCGCCGTGGCCGCGGCGTTCGTGGGCGTGTTCGCCAGCTTCCACGTCAACGTGTCCACGGGCGGGTCGATCGTGCTGGCCCAGGCGGGCGCGTTCGTCCTGGCGTACCTGTTCTCACCCCGCCAGGGCGTGCTGTGGCGCGGCCGGGGCGCGCGGGCGCTGCGGGCACGCGCCCGGACCTGATCGTGTTCCCCGCGCGGGGGCGCGGAGGGCACCCGGGCGTTCGGCCGGGCACGGTGACGCGGTTCGGCGGTGCGAGAACGCACCGCATGACACCAGCGATGGGAACCGGGCCGGCCGGACGCCCCGGCCACGGCGCCGCGGCGGACGCAGTCGTGGTCACGGGCGCGCTCCCGGCCCGGACGCGTGTCCGCGCCGGGAGCCGCGCGGACCAGCCGGGGCCTACAGCAGCATGGCCAACTGGCGGCCCTGGGCGACCAGGGTGCCCTGGCTGTCCCAGATCTCCATGTCCTCCTCGTGGTAGCCGCCCGACACGTGCTTGGTGAACACCCGGCAGGCCAGCCAACCGGGAGCGGGACGGGCCCGAACGTGCGCGGTCATCTCCACGGTGACGGTGCCGAACTCACCGATGTTCAGCACGGCGGGGATGGCGAAGTCCACCATCGCGGGCAGGCTGTGGGTGTCGGCCTGGCGGCCGTCGGCGAAGCGCAGCCAGAACTCCTCGTAGGGGCGGCCGTCGGTACGGCCGTCCAGCCAACCGGGGCGCCGGGATAGCGGTAGTCCAGGCGGTGGGCGATGGTCACGCCCTCGATTCGGTCGAGTTCCCGGGGCGGCGGGCATTGGTCGGGGTCGGGCAGGTCGGGCGGGCCCTCCAGGTGGAGTTCGCGTCCGCCGTTGGGCGACAGGTCAGCGTAGGTGGCCGTGGCGCGCATGACCTCCCTGCCGCCCTGTTCCAGGATGACCTGGCCGGTCGCGGTGCGGCGGCCCTCGCGGACAGTCTCGGTGCGCATGAGCGCCTCTCCGGCGGCGGCGGGGCGCAGGAAGAAGGCGGAGACGGCGACGGGGTCGGGCTGGTTGAGGGTCTGGCCGAGCGCGTTGAGGGCGGTGCCGAGGACGTAGCCGCCGTTGGGGTGCGTGGTGAGGGTGGTCCACTCGTCGGTGAGGGTGGCTGTGAACGTTCCGTCGGCGGTCTTGTCGACCCGGGTGTCCCGGTCGTACTCGTAGTCGGCGGAGGTGCGGTCAAGGCTCATGGGGTTATGTTACCCGCGAGTAGGTTATGCGGCGGCCCCCTCCGCGCGGTCGCCTTGACCCTGACGCGGCGTCAGGGTCTAGCGTCGCGACCACGGCAACACCAGCGACGACGAGCGGAGGACGGATGGGCCTCACCGTGGGAGAGGTCGCCAGAATCAGCGGCCAGACGGTACGCGCACTGCACCACTACGACCGGATCGGGCTCCTCGTGCCAGCCGAGCGGACCGCCTCCGGCTACCGCGACTACGGCGAGGACGACCTCGAACGCTACGGCAGATCCTCGCCTACCGGGAACTCGGCTTCGGCCTCGACGAGATCGCGACCCTGCTCGACGACCCCGCGATCGACGCCCGGGCCCACCTGGCCCGCCAACACCGCCTGGTGACCGAGCGCATCGACCGCCTGCGTGCCATGGCGCACGCACTCGAACTCCTGATGGAGGCGGACACCGTGGGACTCGGCCTCACCCCGCAGGAACGACTCGAACTCTTCGGCGACTTCGACGTGGACGCCCACGCCGGCGAAGCCGAACACCGCTGGGGACACACCGACGCCTGGACCCGCTCCCGGCACAGGGTCAACCACTACACCAGACAGGACTGGGACCGCCTCAACGCCGAGGCCGAGCCGATCTACCGCGAACTGGCCCAGGCCATGGCCGAGGGTGTTCCGGCGGACAGCACCACCGCCATGGACCTGGCCGAGCGCCACCGCGACCACATCAACCGGTGGTTCTACGACTGCACACCCCAGATCCACCGGGGCCTGGGCCAGCTGTACGTGGACGACGCGCGCTTCACCGCCACCGTCGACGCCCACCGCGAGGGCCTGTCCGCCTACCTGCGCGACGCCTTCGCCGCCAACGCCGACCGGCGGCGGGACTGAACCCGCCCACAGGGCACGACACCTCCAAGAGCCCGACCGGCCACCCGCCGCCCCGTGGAGCCGGTGGCGCCCAGAACCAGAATCGGTCGTCTCATCATGCGACCACCCAAACACGAGGGTCGGACCATCCCCGCGGGCGCGCCGCGAACGGGACCGCGGCGCGGCGGCGCCGACGGGCCGGTGCGATGCTGGGACGGGGAGCCGGCGACGGTCACGGCCTCCTCGTCCCGACGACCCACGTGAAGGAACCGCACACCATGGCCCGAGGCATCCAGGTCGGCGACACCGCGCCCGACTTCACCCTTCCGTCGCAGACCGGTGACCCGGTACGTCTGTACGACCGGCTCGGCGAGCGGACGGTGGTGCTGTACTTCTACCCCAAGGACGACACCCCCGGGTGCACCGCCGAGGCGTGCGCCTTCCGCGACAGCCACGAGGTCTTCGCCGACGCCGGAGCCGAGGTGATCGGGGTCAGCTCCGACTCCGCGGACCGGCACGCGGCCTTCGCCGAACGGCACCGGCTGCCGTTCACCCTGGTCAGCGACCGGGGGAGCAAGGTCCGCAAGAGCTATGGCGTACCGAGTGTGCTCGGTCTGCTCCCGGGCCGGGTCACCTACGTGATCGACCGCCAGGGCACCGTCCGCCACGTCTTCAACTCGATGACGGTCATCGACAAGCACGTCGAGGAGGCGCTGGAGGTGGTCCGAAGCCTCCAGGACGGACAGACCGACTGACCCCTTCGTGCCCTGGGCGGGTCCCGGCTCGGGACGGAGGTGGCGTCGGCCGCCGACTACCTCCGGGCCGGGTCGACCGCCGATCCCGCCGCGATCGCCGAACGCGGCTGGGCCGCCGGGGTCGACCCGGCGTCGACCCGGCCGGGGCTCTGGCCTCGGACCGCCTAAGCGAGGTACTGCTCGCCCTCACCGGACGCGCCCCGCTGCCGGTCGGGTTCAGCGTGTTCGGCGGTGCAAGCGCGTGACCTGACCAGCGGACCGTCCGTTGCCTCCGCACCCGCGGCGGCATCCGGCTCGATCCCGGTGCGACCACAGGCGCCGCACGCCCCCGCGTCGCGGCGACCGCCACCGGCGCGGGACCGGCGGGAAGGCACGGGAGACCGGCCGGAGAATAACCCGTGGCCGATTCTCCGGCCTCCGGCTACCGTGCCGGGCATGGACACCCACGAGCGCCGGTGGCGCAGCCCGGAGCTGGCCCGCACCATGGCGGCGATCGCGCGCGAGGTCGAGGCGGCGTGGTCAGGGCTGTGCCAGGAGTGGGAGGTCCTGCCGGGGACGCCCGAGGAGCGGGACCTGGCCCGCATGGTGACCGAGGAGCCGCACCGGTTCTCCTGGCGGGTGGTCGACGCCGCCCTGGACCGGCAACCCTGCCCGGAATGCGCCCACCCCCTGGGATCGGGCGAGCGCGGCTGCGGGCCCTGCGACCTGGCCGACGGCTACCGCTACGCCGCCCGGGAACCGGACCGCCCGGACGTCCCGCCGGGCAACGAGCACGCCGTGCGCGTGGCCTGGTCGGTCAGCCGCGCGCCGCACCGGCACACCCTCCGCGCGGTCTGCGGTTTCGAGCTGGCACTGCCCGACCTGTACGCGGGAGAGCTGCCCTCCACCCCCCAGGCCCAGCACACCCGCCATCTGATCAACCGGCTCACCGAAGCCCAATGCGCAGACGTGGGCTCCCTCACCGAACTGGCCCTGCTGGCCGGACAGCGCTCCTCACGGCGCGTGGGCGGAACTGGGACGACGGCCGACCGGCTGGGAACCGGACACACACCCGACACGTCCCATCCACGCCCACGCCACACGGAGGGAACGCGATGAAGAAGCACCGCACGACGACGTTCAGCGGCGGCACGTGGCTGGCGATCGGTCTCGGCATGGGAGCCGCGCTCGGCACAGCCATGGACGACCTGGCCACGGGCATCGCACTCGGGCTGGTGTTCGGACTGGGGGTGGGCGCCTCCCAGACCCGCGGGTCACGTTCTGGGGACTGACCCCGCCGCGGAAGGTGTCCCACACCACATCCGCGCGATACGCACCCCGAACCATCTGCTCGTACGCGGTTCTCACCGAGGTCACGGGCCTGGGGTGAGCCCACTGTTTCCCGAGTGTTACGACGCGACACGTCCAGGCAACGCGCACTTCCTACCTTCG
>NZ_MKKC01000125.1 GCF_001942255.1 Nocardiopsis sp. CNR-923
CTGACATAGAACTCGCTGGGATCACCTCAGTGAGTTCCCTGGCCAGGTCGTGGGTTTGGCGGGTCGCGGTGTTCAAGGCATCGTCACAGTCAGGCCCCTTGTCACGACCTTCCCCTCAGACTGGATATCTTTAGTGTCGACAATCGGATGAATGTGAGTGATTCTTCCGGTTCTCCAGACTGAACGTGCAGGTGACAGCAGGAAAGCAGGTGGACTCGTGTCAGGTGAATCCGTAGGTGTGAACCCGGATGATGCCTACGCGGGAGGATCGGCCTCGGCCGAGGCAGCGGCTCGTCTCAGGGACCTGCCGACCGACTTCGATGAGGCGGTTCAGGCCGCAAAGAGCGCGGTGGGCCCAGCCCCAGGCATCACGGGCTGGGTTGCCTTCGGGGCCGACCATGAATACCACATGGCGGAAGTCAAGGAACACGCGAGAGCTCTCGCGGACAACATCCAGAACGGCGCCTACGAAGCAGCCGTGACCGACTTGGAGTCGGCAGAGGAGTACTCCATTCCGATCAACGGTCCGCAGCTCTTCTAATTTTCTTCCTTCCACAACCCCGGTCCGGAGATATATTTTGTCTGCCCTCAGCTACACCGAATGTGATATCGACCGCGGAACAGTCGCATCGGCTATGTCCACATTCGAAGAACTCCACGCTGTGATCAGCGGCCGGGCTGGGTCGTACAACACCATCACCCAACCAGTGGGTTTTCAGTTCTCGGATCTTATAGGCGAAGGACTGAGAAGCGCCGCAGGGGAGAACCATTTCCACTGGAGCAGTTCAATGATGGCGTGCACCCACGCCTATGGGGTTCTTGATAAGATCAGTACGGACGTACAGTGGTACGAGAACAAGATCGAGGAGATCAAGGAGAACCTCGCTACGGCCCTAGCCAATTCCAGCGAGCCCGATAATCTCATCATCTATAACCAGATCGTCGATTCGCATAATACTGACGCCCGGGAGGCCTGGCGAACACTGGAGACACGTTGCGACGAGTCCGAGGAGATGCTGCGCGACGGCCCGACTCCAGAAAACATCCGCGCCCTCGCGGACGGTGGCCATCTGGGAGAGCATGGTCTGATCGGGTTCTACACCACCGAGGACCTGAGCTATTTCCATGTGGACGAGAACCAAGCCGAAACCATCGCGATCCACATCGAAAACGCAGTTTTGCACGGGTACGGTGGTAGCATCGAAGCACTTGAGGACAACCCGGAGTACCTCGCTCTGATCGCCAACGTCGTCGGGCGCGCGTTGACCGCACAACAGAACGGGGACGAGTTGCTGGACGGGGAGGTCGAGTTCCTGGAGACACTGTTCGGCGACCTCAGCAATGTCCGAGGCAGCGACCCCGGGTTCCTCAACTTCATGGACCAGTTGAATGCCAGCGAGCATCTCAGTGACTCTCTCCGTGAAGAAATCAAACGGAATCTGGCGAACTCCATGCTCGTCCTGTCGGACGACAACATCGGAGGCGGCGTCGACAGGCTTCCAACTGACGTCCAGGAAGCGGCAAACGGTCCCGAGTTCCCCGAGATCACCAGTGTTGAAACCGGCGATGACGTCGACGCCTACGTCGATACCTACCGAGCCTGGGGCAGCGAGTTCGCTACACTCAGCGACTTCCTTGGCAGTTCGGGGCCGGGGGTGCAGGGAGGAACGGAGTTCTCGACCACCCTCCTGGGAACAAGTGCAACCAACCTGATGTACACCCAGTTGTACGGCGGTGAGCCCACTGGTGAAATTTTCCAGGACATCATCGATGTTGCGTCGAGGAACGAAGAGGCCAACTACGTCATTCTGACGGGCGAGGACTTCGACGGAAACACCTACCAGCATCACGAGAACCATGCGGACCTCACACCGGAATCGGCCCTCACCACCTTCTACTCGTATGACTGGGACGACGACGGCGCCACAGTCAGCGGTATCACCGACTGGATCGCCAGAAGTAGCGGACGAGACCTCATCGAGGTGACGGACGAGCTTCGGGGAACTGCCCTCGCGAGTCTGATGGGGATGCTCGAGAACGAGGACTTCAGGGACAGCCTCTTCGGTACGGACCATGCTGTCGAGGATGAGGACGGGCTCGAATGGCTCGATGTCTCCGCAGGACACCTGAACGGCGAGCTCGCTGACGGCTTCGGTGACATCTTCCTCGCCTACATGGATGAGTTCGCCGAGACCGACGGCTTGGGAGAAGAGGGCGAGTTCGAGACACGCTGGAACCCGGACCTTGGGACCGTGGAACTCTCTCCCGAGAGCCGCCTGGCTTTTACCCAGCTCATCGTGGCTGACCCTGACGCAGCCGCGCGCATCTACGAAGAGGTCCTCCTCAACACGGGTGAGACCATGGCGGAATACGCGTCAAACACTGGAGACAGGGACCACATCCCCACGGTTCTCGCCGGAAGTCTCCAAGGGCTCGTGGAGGAGGCTCTGGCAAACGAGAGTGCCACGCGGGGCCAACAGCACGGAGACGCTGCCACCTACCAAACTGGCGTGAGCAACTCCGTCGTCGACGTGCTCGGTAGTGCCGCCGGTGATGTCGGAGCGCCGGGCGTTGTGGTCGAGATCGCGAAGTTCGCGGCGAAGGAAGCCCTGGCGATTCCCATACACGAGGCGAGCCAGAACGTCGCCACCCCGGGAGAGTGGGCCACCAACGAGCGGATGCAGGGCTTCGCGATCGCTGCCCTCGCCCATGGGGACCCCGAGTTGATGGCAGCCTGGAGGAGGCTGGGATCGCCCGGGAGGACGAGAACGGAGATCTTTACGTGCCCGTCGAACACGAGGAGTGGGACGTAGAGACATCCGCTGGTGTCCTGGCGACGGAGTTCGACCGTGTGGACGAACTCGACTGGGTGGACGACGAGGGATCCACGGCGAATGCCGTGTACAACTTCCTGAGTGCCTTCGGAAACAATGGCTCGAAGTGGGACGATGTTTCGATCCGCTAATATTCAGACGTACACATCACGACTCGGAGAGGGAATCCCTTCATGAGGCGCGCGATAGCCATTGCCATGGTGGCAGCCTTCCTTCTCACGTCCTGCTCGTTGGGCGAGGGGCCCGGGGAGGCCGGAGGCTCCTCCGAGGACCGCGAACCGGTGCGAGACCTTGACCCGCCGGCGTCGGTGAATGCGAGTGCGTGGACGTGGGAGGCCCCCGAGGGAGTTGCCGAGCTAGACGGTCTCTTCCCCGTGCCAGGTGGGGTGGCAGCCCTTGTGGACGACGGGGTCGTCGGTCTCTCAGGGGAGAGCGGCGGTGTGATGTGGGAGCACCGGGTTCCGGGAAATGAGGTCTTCGGCGCGGTGGCGGGTCAGGGCCGATACTTCGTGCTCCAGATCCTGGACTCCGAGGATGAGGAGGCACCTCCGAGGATGGTCGTACTCGACCTGTCCACGGGAGAGCCGGTCAGGGACTACCAGTGGAGAGTGGGGACAGTGTGTCCGGGGTCGTTCGGGGGTGGCTGGGTAATGTCACGGACGAGTACTGGGTCACGGTGGAGGACGACGAGGCGCTTCTCGCCCATCGTCTGGGAAGCGACGAGGACGCCTGGTCGGTCCCGAACGTCGCGGGCTGCGACGGTGTCGGCTCCGTGGATCGGACCGTGATGACGGACGAGGTCCTGGTAGCGGCCTTCACCTGTTATGAGCAACCCGAGGGCGAGGCCCCTGTTGAGATGACCGAGGGCCAGGAGTTCGTCTCCGGGTTCGCTGGGTTCGACCCGTCGACGGGTGACGAACTATGGCGCACGGAGGAATCGGCAGGGACGTTCCCCGGTGATGCGCACGAACGCGAACTCGCTCTCCACGACAGTGGCCTGGTCACCGCCTACTACCCCTATGGCCAGATTGGGCAGATCGTCGACCCCTCCACGGGCAACGTGCGAACCCTCGACGAAGGCGGGGTCCTGTGGTCGAACAGGGACGGGTCCCTCTTCGGCGTATGGGATGAGCGGACACGGGACTACTGGACGGAGGAAGCCGGGGGTGGTGTGCGAGAACGTTTCAGAGCCAACGACACCGGTGCCGCGGAGTCGATCATCAACGGGCTCCAGGGCGATGCGGAGACCGTTGGCTTGGAGGGTGGAGTGCTCCATATGGCGGAGTCGATCCCCGCCGGTGCGGGTGAGAGCGAGCTGGCGGTGTTCGAGGGTTTCGAGGAAACCGTTCCGGTCATGTTCACCTGGGATGGGGAGGCGCTCATGGAGATCGATGACGTATATGTCGTGCCGGGGGCCGTCGCTGTCTCTTTCATCGACCACGCCGGGCGAAGCGGCGTCATCGGCCTGCAGTAGCAGGAAGAGAGATCAGCTCTCTTACTCGTCGACAGGTATCCAGCATCTGGTGACTCTTGCGGTCTGCCACATGCAGAGCTTCTACACGAAGGCTGGGTGTGTCGGGATCGCCTCCCGTCACTCCCGTGAACCGGGCAACCGTTGCTCTCGAGCCCGGGGCACACATCGAAGGTGGTGTTGGGTCCGGCCGGCATGGTGTCGCCGGAGGTGGCGCGATAGGTGGCCGAACGCACCTTGTGGCTGGTGTGGCGCGACTTCGGAAGCGGCATGCATGTATTGGAGGTCGCGATGGGTGCTGTGCGAGAAGATCGGGGTGACCTGGTCCATCAAGCACGCACGAGGCGGCCGTGGTAGACGAAGCACAGACGTTGGAACTCTTCCGGTTCGCGGACCCGGGGCAGAGTGTTGCCCTTGAAGTGGAGTGCGGTGACCCTTCGATCGGAGGGGAAGCGCGGTACTTCTCCGCCTCCATCGTGTTGAAGAGCGGCTTCGTCCATGGTCGGGTCAGTCTGGTGGTGTCGGTCGGGGACCTGGAGGACTGGGAGCGTTGCCTGGATGCCCTCCAGGCGGAGGAACGGGTCGAGTGGCCCGCGGGTGGCCGGACCGCTTGGCTGGAGGTCGTGCCCGACGACCCAGTTGAGGTGACAGTGCATGACGCGCCGTCAACGCAGATCGCGGTGCGTATGCCGATCGATGACACCTGCGACTGGGTGGAGGAGAACCGGTTGAGGCTCGAACACGTCCGTAACGCCGTCGAGCCATGAATTGCCGCGGGTCCAGGTGCTTCGCTATCCCTGTCGTTGCGTGGCTGTGGCCGACACGGAGGATGCCTGTGACCCTTGCGGCGAGTAGGTGAAATCTGGCTTGTTGGACTCACGTTGGCTGTGAAGAGTCCCGGTCCCCGCGTTCGTGGCGCTGGACCGATCGCTGGAGGGTCTTTCGGTAGTGGTCCGGATGGTGGCGTGCCCGAGAACGTTCGAGTCTTGCTTCCAGTTGCGCGGTGGTGACCTGTCGTTCCACACCGACGATCTTGTCGACGGCCTCCTGCTGTCTCCGGGCGTCTTCCAGGTCGAGTAACTCGGTGCTGTTGTTACGTTCGTGATTGCACCCCAAGTGGGTGATCCGGACGTTGTCGCGGGTCTGGGCTCCTCCGAGGGAGACGGCTCGGATGTGGTCGATGCTCGGGGAGCGCGGATCACGGGCCTTACAGGACGGGTCGACGGGGTCGTCGCAGAGCCCACAGATCCACCCGTCCCGGTCACCGATCTCTCGGGTCGTGAACTTCTCGAAGGGCCCGTTGGCGCGTATCCGCTCACGTCGGATCCAATCCTGCCGCCTGCGCTTCTCGATCCGGCTGAGGTCGGCGAGGAGCTCGCGTAGAAGCTTGGGTGGTTCGACCTTCGCGCGCTCCTCCGCGCCGCACATGGTGCACGGCCTCGGTTGAACTCTTCCGCGTCGCGACGGTGATCCGCACGGCGCGGTGTTCGGCTTTGCCCTCTGCCTCGCTGTCAGCGTGGTCGGCACGGAAGGCCGCGCATTCCTCGCCGGTGTGGTAGCAGTCGCTGGCGTGGGAGGTGATGACGATGTGGGTCACGGGCGCTTTCGCTCCGAGAGGGTGGGGCGGAGAGAGCCCTGGATGCTCGTGTTTAGCGGTGCGGGGCGCTTGAAGGTCACCGTTCGCCTCGGATACGGATCTCACCGGCCAACCAGCGTACGAACCGGTCGGCATGGACGAGGTAGGTGGTTTTGGTTGACGGAGCCAGATCGCTGGCGTTGACGATCTCGGAATAGCGTTCGAAAGCGGACTGGATGTTGCCGATGGTCCAGGGCTGTTCGGGGGAACGGCTCATGGGGGATCTTCCATGTTAGGAGTGTTGTCTGTCGGCAGGGTGGACATCACGTTAGCCCACTGTTGGTGGTCCTGGTCAGCTTTCCGCTTCTCCGTCAGGTGAGCAGCTTTCGGATAGTCCGCGCCCAAGGTGCGGAGTGTGTTTCGTGCTGGGTTCGGTGAAGGTGTCAGTGTGTCGGGATCGCCTCCCGGTACCTGCTCTCGTGGTGGGCTCGGGACGCATGACCACGCGGTCATCAGACCTATGACCAGTTGGTCATGGGCTTGCAGCCACAACCTCGCCACAGTGGGCGCATGGATGGATTCGAAGAGGGCTCCCGCGCCCTGACAGGACTACCTGCGGGCAGGTGCCACGATGGTCGCTGACCTGCTGACACAGCAGCTGGAACCCGAACGCTGGGGATTTAAGGCCGCGAGGCTGAGCGAGGTTGTGGGCCTGGGGCTTCCCGTACCTCCCGCGCTGTGCTTGCAGGCTGAGGACCTGGTTCGCGGGACTGCCGAAGCCGTCAGCGCGACGGCTACATGGCTGCGGCTGTACCGGCCCCGGCGGGTGGTACTCCGCACCAGCGCCCGAGAGGACCTGCCGGACAGCGCCCAAGCCGGACGGACGGTCACCGTCCTGAACTGCCCGCCCGACGCCTCAGCGCTGGTGCGGGCGATCGATCAGACTTCGTCACCGGGCAGAACCTCAACGGGACCACCGGGGCCTGCGTGCTGGTCCAGGAGCAGGTCGACGCGCCTCTGTACGGGGTGGCGTTCTCTCACGACCGTCGTGTGTTGGTTGAGGCGGCCCGACGGCCGGACGCGGTGACCGCCGGCGAGGTACCGCAGATCCGTGCAAGTGCGGAAGGTGAACGGCTCGCCGTCGACACGACCGGGCGAGCCGTCCCCAGCCTGATGCTCATCCGTCGCCTCCGCTGGGTGTGCCTGCTGCTGGCCGAGCACTTCGGGTTCGACGTCGATGTCGAGTGGGCGTGGACCGGTGCGTCGGTGATCGTGCTCCAGGTCCGCCCCATCACGGGCGAGCCTGTGGAGTGGGCCTCATGAACGGCATGAGCAAGGCGGAAGCCTCACTATCCTGGAGAATCACGGTCTGCTCCGCATATCGGTGAAGGTCTTTCGGTCTCCGACATCGGTGACCAGTCGGCAGCTCCGGCAGCTCTTCGGCCGGGACACACCCCTCGTCGTACGTACGGGAGCCGACTCCGAGGAACGTAATCTCCCCCGCATGGTCGGCGTGACGGCCGAGGCCGCAGCAACGTGGATCAACGTTCTTCCGTCGACGTTGTCCGCACTGGTCCAGCTCTACGAGCAGGTGCAGTTCTCCGTGGAGCTGGCCGCCTACGAAAACCTGCACGTGGCCGAGGTCGTCCCCGGGATCTGGGAGCTGGACAACCGTCTGGCCCCGCTCGTTCTGCAGATCCGCGGTGACCGCGTCGACCTCACGGCCACCGATGGTGGGCCCCAATGCGCACGGTTTCATGATCCTCACCACGGCCTGCACGAGCGCCCCGCGCGTGTCGACGACTGGCAGATCGCCACCGTGACGGAATGGATCAGGCACCACCACCGCGCTCTGGCCGCCGTCCGTTCGGATCTGGGACATCCCTTTGGGCTTAAGCTCCACTACTCCGCCCGCTTCGGTCTCTCCCCGCAGAACCTTCGCGGAACGGTTCCCGACTCCGGCACCTGGCACGGCGGCGACCACCCATCGACCGTCGAGACAAACATCGTGTCCTCCACCACCGAACCCATCCCCACCGGCCCAACACTGCTGGACGTGTCCATCGCCCGTGAGGACCACGCCACGCTCACCACGTTCATCCATCGCCTGCGTGAAGCGGGAACCCGTGAGGTCTTTCTCCGCTCAGGAGTGCTCTCCCACCTGGCCATCAATCTCCGCGAAGCCGGAATCACTGTGCGGAGCGCTCATGGGTGAGTTCTGGGTGGTCGAGGGGATCGACGGCGCGGGCAAGAGCCACCTGCTGTCCCGCCTGGCCGACACCACCTGCGAGGCCGTTGTCCTCCGCAAAGACGACCGTCCCACGAGCGGCGATCGATGGGCCGACGGACGGCTTGCCGTGATGCACAGCCTCACCTGGGGATACGACCACATCGAACCGGTGTGGAACTACCCCTCCCGGTACTGGCTGCACACGTTGGCCGCCTGGTACGAGCTGTTCCACCACGTACACGTGGCACCGACGCTGGCCGAAGGCCGAACGGTGGTCGTCGACGGCTGGTACTTCAAGCACCAGGCTCGGATGGCGCTCTCCGGGGATGAGGACCTGGTGGCCTTAGCTGCGCGGGCGTTCTCCGCCCTGCCCCAACCGGACCAGATGGTCAGGCTGTCCACTCCTCCTGACCTCGCCGCCACCCGCAGGTCGGGCAGCTCCAAGCCCTCCGAACACGGGGCGTTCGTCACCGGCCAGGCCGTGATGTCCGAACGGGACTTCGCCACCTACCAGACCTGTACCAGCCAGGCTCTGGACGAGCTCCTGCGGCTACACCCCGCTCGGGTTCACACCCTGGATCCCGGTGCACCCCTCGAAGGCCTGCTGTCACTACTCCGTGAGGAGACCGCCCCGTGAGTGTCACTGCGCCCGCGGCCGTCACCAGCGAGGATCACACGATGGGAGAGCGGCTGGCTGACTACGTACTCCCCAAGGTCCCCGTCGACCTCCTCGCCGCCTCCGCGGGCCGCGCCTGGGTCTACCCCAACCGGTCCCTGTCGTTCCTCCTGGGCGGGGAGAAACGCCGGGGAAAGAGGTTCAATTGGCGTCGTCCCTACTTCGCCGTCGCCGACCGGGTGCTGCACTGCGTGGTCCCTCCCGGGCGGGACTACACGCACCACTACACCCAGCTTCTCCGCTCTGCCTGCGCATTCATCGGCTTGGGCGCCGACGTCACCACCGAATCACCGGCCTCCGGCCAGGGACTGGAGTTCGTCGACCACTGGCTTCCCGACGACCTGCCCGCACACGACCTGGCCGTCCTCGGCTACGTCGACCCCCTCTTCCACGACCACACCACCGGCTGGACCCATCGGCCCGGGTTCGGCTGGCGCACCGCCCGCATCGGCTCAGCCACCGCCCTCCTCCTGGGCTGTGAGTTCAGCTTCTGGGGCGACCTCGCCGGAGACCTCGTCACCGCGCTCGTCGCACGCGGTCACACCACGAACGTCGTCTACGTCGGCAAGCTCGGCGGACTCCAACCGGACATGGTGCCCAACACCCTCATCGTCACCGGCACCATCACCCGCATCGAGGACCACACCCTCACCTGGGATAGCTCACTGGACCTCACCCACGCCCCACCGACCCTCCGAACCGGGACACGGCATGTCACCGTCCCCAGCGTCATGGACGAGACCCGCGCGTGGTTCCGAGACCACCGCGACGACTTCGACATCGTCGATCCCGAGATCGGTCACATGGCCCGCGCCGCCGCCACCGCCGGCGTGTCCTTCGACTACCTGCACATCGTCACCGACAACCTGAACGGCACCTACGAACACGGCCTGTACGCCGAACGCAGCGCCCCCGTCGCCACTCGGCGACGCCGCTGCCTACGCGACATCGAGGCCATCCTGCACCGGAGCCTGACATGAACCTCACCGCACCCGCCACCCTCCTCGGGCTGGACTGGAGC
Source organism: Nocardiopsis sp. CNR-923 (assembly GCF_001942255.1). Lineage (GTDB taxonomy): Bacteria > Actinomycetota > Actinomycetes > Streptosporangiales > Streptosporangiaceae > Nocardiopsis. Next base: position 9,809 of record NZ_MKKC01000125.1, read on the forward strand.
ACTCCCGACACTCCGCACCTGCGCATCACCGACCCCACCAACTCGAAAGGCAGCCTCCTCCACCCCCTCCTGGGCGAGCACACCTTCCGCATCGACGGCGACCAGCGCCGCTGCGTCGGCTGGTTCGACCTCACCGGCACCGAGGGCGGGCACGTGCGCTGCCGCACCGACGAGATCATCACCCGGGGGAGGCAATGTCGCCGCTGCCAGTACAAGGAGGGGTTCATCGCCGCCCACCAAGCCCACCGCGACTCCACCGCCCTGCCCACGAACATCCGGGACTACCTCCAGCAACCGCACTGGCTCTACCTGGACGTCTTCGCCAAGGGCATGACCAAGGTCGGCACCGCCGCCGAGTCACGCCGTCGCAGCCGCCTGGCCGAGCAGGGACCCGTCGCCGCCGTCTATGTCGCCCGCACCCCAGACGGCATGACGATCCGTGCCCTGGAGTCCGCCGTCTCCCGACATTTCGGCCTGCCCCAGCAGGTGCCGACTCGCCGCAAGATCCTCGGCCTCCACGGGACGGTGGACACCGCGGCCCTCACCACCCGGCTCACCGATCTCGCCACCCAGGTCGTCTCCTACCTGGACAAGCTCACGACCGATCAGCCCGGCATCGAGGTCTTCAGCGACCCCGAACTCTGGGTGCGACCCGCGTGCGCCACCACCGTCTTCGAGGCCGCACCCGTCCTGGTCTACCCCGCCGACCTCACCCAAGGCACCCACCACCTTCACATCACCGGTGCCAGCGGCCCCATCGCCCTGTTCACCACCGTCCCCGAGCCGCACACGACGCGGCCCGCTACTGCGCCGACCTGACCAAGCTCATCGGCCGCCGCCTCACCCCCGCCACCCCCGAAGACACACCCACCAGCGTCCCCACCCTCTTCTGACCCCGGAAAGGCACCCGTGGACGACGACACCCTGCGCGAGATCTGCACCTTCTGCTGTGAAGTCGAAGGCGGCGGCGACTCCAACCTCTTCTACGACCTCGGCCTGGCCCGCACCCGCGGCGACTACGTGCTCCATGAAACCGAGCACTTCGTCGTCATGCCGTGCATCGGGGCCCTGACCGACTGGTACCTGCTCATCGTCTCCAAACGCCACACCCTGTCCGTGGGCTGGCTCGACGACGCCGAACACGCCGACCTGCGCACCCTCATCCCCCAGGTCACCGACCTCATCCGCACGCGCAGCGGCCTCGACAGCCTCGTCTTCGAACACGGCAGCCTCGACTTCCGCGACAAGGGCGGCGCCTGCTACGACCACACCCACATCCACGTCGTGGCCACCGACCGCGACCACCACGCCTTCCTCGACCAGATCCCCGCACCCATCACCATGCGCCCGTGCACCGACTGGATCGACACAGCCCGCCACCTGGTGAACGACCAACACCGCTCCTACCTCGCCCTCGGCGCCCCCGGCCAGGACTGGATCGCACCGCCACCGGGGCACCCTCCCAGTTCTTCCGCCGCTGCCTCGCCTCATGGATCGGTGCCGAGGAAGGCGAATGGGACTGGCTCACCTTCCCCCAGACCGACCGCGTCCACCGAATGAGCGCCCTGCTCACCACCGAATGACCCACACCCACCCACATGCGGTACCCGCCGTACCGGGCCGCGGAGCGAGCGCGGGGCGTCAGCGTAGTCTGGGGCGCGTGGTCCACACCGAGGAGTTCGCCAAGCGCGCGACCCGCGCCGTCCACACCGCCGCCCACACCCTGGGCATCGCCTCACCCGGGGCACCCGAACTGATCCGGGCCGGGGAACGCGCCGTCTTCCGCCTCGGCGGCGGCACGGTCATCGGTCGGGTCGAGCGCTCCACCGCCCGGTGGCAGGAAGCCGATCGGGAGGTCCGCGCCGCCCGCTGGCTCGCAGACCAGGGCCTGCCAGTGAGCGCACCCCTACCCGGAGACCAACCCCTCCTGGTCGAGGACACCGCCGTCACCTTCTGGCAGGGGGTGGACGGGGAGTGGACCGTACCCAAGGAACTCGCGGTCCTGCTGCGGACCCTGCACCACCTCACCCCACCCCGCGCCCTCCACCTGCCCGAGCTGGACCCCTTCGACCGCGTCCTCGATCGCATCGACGCCGCGCCCCGGCTCACCACAGCCCAGCGCGACCAACTCCACGCGGTCCACCACGACCTGGCCACACGCCTTCCCGCCGTCACACCTGTGCTCGGCCGCCACGTCATCCACGGGGACGCCAACATCGGCAACGTCCTCGCCACCGACCACGGAGTAGTGCTCTTCGACCTGGACGGCATCTGCTGGGGGCCACCCGAATGGGACCTGGTCCTGACCGCCCTGTACCGGGACCTGGGCTGGCACACTGAGGCCGAGTACGCCGACTTCTGCGACGCCTACGGGTTCGACGTGGCCACCTGGGACGGTTATCCCCTCTACAAGGCGATCCGGGAACTACGCATGACCACCTGGCTCGCGCAGAAGGGCGGAGAGAGCCCCGAGATCGACGCCGAAATCGCCCAGCGCATCACCGACCTGGCCCACCCCGAACACCCCCGGACCTGGCACCCCTACTGAGCCGCTCCCACCACGGCACCAGCCTGGCGGAGGAACCGCGCCGCCTCGGGCTGGTCACGGTAGGGCAGGACCCTCTTCGCGAAGTCGTCCAGATAGCCGACGCACCGAGCGGAGGAGGTCGCCTGAACCTGAGGGATCACCCGCGTGCCCAGGTGCACCGCCTCCTCTACCTCGCCCTGCCCGAGCACGGCCGCGGCCAGGACCATGCGGGTGAAAACCCGGCTGCGCGCGTAGTCGTGCCCCGTCGACGCGGCGAGGCTCTGTTCGGCCAGGCGGCGGGCCACGTGCGCGTGTCCCAGATCCCGGTGGCAGTGCGCGACTTCGTCGGAGTACTCGGAGTGGTCGAAGTAGCCGATCCACTCCGGATCCAGACCAGGCCGACGCCGACCGAACTCTCGCTCCGCCTCGCTCATCGCGCGAATACAGTCGGTCTTGTCCCGGCGGGCCGCGTGGGCGCGTGCCTCCATCATCAGGAACTGCGCGCGCATGGTCGCCGTCGCACGGTCCCCGGCTCCGGTCAGGGCGGCCCGCGCCAGGTCCCGGGCCTCGCGGTGCGCGCCCAGGTAGTTGGCCTGGTGACTCATCGCCGACAGCACACTCGCGCCCAGGAGCCGATCCTCGGCGTGGGCGGCGAGGTCCAGGGCCTGGACGAAATACCGTCGAGCCGCGCCGTTGCGCTGGGCGTCATAGGACATCCAGGCGACGGAGAGCACGAACTCCGCCGCGACCGCGAACAACGGCCGTTGAACTGCTTCAGGGCGAGTCTGCCGGAGCAGCGGGACGACCGTACCGCTGAGGTAGTGCACGGCGGTGGTGCGCGTGTTGTCTCCACCGAACCTGTTGTCCAAGGAAGCGAACGCCGCGGCGGCGGCACGGATCGCGGCCACGGGCCCCTCGTCCGGCACAGGTTCCCCAGCGGATGAGGACCCGTCCTGTACGAGCCAGGCGAGCACGGCGGAACTGACCGCCGAGGACTCGGCGTCGTTCTCCAGGCCGGGTGCGCCTTGGGTATCCGCGCGCGTCAGACGCTCCAGGACGGCCGCTGCCTCGTCACCGGAGTCGTTCAAGTCCAATGCGAGATCGGCAGGAACACACATCAGGTCAGGCGCGGGGATGTCGTATCCCTCAGTGATGCCTTCGAAGGCACGGCGGATCGTTTCGGGCCTGCGGAGTTCCCGGGTCCCCTTCAGGACGCGGGAGACCATGGTCTGCGAAAGGTCACCCATCCGCGCGATGGCGTCCTGGGACAGCAGGGTGTGCCTCAGCAGCAGTCGGATCAGCGCGTTGGCGTCCTCTCCGGCCACGGCTCGCTGCACTTCGGGAATACGCCAGAACCGGGCCGGAACGCACGAGCAGTCGCCAGTCTCTCGGTTTCGACCGCAGTTTCCGCAGAACACGGGTACGCCTTCCACTCGGCTCTTCGGGGCGGGTGGGTGACACCGAAGCCTACGGGCGCCACCACATGACAAGCCATGACCGGCTTGTCATGACCACCATGCCCGCTCCGTCATGGAGATGTCAGGCGTTTCTCCGGACAGTGAGTACATGACCACGACACCGCATGTCTCACCTGCTCTGGCCTGCTGTTTCTCGGCGGAGAACTGATGTCGCCACCTTCTCGTATTCCAACGGTTCCGGGCAAAGGGGTCTTGTTGCCCCGGCGTATCAGCTACGACGACCCGAACAAATCAGGACTTCTGTGCGGCTCCGACACCGCTCATCTGTCCCCCGCTCGCCGCTGGGCGGCACAGGTCACCCGGACCACGCCGTCCGCAGCATACCCTCTGGTCGCCTCCCTGGCCGAGCTTCACGCGAACGCCCTGCGACACAGCGCTTCGGGGCTGTCGGGCGGGCATGTGCGGATCGAGATCGAACGATGCCGCCTCCTCTTCCTCCTGCACGTGACCGACGATGGGCCGCGGCCAGGAGCCGCACCAACCGTTCCTGCGCCGAACTTCTATGCCCCGACAGAGGGAGCGAGCCCCCAACTGGCCGAGTGCGGTTACGGCCTGGCCGTGGTCGAAGCGATGGCCCTGTGCTGGGACTTCTCCAGGGGATCCGGCGGGGAACTAACTGTCAGTGCGGCCTTCGACCGATATGGGCGCACTCCTACCAGATGATCGGCAAATAGCCGTTGGGGTAGAAACAACCCTGTTCTTTGTGGCGAGGGTTGAAGATTCCCGCCCACCCAAGCGACCATCGACCAGCCCTGGCCAGGGTGGATGGCCATTCGCCGCATTGACGGGTGAATTGTGTCCATATGTGTGGGTTTGTGGATGGGAAGCGCAGTTCCGAGGGCGTACGACTTCGGGGCCATTGACACTCACCTCGATCCCGCAAGGGCAATGGCCAGTCTCTTCTCGGGGCTGGTGAAAAAGAGAAGAAGGGGTGCCCCAGGCCGGTGCTGCGAACACCCACCTGGGGCGTGATTCCCACCTGATACCGCAGGAGGAAATCGTGGGGAAGTCTATCGGGCGACACCGCAAACGCCGCCAGGGATGGGGTGAACACGTGCGCTGGATGCTCGGAGGGGTGCTGGCCGTGGTGTTCTGTGGACCTGTCAGCCGAACCGTTCCGTCAACGCCAGAGCCCCAAGTCCGGCGACCGCGTCCGGTTCGGTGTGCTCTGCCGGACCAGGAAACCACCTCGAAGCTGCCGGTGGGTGGGAACCCGAGGGTGGCTTCGCGCGATCACATAAGGAGCGGCGCCGGTGGAGATGTTGCTGTGGTGCCGCGTCAGCGGGACCCGTATGAGGGGCGGCGTGGGTGGTGTGTGGACGACGACGGGGTGCGCGGGGTGCGTCCTTACCTTGCCCGAGCGGAGGAACGCTTTCTCCGCGACCGCGCCGAAGCGCCTGTAGAGGTTGGTCACGGCGACCTCCTGGCCGTCGTTCACGAGCCCGCACCCGTGTCCGCTCCCGCTCCGGTTCCCGAGGGCGGCGGTGTGGGCGAGTTCGCTGAGCTGGCCCGCCTCGTACGCGATTGGCAGGCCATAACCTCCTGATCGGTGGGAGCGTGCGCTTCGGGGTGGTGCCGACCATGCTCGTGGTCGGCACCACCCCGGGGGTTGTTCTGCGTTCTCGTCCTGGTGTCACAGGTCGGCCGTGTGCTATCGAAAGGGCTCAGGAAGAGGAGAATTCTGGAATGGTTTCGGGTGTGTATCGCGCCTGCCCGGGAGGGGTTGCTGAACCCCGAGTGAACACGATTTGAACCAGGGCCAACGGGTGGGCCGTCGTGCGGGCCGACGCCTGGGCCGCCCCTGTGGCCCACCCCTCCAACAACATCTTCGCAGGTCAGGGGTTGTTCGGGTGGGCCAACGCGTGTCCAGACTTATACCCAAGTGGGTAGTGATCTTCACGTAGGCGGGCGGGGCCGCCCGCGACGAGCGCGAGGTGGCCCCGCCCGCACCTGCTCACAGTATCGCTCCCCACCGTGCCCGCGAGAACATCTCCTGATTGTTTCCTCTAAATGCTCAAGAGAAACTAATAATGGAAGCGAGCGGCGTCGATATTCCTTCGGGTTCCTTCCGTGGTCTTTTTGCGGGTCGCCCTGGAGAGGAGTCTCCTGCAGGTGTGTTGGTCGGGGCGGTGGTGGGTTCTCGCGGCGGGCTGGGCGAGGTGGTCCGGTTCGCGTGCCGCACCGGCGGCGTCGGCCGGTGCGTGCCGTGGCGGGCGTGTGGCGGGGGCCGAACGAGGGCCTGTGACTTTGCCTGTGACTCCGCCGGTCAGGAGTCCTGTGACTTCGCCTGTGACTCCGCCTGCGGGAGGGCCGCTTTGAGCGGAGCACTCTGGCGGCGTTATCAGTGCAGGTCAGGGGGTTGTTCAGGTGGGCCGACGCGTGTCCAGACTTATACCCCGGTGGGTAGTGATCTTCACGTAGGGGCGGGCGGCGCTCCCGGCGAGCGGGGGCGGCCGCCCGCCCTATGCCCTCGAACGGGTCTAGTCTTCGCCCGAC
>NZ_MKKC01000126.1 GCF_001942255.1 Nocardiopsis sp. CNR-923
CATGGGTGACCGGCCGCTGTGAGTCGATCGCCAGCCGGACTGCCTCTTCCCGGAACTCCGGTGAGTATTTGCTTGCCCTGCCCAATTTTCCCCTCGTTTTCTTACAGGATCATCGTATTGGATCTCTGTCCGGAAACCTCGGGGCACCCCAGCCGTCACCCGGGCCCTGGTCGCCAACCACGTCCCCTACCGGCTGTTCCGCCTGGCGGCCGGGGCCGAGCACACCCGCACCGTGCAGGTCGGCATCCGCGACAGCGCGGGTGAGGTGTCCTGGACGCCGCTGGCCGCGTGCGTCCTTCAGGGCGACACCCTCGTCAAGGCCCGCACCGAGGCCGCCCCCGCGCCCGCCCGGCCCCGCCCTGAGCCGAGCGAGACCGCGGCGCCGGCCGATCCGTTGGAGCAGGCGCTGGGTGGGCTGCGCCACGCGCTCGCCCAGCACGATGAGGCGAACGTGCGCACCATGGCCCAGCAGGTGCAGATGCGTCTGCGCCAAACCCGCACCCGGGGACTGGCCCCCCACTTGAGCGAGGAAGCCCGCATCCTGCTGGAGCAGGCCAGCGCGGCGCTGCCCGTACGACAGACACGCACCGCTCCCCGACGCACGCCGGTGGTTCCGGCGCGTCGCCGCGAGGACCGGCGGCGCACCGCCTTCGCGCACGAGCACATCCGCCAAGCCGTGGACAAGCACATCGGTAAGCTCCTGTGGGCCCAGGAACGTCGGCTGAGCCGCGCCTACAACGACAACCGCGCCGCGCTGGTGCGTCTGCTCAACCGGCCCGATGCCCCCAAGGACGTGGTGGACCGGATCAAGCACCAGCTGCGCGTATCCCCCAAGGGCCAGTTCGACCCTCCCGCAACCGCCCCACCCACCCAGAAGCCGCGCCCCGCACCCGTGGCGTCGGAGGGTCGCGGCCGCACGAGGGAGGCCGCCCAGCGCAAGGAACGACGGATCCGCGCCAAGACCGACGAACTGCTCGACACCCTGCGGTGGGCCTACAAGGGCCAGATGCCGCAAACCTACGACGACACCCGCACCCGCCTGTTGGGGGTGCTCGGCGGGACCGGCACCCCCGAGGCGGTCAAGGACACCATCCGAGAGCAGCTGTCCTTCTACCCCGAAGGCCTGCACACCCCACAGGTGCCCGCTCCGGCCCCGCCACCGAAGAAGCCGCAGGCGTCGAAGCGACAGCGGCGCGGCGGCAAGCCCAGGTCCCGGCGGCGGACCCCCGCGCCGGCGGACGGTGCGGACACGGGCCTGTTGGCCAACGCCCGCATCGACGCGCGCAGCAGGCACCTGCTCGAGCGACTGCGAGCCGCCCCGCAGCCGTCAACCCCTGAGGAGACGCCGCCCGAGCGCACGTGAACCCTTACCATGACGACACACGGATGTAAGGGGAGCCGCCACCCCGCCACCACACCAGCACGGACTTGCACCAGGCAGTTGCTGTGTGTGATGATCCAGGCGCGGTGTCGGAGGGCACCGGCGGCTCCCCCGACAGCACCCGGCGCGCGGGGCGTGAGCCCGAAACGGCGGAACCGCCCATCCTCACCTTGTGTTCAGCGACCAGTTCGAGCGGACTTGACCCTTCACGCGTAGCCGGGGCGCTGGAGCGATCATGTCCCGAACCCTGGCACTGGCCAAGCTGCGCGCCATCGCCACCGGCGAAGCCCCACAGACCGCCCTGTCGGCGGTCCGGGCCCTGTCCCCGCTCGCCCCACTCATCGGCCAGGCCAGCGACGGGCAGGCCCGGATGGAGAGCCTGTTCCTGGCCAACCTCAACAACCTGGACGCGGTCACCCATCCCACCGACCCGCCGTTCGCGATTCGTGGGTGCACACCCACCGGCCACGACATCATCGTCCACATCGCCCGGCCGCACGCCAGCGCGGTCCTGAACGAGACCCTGCCGCACCTGGTCCCCGGCCAGGACGTGCGTGGCGTCCCCGGGCTGCGGGCCCGCCACCACCGCGGGTTCCTGGTGCTGGAGCACCTGCGCCTGGCCGGCCGCATCCGCATCCCCCTCACCCACCGCCAGTGGGTCCGCTCCCGGTCCTTGCTACTCGCCGGTCTGCCCGCCGGGACGGTGGTGGCCTGGGCCGACCACCCGCGCGAGCTGCTGCCCGCGGAGGAGGACTCGTTGGCCTGGCGGACGGAGTCAGCTCCCGGCGCCGCCACCGCCGAGGCCGCACAGATGATGTCGGCGCTGTTGCGCCGCCTGCACCTGATGCGCGGCACCTCGGTGCCCGGGTGTCGGCCCTTCTACGACGTGTGGGCCAACTCCGTCGGCCGCACCCACGCCGGGGCGCGCCTGGTCAACCTGGAGTGGGGCAGCCGCCCCACCTCCCCGCGCCTGGCCGAACTGCTGACCGACGCTCGTTCTCCCGTTGCCCTTCCTGAGGCGCTGCGTGTGCGCACCCGCGTCCACGGTCTGGACGTGCCGTGGGTGCGCATCTACGCCGAACACGGCAACCAGCTGCTGCTGCGCCACAACCCCCTGGAGACGTCCTCACACCCCGCGCGGGTGCCCGACCACGGCCCTCACCGGCCGCCCCGGCGCACGCCAGCCTGGGCCGACGACCTGACCGCCCTGGACATGGTGGTGCGCGCGCTCACCGGCGAGTACCCGGCCCTGGACCGTCAGGCGTTGCACGTGACCCGCCGGAGCGGCGGGGGTTGGGATCTGGTCGCCCCCGGCCTGCACTACGGGCTCCTGGAGCACCTGCGCCAGGTGGCGCACTCGCGCGCCTACCCCTACCTGTGGCCTGCGGACGTGCACGACCTGGTGAGCCTGTACGACCAGCGCAGCGTCGCGCGCGTGCGCGGTGTCGACTTCGCCTTCCACGACCGCACGCACGGATGAGGCGCACCAGAAGTACCAACCTTGGGACCCGCGGTGTGCGTGGACGGTGGGGTGACCGGATGCGGCCATCGCCTCCCCCGCCGGGCGGGGGGACGGTAGGCAGGAGTCATGACCGACCTGCACCCCGACGTGCGCACCATGCTCGCGCTGCTGCTCATGCTCAACCGCAAGGCCCACGCCGAGGTCTGGGGGGCGATCAGTATGCGCCACTCCCAGCACGACCTCGCGCAGTTCCTGCGCCCCCTGGTAGAGCGCACCCTGGAAGGGTCGCGCCCGGCGGCCCGTTCCCTGGCCACCGAGGTACTCACCGCGTTCGCTGACCTGGACGAGGAGGTGGTGACCGCTATCGGCAACGCGATCGTGGGCCGCGGCGACGGACACCACCCCAACGTCGGCCGGGTGTGGGTCCAACAGCTCACCGAGGCGGCGCTGCGGGTACGGCACGAGTTGATGCCCGAGACGTTGGACGAGCTGCTCGCGCACTGGTGACCCACCCCGAACCGGGAGGGCACGGCCACCCTCCGCCTCGGCCATGACAGGTGACCCCGGCCCGGTTACGGTGCCAGATGAGAGAGTGTGTCCCCCACCCCTTCAGGAGGACCCCGTGGGACGGCATGGCGACCCCGGCACAGGCACCGACTCTGGCACCGGCGGCGCCGGCAGCGACGGCCAGGAACCCAACAAGCACGGCAGTGAGCCGATCGAGCCCCAGTCCGGCGACGGACAGGACCCCAACGGGTGAGCGCGCCCGGAACCCGTCTGTCCCGCGCCCTGACCCGCGCGGGTCACCTCATTGACCCCCTGTGGCATCGGGCGGTGCTGGCCGTTGACCGCGCCCACTTCATTCCCGACACAGTGTGGATCACCTCCCGCGACCACCCCGGCTACTTCGAGCCGATCACCCGCGCCGATGCTCGCTTCGCCGAGTGGGCGCACCAGGACTACGCCCTGGCGGTCCAGGTCGATGACGGCACCCCTGCGGGCGGGCCCAACGGCGAGGCCGGGTGGGGGCGGTTGCGCACCTCCAGCATCAGCCAACCCTCCCTGGTCGTGGCCATGCTCCAAGCCCTGGACGCCTGTGATGGGCACCGGGTACTGGAGATCGGCACCGGAACCGGCTACAACACCGCCCTGCTCTGCCACGCGTTAACCGAGCGGGCGGTGGTCTCGACCGAGATCGACCCCGCCCTGGCCGCGGTCGCCGTCGACAACCTGGCCCGCGTCGGATACACGCCCACTGTGCTCGCCATGGACGGGGTCGGCCTCCCCGTCAGCGGCGTCGACATGGGCGACTTCCACCGGCTCATCGCCACCGTCGCCGCCCGCGGGTCGATTCCGCACTCCTGGGTCCGTCAGGTCCACCCGGGCGGGGTGATCGTCACCCCCTACGAGGCGGGCCAGGCCGCCGGGGTCCTGGTGCGGTTGGAGGTCGGCGATGACGAGACCGCCCACGGCCGCATCATCGGCCCGGCCCCGTTCATGGTGCTGCGCCAGCACCGCCCTGACCGTCGGCCGTTGCGCGAGATCGTGGACGAGACCGCCCCCGGTGTGGCCGCCGGCCACACCGACCTGAACCCGCGTGTGCTCACCTACCCCCACCAGGGGTGGCAGTTGGTCCTCGGGCACCTGGTGCCCGACCTACGTCACGCCGTCTACGAAGCCGACCCCGACCGGCCCGAGTGGGCGGGTCAGGCCAGCGTGTACGTCGCCGCCCCCGATGGGTCCTGGGCGCTGGCCGAGTACACCCCCGCGGGCGGCCCGTTCGAGACCGCCCGGCACGGCCCCGACGACCTGTGGACGCGCATCGCCGCAGCCTGGAACACCTGGTGCACGGCCGGACGACCCACCACGGAACGGCTGGGTGTGAGTGTGGATGCCGACGGCACCCGCCTGTGGGCGGACACCCCCGACCACGTACTGCGCTCCTACGGTGCGGCCCCCTCCACGGTCACGGCCGGGTAGGGCAGAGAGGCTGCCCGGGTGCGGCTCACCACGGCTGTGAGGGCTCCCCTGCCCGGGTCACAGCCCCAACCCGTCCCAGGTCCACGCCCGGGCGGGCGTGCCGTCGAGATCGCGGCCGTAAGGCAGCAGAGGCGGGGGTGGGGGATGAAGCCCACCGGCGTTCAGAGCCCGGTGCTCCAGCACCTGCACTGCTTCCTCCTGCCCCGCCTCGCGCAGCACCCGCAGCAGGTCGGCAACGTCCCTCGGGTGGGTGAGGTCGGTGTGCGCGGCGGGGTCGCGTGCCAACAGCACCTGCACTGCTTCCTCCTGCCCCACCTCGCGCAGCACCCGCAACAGGAAAGAGACACGCCACGGGTGAGTGAGATCGGCATGCTCGGTGGGGTCGCGTGCCAACAGCACCTGCACTGCTTTCTCCTGCCCTGCTTCGCGCAGCGCCTCCAACAGGGCGGCGACCCCCAACGGGTCGGTGAAGTCGGCGTGCTCGGCGATCCATCGGGTGCCGTTCTGGTGGGGATCGGTCGCAGTGGACAGGAGGTTGGCCAGGTCTGTGGCGGCTGCGGGGTGGCGGGCTCGGATCGCCCGCTGGTAGATCCTCACCGCGTGCTGGAGCAGGCCGCGGCGCTGGGCGGCATCTGCCAGGGTGTGCAGGCTGTGGGGGTCGGTGGTGTGCTCCAGCAGGGCCTGCCACAGGGCGGGGTCGCCCAGCTGGTCGGCGCGGCGGCGGCGCAGCTGCTGTTCGAGGTAGTCGGCCGGTTCGTAGACCACTTCGGCGCCCGTGCGGGGCACATGGGTGTGCACGGCGGTCAGGGCGCGGCGGATATCGGTGTGGGTGCCGTCGGGGCGCCGGCCGGTGCACAGCCCCTCCAAGGCCTCACGGTCCCAGTGGTTGCCGGTGGCGCGCTCGCGCGGGTCCAGCTGTGCGTCGGCGGCCTGGGCCAGCAACGGGCCAGGGAGCGGGGCGCGGTGGCCCAGACGGCGGGCGTCGACGGCGGCGGTGATCAGGGCGTGCTCGGCGGCGGTGAAGTGGTGGCCCGGCCCGTCCAGGTAGGCGCGCAGGAGTTCGGGGCCGCCGCTGAGGTGTTGGACGATCCGGCCGCGGTCAGCCGATCCCGCGTCCAGGGCCTGACTCAGGCGTCGGTCTCCGTGTGTGGCGGCCAGTTCCCGCCACTGGCGCTGCTCATCGGGTGAAAGGCGGTCGGGGACGGTGACGCGGGCGGTGACCGCTCCGGTGAGTAGGTCCCGGATGTGGGCGTGCGGGTCGCCGGGGGTACCGGAGCGGGTCAGGTCCTGCCAGTAGGGGTCGGTCCACAGCGTTCCCACCGCGACGGTCCCGGTCTGCTGGGCCAGGAGGCGGTGCAGGGCGGCGGCGGCCTCGTTGGCGTGGGGGCCGTAGAAGAAGCGCTGGGCTTCGTTGAGCCACAGCACCGCCTGGTCCTGGATCCGCCCGCCGTCCAGGAGGTGGAGCAGGTCCTCTCCGGTGTCCGGGCACAGCAGGGTGCGGTGGGGGGCCAGGTCGTTCAGGGCCTGGTACAGGGCGCGGGTCTTGCCGGTGGAGGAGCCTCCGGTCACTATCACCAGCACCGACGTGCCGCCCTGGAGCGCGGGTGTGATGCGGTCGCGGATCTCCTGGTCGTGGGGGCGGGGCAGGTAGGGGGTCAGGAAGGTGTACCCGCCCGGGTCGGGGGCGGGCAGCACCGCAGGGTGCACCTGTAGCCGGGCGGGGTCGGCGGCCTCGACAGGGACGGCCTCGCCCCAGCCTGTGGTGGGCCGGTGGGGGGATGCCGCTTTCACAGGGCCGGGAGGCGGGCCTGCGGCCGCCGCATGCAGTTCCGACAGCGGACCAGCGTCCAGGCCGAGCGCAGCGGCCAGGCGCGTCACCGTCCGTTCCGAGGGCACCGCCGCGTTGTGGGTACCGCTGACCACCGGGTTGACGACCGAGCGGCTCAGACTGGCTTTGCTGGCCAGAGTGTCCTGGCTCCAGTTCCGCTGTTGGAAGGCGGCCCGGATCCGGCGGCGCAGTTCGGCTAGTGCTGCCCTGGGTGTGAGGTGGTCTGTGTCGACGTGGGGGTCCACACCATCTCCTGGTCCGCGCGACTGTCTGTTGATGTCCAATTCTGTCCACGAACGACCATGACAGACACGCCTTCGACGAGATTCGACTCCACCACTACCGAGTCGAATCCGAAGGAGGACTCTATGGTCGAGCGGATCATGCTGCTGGTCCTGGCCTGTGCCCTGGTCACGATCACGGCTGTGCTGGCCGGGGTCGGGGCCGCCTACCTGGCCCGCCGTGACGGCGCCAGCTACCCCAAGGCGATCGGCCGCGCCGCGACCACCGCCGCCGCCACCCTCACCCTCGCCGCCGTCCTCACCACAGCCCTGACCGCCGTGGCGGCCCTGACCCACTGACCCGACACAGCGACGGGCCAGCCCCAGCCGCCGATGGACGCGCCGCGAGGTTTCCGTTCCCCGCGGGCGGCGTGCACGGCGGCCGCGGATGCGTTGGGGGCACACAGAAAGGGGCCCGTCGGAGGGCGGGCCCCAAGAACAGTTCGGATCGGGTCAGTAATGGCCGACCGCGGCGGCCTTCTGGCGCCGGTCACGCACACGCGTGAGCACGGTCAGGGTCACGGTGGTCGCCAACCCCAGCACGGGCACCAGCACCCAGGCCAGGGCCCAGACCATCTGCCGGGTGGGGGCGCTCTCGACCACGTCCATGGAGGCGATGCCGAAATCGACCTGGGCGTTGGAGCAGCTGATCTGGTAGGTGCCCGCCTCGGGGATCTCCAGGACCTGGATCAGGTGCCACTCCTGGGCGCCGTAGGTGTAGCGGCTCGCCCCCCGCATCTGGGTCGCCCCCGCACTCCCTGAGGGGGTCAGGGCCGAGCACGCGCCGTCGAACGATTCGCCGTAGACCCCGAGTTCACCCATGTGTTCCTCGCCCAACTCCAACTCGATCTGGAGGTTGGGGCTGACGTCGCTGATGAAGTCCGGTGCGGGTTGACGCACCTCGGGTCCCAACGCGACCAGGACCCCCAGAACCACCAGCGTGGCGGCCAGCGAGACCAGGCTCGCGATGTACCCGCCGCGCAGGCGACGCCCGCGCGGGGCCTGCGCGGGAGGAGGGGAGGAGGGAGGGGGAGAAGACACAGACATGGCCGACATTATGTCAGCGGCCTATGACCAAGAGCGACGAATGGGACGCGGGTCCCTCGTGATCCCCCCGACACCCTTCCACCGGTGTCCAGATCCCGGGCGGACGCGCGGGGCGGCTGCGGCCAAGACCGTCCAGCACCAGAGCCCCCACGCTGACGTGTTTGTGCTGGTTGGGCCACTGTGGAGGTATGCACATCCGCCGCGCCACCACCGCTGATCGGGCTGCCGCGCGGGTCCTGGCCACCGCCGCTGGAGTCGTCTACGCCCCAGACGGGGACGTGCTCCTAATCGCCGAGGACGAGCGCACCGTGCCGGTGGGGTGGCTGACAGGCACCCTCGAAGGCGCCTACCCCGGGCCCGGCGCTCCGGCTCCGGGCCCGCATGCTACGTCCAGGCGGTCATCGTGGACCCGGCCGTACGCCGGTGCGGGGTCGGGCGGGCGTGGTGGAGGCGTTCGTCTCGCTCGCGCGCGAGCACGGCCTGGTGTGGGTGTTCGCCGCCCCCGACGAAGGAGTGGGGGTCGAGGGGCGGGTGGCCTGGTTGGTCGCGTGCGGGTTCGTCGCGGTGGACGACTCCGGCGAGGCCTGGCCGGTGATGGGGCGTGAGACCCGACCATGAACCGGGGTGGGGGTGCCGCTACGATGCGGCGCATGCTCTCCCCGTCCCGCATGCCCCCTCTGCTCGCGCTCGCCGCTGTCCTGGTGCTGTCCTCCTGTTCGGTGTGGGGCCAGGAGGAGGAGCCTGAGCCGCCTGCGCCGTCGGCGATCAGCCCCGACTCCGTGGTCACCTGCACGGAATCCGGTGACTGTGGCCGGGCGGGTACGGTGCGCTGGTCGCGGCCGTTGGAGGGCGACTTCTACCTGGAGCGGTACGAGGAGCGTGCACCGCTGTTCAAGCCCGCCGAGCAATGGCTGGACCCCACCTACCCCTTCCCTGGGGCGGTGGAGGACGGCGGGGTGCTGTACCTGCACGCGGCCGACACCATCATCGCGGTGGATGCCGCCACCGCCGTCACCTTGTGGACCCAGCCCATGGGGTTCGACGTGGCGGAACTTCGGATGGTCGGATCGATCCTGGTCGTGGTCGCCTCCGCGGACTGGGACGACGGGCACCCCCTGGGCTTTGTGGACGTGGGCCGCGACGGGGCCCAGGTGTTGGAGTCGGAGCTGCCCGACGACCTCAGACACGGGGGTGTGCTGGCCTCCGACGACACGCACCTGGTCCTGCGCGAGCGTCTGCCCTACGACAGCGAACGCGACCCCCGTTACGTCGTGGTGGAGGCGGCCACCGGCCGCCTCGCCTGGTCCGCACGGTTGGATTCGGCCAGCTCCCACACCTGGGCGGATGGCACCCTGTACCTGGCGCACACCCCCCAGGACGCACCCGCCTACGTCACCGTGGTCACGGGTGGGGAGCAGACCGCGCAGTTCGACGTCCCCGAACAGGCCGGGCCGGACGGGGAACCCTGGGCTGTCCCGGGCGGGCCGCTGCTGTTCGACACACCCGACTGCGGCCCCAGGGAGGACATCTGCCGCCAGGAGCGGATCACCGCGGTCGACCCCGCCGACGGCCAGGTGCTGTGGACCCACTCCGAGCGCGGGGAGGTCGTCTCGACCACCGGCGGGGACGAGCCCCGGGTGGTCGTGCACGATCAGGACGGCTACCGGGCCCTGGACGCCGACACCGGGCAGGTCCTGGACCAGGACGGTCAGGTCGACGGGGCCGCGCTGCTGGACGTCTACGGAGCCGAACGCCAAGACCTGGAAGGCGAGGCGGGCGCGCTGGCCTCCGATGAGTACGACCTGCTCCCGATCCGGCCCACCGGCCCCGGGGTGGACGCCGAACCCTTGGAGGGGTTGGCGGCGGGAGCCGAACACCTGACCGCCTACACCGATCCCGACGGCGCGGTCGTCGGGGTGTATGTGGGTTGTGCTCCGGACGGTCTGCGCCCGCCCGCGCTGGACGCCCCCACCGGCGGCGTCACGTGTACCGCGCCCCGCCTGTTCGCGGTGGACTACTAACCCCCCGGGAACGGAAGCGGCCCCGCACCCAGAGGGACGCGGGGCCGGGATCAGGGGGTGTCACCTTCCGGATCCGCAGAGCGGTTGTGCGCAGCGCAGGTACTGGGCCTGGGCCTCGAAGTCGACCCCGCCCATCAAACGCGGATCGACCCATCCCTGACCCCAGAGCATGTGCGGGCGGTCGCGCTCGTCCAGGGTCAAAGAGGTCAGGGACGGTTCCTCCTCGCTCAGTTCCATCAGCGGGGTGGACGTGGTCTGTGCACAGGAGCGGTCCAGGCAGGACAGCAGGACCAGCCGCTCCTGGGCGAAATCGGGGGTCAGCAGGTGGACCCGGTCCTGGGTGTCCACCGCCAGGCCCGGCACGGGGCGCGCCCAACCGGGACCGGTGACGGCGGTGTCGGTGAACTCGGCACACAGCGCGTCCTGGCAGTCCACCAGGTGGGCGCGACCGCCGTGCGGGGCCCGGTAGGCCACCACGGGTGTGCCGTCGGAGCGAAACTCTACACGGGCCCCGAAACGGCCGCGCAGACGGCCCTCGTGCTCGGAGTAGAACTGGTCCCCGTGGATCTGGGTGACCTGCGGGTCCGTGCACATCGCTTCGGCACAGGCCACCATGGACAGCGATCCGTGGGCGGTGTCGGTCACGGCCATCGCGTACCCGCCCTCGGCGGAGGCGGTCAGGGCCAGGAACTCGCCGTTGACCAGGAAGCCGCCCGCGGTCATCTCGGGCGGGAACAGGGTCACCTGGGGGTCGGCGCAGGCGGTGTCCTCACACAGGTGCAACCGCAGCCCGCCCTCGTCCTCCTCGATGCTCTCGGGGAGTTCGGGCGGGTCGTAGGGGCGCACGTAGGAGGCCACCAGCAGCCGCCCGTCGGCCAGCGGAGCGATCGCGGAGACGGGGTCGAAGTGGTCGCCCGTGAACTGGCGGACCTGAACTTCCCGGTCCGGGGTTTCGCAGTCGGTGATGTCGGCGCAGGAGAGCAGGTAGAGCCCCGAGTCCGGGTGCGGGGCGTAACGTTCGGCGTCCTCCCGGTCCTGGTCCTCGTGCTCATACTCGCGCCAGACGGTCCACAGCGCGCCGCCATCGTGGACCCGCACGCCGTTGCCCTTCCAAGCCCATCCGCTTTGGTACGCGTCGCGGCACTCGGGGTCGCACACCTCCAGGGCCACCCGGTTGGCCGCCACACCGATCACCGCACCCTGCCCGGTGGGTTGCACACTCACCGACAGGGCGTCGTCGCTGACGCCGTGGACGGGCTGTGCGACCATCTCCGGCAGACCGAACGGGTTGACGGCCACCAGGGCGGGCCCCAGCAGCGGAACGCCGACCACCACCAGGACCAGGGCCGGGACCATGACCGCTCGCGGCCCGCCCATGGCCGAGTCGGAGAAGCGACCGCAGGAGCGGTCCGCGGTCTCGGGCAATCGCTCACCGGCCCGGACCAGGTCCACATCACGCACGGGTCCCCGGTCCACGTATCCGCGCCTCGCGCGGCATGCTGACCAGTCTGCCGCGCTCGTCGTAACGGGCGGGCGGCGGCGTGGCGAAGGGGTTGGCGGTGTTCACGGTTCCGCAGTAGGCCACAGGGGCACAAGCCAGCAGCAGCGACAGCGGCGCCACCAGCAGACCGGTCAGCACGGTGGTGGCCGTCAGCACGGGGTTGCCGTCCACCAGGTCCGTCCACCGCACCAGAGCCCACTCCAGCCCCGTTCCCGCCAGGAGCGTCACCCCGTAGGAGAGACAGACCAGCATCAGGTGGGTACCGAACCGCTGCCGGGCCAAACGGCAGGCTTCCAGCACCGCCCGGAAGGGGCCGAGCCCTTCCACCAGTGCCAGCGGCAGAGAGACCGTCACCGGGGTCAGCACGAGTATCAGGACCACCAGCAGTGCCAGCCCTGTCACCACCGGCGGCCAGTCCGACGTCAGGGCCCACAGGAACAGCGCCGCGAACCCGCCCACCAGACCGATCAGCAGCAGGATCCAGGTCAACACGGCGAAGTAGCGGCGCCGCGCCCCCTGCCAGGCCTGGCGCGGTGAGATCCGACGCCCCAGCAGCGCGGCGGCGCCCAGCAGGGCGGAGCCCCCCACGGCGATCGGCGCGGCTGCCAGGGCGAGCACCACGAGGACCCCGGCTGCGACCAGGTTGGAGGGCGCCAGCGGGTCGACTGCGGACTCCAGGGCACCGTTGAGGTAGACGCCGTCACGGGCGGGCGCCACCATCAGGGCCTGGCCCAGCAGCGTGACCGGGAGCACGGGCACGGCCGTCACCACGAGCAGGCCCCACAGCCGTCGTGCCCAGGTGGCGAACACCCGACCGAGCAGTGAAGACCAGTCCGCTTGCAGAGCCAGGTCGGACGGGGGCGCGGCAGCGCTGTCCTGTGCCTCGTCTTCCCCTTCGGGTTTGTTCGCCTCGGTCACGTCGTGGCCGTCCGGCCTGTCCATGGATACCCCGTTTCCGTCACGTGTGCGACGGCAGACTACCGACGCCCGCGCCCGCGTCGGGGAGCGGCCAGCACGGACCGGGGCGGGGCAATGACACCGCTGCCTCCGCCCAGGGATGACGGTGTCGTGGCTGTGGGGGCTGGCCTGCTAGACGGGCTGGAGGTCAGCGGAGGTCAGGATCGCCCCGAACGCGACCACCACCAGGACCAGGAGCAGCACCCCCACGATCCGAGAAGCGATACGGACACGGTGCCCGACCAGCACCAGAACCAGGTGCACGAGCGAGACCGGCAGCGCCGCGTAGAGCAGGTACAGCGCGATCGACAGCAGCGGGCCGTCCAGTGGATGCGACCCGTTGGCGGTGGCCATGTAGGCGCCCATCAGGAGCAGGAAGCCGCCACCGCCCACCACGACCACCCCCACGACCCAGGCCGGAACCGCGAGCCAGCGGTGACGGTACAGAAAGCTGTCGGGTTCTCGAGTACGGGTTGCCATGCAACCAGTCTGTGCCGGACCCCGGCCCCGCGCATGAGTACCCGTACTCGGTCGACCGCCCAGGCCCCACCCTGCGGACGCGGCGACGCCCGCCCACACCCGCGTCGGGGCCGTGGGCGGCCGATCGTCGCGGGCACCGCCTAGGATGCCCCTCACCAGCACCGACACGGCAGGAAGGCCCCGACGATGCCCTTGACCGCCCGGCAGGGCACCATCCTGGCTGCGATCCGCACGCTGACCGCCGAGGAAGGCCACCCCCCGACACTGCGCGAGATCGCCGAGCGCGTCGGCCTGTCCAGCACCTCCGCCGTCAGTCACAACATCGAGGGCCTGGTCCAGGCCGGGCTGGTCACCCACCAAAAGGGCGTTGCCCGCAGTGTCCACCTCACCATCCAGGCCACCCCCACCGCCTCCGACGACGCGGCCGACCTGATCCGCGCCGCCGAGGCCGCCGAACAGCGCGCCGTGGAGGCCGAACGCAAACTGGCCACCACCCACGCCGAGATCGGCCGCTCACGCCAGCGCGCCCAGCGGTGGAAGGCCGAGGCGGGGGCGGCCCGCACCGTGCACCAGCCGGTCCCCAAGCACCCGCGCGCGCTGCTGGACACCGCGGGCCCGGACCGCGAGTGCGTCGAGTGCGGGGCCGACGTCGACCGTGACGCCGACCGTCACCACTTCGACCTGGAAACGCAGTCGTGGCGGTGCACCGCCCACGGCGCCCACTCCCCCATGGTGTGCGGCCACTGCCGGGACTCCCATGGCCGTCCGGTACCCGCACCCTGCCCGACCATCCAAGCCATGGACCAGACCCACACCTGACCTCACCCGGTTTGAAGGCGCAGCACCGCCAGGTACTTGGTCCCCTGCTCGTGGGCGGTTTCCAGCCGCCACGGGGAAGGTCGGATGAGTTGGCGGAGTTCGTCCAGGCTTGGGAGAAGGTAGTCGAACCAGTCCGTAGCCAAAGGGCCGCTCCTGACACGCATGCGTATCTGACCGGGCAGCCGCCCCCGCTTGCGGTTGTGGTCCTGGTAGGCGATGTGGTCGGGGTCGCTGCTGGCGGGGTCCGCCCCGGTGCCGATCAGCAGGGCCCCGGGACGGGCCAGCAACGCCAGTTGCCGCAGCACCGCCTTAGCCATCTGCGTGCTCTGGAGGAGTCCGAAGTTGTTGCCCATCAGCAACAGGGCATCAAACTGACCGACCCCCTCAGGTGGGTGGGCGATGGAGCCGAGTTCGGCCGCCACCCCGCGTTGCCGGGCGACCTCGACTGCCCCCGGGGACGGATCGATGCCCACGACGTCCTTGCCCTGCTGTTGGAGGGCCAGGGCGTGGCGTCCCGCCCCGGTGCCCACGTCCAGGATCCTGCCGTGGGCCAGAGTTACCGCCTCCCGGTCCAGTTCGGACAGGTCGGCGACCGGGGTGAAGTAGCGGGTGGCGTCGGCAGCGCTGAGATGACCGTCGTCGCGTTCGATGATCTCGAAGGCGGCTCCGGGTGTGGCACCGGCCGCCCAGCAGCGTCGGAGTGTACGTCCGAAGGCGTCCCCGAGCCGGGGGGCGCGGATCTCTTCTTCCATACCCGATCACCCTTCCAGCCCCCTCCTGTGACCGCACGTGATTTTTCCGTACGGCTCAGGAGTTGGTGCTCTCAGCTGAAGCTTTGAGGCTCTGGGCCCACTGGACCAGGACAGCGCTGGCTTGAATGAGCTCGGAGTACAGGTCTTCGTCATTCTCGGCGGTACACGCCTCCCGCACCTCCTCCAACGCCAGATCCACCCACGTGAGCTGAGCCCCGGCGGTGTCGACCCGGGTTTGGGCGGTGGTCGCGGCCTCGCGGTGGCGTGGCCCGTTGCCCGAGGGCATCTGCTGGACGCCGTACACGGTCTGCTGACGGAGCCGCTCGTCGGCGATGTCTGACAGCACCCGGTGTAGAGAGCCGGGCAAACCAGCATCCCCCAGCACCGCTTCCTGTGAGGTGGGCGTGGATCGGGCGGGGTAGGTGGTGGCGGTGTGGTGTTGGGAGAAGGCCTCACCGACAAGCAGATGGCGCAGGGCCTGGGCACAGTAGTCGACCGTGTCCTGCGGGGGTTGGTGGGCGGGCCACCAACGGATCTCGCTGTGCTTGTGCGGCTCCCGGTTGACAGGATTACCGGACCAGCGGCGGCAGAGGAAGAAGACGTGGATCCATTCCCGCTGAGGGGTCTCCTGGCTGTGGACGATGTGGCCGAATTCCAGGTCCGCCGGTTGGAGATCGAGGCCGAGTTCCTCGATGGTCTCCCGCAAGGCGGCGGCCACGGTGTCCTCACCCGGACCGCTGCCTGGCTGGGGTGTTGTTGGCTGCCGCTGGGTTGCGGCGACTGGACATGGACGCCCGCATCGCCCAGGCCCTGGACCCGGTGCAGTTGTCAACGACGGCTGAAAAGCGGTTCTGGCACGGATTCGGTGAAGGGTGTCCGTTCCGCCGTCAGGCGGCCAGGAGGACGCGTTTGCGGAGAAGGTCGGGCTTGGCCCTGCCGTACATCTGGCGTTTGAGCATCTTGAGCCGGTTGACGTGGCCTTCGACCACCCCGGAGCTGTAGGGCAGGGTCAGACCGGCTCGCACCGCGTCGAGATCACGGCGCAGCCCCCAGATGAACGAATCCAGCTCTGCGATCTTCTCCTCGTGTGCGGCTTTCACCCATCCCTCCAGCTCGTGTCCGCGCCGGTCGGTCATGAGCTGCGCGAACCCAGCCACCCGGCGACTGAGACGCTCCAGTTCCGGGCAGCGGGACAGGACGTCGGTGAGAGCGTCCCGCTGGTCTTCGTCCAAGGCGTCGGGGTGGCGGGTGATCCAGGCGGTGACCATCCGGACGGTCAACGGCTCCGGCTGCGGCTGTGGCTCGCGGGGAGGAACTGTCGCACGCCAGGGGCGGATGTGGTCACGGACGCTGGTGCACCCGCCCCGGTAGCCCCGGGCGCGGATCTCGCGCCAGAGCCCGGCGGCGTTGGTGCATCCCTCCATGAAGCGTTGGCGCAGGTAGGAGTCGAAGGGCTGGAGGAGCGTGGGGCGTTTGCCGGTGCCGTCCCTGGCCAGGAGCTCGTCGGCGGTGGCAGCACGGGCGAAGCGGCGCACGGTGTTGCGGGCCAATCCGAGTTGCCCGGCGATCTCCATGATCGTTCGTCCCTGGGTGAGCAGGCTGTGGACAGCGGTGTGGCGCTGGCGGGTGCGTTGGGCGATCCGTCCCTGCCGAGGTGGGGAGGGCCGCTGGTCGACAGGCTCGGCGGCGGGTGTGTCGGGTGGGGCGGGGTGGGTGGGGGTCTG
>NZ_MKKC01000127.1 GCF_001942255.1 Nocardiopsis sp. CNR-923
GCCGTCCGGGCCCCGCAGAGCAGCCCGCACTCCCCGCCCTCCCACACCCACCAGGGGAACGAGTCGCAGTCGGCGGCGCGGCCAGGGCAGGGCGGGCCCCCTCGGCGCCGACGGCCCAGAGCCCGCCGACACCCCAGCGCGCCGGGGGAGTACGCTTTCGCCCCGCGGCACACCCAGGGGGCGCCACCGTGGAGCCAGCCACACGGACACCAGCGAAGCCAGTCCGACGAGTCACCGGCTCACGGGCAGGGCCACCAGCCGCAGACGTCCCGGCTCCAGGCTCCCCTGGACCCGTCGGCGCCGCCACCCCACCAG
Organism: Nocardiopsis sp. CNR-923; assembly: GCF_001942255.1. Lineage (GTDB taxonomy): Bacteria > Actinomycetota > Actinomycetes > Streptosporangiales > Streptosporangiaceae > Nocardiopsis. The sequence continues at coordinate 316 of NZ_MKKC01000127.1, forward strand.
TTCCAGCCCCAGCAGCCGCGGCCCGGACGTCGCCGACGCGGAGTGCCCGTCTGGATGGCGCTCTCCGGCATGCTCGTCGTCGCCCTCATCGCCGGTGGCGCGGGCGGGATCGCGGGTGCCCTGTTCAACGACGCGTCGAGCGCGGACACGCGCCCGAGGAGGAGGGGCCCGTCATGAACGAGCCGCCGCCCGAGCGCCCCGGCGCGACCCCGACACCATCGCGGGAGTCTCCCAGCGCGTCAGCCCCAGCGTCGTGTCCATTCGCAGCGCCGACCCGAGCGCGCCCGGCGGCGGCTCGGGGTTCGTCATCGAGGGGGACTACGTGGTCACCAACGACCATGTGTCCTCGGCACTGGCGGACGGCGGCATCCAGGTCGAGTACAGCAACGGGAGCCTGTCCGACACGACCGTCGTCGGCGCGGACCCCAGCTCAGATCTGGCTGTGCTGTCCCTCGCGGATCCGATCGACGTCGAACCGCTGGAGTTCGGCGACTCCGAAGCCGTGGTCGTGGGTGACGAGGTCATCGCGATCGGTGCGCCACTCGGGCTGGAGGGCACGGTCACGCAGGGCATCATCAGCGCCGTCGACCGGCCGGTCAGCCCGGAGGGGAGCGGCGCCAGCCGGTTCTACGCGCTCCAGACCGACGCCGCGATCAACCCGGGCAACTCCGGGGGACCGCTGGTCGACCTCCAGGGCCGGGTGATCGGGGTCAACTCGATGATCTACACCATGGGCGGCTCCATGGGCGAGGCCACGGGCAGCATCGGTCTGGGCTTCGCCATCCCGTCCGCGGAGGTGCAGAGCGTCGTCGACCAGCTCATCGAGAACGAGTCGACCGCCTACGCGGACATGGGCGCGGAGTTCGACCTCCAGAGCCCCGTCGCCGGCGCGGTGATCGCGGGCGGTTCCGGCGCGTGGCGCGGGGCGGTCCGGCCGCCGAGGCGGGCCTGGAACCGGGGGACGTGATCACGTCCCTCGACGGGCGGGCGGTCAACTCCGGTCAGGAGCTCCTCGCCATGCTGCGGGACCGCGCGCCGGGCGACGAGGTGGACGTCGTGTTCGAACGCGACGGCGACGAGGGCACGACCACGGTCACGCTCGGATCCTCGACCGACTGAACGGCGACGACCGGGCGGGACGAGGCCTGTCGGACAGGGCGTCCCGGGCGCGGCGGCGAAGGCCGACGCAGGCGACGAGGGCTCCGGAACTCTCCAGGGCCCCCGTCGCGTCGTCCGCTCACACCACGGACCTGTGCGCGTCCCCAGCGTGCGCCCGCCGCGACGGGCGACGGGCGTCGCCGAGGATGAGGAATCCCTGCCTTCGGGGCGTCCGAACCCGGTCCGGAACCAAGCGGAGGGCCCAGGAGAATCGCCTAGCGTCCGGCGGGCGTGATGCCCAGTTGCATTCCGGCCAGTCCGCGCGGCTTGCCGACCAGGCCGTCGGCGATCGACGCGATCACCTTGCTGGCCTCGGCGTCGGGGTCGGTCAGGACGAGCGGCTCGCCCTCGTCGCCGCCCTCGCGCAGGCGTGTGTCCAGCGGAACCTGCCCCAGCAGCGGGATCTCGGTGCCGAGCGTCTTGGTGAGCGCCTCGGAGACGGTCCGGCCGCCGCCCTCGCCGAACAGGTGGAGCGGCTCGCCGCCCTCCGGCGGAACGAAGTACGACATGTTCTCGATGACGCCTGCGATGCGCTGGTGCGTCTGGGCGGTGATCGCGCCCGCGCGCTCGGCCACCTCGGCGGCGGCCTGCTGCGGGGTGGTCACGACCAGCAGTTCCGCGGAGGGGAGCAGTTGGGCGACGGAGATGGCGATGTCGCCGGTGCCCGGGGGCAGGTCCATCAACAGGACGTCGAGGTCGCCCCAGTAGACGTCGGACAGGAACTGCTGGAGCGCGCGGTGCAGCATGGGGCCGCGCCACACGACCGGCTGGTTCCCCTGCGTGAACATGCCCACCGAGATGACCTTGATGTCGTGCGCCGTGGGCGGAAGGATCATGTCCTCGACCTTGGTCGGGAAGTCCGACGCGCCGAGCATGCGCGGCACCGAGTGGCCGTAGATGTCGGCGTCCACGACGCCGACCTTGTGCCCCTGCGCTGCCATGGCGGCCGCGAGGTTGACGGTGACCGACGACTTGCCGACGCCGCCCTTACCGGAGGCGACGGCGAAGACCCTGGTCAGGGAGTTGGGTTTGGCGAAGGGGATCTCCTTCTCCGCCTGGCCGCCGCGCAGCTTGGTCTGGAGTTCCTTGCGCTGCTCGTCGCTCATCACGTCGAGTTCGACGGCGACGGAGGCGACCCCGGCGACCTTGGTCACCGCTTCGGTCACGTCCTTCTCGATGCGGCCCTTCATGGGGCATCCGGCCACCGTCAGGTAGACACCGACGCGGACGGCGCCGTCGTCGGCGATGTCGATGCTCTTGACCATGCCGAGGTCGGTGATGGGACGGCGGATCTCCGGGTCTTGCACCGTGGCCAGGGCTTCGTGGACCTGCTCGGTGGATGGTGTGGAGGACATGTACTCAATCGTAGGTCAGCGGAACGGGGTGTGGGCCTGTGGTGTCGCTCCCACGTGCCATCCGTTCCAACGGGGTCGGCTCGCCTCGATATTCCTCCGGCCGGGTGGGTCGGTGGCCGGGCGGAGGCGCCGGCGGCCGAGGCGATGTGCGGTGGGGGCCGCTCGGCGGAGGCCGGGCGGGCGCGGGGACGGGTTGGGGCGGCCCCGCGCACGCGCGTCGTCGGTGCGGAACCCTCCTGTGACCAGGCGTTAACGGCGTGCCCTTAACGCTGGCAATACACAGCCGGATAGTAGTCTCTGCGCACCATGGGAAATGCGCCACCACCGCCCGGTTCGTCCTGGCCCGCCGCCCCTGAGGGGCCGGGCGGGCGGGCCCGTGGCGCGTGGACGCACGAGCAGACGTGGGCGGGACCGCCGGGAGGCGGGCGGCTGACTCCCCCGGGAGGGCACCCAGCGGTCAACCCGGACCCGTCGGTGTGGGCGTGGCCGCCGCCGAGACCGGTGCGCACCAGCGAGTTCGCCCCCGGGGAGGCCCCGGAGGGTGAGCCGTATCACAGACTCGGGCGAGGATCGCGGTACCGCTGGTGGGTGCCCGCCCTGTCGTTGGTGGTCCTCGCGTTCCTGCTGTTCTTCCTCTGGGTCGCCGTCGCCCTGGCGATGACGATCGTGGCGCTGGCGGGCGGCAGCGGGCTCTCGCCGGGCTCCGTCCGGCTGGGGGAGATCGCGAGTCTGGCGATCGGCCTGGTCTCGACCGCGCTGCTGATCCCGATCGTGCTGCTCGTGGTCCGTGTGGTGCAGTGGCGCAGGGTGGGGACCCTGATGTCGGTCGACGGTCACCTGCGCTGGGCCTTCCTGGTTCGTTGTGTGGGACTGGCGGCGGTACCCGTCACGGTGACCATGGCGCTGTACACGGCGCTGTCCGACGAGGCTCGCCTGGGCGCGGTGTCCGGCGGTGTCGTGGTGTCCCTGATGGTCATCGTGCTCCTGGTGCCGTTCCAGTCGGTCGCGGAGGAGTTCACGTTGCGCGGGCTGCTCATGCAGCTGGTCGGCGCGATCGGAGGGTCGGGGGAGAGCGCGGTGGCTCGGGTGCTCCGGTCGCCCGGACCGGCGATCCTCGCCAGTGGCACGCTGTTCGCCGCCCTGTACGCGTCCGTGTACCCCGGCGACCTGTGGACGACGGCGGCGCTCACGGTGATGGGCACGGGTGCGGCATGGCTGACCTGGCGCACGGGCGGCCTTGAGGCGGCGATCGGGCTCCACCTGGTGAACGGTATGGCCCAGCTGGCGCTGTGCGTGCTGGAGGACCGGACCGCGGCGATCGGCACGGGGCTGGTGATCGGCGCGGGCCCGCCCGGAATGGGCGGGCCGATCGGGCTGGGGTTCGCGGTCGGGACCATGGCGGTGTACGCGCTCGGCGTCACCTGGATCGCCCGCCGGACGGGAGTCCGGCGCACGAGCCGCGCGGCGGTGGCGTAGGAAGAGCCGGGGAGGAAGAGCGCGGGTGAGCGAAGGTCCGCGCGTCCACCCGCCCGGTTGGGCGACCGGGAACGCGTGGGTTCGCCTGTGACCGGGCACCCTCCCACACCGCCCAGCCACAGGGCTCACCCGCCCACTCTGGCGCTCTCCTCCGCCACCGGGAACACCCACGTCCGGTACGACCAGAACCGGAACAGCGTCCCCAGCCCCACGCCGACCACGTTCCCGGCGATGTTGTGCGCCAGCTGGCTCTCCAGCTCCAACACGTACACCGCGATCCCCTGGCAGCCGAGCTGGAGGATCATCCCCACGCCGTTCATCACCAGGAACAGCACGGTCTCGCGTCCGTACCCCGTGCGCGCACGGTCCCGGTACGTCCAGAACCGGTTGCCCACGAAAGCCACCGCGATCGCGCACACCGTGCCGACCACCTGGCCGGGCATGGGCTCCACGCCCATGCCCCACAGCACGTTGGTCGTCCCGAGCTGCACGACATAGGCCACGGCGCCCACGGATCCGAACTTGCCCACCTCGGCGGCGAACCTCGCGATCCTCGGGTGCCGTTGCCGAAACTCACGCACGGAAGGGACCTCCTGTCGGGGGGAGCTTGGAGCCCGGCACTCCGGAGGTTCGCTCACCTGTGGGGGCGGCACCACCCTGGGGGTACCGGGCGGGCACGCCCTAGACTCTAGCCCGGGGGCTGGAGCAAGACCCCGGCCGCGGGTTCCGAGCCGTCTCGGCCAGGTTCCGCATCGCGTGGAACCGTCCCGTCACCGCGGTTGACGAGCATGAGTTGAGGAACTGTGAGCGAGCGTAACCGCATCGTCCCCCGTGTCGGAATGGTGGGAGGCGGACAACTCTCCCGGATGACCCACCAGGCGGGTATCGGTCTGGGCGTGGACTTCTCGGTGCTGGCCGCCAGCCCGACCGACAGCGCCGCCCTGGTCTGCGGCGACGTCACCCTGGGCGATGACCGGGGCCTGGACGACGTCCTGTCCTTCGCCAAGGCCTGTGACGTGGTCACCTTCGACCACGAGCACGTGCCCGAACCCGTCCTGCGCGCCGTCGAGGACGCGGGCGGCCTGTTGCGCCCCGGCCGTGACGCCCTTCGCTTCGCCCAGGACAAGCTGCGCATGCGGACCCGCATGGCGGAGCTGGGCGCCCCCTCCCCGCGGTGGCGCCAGGTCACCACCCAGGACCATGTGACGGCGTTCGCCGAGCGCGTGGGCTGGCCCGTCGTCCTCAAGGCGGCGCGCGGCGGCTACGACGGCAAGGGCGTGTGGATCGTGGGGACGTCCGAGGAGGCCGCGCGGGTCGTCCGCCGCGCCGCCGACGAGGAGGTGCCGCTGCTCGTGGAGGAGAAGGTCGCCTTCTCGCGCGAGCTGGCCGTCCAGGTGGCCCGTTCCCCGCACGGCCAGGTCGCGGTGTACCCGGTCGTGGAGACCGTCCAGCGCGGCGGGATCTGCCACGAGGTGATCGCCCCCGCCCCCGGACTCGACGAGGAGAAGGCCACGCGCGCCCAGGAGCTGGCCATCGAGATAGCGCAGGCACTGAACGTCACGGGCGTCCTGGCCGTGGAGCTGTTCGAGACGGCGGACGGAGTGGTCGTCAACGAGCTGGCCATGCGCCCGCACAACTCCGGCCACTGGACGATCGAGGGCGCCCGCACCTCCCAGTTCGAGCAGCACCTGCGCGCGGTGCTCAACCTGCCGCTGGGCGCGCCGCGCACCACGGCCCCCTACACGGTCATGGCCAACGTCCTGGGCGGCGCGGACCCCGAGGTCTACCGCCGCTACCTGCACGTGATGGCCAAGGACCCCGAGGTGAAGGTGCACTTCTACGGCAAGGACGTGCGTCCGGGCCGCAAGATCGGGCACGTCACCGTGACGGGCGCCGACTACCGGGACCTCCTGGAGCGTGCCCGTGACGCCGCCGACTACCTTCGAGGAGACGACCAGTGACCGACAGCGCCAACCGGCGGGGCCCCGTCGTGGGGATCGTGATGGGCTCGGACTCGGACTGGCCGGTGATGCGCGAGGCCGCCGACGCCCTGCGCGAGTTCGACGTCCCCTTCGAGGCCGACGTGGTCTCCGCGCACCGTATGCCGCACGAGATGATCCAGTACGGGACCGAGGCGGCCGATCGGGGCCTGAAGGCGATCATCGCCGGTGCGGGCGGCGCCGCCCACCTGCCGGGGATGCTCGCGTCAGTGACGACCCTGCCGGTGGTGGGCGTCCCGGTGCCGCTGAAGTACCTGGACGGGATGGACTCCCTGCTCTCCATCGTGCAGATGCCCGCGGGCGTGCCCGTGGCCACCGTGGCGGTGGGCGCGGCCCGCAACGCCGGGCTGCTGGCCGTGCGCATGCTGGCCGCCGGCGACCCGGATCTGACCGAGCGGATGTCCCGTTTCCAGGAGGGGCTCAGGTCGCAGGCCTACGCCAAGGGCGAGCGGCTGCGCCGCGAGGTCGCCGACGACGGCAAGCCCACCGGGTTCGGCCTGGGCCGCTGATCCGGCCCGCCGTGAGCCGCGCCACCGAGGACAGCAACCGCCGCGTGCTCCGGGCGCGGGACGCGATGGACCGCGCCTACGCGCAGCCCCTGGACGTCCCGGCCCTGGCCCGGATCGCCCACGTGTCGGAGGCGCACTTCTCCCGGACCTTCCGGGCGACGTTCGGCGAGTCGCCGCACCGATACCTCCAGCGCCGTCGCGTCGAGCGCGCGATGTTCCTGCTGCGAGCGACCGACCGCAGCGTGACGGACATCTGCTTCGAGGTCGGTTTCGGGAGCCTGGGGACGTTCAGCCGGACGTTCAGCGCCATCGTCGGGACGTCACCGAGCCGGTACCGGAGGGAGACGGCGGCCTCGGTCGTGCCCACGTGCTTCACCATGGCGTGGGCGCGGCCGAGCGACCCGGCTCGACCGCCGGGCGAGGACTGAGCGGATTCGGATAAGTCTTCCTCCGGCTTGCTCCCTAGAGTCGTGGACATGTTCAACGCGATCACACACTCACAGATCTTCGTCCTCGACCAGGACGAGGCCCTCGACTTCTACGTGGGCAAGCTCGGCCTGGAGGTCAGCGCCGACATCGACTTCGGCGGCATGCGGTGGTTGACCGTCCAGGTGCCCGGTCAGCCCGGTCGGGAGATCATGCTGGAGCGCCCGGGCGGGCCCGCGATGTCCGAGGAGACGGCCGAGCAGGTCCGCGACCTGGTGACCAAGGGGGCGATGGGTGGCTGGTTCGTCCTGACGACGGACGACTGCCGCAAGACCTACGAGACGCTGCTGGCGAAGGGCGTCGAGTTCACCGAGGAGCCCACCGAACGCCCGTACGGCATCGACTGCGGGTTCCGCGACCCCTTCGGCAACCGGATCCGCGTCACGCAGATCAGGGCCTGAGTTCAGCCGGGTCCTGGGGACCCACCCGTCAGCCCGGTCCGGTCTTGGGGCGTTCGCGCCGAAGGCCGGCCCGGGCCTGTTCGTCGGTGGGCTGGGAGCCGGACCCCGCGACTACGCGAGACGGTCGGCCGACGCCGGGGCTACTGGCGGCCCAGGGCCCGGTAGGTCCAGCCCGAAGCGCGCCAGAACGTCGGGTCGAGCGCGTTGCGTCCGTCCACGATCCGTGTGGAGGACACGACCTCGGCGAGTTCGTCCGGGTTGGCCTCGCGGAACTCCTGCCACTCTGTGAGCAGCAGCACCACGTCCGCGTCGCGCGCGGCCTCCAGCATCGACGAGCCGTACCGCAGTTCCGGGTGCGCCTGGCGGGCCCGCTCCAGGGCGGCGGGGTCGTACACCGTCACTCGCGCGCCCATCGAGGCGATGGTCGAGGCGACGTCGAGCGCGGGAGAGTCGCGGATGTCGTCGGAGTTGGGCTTGAACGCGGCGCCCAGCACCGTGACCGTGCGTCCGGCGAAGCTTCCGCCGATGAGCTCCCGGGCGATGTCGATCGTGCGCGCGCGGCGGCGCTGGTTGATCGCGTCCACCTCGCGCAGGAAGGACAGCGCGGGCTCGACGCCGAGCTCGTCGCGCGCGCCATGAACGCCCGGATGTCCTTGGGCAGGCAACCCCCGCCGAAGCCCAGACCCGGGCCGAGGAACTTGCCGCCGATGCGGTCGTCGTAGGACAGCGCCTCGGCGAGCTGGATGACGTCGGCCCCGGCCGCCTCGGACACCTCGGCCATGGCGTTGATGAACGAGATCTTCGTGGCCAGGAAGGCGTTGGCCGACACCTTGACCAGCTCGGCCGTCTGGAGGTCGGTGACCAGGAAGGGGACGCCGTCGTCGACCTGCTGGCGCCACAGTTCGCGGACGGCCTTCTCCACGCGGGGGGAGTCGGTGCCGATGACGATCCGGTTCGGCCGCAGCGTGTCCTCCACACCGAAGCCCTCGCGCAGGAACTCCGGGCTCCACCCCAGCTCGGCCTCCTCGCCGACGGGTGCCAGTGCGTGCAGGCGGGCGGTGAGGGTCGCGGCGGTGCCGACGGGGACGGTCGACCGTCCCACGACGACGGTGGGCCGGGTCAGGTGGGGGGCGAGCCGCTCGATCGCCGACTGGACGTAGGTGAGGTCGGCCGCGCCCGACTCGTCGCGCTGGGGGGTGCCCACGCAGATCAGGTGCACGTCGGCGAACTCGGCGGCCTCGGCGAACGACGTCGTGAAGGAGAGTCGTCCGGTGCCCAGGTTCGCGGTGAGCAGTTCGTCCAGTCCGGGCTCGAAGAAGGGGACGCGGCCGGAGCGGAGCATGTCGATCTTGGCCTCGTCGACGTCGAGCCCGAGCACCTCGAAGCCCAGCTCCGACAGGCAGGCCGCCGTCGTGGCGCCGAGGTAGCCGGTGCCGATGACCGAGACGCGCATTCGTTCCGCTTCGACCACTGCTGGAAGTCCTTCCGTTCTCGCCGTCCGCGCTTGTGTGCTTGGTTGTGCCCGTTCACAGAGGTCAACACCCCGCTTGGGGGTAGAAAACGGACACGGGGGCCGACGGTGCTGCTTTGGGGTGCATCACCCTACGCGCCGGGGTGTGGCGCGTGACCCAACACGACGTGAACAGTCAGGCGCACAGGTTACCGGGGCGGAGTGGGCGGTACGCACCGGGTGTCCGCTCGTGGGCGATGCGGGACGGCGTCAGCGGCCGTCGTCGGGCGCCCGGAACTCCTCGGGGTCCACGTCCAACGGCGTCCACACGGCTCCGCTGTCGCCGCGTCGGCGGAACGGCGTGGTGGTCTTGTCCGGGTCACCGCCGTCACCGCCGCTCGGAGGCGGGAGGGGCATGGGGGAGTGTCGGGCAGTTCGTCCTCGATGGTCTCGGTCACAGCGGAGGAAGCGTCGCCCGCCCGCTCCGCCGCCCCGTCCCACCGAACGCCGTCGGCGCCGGCGCGGCGCACGTCGTCCCGGCTCGTGCTCGCGACCACCCGCGCGGGGGCCTCCCGCAGCGCCCTCCAACGGGTGGGCGTCATGGCCGAGCACAGCAGGAGCACGCCCAGTGGCAGAGCGGCCGCCGTCCCCGCGCCGCCCGGGTAGAGGAAGCTCTCCGGATCGAGCCAGCCGAGCACCGCGTCGAGCGACGCCGGTGCGGTCACCGGCCACAGTGCGAGCGCCGTCACCAGGGCGCCGCTGGACGCGGCGAACAGGGGCGACACGTGACCCGACGCCAGGTAGGCCCCGACAATCCCCACCAGGCACATCACCACCACGGACGCCACGGAAGCGACCGTGACGTCACCTTCGGTGATCCGCGGGAGGAGTCCAGAGCTCCACGCGACGGCGATCCACAGGACCGGTGTCAGGGCGATGCCTGCCAGCAGACCGACCAGATGGCGCAGCACGGGTCACCTTCCTCGCACGGGATCACGCACAGACGTTGTCCCGGGCGGTCGTCGTGGCCAGGGGCCCGTCGGAGGCCGCGGACTCCGGTTCGGGCTCGGGGAGTTCGGGGGCGGTGAAGGTCGTGAAGTTGAAGCCGATCACGACCTGGATCTCGTCGTCCAGAGTACGGTCCTCCACCAGCCGCGAACCGGGGAAGACCTCCGCCACGAACCGCGCCTGCGCCTCGGCGCCGCGCGGGTACCGGATCTGCGTCGTGGCCACGTCGCGGTCGTCCCAGTTCTCGGCGGGCGCGATGACGTCGAACCCGACCTGGGCGAGGTTGTCGTCGGTCCGCGCGCCCATGCCCGGCGTGGCGGTCCCGTTGAACACCCGGATCCGCACGTCGGCCGGGTTCGGCGGCTCGGGGGAGGCCTCCTCGGCCGGATCCCCCTCGGCGATGGGACGGTCGGCGCGGATGTCGGCGAACAGGTCGCGGGCGGCGGGCTCGTCCCACAGCAGGGCGACGTCACCGCGCGGCGTCCAGTGGTTCATGTCGGCGATCGGCACCTGCGTGAACGCCACCGCCGACAGGTCGATCTCGCGCAGTTGGTACGCGAGCTCGTTGAGCGCACGTCCGTCCAGTTCCTCGTCCACCGTCACCGAGGACAACGCGCTCTCCAGGAACGTGGCCAGCCGTCCCGGGTCGGTGAGGGTCTGGCTGCCCATCGCCCGGTCGAGCATCGCGGACAGCACCTGCTGCTGCCGGTCGATCCGGTCCAGGTCGCCGCGCGCTGTGGCGCGGGTCCGGGCGAACGCCAGCGCCTCGGCGCCGTCCACCTCGTGCGTGCCCGCCGCCATGTCCAGTCGCGACTTCGGGTCGTCGATCGCCTCGGGCAGACACACCTCGATGCCGCCCAGAGCGTCCACGACGTCCACGAAGCCCTCGAAGTCCACCTCGACGTAGTGGTCGATCCGCACGTCCGTCAGGGACTCCACCGTCCGCACGGTCATCGCAGGGCCGCCGTAGGCGTAGGCGGCGTTGATCTTGTCCTCGCCCTCGCCGGGGATGTCGACCCACAGGTCGCGGGGGATGCCGACCACGTTGACCCGGTCGCGGCCCTCGTTGACCCGCACCATCATGATGACGTCGGACCGTCGGCCGGGCGTGGACCCCACGCTCAGCGCGTCCTGGTTCTCCTGGCTCATCTCCCCGCGCGAGTCGGAGCCGATCACCAGGAACGTGAGTCCGCCGGTGGGGTTGTCGGGGCGGTCGCCCGCCGCGAGCGCCCCGAACACGTCGAAGCGGTTGAGCACCCCCGACATCCAGCCGGTGACCGCCCACGACGTCCCGGAGGCGAGCAGGACCAGTGCCGACAGCGCGCCCATGACCAGCAGACCGGTCCTGCGGCGGCGCACGGCGGCCGGGGGCACCGTCACCCGGCCGGACCGCGCCGACCGGAGGGCCTCGGGCGGGACCGGCTGGGAACGCTTGCGCCGGAACTCCTCCGGCGGTCCCTGCCGTCCGGCGCTGTCGTCGCTCATCGGCGTCCCCGTCCCACCCGTGCAGCGGTGTCCTTCATCCTTAGGTTGTCACCCGATCCGCCGAAGGGCGCGGGATGTCAACCCTCGGCGTGTTGTCGTCCGTTTGGGTGTGACGCCGCCGGGCGGGGAACCGTTCGCGCGGGAGAGCGCGGGCGCCAGGCCCGGGATGTCGGAGGCGGCCGTCCGCCGCTTCCGACCGGTCACGTCCGGACCGGGCGCACGAGGCGGCGGAGCGGCCCCGCGGTGTGCAGTACGGTTGACGCGCGTACCACGCAGTCCCGACACGTCTTGACCCTGGGAAGTGCCCCGTGTCCTGGCCGCCAGTCTCCGTCGTCATGCCCGTCCTCAACGAAGAGCGCCACCTCGCCGCCGCGGTGGAGCACGTCCTCGCCCAGGAGTATCCGGGCGAACTGGAGGTCGTTCTGGGCGTGGGCCCCTCCACCGACCGCACCCGCGAGGTGGCCGACGGTCTCGCCGCCGCGGACCCGCGCGTCAGGGTGGTGGACAACCCCACGGGGCGGACCCCGGCGGGGCTCAACGCCGCGATCGGCGCCTCCAGCCACGACATCGTCGCCCGCATCGACGGGCACGCCATGATGCCGTCGGACTACCTGAGGGTGGCCGTGGAGACGCTACGCGAGACGGGGGCGGACAACGTCGGCGGCATCATGGCCGCCGAGGGGACCACGCCGTGGGAGCGGGCCGTCGCCGCCGCCATGACCTCCAAGGTCGGCGTGGGCAACGCGCGTTTCCACACCGGTGGCGAGGGCGGTCCCGCCGACACCGTCTACCTGGGCGTCTTCCAGCGCTCCGCACTCAGGCGGGTCGGCGGCTACGACGAGGCCTTCCTGCGCGCCCAGGACTGGGAGATGAACCACCGCATCCGCACCACCGGGGGCACGGTGTGGTTCGAGCCGCGCATGCGGGTCTCCTACCGGCCCCGGCGCAACGTGCGGCTGCTCGCCAGGCAGTACTTCCACTACGGCCGTTGGCGGCGCGTGGTGGCCCGCCAGCACAAGGGCACGATCAACCTGCGCTACCTCGCCCCGCCGGTCGCCGTGGCGGGCATCCTCGCCGGGTTGGTCGGCGGCGTGTTCTGGTGGCCGCTGTTCCTGGCGCCCGCCGCTTACCTGGCCCTGGTCACGGCGGCGTCGGCCCCGCTCGCCAAGGGACTGCCGGCCGCCAGCGTGCCGATGATCCCGTTGGCCCTGGCGACCATGCACATGTCCTGGGGTGTGGGATTCATCACGAGTCCGCCCGGGCTCGGCTCGGACTCGCGCGCCGCGAGGGCCTCGCGCTCCACACGCGCCTGACGCCCGGGGCACCGGGCCCCGCTCGGCCATGCGACACGGTCACCCGTTCGGGGCGGCGCCGTCCCCACCGGCGGCCTTGAGCGCCGACACCGTGCCCGGCACGTCGTCCACCACGACCGCGTCCATCCCCGCCTCGGCGAACCTGGCAGCGTCCACCGGGTCGGGGCACCACGAGATGATCTCCAGCCCGGCGCGGTGCGCCAGGTCGACGGTGTAGGCGACCGACCGGCGGCCGGGCCGGGGCGCGTCACCCGTCCGGCCGAGCGAGCGCGCGTCGACCGCCACGATCGGACAGCCCATCCCGGCCGCCCCCGCAACGGCCTGGTCGAGCGGGTTGCGCACGTAGGGCATCCACGCCGTCGGCAGCCCGGGCGCGTCCTCGCGGACGGCGAGCAGGACGCCGGGGTCGAAGGAGCAGACGAACACGCGCCGCCGCGCGGCCTCCCGGCGCAGGTGGGGGAGGAGGAGCGACACCGTGCGGCGGGACGGCGCGTCCACCGCGTCCTCCATCACCGATTTGACGTCCACGTCCAGGCCGACCCCCGCGGGCAGGGCCGCCAGTCCCTCCTCCAGCCGGATCAGGCCCGCCGCCGCGCACTCGTCGGCGGTCAGGTCCACGATCGCCCGCCCGTCCCCCAGAGCCGCGTCATGGTAGAGCACGAGGGCGTCGTCGGCCGTGCGGCGCACGTCGATCTCCACCCAGTCCGCGCCCGCCTCGGCCGCGGCGGCGTAGGAGGCCGCCGAGTTCTCCGGGGCGCCGTCGACCTCGCCGCGCCCGGCGCCCCGGTGGCCGATCACCTCAGTCGGTGTGAACACCCGGCTCATCGCACCTCCCCCGCGCTCCCGTACCGGACGCGCGCCCGCCGGAGCAGGGTCTCGGCGATCGCGACGTCGCCCGGGTTGGTCACCTTGATGTTGCTCTCGTCACCGGGCACGATCCGGACCTCCTCCTCGGGCAGGTAGCGCAGCACCACCCCGCAGTCGTCGGTGGCGACCAGGCCGGGGTCGGCCATCGCCAGCGCGTAGGCACGGCGGAGCACGCCCAGGCGGAATCCCTGCGGCGTCTGCATCCTGCGCAACGCGGCGCGGGGGGGCACGTCCACGACCGCCTCCCCGCCGGTCCGGCCGGGCGCCACCCGCACGGTCGTGTCCGTGCTGGGCACCGCGACCCCGACCGCGCCCGCCTCGCCCAGCGCCGCCACGCACGCCGTGACCGTGGCCGGGCAGAGCAGCGGCCGGGCGGCGTCGTGCAGCAGGGCGAGGTCGGCGTCGGACGCCGACGCCATCGCCGTCAGCGCCGCGTAGGAGGTCTCGGTCCGGGTGGCGCCGCCCGGCAGTACCCGGCTGACCTTGGTGAACCCGGCGTCGGCGACGATGTCCTCCACCGTGCCCACGTGTTCGGCGACCATCAGCACGATGACCTCGTCGACCTGGGGGCAGGCCTCGAAGGCCGCGACGGAGTGCTGGATGATCGGCCGGCCCTCCAACGGGAGCAGCTGTTTGGGGGTGGCCGCGCCCATCCGCGCGCCCACCCCTCCGGCCAGGACCGCGGCGATCACGCGCGGAGCTGCGGACATCTCTTCGCCTTCCTCGGGACGCGTGCGCACGCACGGGGGACACCAGTCGCCGACACTAGCGGACGGCTCCCGCGGGCGCGCCCGACCGATGGTTCGGTCCGTCTGCCACGGCGGTAACCTATGGACGCCTGTATGGCGTGCCCGGTTCGGACCTCCTCTGACACGGTCGTGAGACCGGGCACGGTCCGCGACATCCCCCACCCGCTCGGACACGCCCCCCGTGCCACGGTCCTGGTGAGGGCGGAACCGTGCATGTCGGCCCGGTGCGCGCAGGTGAGTACCTACACGCCCGTCCGGAATCCTTCGACCCCGGACGTGAATCAACCCTTGGAGGTGGCGGTGGCGTCAAGGACGCTGGCCGTCTGGGAACACCGGAAGGTCGTCGGCCTCCTGGTCCGGCGCGACCTGAAGGTCAAGTACCAGCAGTCCGTACTCGGGTACGCGTGGACGATGCTGGAGCCCATGGCCATGACGTTGGTCTACTTCTTCGTCTTCGGTGTCATCCTCGACGCGAACCGCGGGATGCCGCAGAGCGCCATGGACAGCGGCGGCTTCCTGCTGTTCCTGGTCGCGGGCATCCTGCCGTGGACCACCTTCGGCGCGATCCTCGGCGAGGCGCCCCGTGCGATGATCACGCACTCCAAGCTGATCACCACCATGAAGGTGCCACGGGAGATCTTCCCCCTGGCGACCGTGGGCACCAAGTTCGTCGAGTACCTGCTGACCTGGCCCGTCCTGCTCGTCTTCGTGTTCGCGCTGGGTGGCCGCCCCTCGGTCGAGGGGCTCCTCCTGTGGCTGCCGCTGGCAATCGTGCTGACCTTCATGTTCGGTCTGGGCGTCACCCTGTTCCTGTCCTCGGTCAACGTCCTGCTGCGCGACGTGGAGCGCCTGACGCGCATCGTCACCCGACTGCTGTTCTACGGTTCGGCGATCCTGTTCCCGGCCTCGATGGTCCTGGACTCGGACGAGGTGCCGGGCTGGGCGGCGATGCTCTTCCAGCTCAACCCCCTGATGGGGATCTTCCAGATGCACCGCACGGTGTGGTTCGCTGGGTTCGGGGAACTGACGCCGACGACCTTGGCGTTGTCCGCTTCGGTGGTGGGTTCCGTCCTGATGCTGATCATCGGATACTGGACGTTCCGCCGTCTGGAGATGTCCGTCCTGAAGGAGTTGTGATGGCGCAGACCACGTACGGCGCCGAGGGCACCGGCGGACCGGTCATCGAGGCCAAGGGGCTCGGCGTCAAGTTCGCCGTGAACCGCCGCCGTAAGCGCAGCCTGCGCGAGATGTTCATCCACGGCTCCAAGCGTGACCCCAACGCCGAGGGCGACGAGTTCTGGCCTCTGCGCGACGTCTCCTTCGAGATCGCGCGCGGCGACTGCGTGGGCATCGTCGGCAAGAACGGCACCGGCAAGTCGACGCTGCTCAAGCTCATCGCGGGCGTGCTCATGCCCGACGAGGGCGAGGTCCGCGTGCGCGGCAGG
>NZ_MKKC01000128.1 GCF_001942255.1 Nocardiopsis sp. CNR-923
AGGTCGGTCCATCCCCGCGTCTGCGGGGCTCACGTCAAGGCGCACGCGGCGGGCACCCCGATCGCCGGTCCATCCCCGCGTCTGCGGGGCTCACTCGTCGTAGGAGCTGGTGAGGCCCTGCCAGTCCGGTCCATCCCCGCGTCTGCGGGGCTCACAGCAAATGACCTGCAACAACGCCGAGCGTTATCTTCCCGAAACATTCGATATCCGAGGCTTCCTCCACCACAACCCCGGGCTTTGAAGAATGACCCCGGGTGAAGTCCAGCAACCCTCACCCCCTGACAGCATCTCATCCAGCCCACCCCACCTCCCCATAACTTGATCAGTCCTTCCAGCACAACTCACCAGAGACCGCTTCCCGTCTACCTCCAGTGTCCTTGGACCACCAACCGACACGAAGTTCGCGACCACCGACCTGAGCACCCACCAAGCAGGGACGGTCGAGCTGGCCCTCCGCTGCTCTCTCCGTCTCCATCCGAGCATCCATCAGAACCTGGAAGCCCTGCACCGTAAGGGATTGCGGATGGCCGAATCAGGTCAGATCCTTTACGTGACGGGGCCGTCACCCTACCCTCGCCCGAGGGCGCGGCTCCCTCACGAGCCGCCCGTGCGTCCGTCGGCAATCGAATGCACGACAGGTCGGAGGACATGTGCGGCGTCGTCAGAGGTTCGCTCTCCTGCTGCAACTCCTCCTCGTCCTCGCCACCGGACTGCTGGGCGTGGTAACCAACTTCGCCACTGACGGACAAACCACATCGCCGCCCCTGCGGCTGTTGGAACAGGCCGCCGTACCCGGGCTACTCGTCATCCTCGTGGCCATGCTCGTCGGCCACCTGATCGCCTACCGGTTGGAGAATCCGGCCCCGCCCACCTTCACCTGGGACACGGGCAGGCCGCCCTACCCGGGACTGGCTGCTTTCAGCGAGGACGAAGCCGCCGTGTTCTTCGGGCGGGAGCCCCAGACATCGGCGGCGTTGCACCGCCTGAACAGCGTCGGGGCCACACGCCAGGAACGCTTCGTCGCTGTCGTTGGAGCCTCCGGGAGCGGAAAGTCGTCCTTGGTGCAAGCCGGGGTCGTCCCACGCCTGAGGAACCAGCGATGGAGTGTCCTTCCCACCGTCGTCCCCGGTACTGACCCGATCGGGGCACTGGCACGGGCGCTCACCCAGGACCGCCACCAGGCCGATGCTTACGCCCGACGTATCCGTCGTGACAGCGGGGAACTGTCGGTGCTCTTGGACCACGCACGTCGCACCACCGACACGGGACGTCGCCGGACGCTGCTGGTCATCGACCAACTCGAAGAACTCGTCACGCTGAGCGGTGGGCACGACCGGGATCTTTTTCTTCGGGCCGTCGACGAAGCCCTGCGCAAGGACCGCCACCTGAGGGCGATCGCGACGCTGAGAGTGGAGTTCCTCGGCGACCTCCTCGGTGGTGGGGCGGCGCCCCTGTTCACCAACCCTCTCGCGATCGGTGCCCTGTCCCGCGCTGAACTCGTCGACATCATCGATGGGCCTGCCCGAGCGGCTGGGTTCCGCCTGGAGCCGGGGCTGTCCGAGCGCATCGTCTCCGACACAGGCAGCGGCGATGCCCTCCCCCTCTTGGCCCACCTGCTCCAGGAGCTCTACATACGCGTTGGCTCCGGCGGCATCGCCACCGAAGCCGACTACCGGGCTCTGGGAGGCGTCGACGGAGCACTCTCGCGCCACACCGACCAGGTCGTCGCGGAACTGCGCGAAGACGTCAATCTTGTGGATATTCTGCGTGTGCTGCTCCGCTTCGTGACCGTCACGAGCGGGGACGCCACTCGAAGGCGGGTCCGTTTGTCCGACCTCGACACCGGGCAGCGCCGCATCGTGGACGCGTTCGTCGATGCCCGGCTCCTCGTCTCCGACGTGCATGACGGCGGTGTCATCGCCCAGGTCACCCATGAAGCGCTCTTCCGTCAGTGGGCACCTCTGAGGCAGGAAGTGGAAGCTCACGCCGAACGGCTGAGACAGAGAGCCGAACTGGAGCGGTGGGCGGGGGACTGGGAGGGCTCAGGGCGCAGTCCCGACTACCTCCTCACCGGAACCCGTCTGGCCACGGCCGAACGCTGGCTGTCCGCTCTGCGGGACACAGGGCAGGACACCCCGGATCTGAACGCGTTCGTGGACGCCTCACGCCGCCGGGACCTCGGGTTCCTACGAAGGGTCTCCCACAGCATCGCCGAGTACGTCCTCGCCAACGTCGAGGACTATCCCGAACTCGCTGTGCTGCTCGCCCTGGCGGCGCTGGAGGAGTGCGACCCCGTCCCTGCCGCGCGCGTGGCGTTGCTGTCCGCCCTCTCCTACAGCCACTGTCGGGCCGTGATGACCGGGCACACCGACACCGTCCGCAACCTCGCCTGGTCCCCGGATGGAGGGCGGATCGCGACGGCCTCACGCGACGGTACCGCGCGTGTCTGGTCCGCTGGCGGACGTCTTCTCCGTGAGCTTCGCGGTCATATGGGCATGGTCGAGATGGTGTCCTGGTCGCCCGACTCCACCCGGGTGGCCACCGCCTCACGTGACCGCACGGTCCGCGTGTGGGACGCCGAGAGCGGACAGTCGTCCATGCGGTTGACCGATGCCACCGATGTGGTGCGCGGTGTGGCCTGGAGTCCGGACGGCCGATTCATCGCTGGGGCGTCGCGGGATCGCGTCGTTCGGGTCTGGGAAAGCGACACCGGCCGACTCGCCATCGAACTCACCGGCCACAGCGACAACGTCCTCGGTATCCAGTGGTCCCCGGACGGAGACCAGCTCGCGACCGCCTCCCACGACCAGACCGTCATCGTGTGGGATGTGCACGCTGGGCAGGGCGCTCTCACGCTCAGGGGGCACCGCGACTTCGTGGAGGGGGTCGCGTGGAGCCCCGACGGAAGGTCCATCGCCACGGCGTCGGGAGACCACACCGTGCGGGTGTGGGATGCCACCGACGGGACGCAGCGTCTGCTCATACGCGGGCACCGTGACCGGGTGTGGAACGTGCAGTGGTCACCGGACGGAAGCATGGTGGCCACGGCCTCCGCCGACCGTACGGCCCGCGTCTTCTCAGCCCACGACGCCGAGGAACGTGCTGTGCTGCGCGGCCACACCGACGCGGTCTGGGGTGTGACCTGGTCAGCCGACGGCCACCTGCTGGCGACGGCTTCCGAGGACGGCACGGCCCGGGTGTGGGAGCTTCTTCCGCGCACCGTCGAAACCGTCGTCCACACCGGTCACAGCGCACCCGTCAACGCGGTCGCGGTCGGGGGTTCCGTGTTGGTCAGCGCCTCCGACGACGGAAACATCGGTGCGTGGGTGGATCACGGAGAGGAAGACCGATCCGGCGACCTTTTCCAGGGGAACGTCGGAAAGATCCGTGACGCGGCATGTTCCCTCGACGGCCGTCGTGTGGCCTTCGGAGGGACGGCGCGCCAAGCCGTGCTGCGCGACCTGAACGCGGGAGGCCGGGCGGTCGTCCTCGACCACGATGGAGCCATCGTCGAATCCGTGGCCTGGTCACCGGACGGTACGCGCGTAGCGACTGGGGCACAGGACCGCGTGATCCGGATCTGGGATTCCGAGGACGGCTCACTGCTGGTGACCCTGGCCGGGCACCAGGACTGGGTCGTCGGGCTGGACTGGTCACCCAGCGGACGCTTCATCGCCTCCTGCTCCGACGACCGCACGGCGCGGGTCTGGGATCTGTCGACCGGCCGTGAGCGCGCCGTACTCACCGGGCACGAGAACTGGGTGGACGCCGTGTCGTGGTCACCTGACGAAACCAGGATCGTGACGTCCTCCGCGGATTGGACGGCCCGGGTGTGGAACCTGGCCACAGGCAGGACCGACACCATCCTGAACGGACACTCCGGGAGGGTGCCCGGAGTCGCCTGGTCCCCGGACGGGGCCCGCATCGCTACCGCGTCCTACGACCGCACCATCAGGGTGTGGGATGCCAATAGCGCTTGGGAGTCCGTCGTGATCGGAGTCCACAGGGACCGCGCCGCCTGTGTGACGTGGAGCCAGGACGGCAGTCGGTCATCTCGGGCTCGTTCGACTCCACCGTGCGTGCGTGGAAGGCCAACGTCGACCTCGAGAAGCTGAAGGACGCGGCACGACAGCGTACGTTCCGTGCGCTGACACAGCAGGAGCGCCGCACGCACATGCTGGCCGTGAACGGCGAGGTTCAGTAGACACGGACGACCTCACGCACGTTCGTCGAGACCAGATAGTCCTTGGGGTCCAAGTCCATGGCCTCGCGTAGGGGGGAGTCCCAGTACTGCTGGTTGCGTTCAGCGAAGGACTCGGGGCCGTCGTAGGAGATCTCCCAGATGAAGTGGTTGAACTCGCGGTCGATCCACGCCCCGCCCAGGGAGAAGCCGAACTCCAAACGCAAGGGGACGATCTCCTCCCGCCAACGCCGTACCCACTCGTCGAGCCTGCCGTCCTTGACGGTGTAGGTGCGGACCTGAGTCGTCTGACCCACGGGAAGTCCTTCCGGGGTTGGGAAGCCAGTTGTCGAGGATCCTGCCATGCCCTGGAGACCTCATCCAGCCAGACTGCCTTGTGTATGTGCGCCTGAACCCAGCAGAGTCTGGGGAGCCTGCGGGGCTCACGCTGTCGATGTCATCTGTGCCTCCTCAAGCGGCGGTCCATCCCCGCGTCTGCGGAGCTCACATTTCTGACCTGTCCAAGGGGACGACGTATCAGGGTCCATCCCCGCGTCTGCGGGGCTCACGTGGGGACCGGCCTGCTCCTGGTCGGCATGATCGGTCCATCCCCGCGTCTGCGGGGCTCACGAAACGGTTCCTACCGATGCGTAGCGTGTCCACGGTCCATCCCCGCGCCTGCGGGGCTCACCAGCGGAGCCTGGTCAGCATCGCGGCCGGTCCCCGGTCCATCCCCGCGCCTGCGGGGCTCACCCGCAAATGACCTGCAACAACACAGAGTGTTATCTTCGCGTTATATTCCCTCAGAGGGAGGACCCGCCGTCGACGCATCGTCCTCCTCGTCTGTGACTCCGACGAACCGGATGAGCTGGAGCCCCTCGAAGTCGACGACCTCTCTGCGGCTCTGCCCGGCCGTCTTCACGATGAACCTTTGCTCATTGTCGGTTGGGTGCGCGCAAACAGCAGACCCCTCCTCAACGGACTCGCTCACCAGCTCCCAGAGCCGGTCCCGGACGCGAGCCGCCATCGTGCCGATATACAGCCCTGCCTGTGGTTCGACCATCCAGCGGGTCAGCGCGCCACGGACATGTGGCGGAACCGCCGTCGTCGAGATCACGACCATTCCCGCCATCAGCCGGGTTCCTCTCCCAGGTCGTCGAACGGAGACTCCAGGGGACTCCCTGTTTGGTCTCCGTAGTTGACTCCACCAGCTACCGCCCCACGCTGTGGGTCCCACAGGTCGACGACGCGCCAGCGTTTCGGAGCCTCCGCCTCAACTCCGGTCGCATCAGGATCGAGCAGCAGTTGGATGTCACGGACGATCCGGGGGATCATCCGGTACAGCCTCAGCTCGCTGCGTAGTCTCCTCCTGGCAGCCGATTCGGGGTTCTCCGTATCATGCAGAGAGAACGCCAAGGGGATCGTCGTCTCGGCTTTGTACAGGTCAGCGATGTCGTAGACGAACGAGTTCTGCTTGCCGCTGTGCACGAACCCGAGCCCCGGATGACATCCCAGGTGCATCACCACCGAGTGCACCACGCCGTACAGGGCGGCGTTCGCGGAGGAGAGGGCCTTGTTCACCGGGTCCTGGTCACCCCAGGACTCCGGGTTGTAGTTCCGCTTGAACGGCTTGAGCCGGTACTTGCTGGCCAAGCCCTGGTACAGGTTGCGCATGCGCCTGCCCTCCAGGGCACGGAGGGTCTCGATCGAGGTTCCCTCAGCCACCTCCTCGCCGAAGCGGAGTTCGAACATGGCATACGCCACGTCCAGGCGCTGCTCGTCGTCGGCGTAGGCCCGGGCCTGGAGATCCATCCACTTGGCCGTCCGGTCGGGTGACGTCCAGCCGCCGTAGTGGAGGATGCCTCCGGAACCCGTACTGACGACCGTCGTGCCGTGTCGGAAGAGGGTCGCCATGGCCGATGACGTGATGGACGTTCCAGGCCCCAGGAGGAGGCACGCCAGCGCCGCCGTCGGAATGGGGACCCTGTGCACCACGCCGGAGTCGGTTTCCGTCTCCGCGCACACTCCCGAGTCGGTCTGGACGATTCGCACGACATCGGCGTACAAGAACGACAACCCGTCCGAGACTCTCGGCAACATCGCCAGGGTCGGACGCAGCAACTCCTTCTTCGCGTTGCCTCCCCACGTGCTCACGACGCCCCTGTCCCCGCGCCGCCAACCCGCACGTAGGCGAGGCTCAGCATGCCGCAGCCGAAGACCTTGCCCCGCCCCACGCCATTGGCCACTGCTTCTCTGAGCGGTTCGGCATCACCGACTCGGGCCAGTCCATCGAAACGGACCGCCGGCATCCGGACCGCACGCTTGCCCCTGTAGTCGATTCGCTCGTTGAGACGCGTCGCGGTCGCGCTGATCAGCTCCAGACCGCTCTGATCGGCCTTCTTCTCCCACCAGGCGTCAGCCGCCGCGCCGACAAGCGGAAGTTCGTGCGCGTCCGAACTCAGCTGTTCGCCGTTCCGCTTCCTCAGCTCGCGGGGCCGGTCGCTCCTTCCCAGCCGCTTCATGGGGCTGCCCACGATGCGGTATCTGACGACGTCCCCCTTACTCAACCGGTCGAGCAGCGGTGACAGGTCCTTGACCCCCGTGATGTCGAATCCCGACGGCAGGCGTTCCCAGCTCAGCTCACAACGGCTCTGCACGAGCATGTGACGGCCTGCCCTGGTCTCCTCAACGCGAAAGAGCAGCCCGGCCTTCTGTCTCGGAGAGTCGATCTTGTTCCCACCCAGGCTCTCCTCGACCAACTTCATCAGGATCCGGTGTTGGTCACCCGCGGTGGCGCGTCGGACGTCCCTCACGCGGTCATCGAGTTCGATCTTGGTCAGTTGGACTGGCATCGCCCTTCCCCCACGTACTTGAGGATGCGCCTGCGGTACTCGCCTGGGCCTCGGGTGAGTAGCGCTCCGGGAAGCCGTTCGAGGCCCGTGCTCACTGATCGGAAGCGGTAGACACGCGCCTGCCCGGCGAAACTGACCGGCACGTCGTTGAGAACCGCCACACTCAGGTCGCCTGCCTGCTCCGCTGAGGCCGTTTCCTCCACGAACGGGATCCGAACGCTGACGGGTCTGCGATCCTCACCCCACTCGATCCGCCCGCCCGTGCGCGGAGCGAGAGGCACTTCCTCTCGCAGTTTCCGTACCGGATCCTCCGCCTGGGCGCGGAGCAGCAGCGGCTCATCGGGAACATAGCCCCGCCTGCCGAGGTACGGCGCCCAACGCGGCGACTCCAAAGCCGTGGCCACCTCCTCGGTGAGCCGTGGAGGGCCTTCGACAGCGACGGTGAACACCGCGTCAGACAGGTAGGAGCGGCGTGTGACGATCGTTCCCTGGCCTTCGGGACGCCGTTTGCCCTCCGCGGTCGGAACGCTCCGCCGAGCTGGCACCGCGCCTCCGATGGTGTGGAAGTCGACCATTCTCACGCCGGGCCGGTCGATGCGGATGGTGAACGTCAACGGCTCGTAGCGCTCAAGTGGCTGGGAACGATCACGTCCTTCAGCCGCCGCGAACATCCCGATCAGAGCCGACCGCGTGGGGTGGTCGATGGTGTCGCGGTCACCGAAACTGCTGTGTTCCCCCCAGCTCTGCATCGGGCCGGTGAGCCGGAACAGCAGGCCGCTCACGTGCTCGCGTCCCCGGCCGTGCCACCGGTGTTCTCCAGAACGGAGCTGATGAGACCGGGGTACGACTCGACTCGGCTCCCGAGGTTGGGCAGCTCCTTGTCCAGGTTGATGCCTGCGTGGAAGGCGGTGGAGGTGCTATCCCACCAGACCCGGTTGAGCTGTTCGGCGTAGCTGTCCATCCTCGTCTGCGCTCGCGCGGCGAAGCCCGCAGCGGACTGGATCGGCTCTTCGAAGGCCGCGGCGTAGGACACAGGCCTGTCTGCGCGCGCGCTGACGTGGACCAGTTCGGGCACCGTCTGGGCGCCCGTGGCGTTCTGCTTGCCGGTTGGAACGGTGACGATGAACGCCCTGAGGAACTGGGCGACCAGTTCTCGTGCGGTCTCCTCGTCGCCGCCCAGGTTGTCGAGCAGCTGCGCCAGGTTGATGTTGGCGTAGCGGTAGAACGTGCCAGAGCTGAACTCACCGACGTTCATGTGGCCGCTGCCGTGGTCGTCGTCCCGGGGGATATCGTCAACCGCGGTGAAGAAGTCCGTCTCCACGGCCGTGCCGTGCACGGTGAACGCGTGCGCGAACTGGATGGCCCCGTCGACCTGCCCGCCCGGCAGTTCGGCGAGCATACGCCCGAAGAGGTTGATGGTGCCGCTACGCGACCTGAGGATCTGAGTGACCTCGTCGGTGGGAAGGACGCCCTGTTTCGAGGGCTTCTTCTTGGCTATCTCCTCCCCGATGGCCTCCGCGTGCCCGGACACCACGTCGGCGAGTTCGCTGATCGCGGCCTGGGGGAGGTAGAAGAGCACGGACGTGTCCTGCGCCTTGTCCTGCTGTCCCTTCTTCTTCGACTCGAGCTTCATCCCGGCCGACACGATGATCTGACGCCCGGCCTCCTCCGCGGGGCCGTCGTCCCATCCGCGCCCGCGCAGCTCTTCGGCGACAGCTCCGACCAGGCGCCTGGTCCGCACCGCGGGGTCGCCCAGACGCTTCTCCACCTCGTGGCGGATGACGCGCTTCCAACTCTGACTGGAGATCCGCGTGCGCTCATACCCCCCGAAGACCACCGTTTTGGGAGATCCCAGGTCATCTCGGTTCGTGTTTGAGTACGGCAGGGTCTGGAGGGCGTGTACGTCGATGTAGGCGGCCTTCATGGTGGTCACTGCTCCTCGTCGTTGCCGGAGGCGGTGTCGCCGCCTTCTTGGCGCTTCTGCTTCTCTTCCTCGTGGAGATCCCGGTTGCGTGTGCGGTGGTAGGACTGCAGCCATTCCTTGGCGACCATGTCCCGCTCACCGCCCCAACGCGCCAGATCCTCGATCAGCACCACCCAGTCGACGGGGACCTGGCGGGTCCGGGCTTGGCGGACCAGTGTTGGCAGGCGCTTATGGATGCCAGCGAGATCCAGTCGGCAGAGCCGGTGGAGCCTGCTCTCCGTCGTGTCGGCCTTGAGATCGCCTGTCCTGACCCCCTGAGCGAGCGAGGCCCCGAGGTTGAGTCGGCCGTTCTTCTCCTGCGGCGCCTGACCGTCGTCGGGTCCAGAGTCCTCGTTCGTGGCGCCGTCGGCACTCGGTTCGCCCTGCCCTTCGGATTCTTCCGAGTCGGCGGCCGCGTGTTCGTCAGCCGTGCCTTCATCCCTCGCTGTGCGCGGCTGCGCGGCCATGAGGGCGGCCACCCCGTAGAAGGCCCATTCCTCCGCCAGACCGTCGGGAGGGTCGAGCGGTTCGCCGTGTGGGCCTCGAAGGCAGCTGTAGACCACGCCGTGCGCCGGCCGGGCGGTAGGATGCGTGGGCGGGTGGCCCACCATCCTCCGTAGCACCGATCGGTCACCGGGGGAGGCGACGATCCGCTCCTGCAGAAGTGTCACCATCCGATCGGCGAGGAAGCTGATCTCCCCGCGCTCTCGTGTACTCATGATTCAGCGTCTTCCCGCTGTTGGGTCCATTGTCTGAAGAGTCGGCCGCGGTGGTGTTCGATGACGCTCGCTGTCCTCGGCCTGGAGGCGTAGGCGTCCGTGACCTTCTCGAAGGCTCGGGCGGCCGCGAGAACGAAGTCGTTGCCGGGTGATTCGACCGCACCGTCGAAGGCGATCCGCCAGAAGATCCGCCCTGCCTCGGACCAGTACAGGGACATCCCCGGACGCAGCCAGGGCCCGGTTCCCGTATCCGCCTTGCGGGAGTCCCCGCCGCTCGGGCTGTTGCTCTCCTTCCAGGCGGCTTTGAGCGCGCTCTCCAGCCGCCGCCCAGCCCCTTCGGCGGAGGAGACGGACAGTCGGATCCTGCGCCGAGCGAGGTCCGCCTCCTCGGAGTCGGCGGCGCTGTTCTTGAGCCACCGCAGAACGGCGGGGGTCACGGCGGCGAACCACTGCCGGTCGCGGGTCTGGCCGTCCTGGTCGAAGCCGAAGGCCCGAACCCTCAGCGTGCGCTGCAGTTCCTTGGAGACACCTCGGTACGAGGTCCAGGTGTTGAACAGCTCGGGACGGCTCCGACCTGAACGCTCGTCGTCCCGCAGGAGGGCGTCCAGATCACGCCACACGGCGCGCGCGGCGTCCGCTGGTTTCCCGTAACGCCTGCCCTCTTTGGAGGTCAGATAGATCTGGAAGGGGTCGGTCGGCGGTGACCACGTCTCACGGAACTCCTTGGTGATGCGGAACCCCCAGGTGATGGTGGCGTCGGCAACGCTTCGGCCGTCGTCGGAGGGGTGGAGGAGAACCGCGTGACGGTACTGGTTGGTGAGAATCCCGGCCAGTCCCATGGCCTCTGCGGGGAGGCCTGCCGGGTCGTCGAGCTCGTCCCTCTCCCACGGCGCTTTGTCGGGCGCACCCTTCCCGGGGTAGGGGATGTTCATGGCCAGGCTGGTGAAGAGGTTCTCCCCGAGAGGATGGAACGAGAGCGATGACCGCAACGGCCCCGCGGACGTGTCTGCCTTGTTGACTCCGTCGACGACTCGCGCGGTACAGCGCCCCGAGGGCCCGTAGTAGACCGTAGCGATCAGATGCTGGACCGCGATGTCCGGTGTGATGGGTTCGGGGGCGAGGTCGGTGGCGTGGCCTCCCAGCCACACCTGGTTGTTGCCCGCGCTGCGACCCCAGCACAGTTTGTTGACACCGGAGGTCGATTTGCACTGTTCAGCAAGGCGGGGATCCTGGAGCCAGGGTCGACCGCTGGCTCCGAAAAGGTCGAAGCGTTCCGCGTAGTCGTCGAAGTAGGACTCGACCCCGTCGGCATCGAATCTCCCCGCCCGGAGCAGCTCCAGCCTCCGTTCAGCCCACTCCGTCGGGTCGTCGGCCTCATCAAGTTCGGTGACACGCGCGGTGATCAGGGCGAGAATGCGCCACAGGCCCGCCGAGGCGGGAGGCAACGGGAGCTCCACGTCCGCGATGCTGTGGGATGACAGGAAGAGTTCACGCAGCCCCACGCGTTCGGGTTGGTGTTCACCGTCGTCGCTGGACCGCTGTCCAGCCACCGCACGGGTAGCCAAGGCTCTTCGTCGAGCCGATAGGAAGCCGTCATGGCCTCTCGTTCTCCGTCCCTACGAACCCGACTGTCAAGGCAATAGCCGTGACCTGCTATGTTTTCCTCTCAATGGCTTCATCCACGCCTTGCTCGCGTTGAACGAGTCCGCCTGGATTCAGCTCTCAGAGCCCCGCAGACGCGGGGATGGACCGCTGGCTGACGCAGGTTGAGCCGGGTCTGCTCACAGCCCCCACGGAAGTGGGGAAGTCGGCGGCCCCGACAGGACCGCCCGCCTCGTCGCTGTCAAACAGGCCCAGCCCGAGATCAGGCCGTCGAACCACACCCCTGGCCGAGCACCGACATTGGGTCAGCGATCAGAACGGCACAGAGAGAGCCGCACAGTTTGTCTCCCTCGGAGTGACTGAACTCGTTCGCGCACAACCCACCAAAGCTGGCTGATGCTGGTTGCCAGAATGACTTACCTGCGTCGCACGAAACTTTACCAGCCCTTGGGATTTCCGCGCATTCCCAGGAGGCAACAAATCAGACAAATTGAACTTATCTCCACATAAGTCCTTTTTCTTTATGCAGAGTCCAGGATCGATCGCCGACCTCACCCTCTTCGACAGCTCCGTCGGCTTTCACGTACTGCGGGATCATGATCAACTCACGGAGCCTGAAGTCCCTCCGCCACGCCTGCGGCAAGGTCCCTTCACGCGCTTTCTGCGGCGGCACCCATTGGCCGCCTCTCACGGGGATGGTCCTGCGGATCACCTGCGCCAGGTCAGCCTCGGTGAACACCCCCTCCGGCCCTGCCCCACGCTCAGGGAGTCGGACCGTGCGCTCTCGGTCCAGCCAGGTTTCGCCTCTCGCGTCCTTGAAGCAGCAGAGGACGCGAACCGAGTCGGCGTCGAACCGGGTGGACGCCACTTCCTCGTCCACACCGAACGACCCGGCCGTGAGCTCGTACAGACCTCCGCTCAGACCATCTGGTGACACGAACATGTCCTTCGCCAGGGTCCGCATGCCCATGTCCTTGCCGAGGCGGTCGATGTCGTGCTTCATGTCATCGATGAGACCCGGGTCGTCGTACACCCGCTCCACGAGTTTCTGAACGTCTCCAGGAACCTCGACGGGCCTACCCTCCCGTTCACGCAGGAGGTTCTGCGTCCGCACCAGCAGAGAGGCGGCGTAGACGAACGTCCACACTTCGGGCATCTTCGACTTGGTCGGCTGCTCCGGGGCGAGAACGGCCACGCGCGGACGCTGTGCCCAAGCCGGACGGGTGATCACACCGAGACGTTGGTGCCGCCAGCACCGCCCAGCTCGTTGCAGCAGAAGCGAGATCGGCGCGAGATCGGTGATGATCGAATCGAAGTCGAGATCGAGACTCTGCTCAATGATCTGCGTCGCAACGAGAATCGCTGATTTCGGACGGTTCTTGTCCGCATCCTTCTTGCCGAAGAATCGGACCACCTTCTCCGTGATCTCGTCCCGCTGCCATCCTGGGAACCTCGCGTGCAGCAGAAGCAGCTCCGGACGTTCCGCCGGGTCGGGGAACCGTTCGCACAATACGCCGTCGAGCAGGTCATACGTCTCCTGGGCCTCGGCGACCGTGGTGCAGATGACCGCCGCACACCCTTTCCCAGAGGAGAGCAGGCCAGCGAGCTCGTCCTTCAGAGCACCAGCACGGTCCACCCTGCGCTCCCGACCGCTCCCCTCCTGCGGGATGGGGACCAGGTCGAGCTGGAGGGGATCACGTTTCTCGCCAATGATCGGTTCGGGATTCCGGGTGATGGTGCCCGTGCCGATGTCCGCGTGGATCCATCCTGGATAGTCGATGCAGTCCACGGCGGGCGCGGGGGCTGCGGGCTTCCTCCGTCTGCGACCGAGCCTGGTTCGGCGACGTTGGCCCGCGCCCTCGAGGTAGGCGGTGACATAGGCGTCCGCGACCGTCCGGTGCAGGGTCGCCGACAGGAGGATCACAGGGACGTTCAGCTTCCCCAGCCACCTGAGAAGCCGCTCAAGCCCCTCCTGCATGTAAGGGTCGACCGCATGTGCCTCGTCAACGACGACGACTTTCCCGATGAGGCCGAGAAGCCGGACCACGTTGTGCTTGAGCCTGAGCACAGCCATGAGGACCTGGTCGATGGTTCCCACAGACCAGGACGCCAGGAGGCCCCGCTTGCGGCCGAACAGCCAGTCGGTGACCTTGAACCCCTGACCGTCCGGCCCTGAGGTCAGAACGGTTGACGGTGCGGCTTCGAGCACCCCTGGGTGGTAGTCCTCGTTGAGCCAGGCCATGGAGTGCAGCAGAGTCAGGGGACGTGGGACGTCCGCTCTGTGTTCGGCGTATCCGCGAAGCCTGCCGTACATCTGGTCCGCCGTCGCCATCGTGGGCAGCGCGATGTAGCGTCCCGGGCACCCCGCCGCGTAGCCCATGATGTCCGCCGCGTGGAATGCCGCTTCCGTCTTTCCCATCCCCGTCGGCGCGGTGATGAGCAGCAGTCCCGCGCCGGTGCACACCTGGGGTAGGTGCTCGGCGACGGAGGTCTGCAAGCCGTTGGGCGTGGTGATCTCGGGAAACGACTCCGGGAAGGTCGCAGGCGTGGTGGTCAGCGGTCGCAGGCCGGAGTCAACCAGCAGCTTTGGGGTAACGGACCTCTGACGCTCGAAGTAGGACCGCAGGCTCACCTTGTCCCCCACCTTGGGCTTGTGGGGTTTCTGGGCGAGAACGTGTCGCTTCTGGCTGACGAGCCAGTCGGCGAGGATGACCAGCCCGCAGACAACACCGGCGATCGGTTCTGGGAGGGTCTCAGGAGCCTGAGGTCTGCCGAGAAGTTCTGTGAGTGTGTGCAGGATCTGCCAGCGTTGGTCGTTCCACCGGTCCTCGTCGAAACCGGCATCGCGGAGAGGGTTGTTGCCTTGGGAGTCGAAGAACTCCGGGAACAGGCCGTGGTGTCCGCCGAGGAGTTGCGCGACGAGCAGAGTACTTGCGCCCGGCTCATCGGTCGGGGGGTAGCCGACCTGTGGAAGCGCTGTTTCCAGCCAGCGGGCGGTGGCGGTGGCGTGGCCTACGCGTTCGGCAATGTCCCGATGAGTCGGGTAGGCGGGGAGGTCGATGGGGATCTGGTGCTGGAACTGCGGAGTGGCTTTCCCGATGTCGTGCAGGCCAGCCCAGTAGGCGATGAGGCGACCTGCCTGTTCGGTATCGACGCCTAACGCACTGGAGATCGTGGCGCGCGGGCCCGGAGCCAAATACTCCTCCCACAGTGCGAGCGCCATCGCGGCCGCATCCATAGCGTGACACACGAGCGGGTGGCGATAGCCTCCGAGGTCGCGCTCCTTGGCCCACAGGCATAGGTCGACCAGGTGTTCAGTCCCCGCCGAAGAGCCCAACGGATACGCCATAAGTTCCCTTTCGCATCAGACCCGTAGCGCGGAGGCAACAGTAGACGGCAGGTCTGACAAAACCTGTCGCCGAGACGGTCAGGCGTGCTCCCCTCTACGTCCCCAACATTCACACGCTGCAGGGGCCAGCGAGTTGACCCATCCCCGCGTTCGCGGGGCCCACAGATACGGTTGCTCCGAAAAGGTAAAATCACACGGTCCATCCCCGCGTTCGCGGGGCCCACCTCTCTGCTCACCCGTCGGGGCCGTCCGGGATCGGTCCATCCCCGCGTTCGCGGGGCCCACCGGATGATCACCAAGACACACCTTGCTGACGCCGGTCCATCCCCGCGTTCGCGGGGCCCACAACGTCGAACGGGAGCACAAGAGCACCATCCCCGGTCCATCCCCGCGTTCGCGGGGCCCACGCGACCAGAGGCCCGCCCGACCGGCCCC
>NZ_MKKC01000129.1 GCF_001942255.1 Nocardiopsis sp. CNR-923
ACCGTCTACGACCCCGCCACTCACCAGGCCAACGGCAAGATCGTTACCGTCTCGGAGGCGCCTTTGGCGGCATAGGGGTTGACTCAGGAAACTCACGCGATGTCCTCCGGTTTCACATCGGCCCCACCAGGCATTCTGGACCGGTTTCGGTAGATTCCTGGTGTCGAGTCGAGGATTTCGGTCAGCGGGTGCGGAAGGGGTGTGAATATGCACTCAGGGTAGGCGAAGATGTTAGGGAAGGACAGGCCGGTGGTAGAAACTCCATGGGACGACCGAAGAATCGAAAAGGGAGGGCGGCCGCCGCGGGATCGCGTCCGTTCCCTTCTTTATCGCTGGTCGGAAGGAGGAAGTCGATGCCACGACAGCACCTCTCTGGAGGGGTGACCCTGGTGGATGCCGACGGTCTGACCCTGCGCGACCTCGACGGGTACGGGGAGACCGCGGTCATCTGGGCTCTGCGGTCGGTTCTGGAGCCAGGAGCTGGCGTTTCGGAGGCGATCGCGTCGTTCACGAGCGACGGTGACGAGTACGCCTGAGGTCGTGGCCGTCCCGGCGCCCCCGCACCGGGAGTCACTTCCGCACCGCGACGCCGATCCGTCCTCGCTGGTCCGCCGCAGGGCCGTGATAAAGGCTGGGCAATGCCGTCCAAGCCCGATCACGCGCCATTCACTGATTCGGGATGTCCGTCGTATTGCGACGGAACGGAACCCCTCCCGAGCTCGGAGCTGATTTCATGCCACGAATCACCGCCGGTCACGCACGTCGCACGGGACCGTTCGTCGGTGGGCGGCCGTTCGGTCCCCGTGACCGCCATCTCTTCCTCGGCCGGACGGAAACGGTACGGGACCTGGTCCAGGCGTGGACCCGAGCCCGCCTGACCGTGCTGCACGGTGACGCGGGGGCGGGCAAGACCTCCCTCCTCCAGGCGGGCGCCGTCCCCGCCCTCACCGACCGGGGAGCCCGCGTCCTGCCCGTGGGGCGGCTCCTGATCGACCCGGCCTTTCCCAGCGCCGTCCTGCCCGAGCAGAACCCCTTGACGCGCGCCCTGCTCGCGTCGTGGAACCCGGGCGAGTTCCCCACCCACGGGCCGGGCCGGTCCGCCGGCGACTTCCTCCGCGACCACGCCCGCGCCGACCGCTACGGCCGGGTGCGGCCGCTCTTCGCCGCGCTCGACCAGACCGAGCCGCTGTTGCGTTCCCCGGCCCGCTCCGAACCGCACCGGGGTGACCTGATAGACGAACTCCTGGTCGCGCTGGACGATCACCCCGGCCTCCACCTGCTGCTCACCGCGCGCACCGAACACCTGGCCGACCTGCGGCGCATGATCGCCGCACACGGGGCCGACCACTCCGAGGTGCGCCTCGGGCCGCTGGCGCCGGACGCCGCCGTCGAGGCCGCCGCCCACGCCCTGGACACCGTCGCGTCCGACACGCCCGGGACGTCGCCGAGCGCCTGGTGGAGCAGGTGCGCACCCTTCCCGGGCGGCCGGCCGCCGGTCCCGCCGCGACGGGCCGTCCCGCGGACCCCGCCGACGCCTCCGACCTCGCCGCGACCGTCGACCCCTCCCTGCTCCAGACCGCGGGCGCCCTCCTGCACGCCGAGGGCTTCGAGACCTTCGCCGCAGACGACGTCGAACGCGTCCTCGCCGTCCACCTCTCCCTCCTCCTGGAGGAGGTCGCCGCCGAACACCTCGTCCCCCGCGACCTGCCGTACGTCTGGCTGCGCGGCGCCGCCGCCTCCGGCGCCGCGAGCGCCCCCGCCGCCAACGCCGTCGACGCGCGCCGCGCCGACCTCACCTGGGGCCTGGTCCACACCCTCCAGGACCGCCACCTGGTCACCCCCCACCGCGGACGGCGCCGCCTACCGCCTGCGCCACCCACGCCTGGCCCGCCCCCTCCTGGATCTGGTGGCCCACCCGTGCGAGTCCGCCCCGGAGCCCTGGACGACCGCGGACCGCATCGTCGTGGCCCGCCGCGCCCACACCAGGGGCGAACCCGATCTCGCGGGCGAGCACGCGCGGCGGGCCCTGCGGTCGACTCCGCCGCCTGCGCCCCGCGACCGCGCCACGCTCACCTCACTCCTGGGCGACCTCGCCTTCGAACGCGGCGAGCCCGCCGTCGCGGCCGCGTACTACGCGGAGGCAGCGGAGCTCGCGGAGGCCGTCGGGGACGGCGCCGCCGTGGCCCGGCTGCTCGTCGCCCAGTCGAGCAGCAGACTCCGTGCGGGCCAGCGCTCCGCAGCCCTGGACGGGCTCCGGGCGGCCGTTGGCCGTGTGCACGGGGACTCCAGCCTGCGCACCGGGATCGGCCAGGCCCTCTGGCGGGTCGGACAGAGCCAGTCCGCGCTCGACGTCCTGGACGCGGTCCTGGTCGGTGACAGGTCGGCCACCGAGGCCCGACGCACCCGCAACCGGATCCGCGCCGAGTTGACGTCCGCCCGGGGCTTGGCGCCGCGCCGGGGTTGGTGACCCGCACGTATGGACTCCACCGTGTTCGTCGCGCTCATCACCGGCGCCATCACGGCCCTGAGCACGCTCGGAGCAACCGCGCTGGCCGCCCACCGGGCCGCGCGCACCGAGCGCTGGCGGGCGGAACACGCTCTGGAGGTGGAACGGACCCGGCACCTGTTCGAGCGGGAGCGCCGCCGGGACCAGGAGTTGCGATCGCGCTTCGACGACGCGCGCAGGGCCGTGCTCCGGCTGGGCATGTCGGTGCGGGTGGTCACGCACATCCGGGCCGAGGGCCCGCCCCGCCCCGGTGACGAGGAGTTGGGCGACCTGCTGCGGCAGGCGCGCACGGACAGCCTGGACGCGGTCGTGGCGGTCGAGCGCCTGCGCGGCGTGCTTCCCGAGGGGCGGCGCGGGCCGGTCGACCAACTGCGCGATGCCGCGGACGGGGCGTTCAACCACGTCCAGGCCAGGACAGGCCAGGTCGGCGACGCTCTGCGGATCCAGGGGATGCTCGACGCCGCCCTGCGATCGGTGGGGGAGTCCCTGTTCCCGGTGGGGGAGCGGGGAGCGGCGCGGGCGGATCCCACACGCTGGCCCGAGTCAGGGTGAGCGGTACGGCGAGCAGGAGGATGAGCGCGGTGACCGACACGGCGGTCGCCTGCACGCCGACGCCCTCCAGGACGTGGCCCCCGCACAGCACGCCGACCGGCAGCGCCCCGTTGGTGACCAGTCGGACGGTGCCCGTGACCCGCCCCAGCAGCTCCGTGGGCACGCGCGTGGCGTGGTAGGCGGTCACGGTGACGTTCATGTGGGCTCCGATGAACCCGATCCCGCCCCAGGTCAGGGGAAGGATCACCGCCAGGTGCCCCGGACCCGCCAACCCGGCCAGCGCCAGGGGTGCGGTGACCCCCGCCCACGCCCACAGGCACAGGGTGACCACGGTGCTGGGGCGCAGCCGCCGCACCAGGCGGGGGGAGGTCAGGGAGCCGAGCAGGCCTCCGGCCCCTGTCGCGGCCAGCACCGCGCCGAGCAGGAAGGCCGACAGCCCCTGTTCGGTGGCCGTGACGATGATGACCAGCCACACTGTCTGGAACAGCGCGTTGGTGCAGGCGCAGACCGCGGTCGCCAGGAGGAGGAAGCGGTCGCGGCGCACCCGGCTCAGGCCCGCCGACAGGTCCCGGCACAGGGTCACCGCCCACCCGCGGCTCGGCGTGGAACCGCCGTCAACCGAGGGCGTACGAAGTCGGGGCAGCCGTGCCACCAGCCACAGCCCGACCGCCGAGACCGCCGCGTCGAACACCGCGGGCAGCCACTGGGCCAGACCGAAGAGCGCGCCGCCCAGCGGGCGCCCGGTCATCTGCGTGGCGTGCGTCCGTGCCTCGTTGCGCGCGGCGGCCGTCGTCAGGTGGTCACCGGGCACCAGGCGGGGCACGGCCGCCGACGCGGCGGTCGCGTGGAGGGCGGCGCACACGCCGTGGACGGTGGCGGCCGCGGCCAGCAGCACCACGGAGGCGTCGAGGAGCAGGACCGGGCCGATCAGCAGCGCCACGCTCCCCAGCCGCACGCACTGGCTGGAGATCATGACGGACCGGGGGTCGTGGCGGTCGACCACCACGCCGATGGGGACGTACAGCAGGGTGCGGGGCACCATTGCGGCGGCGGCGATCCACCCGGCCAGGGCGGGGGATCCGCTCTCGTGCAGGGCGAGCAGGGGCACGGCGAGGGTGAGGGTCATGGACCCCAGCCCCGACAGCGCGCCACCGGCCCACAACAGACCGAACCGGCGCCGCCAGCACCGGTCGTCCGGTGTGTTCGACAAGCGTTCTCACAACGGTCGGGAAAGCTGGACGTGGATGCCCGTGGGGCGGCCGTGCTGGTCGGCGAACGCGCCCCTGGGGCCGTCGGTGGTTCCGCCGCCCCTGCGCCGTGTCCGGTGGGTGTCGACGGGGCGCGGGTGGGCTGCGCACATCGTAGCGGCAACGGTGTCCCGTCGGCGGGCGGATGGAGAATTCGGATATTGAGTATCAAGGCCAGGGAACCGGAATTCCGGATTTATCCAGAGAAGCGAAAGAATGTCCTCGACACTCGGGGCGTGCGGTCGACTTGACCTCGACTCTGGTTGAGGATTCAGAATCCTCCTCGTCCGCCCACGACCGGGGGAGTCACGTGTCCGACAGCCCGTCCGTCCCCGTCCCCGACCACCTCACCGAGCGCCTGCGCTCGGCCCGCAACGCCTGGATGTGCGCCTCGCGACGCGACGGATCGACGCACCTGACCCCGGTCTGGTTCACGCACCTGCGGGACCGCTGGTGGGTCTGCACCGGGCCGGGCACGGTCAAGGCGCGCAACCTCGCCGCGGACCCGCGGGTGTCCCTGGCGTTGGACGACGGGGACGCGCCCGTGGTCGCGGAGGGCACGGCGACCGCGCGCACCGACTCCTTCCCCGCCGACGTCGTGGCGTCCTCCCGCGACCGCTACGGCGGGGACATCGAGGAACCCGTCGAGGGGAGCGGTCGCCCCCACCTCCTGCTGGAGATCGGAGTCCGCCGCTGGCTGATGGCCGGCGGCGCTGTGGACCCGACCTGACGGACAACGGCTGAAGGCGCTGACGCCAACCCTCACACCGAGCGGTCCGCGACATCCGGTGCGCCTCGGTGGGGGGCGGGGCGCACCCAGCGCCGGGCGAGGCGCTCCACGGCCAACTTCCGCACCGCCAGCCCGCCGAAGGGCGTGGCGGACAGCGCCCTCGCCCAGGTGGAGACGCGACCCCCGGATGTGCCGGGTCCGCGGGTACCCGTGCGACACGTGCCCGGTTCCGTCCGGTGGACGGCACGCGCGGCCCCGGCCCTTCCTTCGAACCTCCGGGTCAGTCGCCCCGGACCGGGCGGCGCCCGCCCAGGGAGGCTGAGTCGGCCGCCTCCCGGCCTTGGACCCACCCGTCCTCGCTGTGGGGGCCGCGCACCCGCGTGCGGGTCAGCGCCCCGAACTCCTCCTCGACGGCGGCGCTCACCTCGTGCTCCCGCGCTGCGAACAACGGCACCAGGTCGGCGCCCGTCTCGGCCGCCGCGGCCTCCTGCGCTGCCCGGGCCGACTCCGCGAGCCGTTCACCCACCCGCACCGCGAACGCGGAGAGGAACGACGCCCGGAAGTCCCGGTCCGCGGCCCGCCCGGACCGGTCGCGCGCCGCGCCGCGGGCGCGCATCGCGGTCTCGGCCTGAACGAGTAGCGACGTGAACATCAGCTCGACCGCGTCCAGGTCGTCCTCGAACCCCATCACCGTGCACAGCCCCAGCTCCCGGTGCCAGACCGCCTGACAGCGGTTGGCCTCGGCGACCTCGTGCAGCAGGACGGCCCTGTGCTCGTCGTAGGGCGCGTCCACCGCGAGCCGTCGAGCCGCCGTGGCGTTCGACCCTTCGGGCTCCTGTGCCAACACGCCCGGTCGATGCTGTGCCGGGCCATCAGCTCCTGGGCGCGGGCGCTCAGGGCCTCGGCCTCGTGCGGGAACTCCGTCGACTCGGCCTTGGCCAGCAGGGCCCGCACCCGCTCCAGCCGAGAGCGGTCCACCGACGACACCGCCCGAGCCGCGACCGCGCGACCGGGGCGGTAGGCGCCGGGCTGCGGTCCCAGCGGACGCATCGGCGGCAGCACCCGCAGAACGGCCAGCACCCGCAGCGCCAGTTCCACGACCTCGAACCGCGACAGCCCGTGCCGTGCCCCCACCCGCGCGAGGTAGGCCCCGTCCCACTCCGGCCCGGGCTCCAGCTCCCGCACCTGGGCGCTCCACCGGGGGTCCACCGCGTCGGGGGAGTGCCGACCGTGCTCGGCCACGACCCCGTCCGCGCACACGGCCGCGGCCGCACGGCCGAGGTCGCGGCCGACCTGGCGCACCGTCTCGGCGGGTTGCCAGCCGCGCCGCCACACCCCGACCAGCCCCTGGACCAGGGCGTCCCTCACCGCCGATCCCGCGGTCCGGGCCCAGGCCGGATCCTCGACGTCGGCCAGGCGCGCGACGGCCAGGTCCACACCGCCCCCGTCGTCACGCAGGACGAGGCGTCCACGGCGCCGTCCACCATCGCGGAAGGGGCGTCCGCGGGCCCCGGGCCCGCCCAGGCCCGCGCCCGCGGGCCGGAGCCGTGCCGCCGCCGTCCGCGCCCTCTCTTGCCCACGGTGTCTTCTCCCAAATCGTGGTGGTCGAGCCGACGGACCATCCTAGCCGCACACCGGATTCCTCCCGGCCGAGCCGTGACGCACCCGAAACGTCCCCGCGACCCGCACCGCCGGACAGCGGCGGCCCCCATGCGGTCCGACTTGCGGGCCGATGTCCCGCGCCGAAAGCCGGAGCTTTCGTGCCCGAAGCACGCCGGAAACATGGGCGGCATAGCGTCGTCCGGCACCCACAGCCACCGAGGAGTCTCCATGCACCAGGGAACCGGATCCGGCGACCGCGACGGCGTCCCGGTCGGTCGGCCGGAGGCGGCGCGCTGCCCCGTCGGCGCGGCACTGGCCCTGCATGAGCCCACCCCCGCCGACCTGCCCTGGGCGCGCCTGCGCGACCAGTACGGGGGTGTGGCACCGGTCGAGATCGCGCCCGGCATGCCGGGCTGGCTCCTCCTCGGTTACAAGGAGAACCTCCAGGTCCTGCGCGACCACACCCACTTCTCCGCCGACCCCCGGCCGTGGAGCGCCTCGGGTACGCGCCCGCGCGCACGGGCGCGCTCACCCACGACGGGGAGGAGCACCGGCGACTGCGCGCGCCCATCGTCGACGCGCTCGCTCCCCTGGGCACGCCCCAGCTCGTCCCGGTGGTCGAGCGCGCGGCCGTGCGGCTGCTCGGCGCGGTCGCGGCGGACGGTGCCGCCGACCTCATCGGCCGCTTCGCCGCCCCGCTGCCCGCGTTCGTGCTCAACGAGCTCTTCGGCCTGCCCGACGCCTACGGGAGCCTGCTCGCCGACCTCACCGCGCGGCTGTGGAGCGGTGATCCCGAACGCGCCGAGCCCGCCGCGCTGGCGATCCGCGCCTACTTCACCGGACTGGTCGCCCGCAAGCGCGCCGAGCCGGGCGAAGACCTCGTCAGCCGCCTGTTGGAGCACCCCCACGCCCTCACCGACGACGAGGCGGTACAGGCCCTGTCACTGCTCTGGGAGATCGGGCACGAACCCACCACGCACCTCATCGGCAACGCTCTGCTCAAGCTGCTGGAGGATCCCGCCGTGCGGAACGCCTACCTGGGCGGGGCCCTCACCCCGGAGGACTTCCTCGACTACGTCATGTGGACAGATTCGCCGATCCGCGTGCTCGCCGGGCGCTACTGTGCCACGGACCTGCGCCTGGACGGGGCCCGCATCCGCCAGGGGGAGCCGATGCTGTTCGGCTTCGCCTCCGCCCACCGCGACCCGTCGGTGGTCCGGGACGGCGACGACGCGATGGCCATGGCGGGCGACCGATCCCACCTGTCCTGGGGCGCGGGGGCCCACCGCTGCCCGGCCACCGGCTTCTGCCGGGACCTGGTGCGCACGGCCCTCGACATGGTCGTCGACCGCCTGCGCGGCATGGCTCTGGCCGTCGACCCGAGCCGGTTGACCTGGCGGGCCTCCCTGGCCATCCACGGTCTGGACCGGCTGCCGGTGACGTACACCCCCACGGGGGAGCGCTCCGAACCCGATGCCGAGCGGGACGCACCCGCCACGCGCAGGCGCTGGGCCCGCCGCAGGCGCCGTCCCGCGCCGCGGGGCGCCCGATACCAGGCGCCCCTGGCTCCCGAGCACGGGACCGAGGAGGCCGGGGACGACACGGTCGCCCCGCACGCTAGACCGGCCCCGCGCGTCCGAGCGGCCGCGCCGCGCGCCGTCGGGGCGCGCTACCAGGCGCCGTTCGCCCGACAGGAGGGCACGCCCGACCTTCTCGAACAGCTCCTGGCCACCTGCGTCCGCGCGGGTAGGGAGGTCCGCCGGACCGGGGAGGCACGGCGCCGACACCGGTCCGGGGCGTGCCGGGGCCAGGGCTCGACCACCACGAGTTCGGGGTACGCCTCCTCGGGGTCGTCCAGGAGGGACTGCTCCCCGTCGCACAGGTGGTGGTCGAAGAAGGCCACGCTGTAGGCCCGCACGACCTCCAGCCCCCGCTCGACGGGGATGCCGCCGAACTGCGCCGACCACTGCTCGGGGGTGAGGCCGTCGGCCAGCCCCAGCTGGTCCATGAGCACGCCCCGGTCGGCGCCGTTGGAGTGCCCGGATCCCTCCGACCGGATCCACTGCCGCCACCCCGTCAACCGGGGCCACACCCGCTCGACGCCGTCCCAGGCCCTGCCCCTGGTCGTTCTCGATCAGGGCCGCGGCCACGCCGGGCTCGGGCCCGGATCAGTCCTTGCGGCGCCGCGCCTTCTCGGCGAACTCCTCGGCCTTGAGCAGCCGGGTGAGTTCCTCGCGCCGGGGCACGGTCGAGCGGTCCTCGCCGGCGGCCAGTGTGGGGTCGGGGATCTCCTGACGGACCTCCGCGTCGATTCCGAGGGCGTCGTGGTCCTCGATCTCCTCGATGCGGTGCCCGTAGGGGTGGTCGAGCAGATACTCGGCCACGGCGCTGTCCTGGTCGGGCGCGCCCACGTCCATGACGGCGTCGACGGCGTCGATGTCGGCTGAGCCGTCCACCGTGAAGTCCTCGGGTTGCTCCCTCACCGGCGGCCCCCTCGCGCTCGCTTCCCCTACTTTGATCATGCCTGGTCGGAGCGGGGGATTCCAGTCATGCCCCGGAGAGATCGCCGGTGGCGGGACGCTGGAGGGCCCCGCGGCCGTGAAAGGCTGGGGACGCCGCACGAGCGGCCCCGGCACGCCGATTCACCGTGCCGGTCCACGGATGACACGGACGACGAGGAGCGACCGGATGTCAGGCAGTACGACCTCCCACGGCGCGGTGGACACCGGGGGCCGGGCCCGACCGGCCACCCCGCTGGACCAGCGCAGTGAGTGGAGCGCCCTGGGCGAGCACCGCAGCCGGTTCGGCGCATCGCACCTGCGCGACCTGTTCGCCGACGACCCCGGCCGGGCCGAGCGGTTCACCCTCGACGTCGGCGATCTGCACGCCGACTACTCCCGCAACCTCGTGACCGACCAGACCCTGGACCTGCTCACCGCCCTCGCCGACGCCACCGGGGTGGCCGAGTTGCGCGACGCCATGCTGCGCGGAGACCGCATCAACCTCACCGAGGACCGCTCCGTCCTGCACACCGCCCTGCGCGCGCCGCGCGGCGAGGTCATCGCCCCCGACGGCCACGACGTCGTCCCCGACGTGCACCGGGTCCTGGACCGGATGGCCGCCTTCGCCGAGCGCGTGCGCTCCCGATCCTGG
The DNA here is from genome assembly GCF_001942255.1 of Nocardiopsis sp. CNR-923. GTDB lineage: Bacteria > Actinomycetota > Actinomycetes > Streptosporangiales > Streptosporangiaceae > Nocardiopsis. The sequence continues at coordinate 9,791 of NZ_MKKC01000129.1, forward strand.
CTCGGGCACACCGGGCAGAGCGTCAGGCGCGTCGTCAACATCGGTATCGGCGGCTCCGACCTGGGACCGGCGATGGCCTACGAGGCGCTGCGCCCCTACACCGACCGCGGCCTGGAGTTCCGGTTCGTCTCCAACGTGGACGGCGCCGACCTGCACGAGGCGCTCGTCGACGCCGACCCCGCCCGCACACTGTTCATCGTGGCCTCCAAGACGTTCACCACCGTCGAGACCATCACCAACGCCACCGCCGCGCGCGCGTGGCTGGCGAACGGCCTCGGTGTGGGCGCCGACAGCGGGGCCGTCGCCAAGCACTTCGTCGCGGTCTCCACCAACGCCGAGGCCGTGTCCGCGTTCGGCATCGACCCCGAGAACATGTTCGGATTCTGGGACTGGGTCGGCGGTCGCTACTCCTACGACTCGGCGATCGGCCTGTCCCTGATGGTGGCCGTGGGACCGGAACGGTTCCGTGAGATGCTCGCCGGGTTCCACCTCATGGACGAACACTTCGCCACCGCGCCGCCCGCGCGCAACCTGCCCTTTCTGCTCGGCCTGCTGGGGGTCTGGTACGGCGCCTTCTTCGACGCCCACAGCCACGCGGTGCTGCCCTACAGCCACCACATGTCCAGGTTCACCGCCTACCTGCAACAGCTGGACATGGAGTCCAACGGCAAGTCGGTGCAGCGCGACGGCCGGCCCGTCGCCTGGCAGACCGGCCCGGTCGTGTGGGGCACGCCCGGCACCAACGGCCAGCACGCCTACTTCCAGCTCCTGCACCAGGCACCCGGTTCGTGCCCGCCGACCTGATCGGCTTCGCCGACCCGGCCCCGGACCTGCCCGAGGCCCTGGTCCCCCAGCACGACCTGCTCATGGCCAACCTGTTCGCCCAGGGGCAGGCGCTCGCCTTCGGAAGGACCGCGCAGGAGGTCGCCGCGGAGGGGGTGCCGGCCGAACTGGTTCCCCACCGCACCTTCGCGGGTAACCGCCCCACCACCACGATCCTGGCCGACCGGTTGAGCCCGTCGGTGTTGGGGCAGCTGGTCGCCCTCTACGAGCACAAGGTGTTCGTGCAGGGCGCGGTGTGGAACATCAACTCCTTCGACCAGTGGGGCGTGGAGCTGGGCAAGGTTTTGGCCAAGCGGGTCGAGCCCGCGCTCATCGGGGACGCCGACGTTTCCGGTCTGGACGCCTCCACCGCCTCGCTGGTGGCGCGGTACCGGGCGCTGCGCGGTCGTGGTTGACGCGCGCTCGGAGGCGACGCCAGCCGGGGACGCACCGCCGCCGCGCCACCAGCGCGGCAGCGGCCGGCCAGGTCGACGGGGAGGGACGCGGGCGAGAGTGAGGATGGGCGTCGCGGTCCGGTGGGTCGCAGCCCTGTTCACGGCCGGGGCGGTCGCCGGCTGCGCGTCGGCGCTCGGCGGGGGAGTTCCTGTTCGGCGATCGGTGTCCCGGTGGGTGTGACCCTGGACGTCGCGCCGTCCGACGCCGTGGCCGTACGGACCGCCGCGGTGCGGGTGTGCTGGGACGGGGACTGCCGAGGATCCGAGACAGCGCTGCCGGAGTCGGCCGGGGCCCTCGACGAGGCATGTGAGGAGGGGCCGGCGCGTGCACGGCGCGGTCCGCGCCCACCGGGGGGCGCAGCGGCTTCGTCGCCGTCGCAGGCCTTCCCGCCGACCCCGTCGAGGTGCGTGTCGCGCTCCGGGGACGGGACGGGGAGGAACCGCGGCTGGCCGACGGATGCCGCACTGAGGAATCTACGGTGTAAAGGTGGCGGTCAGGTCGCCGCGACCCCGCCCGCACCCACCCGCCGTGACACCCCCGACGGCGCGGACGCTGGAACGTCCGCACCCCTCGGGCAGTCTGTGCGTAGTCGAACGAACACGCACAGAGAGCAAGGTGGGCATGGCCGCGCCCCTGGACGCGCCCGAGTCGTCCCAGCACGCCGACCCCGAGGAGATCGTCACCCGGGGGACCGACACCGCGAGCAGATCCCTGCGCCAGATCGCCTGGCACCGGTTCCGCCACGACAAGGTCGGCGTGGCCGGGGGCGTCACCGTTCTCCTGCTCATCCTCGTCGCGATCTTCGCGCCCCTGCTCACGGCCTGGTGGGGCTACCCGCCCAACCAGTTCGACCAGCGCCTGGTCGACCCGCTCACCGGGGGCGTCCTGCTGGACCCCGAGCGCCCGGAACTCGGCCTCGACCCCTGGGGCGGGATCGGCCTCGACCACCTGCTCGGCGTCGAGCCCGTCAACGGCCGCGACCTGTTCAGCCGCATCGTCTACGGCGCGCGCACCTCGCTCCTGGTCGCCACGGTCGCGACCGTTCTGTGCGTGCTCATCGGCACGGTCCTCGGCATCACCGCCGGGTACTTCGGCGGGTGGGTCGACACCGTCGTCAGCCGGGCCATGGACATCTTCCTGGCCTTTCCCCTGCTGCTGTTCGCCATCGCCCTGGTCGGCGTCATCCCCGACGGCGCGTTCGGACTGACCGGCAACGGCCTGCGGGTGGGCGTGCTGATCTTCATCATCGGGTTCTTCAACTGGCCCTACATCGGCCGCATCGTCCGCGGCCAGACCCTCACCCTCAAGGAACGCGAGTTCGTCGAGGCCTCCCGGAGCCTGGGAGCGGGCAGCGCGCACATCGTCTTCCGCGAGATCCTGCCCAACCTCGTCACCCCCATCCTGGTCTACTCCACGCTGCTCATCCCCACCAACATCCTCTTCGAGGCAGCCCTGAGCTTCCTCGGCGTCGGCATCAACCCGCCCACCCCCACCTGGGGCGGCATGCTCGACAACGCGCTGCGCTTCTACACCACCTCGCCGCACTTCGTGATCGTGCCCGGCCTCGCCATCTTCGTCACCGTCCTGGCCTTCAACCTCTTCGGCGACGGGCTGCGCGACGCCTTCGATCCCCGTTCCTCCGACTGACGGCTTCCGTCCCTCCCCCCACCCGACCCCCGGGCCGTGCTCCCAGCGGCCCGACAGGCAACCGACCAGGAGGCAAGGTGACCACGCACCACCCGAGGCCCGCGGAGCCGCGACGGAGGCGGCGCCGGTGGGCGAGCGCGCCCGCGGCCGTCACGACGGCCGCGGCCCTGCTGCTCGCCGCGTGCGGCGGCGCGGACAGCGGAGGAGGCCAGATGTCGGACGCCGAGTTCAACGCTGGCGAGACCAGCATCGTCAACCCCTCCGACGCCGCCGGCGGCACACTGCGCTACGCGATCTCCTCGGACTTCGACTCACCCGACCCGGGCAACACCTACTACGCGTTCAGCTGGAACTTCTCCCGCTACTACGCGCGCACACTGCTCACCTACACCGAGGCGCCGGGGGAGGAGGGCACCCAGCTCCAGCCCGACCTGGCCGAGGCGATGCCGGAGTCCAACGGAGACGCCACCGAGTGGACCGTGCGCATCAAGCGGGGCCTGCGGTACGAGGACGGTTCGGAGATCACCGCGCGCGACATCAAGTACGCCATCGCGCGCAGCAACTTCGGCCCCCGGGCCCTGCCCAACGGTCCCAAGTACTTCCAGGAGCTGCTGGCCGACAGCGAGGACTACGAGGGCCCCTACGGGACCGACGGGGACCCGCTGGAGGGCTTCGACGGCATCGAGACCCCCGACGACCACACCCTCGTCTTCCACCTCAACACGAGCTTCTCGGAGTTCCCGTACGTGCTCATCCAGCCGCAGACGGCTCCGGTCCCGCCCGACGCCGACCGCGGCGAGCAGTACCAGAGCCACGTCGTCTCCTCCGGCCCCTACCGGTTCGACGGGGAGTACCGGCCCGGCGTGTCCCTCGACCTGGTCCGCAACGAGGAGTGGGACGCCGCCTCCGACCCGACGCGCCGAGCCCTGCCCGACCGGATCGAGGTGCGCGTCGGAGTCGACCAGAACGAGATCGACCAGCGCCTGGTCAACGGCGAACTCGACGTGGACCTGGCGGGCGTCGGTGTCGGGCCCGCGATGAGGGGCACGCTGATCACGGATGAGAACGAACGCCCCAACGTCGACAACCCGCAGACCAACACCCTGCGCTACGTCAACGTCAACACCGTCGTGGAGCCGCTGGACAACCCGGCCTGCCGCCAGGCGGTGCTCTACGCGGCCGACCGCGACTCCCTGCAACGCGCCTGGGGCGGGGACACCGGCGGCGACATCGCCACGCAGATCATGCCCGCCGCGCTGCCCGGATCGGACCCGGAGATGGACCTGTACCCGTCCGAGGACGACAAGGGCGACCTGGAGGCCGCGCGGGAGAAGCTGGCCGAGTGCGGGCAGCCCGACGGCTTCTCCACCGCGATCGGAGCACGCGCCGACCGCCCCTCGGACGTGAGCACGGCCGAGGCGTTGCAGCAGTCCCTGGCCCGCGTGGGCATCGACGCCGAGATCAAGCAGTACCCCTCGGACACCTACACCAACACCCAGGCGGGGTCGCCGGACTTCGTGCACGCCAACGACCTGGGGCTGACCGTCTACGGGTGGGCGCCGGACTGGGCCAGCGGATACGGGTTCATGAGCAAGATCCTGGACGGCGACGCGATCCAGGAGGCGGGCAACGCCAACATCTCGGAGCTGAACGACTCGCAGATCAACGCGTGGTTCGCGGAGGCCATCACGGTCGAGGACCCGGACGTGCGCGCCGAGTTCTACACCCGGATCGACCGGCGGGCGATGGAACAGGCCGCGATCCTGCCGGTGGTGTTCGAGCGGACGGTGCTGTACCGGCCGCCGAACCTGACCAACGTGTACTACCACGCGGGGTACTCGATGTACGACTACATGTCCCTGGGCACCACGAGGGAGTGAGCCCGGTCCCGTCCTGAGGAACGACCCGTGCCCCGGCCACCGCTGGCCGGGGCACGGGCGCGCCGGACGGCTGCCCGGATCCGCGGGCGGTCGACCACGGGCGGGGCCCGGACACGGGGCAACGCGCCGTCGCGCCCCCCACGGTGGTCCGGAGTCGCCCGTGCGCCGGTCAACCGCCGTGGTCGAGCCCCTCGGCGTGGAAGCAGACCGGACAGGTGATGTGGCGGGCCGGATCCGGCATCTCGCTCTGCCCCGGGCTCGCGGCGCGGCGCACCTCCACCGCGCTCTCGTGCGCGTGCTCCACGCACACCCCGGCGCCGCACCTCATACACACCGCGACGGCGGAGGCGGTGCGCCCCACCCGGATGCAGTCGTAGCACTCCACGTCCGCTCACCTCCTCCCTCGTCAGCCGCGTGACGGATTCCCCTCGTTCCTCGCTTGCCCCCCGGATTCCCCTCGTTCCTCGCTTGCCCCCCTGGACCCCCC
>NZ_MKKC01000130.1 GCF_001942255.1 Nocardiopsis sp. CNR-923
GTGAGATCGCCTCGTGCCATGACTGTTGCTCTATCAAAGCCGGGCCCGGCCCGCAGGCGATCTCCCGAACTCGTGATCCAAACTCCAGACAGGACCTAGCGGAGATGCTCCGTGAGGACCCGTCGCTGGCCGAGGCCATGTCCCCGGAGCTGGCCGAGGAGTTCCGTGCCCTGGACCCGAACTCGCCCTGGGAGGCCAGCGCGGTCCGGCAACCGGAGATGGCCATGTCCGGAGGCGGTTCCGAGACTTCCAACACCAATCCCGAAGCTAGCACCGAAGGCGGCGGCCGGGGCGGAGGCGGTGACGACGGTGCCTTTGGCAGCGGTGGAGGTGGCGACGGCGATGATGATGGTGATGACGGCCTCAACGGCGACAGTGACGACATCCAGGGGGAACCTCAGGACCGGGGCGATGGAGACGCCGAGACGGACCCAGATGTTCTCAATTCACGCCCCGGAGACGGCTACTACCTGGCATCGGGCGAGTTCGTCGATGTCGGACACAGGGACATCTCAGGAAGCTATATCGACGAGCTTGGGAACAGGTTCATCGATGTTCCCCAGTCCACCGAAGCCGCCGACATCTATCGGCGTGTGGCAGAGTCACCAGAGTCAACACACGACGTTCATCGAAACACCGGCTATGATCTCGGTATTCTCAACCAGATCAGGGAGCATCTGTTTCAACGAGAGCACGTGGAGGTCCCCGGACCACCGATCGGAGAAGTTCGGGACGGGCGTTTCGCTCCAGTGGATCACGTAGCCTTATACTGGGAACTGGCGGAATCGGGCGACATCAACCTTCGCGAGAATCGATCCGAGGCAGAAGCCTTCCGTCGACTCATGGTGCACGAGTATGTGGAGAGCCGTCTCATGGAAGCGGGGGTGCCCTACAGGGCGCACGGATCCGAACTGTGGGACGATGGAGTCTACTTCCCCAGCCCTGAGCAACATGGCGCCCATGACATTTCCCCACACGAGCACCTAGAGGACAGCTTCCGAGTCTGGAGGCGGTACGGGATAACAGAACCAGATTTTGAGATCGCCGCTGACCTCTCCAATCTTGACGACGTCGTGGATATTGTTATGAAATTCAAGGGATTGAAATGAGCAGCTCTACCCACATTCTCGCCGAACGTTTTTTCGCGCGTTGACTGGAGCGGAAACTTCGATCACACGCGATCCAGAGTTGCCCTGATGAAGGAATACATGCGGCGTTCTGCCTTGTGGTCGCACTGCCTCGGATCCAAAAAATGGCCCTTCTTTGACTCGGCGAAGCTGGTAAATCCGAATATACGTGCCAGCCCGGAAAATGTGTCCATGATTACCGAAAATGAGGCTATCATTCAACAGCCTCCCCTTGTCCGGGACACCTGCATATGGGCCCTTCATTTCAGTGCACTTTGCGAATCCGAGGAGCCTCTTCCAGACCTTCCGAGTATGTTTGATCCGCTCGTTATTTTCTATGAGCGGGGTGGCGGTTTTGGCATCGACACCTCCGGATTGATCCAGATCGACGACGCAGCCATGAGGCGAGGGTCAGCTATGCGATATCGAGATGAAGAGCCAATTTCCTCGCTTGATTCGGTGAAATTAGACAAATTGGATCGATAAAATCCCGCAATAGGGAAGGACTTGCTTCTCCACTCGATATGGTGTGTCCGGCGCACGCGGAACGCTTCGCTGCGGAGAGGTCCCGACAGGTCGCCCGGTTGGAGGAAACCGCCAAGTCCGCCCATTCGGTCCTCAGTTCCATCCACGTGGACGCGAGGATCAGCGTGGTCCTGGAAACCCTGAGGCCGCCCAGTTGGAGACGTGGGAGGCATGGGTGACGGCGATGCAGGTGACCCACGCGCTCTTCGCCCTCACCACCGCCCCGGAGGGGACCGAGGTGGAGTGCGTGATCGACCGCAAGCCCCAGCACCTGACCGCCACCGGTCCCCTCTACCACACCAGCGCGAGCAACTCAACCCAGGCGTTCTTCCTCGCCGTGACCCGCCGTGAACAGGGCCGCTGGCAGGAACTGTGCCAGGTCTCCGTGAACCTGTTGCGTGAAGCCGGAGAGCGTCAGGTTCGGTACAACCCGTACATCTACCACTGGGTGGCGGCTCTCCAGGCCTTCATGACGAACCGGCCGGGCCCGGTGGACGAAATCACCGCCGCGATGGAACTCGCCACCCCCGAACGCGCGGAGTTCGGCAGTGCGGAGAACCTGAACAAGCTCGTCTTTCCGCAGAGGGAGGCGTTCCTGAAGTTCGCCCAGAGGGATTCCGCAAGGTTCAACGACTCCCTGGCCAACAGGCTTCGATTGTTCCGCGACTACCACACCAGCGACGAGGAACGGGCCCGGAGCCTTGACGGCACGGTGCCCTTTGGTCTCCTCGCCCTGGCCTGCATGGCCTATGACAGGAGCTTCCACGAACCCAACTTCCGACTGGAGGTCGAGTCCGACTACCTGCCCAAGCACATCGTCGAGCGCACCTGGTACGGCGAGTTCCCGACCTGATCCCTTTCCACCCTTCAGAGACTCTGCGCCACCAGTGGTCGTGAGAGGGTCGCCGTGTGTGACTGCGAAAGGGGACAGCCTCGGACTCCGTTCCCGCCCGCCACGGCGGAGGGTCTTCGCCTTCGCCGCGTGCCTTCCCCTGAGTGAAACTTTCTTCCTTTCAAGTACGACAAGCTGTACTCTGAAAGGCTTTGCTCACCCCGAGCGTGGTTTGGAGCAGAACCCGTGGCGACCCTTCCCCCCGACGACGACGCGCGTATCGTCCAGATCGCCGAGCGCACCCCCAACTTCGGTTTCCTCCTGGAACATGACCACGAGCTGGTCCTCCTGGGTGCCCAAGCCGAGTCCTACGTCTACAGCGACCCCAACGCCGCCATGTACAAGGCGCGCCTGTTCGGTGAGCTGCTCACGCGTCTACTCGTGCGCCTGACCAGCTGTCGCGTGGACGGAAAGCGCCAGGTCGACCGCATCAACGCCCTACACCGCTCGGGCGTGCTCGTGCCTGAGGTCAAGAACTGGTTCGAGGCCGTGCGCGACCTCGGCAACCGCGCCGCCCACGAGCACTACCGCCGCGCCCGCGCCGCTCTGTCGGCCGTCGAGAACTGCTTCCGGCTCGCCGACTGGCTTCACCGCTCCATCACCCGAGATGCCACCCACCGGGTCTTCCTCGCCCCGCAACCCGGCACCACCGGTCCCAGGCCCGGCTCCGCCGCTGACGAGCGCGAGCTGGAGAAGCTGCGCGCCACGTTGGCCGAGTACGAGCAGCGGCTCGCCCGGGCGCGGGAGCTCTACGACGGCGACGTCGACCGGCTGGAGCGCGAACGACTGGCCCGCGAGCAGGCTGAGCACGAACTCCACCAGGCCCGCCGTGACTCCGAGTCCCTGCAGGAGTTCATCACCGCTCAGGCCGACGAACTGGAGCAGCTGCGTGCCGGGTTCACGCATCCCGGTTTCGCCAAGGCCAGCCCCTCCCAGCGCGACGAGTTCATCGAACGCGCCCAGCGTGCCGCCCGACCGCCCATGAACGAGGCCCAGGTCCGAGCCGAGATCGACCAGCTCCTGGAGCAGGCCGGGTGGCGGGTGCAGGACTTCAACATGACGAACCTGACCGCGGCCCAAGGGGTGGCGGTGCGCGAGGTCTCCACCGCGGTCGGACGGGCCGACTACCTGCTCTATGTCGATCATCGCCTGGTCGGTGTCATCGAGGCCAAGCGCGAGGGCGCGGACCTGACCGCCGCTCAGGCCCAGGCCGCCCGCTACGCCAGCGGGCTGACCAACAGCCAGATGCTCTCGGCCTGGCGGGCCACCCTGCCCTTCCAGTACGTGTGCGACGGCAACGAGACACGCTTCTTCAACGACCTGGATCCCGAAGCGCGCTCGCGCCGCCTGTTCGCCATCCACCAGCCCGCCACCCTGGCTCGGTGGATCAGCGAGGCGGAGGAGGATCGTCAGGCGCCCACGTTGCGCGCCCGCCTGCGTCGTCTGCCGCGCACCTTCCTGGACAATCGTCCTCTGCGACCAGCCCAGGAGCGCGCGATCAAGGGCTTGGAGACCTCGCTGGCCAAGGACGACCCGCGCGCCCTGATCCAGATGGCCACCGGAGCGGGCAAGACCTACACGGTCGTGGCCGAGAGCTACCGGCTCATCAAGCATGCCCGCGCCAGGCGGATCCTGTTCCTGGTGGACCGCAACAACCTCGGCAGACAGGCACAGACCGAGTTCTCCAACTACCGGCCGCCGACGACGGCCGCAAGTTCACCGAGCTGTACGGAGTGGACCGGCTCTCCGGCGCGCAAATGTTCGACTCCTCCAAGGTCGTCGTCTCCACCATCCAGCGGCTGTGGCTAGCCCTGACCGGACGCGATGTGCCCGACCCGGACAGCGACGAGTCGGGCCTGGACCGCTACGACCTCATCGACGGCCCGGCCGAGGTCTCCTACAACCCCCAGCTGCCGCCCGAGACCTTCGACTTCATCGTGGTGGACGAATGCCACCGCTCGATCTACGGCCAGTGGCGCGCCGTGTTGGAGTACTTCGACGCGCACCTGATCGGCCTGACCGCGACCCCGGTCGCCCAGACGTTCGGGTTCTTCCACCAGAACCTGGTCAGCGAATACACCTACGAACAGGCCGTCGCCGACGGCGTCAACGTCGACTTCGACGTGTTCCGTATCCGTACCGAGCTGGGTGAACAAGGCGGCTCCATCCCGGCCGAGACGGTGGTGCCGGTCAAGGACCGTAAGACTCGCCGCCAGCGCTACCAGGAGCTGGAGGACGACTACGACTACAAGTCCACCGATCTGGGCAAGTCGGTGATCGCCGAGGACCAGATCCGCACCGTCCTGACCTCTTTCCGGGACAACCTCTTCACGCAGGTGTTCCCGCCCGGAGGTGACGAGGCGCAGGGCCAGCCGCGCACCGAGGTGCCCAAGACGCTCATCTTCGCGCGCGACGACAACCACGCCGAGGACATCGTGCGCATCGCTCGCCAGGTGTTCGGGCGCGGCGACGACTTCTGCGTCAAGATCACCCACGCCGCCAAGAACCCCGACCAGCTCATCCAGGCCTTCCGCAACAGCCCTGAACTGCGCATCGCCGTCACCGTCGACATGATCGCGACTGGCACGGACGTGCGCCCGCTGGAGTGCGTGTTCTTCATGCGCGACGTCAAGAGCTGGGCCTACTTCGAGCAGATGAAGGGCCGCGGCGCGCGTACGGTCGATGCCACCGAGTTCCAGGCCGTCACCCCCGACGCCGTGGCCAAGACCCGGTTCGTGATCGTGGACGCGGTCGGGGTCACCGACTCTCCGCGCGTTGACGCCAAGCCGTTGGTGCGAGCGAGCGAGAAGCAGATCAGCCTCAAGCGGCTGATGGACAAGACCGCCGCCATGTCCCTTACCGAGGACGAGACCGCCACCCTGGCCGGGCGCTTGTCCCGGCTCAACATGCAGATCGGGGACGCCGAGCGGGCCCAGATCGAGCAGTTGGCGGGCCAGCCGCTCCAGGAGATCGTGGGCGGGCTGGTGCGGGCCGTGGACGTCGACGAGCAGGAGAAGGCGCGGCGGCTGCACGGGGATGACGGTCCGCGCCAGCAGTTGGTGGCGGCGTGGAAGCCGCTGGCGGCCAACCCGGAGCTGCGCAACCTGCTCATGGACATCCGCCGGGCCCACGACATCGTCTACGACGAGGGTAGTCGTGACCGTGTGATCGAGGCCACTGGGATCTCCTCCGAAGAGCTGGCCACGCGTCGAGTGGGCTCGTTCCGGGAGTGGATGGAGGCCAACCAGGCCAAGATCGCCCCCTTAGAGTTGGCCTTCCGTGAGGGCGGGGAGCCGCGTGAGGTGTATCGCAACCTCAAGTCCCTGGCCGCGACGATCGCCCGGCCCCAGTACAACTGGACCCCGGAGGGGCTGTACAACGCCTACGTGCAGATGGGCAAGGCTGCCAGCCTGCCCGGAACCACGCGCGGTGTGGTCGACCTGGTCGGTATCCTCCGATTCGAGCTGGGGCTCGACGAGGAGGTCAAGCCGTACCGCAGCCTGGTCGAGGAGCGCTTCGCGGCCTGGATCGCCCGCCAGGAACAGGCAGGGGCCGGGTTCACCGAAGAACAGGGCTGGTGGCTGCGCAGGATCGTCGACGTGATCTCCACGAGCATCGTGTTCGAGTCCGAGCACTTGGATGAACCCCCCTTCCTCGATCGTGGAGGCGTGGAAGGATTCGTCGTGACCTTCGGCCAGGATCGAGCGGAGGCCTTGTTGGATGAGCTGGGACGGGAGTTGGGCGCGTGACAGGGGAGCTGCCCGAAGGATGGGTCTGGACGACAGTAGGCGAAGTCGCTGAGACAACCCTGGGGAAGATGCTTGACCGCGCGAAAAATACCGGAGAGCACAAGGTCCCCTATCTTCGCAACGTGAACGTTCAGTGGGGTCGCATTGACCTCGATGACGTGCTCTCCATGGAGATACCGCCTGACAGGCAGGATTTTTTTCGTCTGCGCGAAGGTGATCTACTCGTCTGTGAGGGGGGCGAGGTCGGCCGCTGTGCGATATGGCCCGGTGGAAATTCTTACATGGCCTTCCAGAAGGCCCTTCATCGAGTACGCCCATCTCAAGGTGTTGAAGCCAAGTTTCTTCTCTACCTATTTGAGTACCTCAGCATAACTGGGAAATTGCTTCCGTATGCTACGGGTAGCACAATCAAGCATATTCCGCAGCAGAATCTGAGGGGGGTCAGGTTTGCCCTCCCTCCGTCGGATGAGCAGAATCGGATCGTTACTGCCCTGGAAGTGCAACTCTCTTGCCTCGAGAAATCCAATTTCTCCCTGATTGCAGCTTCTAGGAGATGTGAAAGGATGCAGCAGGCATCCTTGCAGGATGATTTGAGAAGGACTGCTGTTCAGTTTATCGATCTGACTGAAGTATTGTCTGAGAAGATCATTAATGGGCGCTCAGTGAGAACCAAGGAAGGCGGTTTTCCTGTACTCAGACTGAATGCGATCAGAGGGGGTGTGGTTGATGCGGCGGTAAGCAAGGATGGAGATTGGAGCGAGGAAGAGGCGAAACCTTTCTTGATTCGATCGGGGGATTTCTTGCTGAGCCGCGGGAATGGTACTTTGTCTCTGGTTGGGCGCGGAGCTCTAGTTCAAGATGGTGTACGCTTGGTGGCATTCCCTGATACTATGATGCGGATTCGGGTGGATTCTAATCTGATTGAATCACGCTACTTCAGTCTGGTTTGGAACAGTCATCCTGTGCGCAAGCAGATCGAAGCTTTGGCGAGGACTACTGCAGGCATCTACAAGGTCAACCAGGATCTTTTGAAGAAGATCAAAATTCCAGTTCCATCGCTTGATGATCAGCAGGAGATCGTCAGGCATGCCTATGAAGTCTCAAGTGGGGCATCTCGACTCAGGGATTCCTTGGCGGTTGCGCGTAAGCACGCTAACCAACTCCGGAAGGCACTGCTAACCGCTGCTTTCACTGGCAAGCTCGTCCCCCAAGATTCCTCTGACGAACCTGCCTCCCTTCTCCTGGCGCGGATTCGGGCTGAGGGCTCCTCCGCACCGAAGCCCAAGCGTGGGCGTCAGGCCGACATCACCGAAACTCTTGCCCGTGTGAGCCCCGCGACTCCCATGCACTTCCCTGACGACCCTCAGCCGGTACACACCGGTGAACAGACCGCCCTGGAGTTCTGAGCAGTGACCGACTCCGCCCGCGCCGCCGAGACACAGCGGCTCGTCCGCAAGCTGATCAACTTCCGCAACGTGATGCGCGACGACGGCGTCTCCACCATCGACTACGTCGAACAGCTCACCTTCCTGCTCTTCCTCAAGATGGCTCACGAGCGGGAGAACCGCCGTCTCAACCCGGAGCGCATCCTCCCCGACGGGCCTGTATGGAAGACCCGGGGCTGGCAGGAGCTGGTCAGCAACGACGGCGACGACCTGGAGATCGCCTACCGGCACCTGCTCGAAGAGCTCGGCAACCAGCCCGGCACCCTCGGCCTGATCTTCCGCAAGGCCCAGAACAAGATCCAAGACCCCGCCAAACTCAAGCGCCTGATCCAGGACTACATCGACAAGGAGAACTGGTCACTCCAAGGCGTCGACGTCAACGGCGATGCCTACGAGGCCCTCCTCGAAGCCGGGGCCGAGGACACCAAGACCGGCGCGGGCCAGTACTTCACACCCCGACCACTCATCGACGCCATGGTGGACTGCGTCCGGCCGACCGCGGACGACACCATCACCGACCCCTCAGTCGGCACCGGCGGATTCCTGCTCGCCGCCCACGCCTACATCCAGAAGCAGGCCGAGACCACCCCCCTCACCCCCGAGCAGCGCACCCACATCCAACGAGGTGGGATCTGGGGCAACGAGCTCGTCGACGGGACCGCGCGACTGGCCGCGATGAACCTGCTCCTACACGGGATCGGCAAGCACAGCGGACCGCAGCTCATCACCGTGGGAGACTCCCTGGCCCAGCCCCCCTCCAAACGCGCCTCACTGGTCCTGGCGAACCCACCGTTCGGACGCAAATCCTCCATCACCGTGTTCGGGGACGACGGGAAGGCGAACCGGGAGGAGATCTCCTACAACCGCCAGGACTTCTGGGTCACCACCACCAACAAGCAGCTCAGCTTCCTCCAGCACATCGCCTCGTTGCTGGAGATCCACGGCCGGGCCGCCGTGGTCGTGCCCGACAACGTCCTCTTCGAGGGCGGAGCAGGGGAGACCATCCGCAGGAGGCTGCTCCAGCAGTTCGACCTGCACACGATGCTCCGCCTGCCCACCGGCATCTTCTACGCCGGTGGGGTGAAGGCCAACGTGCTCTTCTTCGACAAGAAGCCCGCCAGGCCGAACCAGCCGTGGACCGAGAAGCTGTGGGTCTACGACTTCCGCACCGGGCAGCGCTTCACCCTCAAGCAGAGCCCGCTGACCCGGGCTCACCTGGACGACTTCGTCAAGTGCTACAAACCAGGAGAGGACCGCGCCAACCGGGTTGAGACCGAGCGGTTCAAACCGTTCACCCTGGACGAACTCCTGGCCCGGGACAAGGTGAACCTCGACATCACCTGGATGCGCGACCCCGGTCTCGACGACGCTGACTCACTGGCCCCGCCGGAGGTCATCGCGGCGGAGATCGTTGAGGACCTGCAATCCGCTCTGGCTGAGTTCGCGGCCATCGCAGAGTCTCTCGGGCAGAAGGAGGCAGGTGACTTTCCGACGGAGTAGCGGGCTGTCACCGCGCACAGTCCTCGCACGGACAAGCACGCTCCTCCTGTGATCGGGGTGACGGGGCCGCTGTTGAATGCTGTCGAACCGGTATCGTCACTGGTCCTTCAGACCCGTGACGTAAGCGAGTACGACTCAGACCCGCTCGGGGCGGATGTGCTGTTGTCATGATGGTTGCCAAGAAGTGACTCTCGACCACGCTTGACGATGCTCACTCCGAAGCATCACTTCGCTTATGGCAGCCTTCCGGTTTCGGACTCTGTGATCCACAGCGGATTCCCGTCACCGCATGTGACACGGAGTCCTTCAACCGGTTCGAGGCTGGTACGCATCACATGCAGCCAGGTACCTCCGACCTCAGCGATCGGATGACTGGGCGAGCGCATGAAGCGATGTGTCCTGACCTGGTTGTGGATCGTGCGGGCGTCGTCGGACCAACGGATGACGGAGAACTCATCCTCCATGAATCCCGCATAGCTTGCCACAGAGCCGTCTTGGGATTCACCGGGGTGGCCAGCTATGACTCGGTCCAGCGATGCGCGGATCAAGTCGTACACAACGGGCATGGCCACGGTGCAGTAGCTCGCCCAACTGATGTCGTCCTCCAGAGGGATTCCGTCCTGCTGGGCGAGAATGTTCCCGGTGTCGAAATCCTCGTCCATCCTGTGCACGGTGATGCCGCCAGTTGGATCACCGTTGCGAATCGCCCAGAGCAGCGGCGCCGGTCCACGGTATTTCGGCAGCATCGAGACATGGACGTTGATCACACCGAGTCGCGGAATCTCCAGCACAGAACACGGAAGCTTCCAGGCGAAACCGAAGACGATCAGTAGGTCGACCCGGTAAGCCTCCAACATGAGAGCGAGACCGTCGACACTCCCGGGGAGCAGGAGATCCATCCTTGAGGGACGGTAGCGAGGATTGACGCGGCCGTCTCACCGGCGTCGTCGAGGTTCGAGCCACCAGAACGGAGGGATCGACCGTAGAAATAGGTGACCGGAAGGTGACCGGCGTCTATGCATGCCGCGTGAATCGTGGAGAACTCGTCAGGCCCGGACGAGATCACACCAATACGCAGAGGAGTCGACATCTCCCTGTCTCTCCTCCTCACATGAAGCGGCGACACTCAACCCGCCTCATCAGGTCAAAGTGTATTCGCTGTGCGGAATTCCCAGCTTCCAGGCCGATTCGAACGCCCTGACGCACACCTGAGCCACCTCGTGATCGGTACTCACTTCATTGCCGACCCAACCGCCGTCCCCGGTGAAGTGGTTGAATAACACGGTCGTGCCGTCGAAGACCCAGCAATCGTTGCCAGGCAACGCGAGGCCTGAGGCCTGGGTGCGCGGCAGCCATCGCACGTCTTCCCCAGCCGCGATGTTCTGCGGCGTACCCTCGTGTTCGAAGCGAATGTACTCGGTGACCGGTTCGGAGACGATGCGTACCCGGCGAAGCCGAACTCCACGCGCGGAGGTGGCCCGCATAAGTTCAAGCCAACCGGCCTTACTCGCGGCATCCTGCTCAGGCCCCCACTCGCCAGCCCGCCACTTCTCGATGTCGGGCTGTTCTTCCGCCACCGCGTAGTGATCACGCATCTCCAGATGATAAGCGGATTCGTTACACGCATGGAAAAATCGGGCCCA
Source organism: Nocardiopsis sp. CNR-923 (assembly GCF_001942255.1). GTDB lineage: Bacteria > Actinomycetota > Actinomycetes > Streptosporangiales > Streptosporangiaceae > Nocardiopsis. Next base: position 10,882 of record NZ_MKKC01000130.1, read on the forward strand.
GCCTTCCGCGTCAAGAGACTCCATTCACACCATCCTTCGGAAGGTAGCTGAAGAGGGAGGACGGTACACGGACGACCGTTTCCCCACTGGGTATCTCCATCTGCTTCAGATCGTCCGGGTCGCTGACCACATAACCCTGCACGATGAAGTCGCCGCTTTCCTCATCCTGATAGAGCCGCGGTGAACCGCCCTGCCCGGTAGAGCCACCGACGAACGCAATTTTCATGGCCGTTTCTCACCTCTCAACACGGTGCAACCGAGCAAGTGAACCAGTCTGTCGATCTCCGGCCAAGCTAGCAGGTGGAGTGCCATCGGGGAAGAAATTTTGCATCCCTCGAGCATAGTTGGGGGGAATGAGGCACATGAGAAGCCTCTTTGTGGATTGTCCGATTCGGTGTGTCGGTTCAGGGGTACCTTTGGTTGGCGGTGTCACGTAGGCAACGGGAGGGAACGTGGCGGAGAGGCCGAGCGGTCATGGCTGTGAGCCGGTGTCCGAGCCTCATTCGAGAACCCACAACGCTGTCTCGGGCTCAGCAGGCAGCGTGGTGCAGGCTCGCGATATCGGCGGTGACGTGCATTTTCACACCGCGGCACTCACCTCGGCGCCTCGCCCAGCCCAACTTCCCGGCGATGTGCGCGGCTTCGTCAACCGAACGGATGAACTGCGGTACTTGGACGCACTGCTGGAGGCTCCCCTCAGCGCCCGTCAGGATTCCGGAGCATTACGTATCGCCGTTGTCGTCGGCACCGCTGGGGTGGGCAAGACATCGCTCGCCATCCACTGGGCACACCGGATCAAGGACCACTTCCCCGACGGTCAGTTGTATGTCAACCTGCACGGATACGATCCGGGCCCGCCAGTGCCCGTCACGGATGTCCTCGGTCGGTTCCTGCGCGCGTTGGACGTGCCGGTGGACCGCATCCCCGCTGGTGAGGAGCCGCGCGCGGAGCTGTTCCGTTCCATGACGGCTGGACGGCACGTACTCATCGTCCTGGACAACGCCACCGCCGCTGGGGAGATCCGGCCGCTCCTTCCCGCTCCGCCGACTGCCTGGTGGCGATCACGAGCCGTACACGATTGTCGGGTTTGGTAGTGCGGGAGGGGGCACATCGCGTGCGTGTGGAGACGTTGTCGCAGGCCGAGTCCGTGCGGTTGCTGCGCACCATCATCGCGGAGTTCCGCACCGACGACGATGACGCGGAGTTGGTCGAACTGGCGCGCCTGTGCGCCCACTTGCCGCTGGCCCTGCGGATCGTCGCCGAACGGGCAGCGGCACGGCCGCGCATGCCGCTACGCGACCTGATCACAGAGTTGCGTGACGAGTCCGGATTGTGGGACGCGCTGTCCGTGGGTGGGGAAGGGGACGCTGACGAGGCAGACGCGGTGCGCACGGTTTTCGCCTGGTCCTATCGTGCGCTCGCACCACCAGCAGCTCGGATGTTCCGCCTGCTCGGGCTGCACCCCGGACCCGACTTCGGAGTGGAGGCCGCCGCCGCGCTGTCCGCCACCACCCCGGCCCGCGCCCGACGTCACCTCGACACCCTGGCCGGCGCTCACCTACTGGAAGAGTGCGGCCACGACCGCTACCAGTTCCATGACCTGCTGCGCGCCTACGCCGTCGACCAGGCCCAGCGCGAGGAATCGGCAGATGACAGGCGCGTGGCGCTCGAACGCGTCCTTGGCTGGTACCTCCGCTCGGCCGCGGCTGCCGCCCGAGCGGGATCGTGCACCTACGCCATGCCCTTGGCCCTGGAGCCGTTGGATGAGGGCGTCGAGCCGAAGGCCTTCAACGACGCGAAGGCGGCGATCGCTTGGTATGAGACCGAGCGCGACAACCTCACCGCCGCGGTCCGCATCGCCAACACCAACGGGATGGACCGGATCGCGTGGCAGATCCCCGCGGCCCTGACGATGGTCATCGCCGACCGGGAACCAGCCGACACCTGGCTGCCCGCCCAGCGCTTGGCGTTGGAGTCCGCCCGCCGAGCGGGCGACCGGTACGGAGAGGCGATCACCCTCGACAATCTCGGCATCGCCTACCGGCACCTGTTCCGGCTGGCCGAGGCGGAAGAATGCTTCAGCGCAGCGATGAGGATCTTCCAGGAGCTCGGGGACACGTTCGGGCACGCCCGAGCGGCCAACGGCCTGGGTGTGGCCCACATGTTCGCGCACCGTGTCGAGGACGCGAGGTCTGCTTCGAGCAGGCCTTGGAGCGGGCACGCGAACTCGACGATCCCGTCTACGTCGGGGCCTTCACCCGCAACCTCGGATGGGCGTTCCTCGAACACGAGGATCTCACCAGGGCGGAGGCGTTGCTGGGACAGTCGGCCGCCGTACTGGCTGAGGCGCGAGAGCCCTTGGAGCAGGCCGAGGCGCTGACCCTTCTGGCGGCCGTTCACCGGCAGGCGGGACGGTTCACGCTGGCTGAGCAAACGGCCGAGCGGGCGTTGGCCATCGCGGGCGAGGCCGATGGCACGCTGTTCGAGTCCCTCGCCCTCCTGGAGTTGGGCCGCATCACCCTGGCGCAGGAGAAGGGCATCGACGCATTGGGGCACCTTCAGCAGGCCGCCATCCTGTTCCAACGCGTCGGCCGCCCCGATCTTCAGGCAGCGGCGTGGGATGCGACCGGACAGGTGTGCCTGCTGCTGGGGCGCGTCGAGGACGCCGTCGCGTTCCACCAACAGGCGTCTGCGGCGTTTCGCGGCAGGGGTGACCGATGCTCGCTGGCGCTCTCCCTGGCCCATCTCGCCGTGGCGCTGACCCAGCAGGAACTCCTGGACGAAGCGCGGGAACATCGCCGTGAGGCTCTTCGGCTGCTCGAGGCTTTCCCCGGCTCGATAGCGGAAGCGAGACGGTCCGAGATAGAGGCTCAAGCGAGGGCCTCTGACTCATGAGGCTCCCACCGCCGAACTCAGACCCGCGCACCAGTGCAATCCCTGTGGGGTGCCTCGAAGCTTCCGGACAGCGTCCCCAACTACTATTGGGGACGTTCGGAAGGGAAGGGTAGTTGGCTCGCAAGAAACCGTACTCCCAGGAGTTCAAGAACGAAGCGGTCCGCATGGTGCTCGATGGGCCGCGCCCGGTCGTACATGTCGCACGGGAACTCGGTATCCATGACACCACTCTCGGAAACTGGATCGCGGCATATAAGCGCGAACACGGGCAACTTCCCACCCAGCAGGACACCGAGAAGTCCGAGCGCGAGCGAGAACTGGAACGCGAGAACCGGAAGCTCCGTGAGCAGGTCGCTTTCCTAAAAAAGCGACTGCCTTCTTCGCGGCCGAGAATCAGTGACGTCCAGGTACGAACTGATCAACGCGGAGAAGGACAACCATGCGATCGTGGACATGTGCGTCTGGCTAGGAGTGTCCCGGTCCGGGTACTACGAGTGGCGAAACCGTCCGGTATCAGCGACAGAGAAACGGCGCGACCGACTGAGATCGGTGATCGCCGCCGTTTTCGACGCCAACCACGAAACGTACGGATACCGGCGCGTTCACGCCGTCTTGAAGCGATCCGGTGAGCGGGCCGCTCCGGAGCTGGTGCGCCGCCTCATGCGGGCCCTGGGGCTCCAGACCTGCCAACCGCGCCCCTGGAGGCCGACAACCACCGAGGCCGGTCCTCACCACCGCATCCCCGACCTGGTGGAGCGGGACTTCACCGCTGCGGAGCCGGGACGCAAGCTCGTGGGAGACGTCACCTATATTCCCACGTGGGAGGGTTTTCTCTACCTAG